>JAUCGF010000089.1 GCA_030378005.1 Desulfococcaceae bacterium HSG9 | reverse complement strand
TGAAATATTTTAAAGATTCAAATTTGCAGCCTGACGCAGAGTTCGGGCAAAAAAGGCGTTTTTAAAACAGCTTCTTAGGAAGGGTTGAGTAATTACCCAGACTGTTTTTCTATGGCTGAGTAGTTACCCTTTTATTAACTTGATAAAACGTAATGCTACTCCTTGACGCGGCCAAGCTTATGCGATAGCTTGTCCAAAGTCCAAAAGATTGGAAATATAATTCATATTATTAAAACCACTGTGATAACATAGCAGTAACCATTGAGGTCGATAGCAGTTTTTTCTATTTTTGATTACAAGCCTCACAGTTAAACGTATCTTAAAGATACCACAACTTCGTTCAAATAACAATTATTTTCCTTGATTGACAGTTATATCCCCTTACTTTAGCGGCTATATTTTAAAAACCCCTTGAATGGCGTTATGTCGCTTTCTGTATCACTATCACAATTCTACTCCTCACTATTGACTTGATCAAGGGAGGGTTTTTAAAATTTGAAGTGTTCCCGGACTTGGATGGCTGAAAATCTGAGTAATGCTGTTAGCAATTTAAGAAAAATTATAACTGATATTTTAGGTTCAACCGATGCCCTTACGAAATCTTCCGGGAAATTACCGGCCGTTTCCGCGCAAATGGCCACATCTGCCGAAGAGATGAACACTCAGTCCGATTCTGTTGTCGGGACAACCGAACAGATGTCCGACAACATCAATGTAATGGATTCCGCGGCCGAGGAGATGAGTGTGAATATCCGGGATGTCACCTCTTCCGCAGAACAGATGTCGCAAAATATGAATGCGGTCGCTACGGCGATTGAAGAGATGTCTTCTTTAATCAAAGAGGTGGCAAGAAGTACACAGAAAGGCTCTCATATTGCCGATACAGCATATCAGGCTGCCGATAGCCTTGATATGGATGAATTCGAAAGAATCCGGCTTTCGGATTTTCCCGGACAATTGAGGAGTGTCATCGCGGCCTCTGACAATTCTGCGGTATAGAACGTTGTCAGTGTGGAGCGGCGAAAGCCTGGAGAAATCATATCGGTCCGGATGTAAGAACTTTTCTGAAATTTGAAATTTTCAGCCTGAAAAAGCGCAAAACAGCTCCTAATCTGATTTCCCATTTGATCTTGAAGCTCGAATTTTTTTATTTCTGATCGCGTGAAGAATCAAATTGAAATTTTGTTTGAGTTCACCGTCCATCAATACCAGCAGTTCTGTAAAATTAAAAGGAAAATGCGCGGCATGGGCATCAATCGTTGTAAAACCGGTCGTTTGGACGAATAAATTTAAAATCACTTTTTCGGCATTGATACTTTTCAGCTTGTCTTTGAGATCATCAACATAGGCCAGGGTGTTCATCAGCACTGTCATCAGCATTTGGGGCTTTTCCGTGATTTTGGCGGGCAATTCATTAAACTTAACGGTGAAAGCGCCGTTTTCCAATAAAAAAATTCGTGTCAGAGCATAGTCTCCTGTGAATTTTCCCTGTTGGATATGGATAAAATTTCCATCCTGAATATAAATTTCCCCGTCAATAGCATTTAAAAAAACAGCGGCAGTTTTAACGCCTTGCTCCATGTTTTGCAGTAATTCAACCAAATTAATGTCAGTGAGATCGCCTTTCATTACGCCTTCGGTGCGCTGGTACGGTTCGATACGGAGTAGTGTTTTTTTGAAATTTTTGATGACTGCCAAACGGTGGGGATGATTAACGATAGCGGTGTCGGTTCCGAGTTCAAGATGCGCCAAAACAACTAATAGAAGAGATGACAAAGAACGCTCTTCCCCATATTCATCGGAAGATACGGTTTCAAACGTAACTGTAAATTTTCCTTTATCCTGTAAAAAAAGACATGTGAGGGCCGCATCACCAACAAGTTTTCCATGCCTGGCCGCAACGTAATAGCCATTGCGAACAATGATTTCAGCGTCAATCTCTTCAAATCGGATTTGCGCCGTTTTCGAGCCTGTTTCCATGCTTTGCAACAGGTCTGGTAAACCGATGTCCTCAAGATTGCCGGCCATCATTCGTTCGGGTTGCAGATCTAGTTTCTGCCGGGCGGCATGTTTTTGAAGCTGTGTTTTTACGCGCGCCATGGTGATTCGTCTGGAAAATGGTTTGGTAATATAATCAACGCCGCCAACCTCAAAGCCCTTTAACTCATCCTCCTCCTCCATTTTCGCCGAAATAAAAATTACCGGAATATTATTTGTGCGCGAATCCGCTTTCAGACGTTTACATACTTCATAACCATCCATAACGGGCATCATAATATCCAGTAAAATAATATCGGGAATTTTTTGAGAAGCTGTTATTTTTAATGCTTGTGAACCGTTATTAGCTAATATAACTTTATATTCGGTCTTAAAAATATCTGAGAGCAACTGGATATTCAGAGGCTCATCATCAACGATCAGAATTGTAGGCTTTTTTATTGCGCCGGTCATTTATTTTCAGCCTTTTTGATTGAATGTCAATTTTTACAATAGCACTTTCAGCTATTATTTCATAATCAGTAGATGGAAATTTCGTACACATTCTCGTTCCCACGCTTTGCGTGGGAATGCGACACGGACGATTCGCGTCCTGCTCTGTGCGCTCTCCTGGACGCGAAGCGTCCCCAAGTCGTTCCCACGCAAAGCGTGGGAACGAGGTCTCCAAAGACTTTTAATATAGGATATTTAAGGCATCCTTCAAATCAACTTTGAAATAGTTATCACTTTTCTATTTCGTCCCTACGGGACTTAGCGGTTTAACGTGCTTTCTTTCTATAGATATTCTGTCCCTAACGGGACAAAGTGTAAACCGACAAATGAAGTATGCCATATTTAAACTAAAAGAATTATTATAACTACTTGTCAAATAGAATGCAATTAAATAATAATAAAGGAGGCGATGAAGCAAAATTGGAAAAATTTTTGATCTATCCGGAGGAACAATATGAAACGTGGCGAATGTCTGATTATTTTTTTAAAAGCGCCGATAAAGGGGCATGTGAAAACCCGGTTGGCAAAAAGCATCGGGGATGATCATGCTTTGGCACTTTATAAGAATTTTGTGAAAGATGTAATCGGTACGGTGCAGTCTGGCAAACGATGTTTGAAGCTTTTTTATTATCCATCGCATTCCAGAGAGATGCTAACGACGTGGTTGGGAAGTGACTATGAATTGACACCGCAACAAGGCGCTTCTTTGGGGGAGCGTATGCGTAACGCTTTTGTGTATGTGTTTGATCAGGGCTATGATAAAGCCGCGCTCATCGGGACGGATATGCCTGACCTGCCGCATTTTATCCCTGATGAAGCGTTTAGCCGTCTGGAAACTGCCGACGCGGTTATCGGGCCGGCAATTGACGGCGGCTATTATTTGATTGGATTTAAGGCGAACACCTTTTGCCCGGCTGTTTTTGAAGGTGTTCCCTGGGGTTCCGCCACTGTTTTCAAAAAAACAATTCTGATTTTTAATAAAAGCAAAACAAAATCACATCACCTGCCGATGATGCAAGACATTGATGATAAAAATGATTTGGAGGCATTTATAAACCGATGCGCGGATAACCCAAAGGCGGCGCCTTATACATGTGGCTACTTATTTCGACAATCAGCCTACTTTTCTTTCATCACCCAAACTCCGTCCCAATCATCACCCGGCGGATTGGCTTTGTAATGCAAACAGCGTGCGATATACATATCGGAAAGTTTATCTTCGGCATTCGCTTTCAAGGCTTCTTTGAAAGCATCAATTGCTTTATCCCAGAGTTGTTTTCGATAGTTCACCAGTCCGCTTTTGAACTGGTTGATTACGTCCATAAGATTCGGAAAGGATTGATCGGTATGATAATCAAGGATTTCATAAATGGTGACAGGTTTGGTTTTA
Source organism: Desulfococcaceae bacterium HSG9 (assembly GCA_030378005.1). Taxonomy (GTDB): domain Bacteria; phylum Desulfobacterota; class Desulfobacteria; order Desulfobacterales; family JAUCGF01; genus JAUCGF01. The sequence continues at coordinate 65,245 of JAUCGF010000089.1, read as the reverse complement.
CCCTTAACCACAACCAAATCGATTTCACGACTGCTGTAAACGCTGCGAAGGCTTTTATAGGTGTATTCACTGACAATAATACGGGCTGAATATTGCTTACAGGCGGTTTCCAGACGGGCGGCCAGGTTCACACCATCCCCAATCATGGTGTATTCGATGCGTTCGGCTGAATTGGCGGTACCGGAGGAACCGATGTTTCCTGTAACAACCATGTCCGTATTTACGCCAATACCCATATCCACCAGCGTTTTGCCATGCGATTTGCGTTCATCATTCCATTCGTATAAACTTGTAAGCATGGCGACTGCCGCACGCACGGCCCGGTCTTCATGGGAATCGTCCGGAATGGGAACGCCGAAGCCTGCCATAATGGCATCACCGATAAATTTATTCACCCATCCGTGTTCTTTGTCAATACATTCCACCATAATCGTGAAATATTCGTTAAGCAGTGCAACTGTGCCTTTGGCTCCCAGCTTTTCGGTTAAAGTGGTAAATCCGCGTATATCAGAAAAAAGCACGGTGGCGCGTTCTACTTTTCCTTTAAGTTTTTCCTCTCCTTCGGCCATCAATTGTTCGGCCACACCGGAACCCATGTGTCGTGCCATAGTGGACTGCATACGCATGTTTTCACTGACGTCTTCAACCATTATCATGGTGCCCATTTTCTTTTTATCAACACTTACTAAAGGTAACACGGCTAAATTGATAAATTTTTTAGATTTGCCCACCTTTATTTCAGCTTCCATGACTTCTTCTTTGGCCTGCGTTTCCCCAACTTTTTTTATTTTTTGCATAATCCAGGCATTTTCATCAGTGAAAAATTCCTCCGCCGTTTTTTTTAGAATATCCTGCGATAACACCCTGAAAATATTGAGCCCTGATTTATTACAGGTGGCAATCACGCCTTTTTCATCTAAGGCAATCACACCGCTGGACATACTTTCCAGCATTCCCTGGCTTCGGTTTTTTTCATTCTGAACATCATTAAACAATTGGGCATTTTCAAGCGCAATGGCAACTTGGGCGGTAAACGTTTTTAATCGAAATTCATCTTCATCAGTAAAAGGGCCGTCTTTTTTATTTAACGCCTGGGTGACACCGATACATTTATTCTCTTTGTTCACTACGGGTACACATAAAATAGAACGGGTAAAAAAACCGGATTGTTTGTCAAAAGCGGGATTAAAACGCAAATCAGCATAAGCGTGAGGAATATTCACGGTATCGCCGGATGTGAAAACAGTTCCGGCGATGCCGGCCGTATTGGGCAAACGAATTTGGAAAGCGCCCAGTCCCTCGCCTACCTGTGAAAACAGTTCGTTCGTACGTTCATCATTTAAAAAGAGGGTCGTGCGGTTACAATTGATCATTTTGGTCGCCTGCGACATGACCTTATTTAAAATTTGTCCCAGATCAATCTCAGCGACAACTTCGGAAACAACTTTAAAAAACTCCTGTTCTTCTTCGCGCAAGGCTTTCATACGCTCGACAACTTGCGTACTCTGAAGTACAATAGCTGCGTGTGTCAGCAGTTCATTCAGTGTTTCAAGGTCCTTGTCAGTAAACCGGCCGCGTCTTTTATTCAATACTTGGGCAACCCCTATTATATCCCCGCGCACTGTTTTAATGGGGGTGCATAGGATGCTTTCAGTTTTAAAACCGGTCTTTTCATCAACGCTTTTATCAAACCGGTCGTCACTGTAAGCGTCGTGTACAATCGTACTTTTACCTGAAGTAAATACATAACCGGCCACACCGCTTTTTTCCGGAATACGAATCTCACGCGTAAATTTTCCTACCGCGACACGGGAATACAGTTCATTAGAGCTGGGATCACTGAGAAAAACAGTGCAGCGGTAAGCGTCTGCTTCGTCTGTAACAATAACCATCAGCGCTTCAAGCATTTCATCCAGCGTTTCACAGGAAGCTAAAGTGCGGGATGCTCTCAGAAGCAAGTGGCTTAAGTCATAAGCGTCAACCCGGTCTGAACCGGCATTTGTGTCTGATGATGTTTCAATTTGTTTTACCGTGGTGTTCTTGTTCATAACAAGCCTCTATTTTAGTACGCATCGTTTTGATTGTTTTTTGTAGATATTGTTTTTCTTTTAAAGCGTTTCTATGAAGTTCGGCCAGATTGGTTTCATAGTTGTATTGATTCAATTCCAGCTGTTTACGTTGGATATCAATCGTTTGTTTTAGTTCTTCCATTTCATTTCGCGTCTGTATTTGAAAGACTTCCATCTCTTTTTCATAATCATTTTTCATTTGTTCTGACAGCTTACGCAGTTTGCTGATGGTTGCCTTATCATGTTCTCTTTCATTAGCCGTTTTTTTGCGGATATTGCTGAGTTTATTCTCAAATACCTCTTTGTTTTGCTCCAGTTTCTGACGTTGCGCTGCAATTGTCAATCTATCTTGTGTGCTTTCGTCAAGCGTTTTTTTTTGGGCCGCTTCGAGTTTCTTTTCAAAGTCATCTTCATTTTGTTCCAGACGCTGACGTTGCGCTTCAACTGCGGCTCTATCCAGCTTGCTTACATCGGATGCTTTTTTTTCTACCTTCCGGAGCTTGTTTTCATAAGTTTCTTCGATCTGTTCCAGTTCCTTACGTAACGCATTGATCATCGCCTGGTCTTGCTTTTTTTCAGCCAAGGCTTCTTTTTTAATGCTTTCAATCTTATATTCAAACTTTCTCTGGTTTTCTTCAAGGTATTTACGTTGTGCATTTATTGTATCTTTGTATTGTTTGATTTCACTAAGTGATTCGTTACCAAACTCTTGAATCTGACGATAATACTCTTCTTGTTTTTCTTCCATTTGTGTGCGTTGAGCGTTAATGGTTGCTTTGTATTGTTTGATTTTAACATCGTTTTCCTGAGAGAGCTGTTGCAATTTGATTTCCCAGCCATTTTCCAGCGATTCCAAATCCAAACGCATTTGGTTGATTTCATCTTGATATTGCTGAACATCTTTCTTGTAAGCGGTTTCAGCATGTTGAAAGCGGTCCTGGAATTCCAGAGCCTGTGTTTCCATGTTATGTCGAAGCCTGTCTATAGTTGTTAAGTAATGTTTGGCTTTTTTTTGGGCTTCATATTTAGCCTCGGCAATTTCTTCCTGTTTAACAGCCTCCTCTTGTACCAATTTTTCATTCAGTACCACAATTGTATTTTTAAGATCATCCGTCTCTGTTTTCCAATCAAGTTGTACCCTGGCCAATTGGCTATCTTTCTCTTGTTTGGTTTGCTTCAAAATTTCATACTGTGCTTCAATCGTCTCTTTTAAATATTTAATTTTCTTTATCAAGTTGTTGTGTTCGATATTATCGCACTTAAATTTTTTCTGCATTGTCATCGCCTTCAGACCGGTTTAGCAACCACTTTGGATAAGGAACGGTCTCTAAAATATAACTTACCATTTTTCCACTTCTTAATCTTACTTGTATCATTCGATGAATATCTATAATTTAGCTCTTAGAAACGAGGAAATTATTTAATCATCGATCCTGACCTGATCTATTTTATACCTACAAATATGCTTCAAAGTTAAAAGCGTGTCAAGCAGAAATACTTTGCACCAGCAATTCTAATTATGAAAATAACTGTATGACAGAACAGATTTTGCAGTCAGAAAAATCGTCTGAAAATCAAAATTCCGTCTGTTTTTCATGTAAATCCATCTTTTGTAAGAAAAAAATATCACTTTCGGCTCTGAATCTTCAATCTGAAGTTCCCAGTTTAAAGGAAAATCGCCATAATTAGAATTGCTGACTTTGTACAATAAAATCAGGAATTGCAATTATTATTCAAATGTGATACTATGATCTTATGTTATTAAGAATCGTGTGCAATTTTATTGTGGTTGCTGAATCAATCTGAGAATCCGGGATTAAAAACCGGAGCGGCCGGTGATGTCAGATAGGGCTAAATATGCGCAATATCCTAATGGTGGACGACGAAAAAGCATTTCTTCAGGCAGGCAAGGAAATGCTGGAACTTATTGATAAAGAGTTGCGCGTCAGCACCGCTTATAATGGAAAAGATGCGCTTGAGATACTGGCTTCATCATCAATCGATCTGGTTGTCAGCGACTTGCGCATGCCCGTCATGGATGGCTATGAATTGATTGCCCGGATGAGCCGGCGCCATCAGGAAATACCTGTGATTGTGCTAACCGCATACGGGTCTGCCGAAATAAAGGACCGCCTGATTCAACAGGGAACCGTTTATCTGGAAAAACCGATTGATTTCAGGATATTATTAAATGAAATTACAAAAATACTTAAAAATAAAGTTCGTAATACTATTCACGGTTTCAGTCTGGTCAGTTTTCTTCAATTATTTGAAATCGAACAAAAAACCAAAACACTTAAAGTCACATCTAAAAACAAATTAGGTTATCTGTATATTAAAAAGGGTGCAATTATTGACGCTGCCGCACTTAACCTGCAAGGTGAAGATGCGGCGATTGAGATTATTGGATGGGACAATACGGAGATCGAGCTGCTACCCCAAGTTCATAAAGAAAAACGCATCACATCATCTCTGATGCACATCTTGCTCAAAGCAACCCAGACCAAAGATGAATCCATGCCTTCGGAAAATTATTTGCTTGATAACGCAATTCATTTGGTCCAGGGATGTCATTTTAAAAAAGCGCGGTCGATTTTAACCCAACTGCTAAAAAATTCACCGCGTAATGCCAAAGCTTGGTTATGGTATTCACGGATTGCGGGAAACATGAAAACTATTGAAGCATCATTGACCAATGCGCGTAAATTGGCACCAGAAGATATAGAAATTATTGATGAAATCAAAAAATTTAATGCAATCAGCCTGATAATCAATTCTAAAAACCAAACGAATGCCCAAGCTAAAAAATCTGTCCGACGTTGCCCTTTTTGTTGGACTCCGGCGGAAATCAATGCGCGCCAATGCTATTATTGCAAAGCACATTTTTTTATCAACAAGCAAATATTTAGCCAACGAAATTCTGCTCCAGAATCATATCAGATAATTATTTTTAAGAACGCAATTAAAAGATATTCCGAAGTCATCAGTTGTGAAAAAAATATTACGGCCAATTATTATCTGGGATTGGCGCATCTGAATTTGGCACAGTGGGAAAAAGCGATTACATTTTTGCACCAAACTGTCAAACTGGCACCTAAAAAAAAACAATTTGCCGAACAACTTCGATTTGTATTAAACCACATTGCATCAATAAGGCCGGCTTCCGAAGCCGCACCTGATACAAATCATTCTTCGCGGAAAGCTTATCTGGGGCCTGATCGCAAAAAAATCCTGGTGGTGGAAGACAGTTCGACAACGCGCAAAGTAATCGCTATCACTCTAAGCCAGAATGATTATCATGTAATCGAAGCCTGTGACGGCATTGAAGCGTTAAGCCGTCTGAATGAACACAAACCCGATCTGATTATTTTGGACATTATTTTGCCTAAAATGGATGGTTTTAAAATTCTTTCCATTATTAAAAGCAATTCCGATTTCAAAGAAACGCCCGTTATCATGCTGACAAGCAAAGACGGTTTTATAGATAAAATGAAAGGGCGTATCGCCGGTTCAACGGCATATCTGACCAAGCCGTTTGAACCTCAAAAATTAATTGAGACAATCAAAAAGAATTTGCCTTAACGTTTACATTCAGCGTAAATTATTTTTTAGAAAGCCCTGATACAATGCTGATTAAAGGAGATGTAACGATGCATAAAATCAAAGTGCTTGTAGCGGATGACAGCCCCACCCAATTGAACGTGATGACGCAGCCATTTTTAGACAATTATGATGTTATTACCGCTAAAGATGGCCAGGAAGCACTGGAAAAAGCATCTTCCGAGCGACCGGAACTGGCCGTGCTTGATGTGATCATGCCCAAATATAATGGATTTCAGGTGTGCCGGAAGATGAAAAAAGATGCGGTGCTGAAAGAGATTAAGATCATTCTGCTAACCAGCAAGTCACAGGAAAGTGATAAGTATTGGGGAATGAAACAAGGAGCCGATGCTTATATGACGAAACCGTTTGACAGCCAGGAATTGCTATCTGTCGCCGTAAAATTATTAGCGGAAAGGTCTTAAACCATGGTGCAACAGGGATTACCTCTTGACGATATGAAATCAAATACACCGAAAATGCCGTCTTTGGACGAATTGATTGCAACGATTGATCAGGAAACAGAGCAATCAGCAGACGCCGAGGCTCCTGAAACCGTTAAAATAAAGCCATCTCCCGCGTTGAATAAACCAGGAACACGGCAGTACATTGAATTTTTTCTGAATAATATTGTACTGTGTCTTCCGCTAGCCAATGCGCTGGAAATCGGACGCCAGCCAGCGATCACACCGCTTCCCAATTTACCCCCCTGGATTTACGGGGTAAGTAACATTCGTGGAGAAATTGTTTCAATGATTGATTTAAAGGGATTTTTTGGAATGCCCGTACTTCCGATACAAAGCGGCCGCCGTTTTATTATCGCCTGTCATCAAAATATGAAAGTCGGTTTGCTTGTAGATCGGATCACAGGTATTTTATCATTAAACCAGCTTGGTGCGATCATTCAGGCAAGCCCGTATCAGTCTGAAAATTCTGAAAATACGGATGAGACCTCGCAAATGTCCCGTATGGTGTCTTTTATCACGGGTGTCATTTCTAACCGTGAAAAATTAATCAATATTCTGGATATTGACGGATTGTTAATGTCACCCCGCATGAATGCGTTTCAAACCGAATAGGAAAACCGGTAGCGCTACGAGGTTTTGGAAACATCGTAGATATAATGAATGATTTAAGGAAAAATAATGCCCCCAGCCTATCCCCGTGCAGTTATCAGTGGTTTTGTCGAAGAAGTGAACACTTATCTGCCCACCCTTTTCAAAGGTGTTAACTCACTCAAAACAAATCCTCATCAGAACGATCTCTTAGAAGAGGTTCACCGCTTGGTTCATACGATCAAAGGCGCGGCTGCTATGCTCGGCATCACCGGACTCAGTTGCATCGCTTTTGAAATGGAGGAAACGCTGGAAGAAATCATTGCAGGTAAACTGACATTCGATGAAAACGTTTTTCAGGTTTTTCACGCTACGCTAAAACATTTTGAAACCTATTGCCGGGATATGCTTGCAGAAGGTGTGAACGCACGGGAATTGTTCAGAGAAACAGCTTTGACCGTGCGCAGGGTACGCGGCTTGGTATCCGATGAAAATGATCTTACATTTAAGGCACTCTTGGAATCTGTCCCTGAAAAAGAAGGCGGTGAACAAGATTCGGATGATGAAATAACGATGCCATCGTCGGAAGCCATCGTCGGAAATAAGACACATGCAGCCGATAAGTTTGCTGAAATTCCAGACGATGAAGCTGAAGATAAGATGGAAGGATTATTCATCGCGCCGGATATAGAGCCTCCGAAACCGACGCAAGCGGTGATTTCCCCTGAATTTCTGGCCACATTTTATGGTGAAGCGGAAGAGCTTTTGGACAACTTGGGGCATGCGCTAAATACTCTTGATTCTGAAGTGGACGCCCCGATGGATATATCGCCGGCGCAACATGAAAATATCCGTGAAATTCGTAGATATGTTCACACCCTCAAGGGTGCCGCAGCGAGTATCGGTTTTCAGGATTGCGCCAGTTGGGCTCATCATATAGAAGATCTACTTGACTGGATGTATTCCGCAACACAAACAATCACGCCGCAAATGGTTGCTGTTTTGTCAGAATCCGCCGACCTTCTGACAATGTCAGTGGATGATCCTTCCGTAACCCATTCTAAGAAAGCGAATCAATTAAAAAAAGAGCTTGCTAGTTTTTTCACTTCAGAACCAAGCGTCCCTAAGAAATCGGATTTTTCCAAAAAATCCGATTTCTTGCCCGATGCACATGATACGAAAACATCTGTGAGTGTGTTCAGCGGATCTGGAAAAACTTTGCGAATTGAAACGTTGCGGGTTGACGAACTGGTCAACTTGGTGGGGGAATTGATAATCGCCGGTAGTGGTTTTGATCAAAAAATGGAACTTTTCAAAGAGGCGCTCTACGAATTGGAACTTGCCCGTGAGCGGCTTCGCAACATCGCCCGCGATATGGAAATTGGCTATGAGGTGAAGGCGCTTGAAAATCTGGGGACATTTGGTATGATGCCTGGCTCTACAACAGGAACTATGCCCGGTCAGGCCGGAACCCCGGAATCACTGTCTGAATTTGAAGAATTTGACACACTGGAACTGGATCGCTATTCCCAATTGAATCTTATAATTCGGACATTAAACGAATCCACCGTTGATGTAGGAGCGATTTACGCGCAACTGACCACCGCACATAGTGATTTTGAAGGCAATATTAACAGACAACGAGTGCTGCTCTCCGAACTTCAGGATAAAACAATGCGGATACGGATGACGCCGATGGCTGTTATCAGTAATCGACTGCGGCGCACTATCCGGGAAATGGCCGGTGAATTAAATAAAAAGGTGCGTCTCATAATCGAAGGTGAAGATATCGAACTTGACCGCCAAATTTGGGAAAAAATCATTGATCCGCTGATGCACCTGCTTCGCAATGCCGTTGATCATGGTATTGAATCAGCCGAAATCAGAAAAACGCAGGCAAAGCCGGAAATCGCTGTGATCAAATTGACGGCCTCACGAGAGGGCAATCAGGTGGCTATCCGTGTTCAAGACGATGGTGCCGGTTTAAATTACCCGGTGATCAGAGAAGTGGCTATGGAAAAAAAACTCACTGAGAATGTCGATCTGATGGATGACGAGGAACTGAATAAATTTATATTTCAGTCTGGATTCAGTACATGCCGTGAAATCAGCACAATATCGGGGCGTGGTGTCGGCATGGATGTTGTTCGCGAAAATATACGTGAGCTTAAAGGCGTTATCCGTATTGCTTCCGAACAGGGCCGCGGAACTGAATTTATTATCAGAATACCACTAACGTTGGCCGCGGTGCGCGCGCTTTTATTTTCAGTCAAAGGACGCATATTGGCACTTCCTTTGAACGATATCAGCGAAATTATGCGCATTAAACCGGATAATATTGTAACTCATCCTCAACCCGCCGTGCGTATCGGTGATGAAGTGCTGCCTTTTTATTACATGGCCTCTATATTAAACATTCCGGAACATGATAAAAAAATGGCGTCTCCAAAAGATGAACCGTTAGTTTTGATTATCAACAGCACCGGCCAACGAAATGTTTTGGTGATTGATCACCTGATCGGCCAAAGAGAAATAGTGATTAAAAGCACCGGATCACATCTGCGCTATGTGAAAGGGATTTCCGGCGTTACCATCATGGGAGATGGTAGTGTCGTACCTATTTTGAATATTGATGGGCTACTTGGTACAGACCCCGTTGTAGCGGAAACTGTTCCTTCTGATTTTTCGTTCTTAAACCAACCCTCTGCCAAATCGCTTGAAATAATGATTGTGGATGATTCGGTGAGCATCCGTCAGGTCGTCAGTCGATTAATGGAAGACCAGGGATGGAGTGTACAAACCGCTAAAGATGGTATTGATGCGTTAGAAAAATTGCGTGATCTGCATCCGGATTTAATTGTTCTGGATATCGAAATGCCGCGTATGAACGGATATGAATTTATCAATGCGCTAAAAGCGCAACCCGGATATGGAGATATTCCCGTTGTCATGCTTACTTCCAGAACTACTGCCAAGCACCGTGAAAAAGCAACGGCGTTAGGCGTCAAAGGGTTTATCGTCAAGCCTTACAATGATGATGACTTTATTAATTTGATCACTGAAGTTACAAGTTAAACGTTTTAAGTTTCAAGGTGTATAATTCAAAACTATCGGTATGATACACTGATGTAGGCTGATAACTTGTAACTTAAAACCTCAAAAAGGACCGCAAATGCAAGAACTGTTGCTTTTTAAAGTCGGAAAACGTCAATTTGGTTTGGATATGCCATGCGTCAGTGGTATTCATCAAATTAACCCCCTTTTGACGGAGATACCCCAAAGTGATTACCGATCGTTGCAAATCATTGATGGTAAGGAAACGACTTTCTATAATTTGTCTGTCATACTTGGCGAAAAAAATCCGGAGCAGCATACATACGAAACGCGTTTGATTCGTGTAGGAAGTGACGATCATTTTATCACTTTTAAAGTTGATTTGATTGACGGCCCCGCTCATGTTACACCTGATCAACTAACACCTATGCCATCAATTTTTAAAAAAAGATCACAAGCCTGTTTTCCTTATGTTTTAAGCATTCGGGGGGCTCTGACGCTGATCTTAAATCCGCGGGCTATCGAAGAGACTGTGTCTGAATTGGAGTACGCCGATTCACAAATCAAACCGGAATTGATGTCAGAGGTTGATTTCGGAGCAGACCGGGTCGATGTGCCAAATAGTGTTAACACTACTACACTCGAAACAGAACTGGTTGATGATAGCACAGATAGAACTGAATTCGCAAGTGACGATTTGGTAAGTGGTACGGTCGTGGATATTAACGTTGATCCTGTCATTACGGATGCTGTTGATTTTGATGATATCATCATCAGCGATAAAGTTGAATCTGAGGATATCGCCATTGAAACCGCTCATGATATTGAGGATGCTTTTGACACCGACGATATAATCGCTATCGGTGAATTCGACGATGAAGAAGACGCGGTTGAAAATATATCTGAGATTGAGGAGACCGCCGGTATCGACGATGTAGGGGACGCCGCCATTGAAACCGCTCATGATATTGACGATATAATCGCTATCGGTGAATTCGACGATGAAGAAGGCGCGGTTGAAAATATATCTGAGATTGAGGAGGCTGCCGGTATTGACGATATAGGGGACGCCGCCATTGAAACCGCTCCTGATATTGACAATATAATCACTATCGGTGAATTCGACGATGAAGAAGACGCGGTTGAAAATATATCTGAGATTGAGGAGGCTGCCGATATCGACGATATAGGAGACGCCGCCATTGAAACCGCTCATGATATTGCGGATATAATCGCTATCGGTGAATTCGACGATGAAGAAGACGCGGTTGAAAATATATCTGAGATTGAGGAGGCTGCCGGTATTGACGATATAGGGGACGCCGCCATTGAAACCGCTCCTGATATTGACAATATAATCACTATCGGTGAATTCGACGATGAAGAAGGTGCGGTTGAAAATATATCTGAGATTGAAGAGGCTGCCGGTATCGACGATATAGGAGACGCCGCCATTGAAACCGCTCATGATATTGCGGATGCTTTTGACACCGACGATATAATCACTATCGGTGAATTCGACGCTGAAGAAGGCGCGGTTGAAAATATATCTGAGATTGAGGAGACCTCCGGTATCGACGATGTAGGGGACGCCGCCATTGAAACCGCTCCTGATATTGACGATATAATCACTATCGGTGAATTCGACGCTGAAGAAGGCGCGGTTGAAAATATATCTGAGATTGAGGAGGCTGCCGATATCGACGATATAGACGATATAGGGGACGCCGCCCTTGAAACCGCTCCTGATATTGACGATATAATCACTATCGGTGAATTCGACGCTGAAGAAGGCGCGGTTGAAAATATATCTGAGATTGAGGAGGCTGCCGATATCGACGATATAGACGATATAGGGGACGCCGCCATTGAAACCGCTCCTGATATTGACGATATAATCACTATCGGTGAATTCGACGATGAAGAAGGCGCGGTTGAAAATATATCTGAGATTGAGGAGGCTGCCGATATCGACGATATAGGGGACGCCGCCATTGAAACCGCTCCTGATATTGACGATATAATCACTATCGGTGAATTCGACGATGAAGAAGACGCGGTTGAAAATATATCTGAGATTGAGGAGGCTGCCGATATCGACGATATAATTATCATCGATGCCGAAGATGACGAAATTGAAACTGTTGATGACACCGCCGATCTTGATGATTTAATCATTGCCGCCATCGCCAAAGATGATACCATTGAAACCACTGCCGATATTGATGACACCGCTGATACTGATGATTTGGTTGTTACCGTTGCCGCCAAAGATGATGCCATTGATACCATTGCCGATGCGGAAGATGATACAGTCGAAACCACTGCCAGCATTGATGACACCGCCGATCTTGATGATTTAATCGCTGCCGTTGCCGATGTCAATGAAATCACAGACAACGATGATATTATCATTTCCGATGACTTAGAGCATCAGGACAGCGCCATCGAAGATGATACAGTCGAAACCACTGCCAGCATTGATGACACCGCCGATCTTGATGATTTGATCGCTGCCGTTGCTGATATTGATGACACTGCCGATCTTGATGATTTCATCATTGTCGCCGCCGCTAAAGATGATGCCATTGACTTGGAGCATCAGAACGACACCATCGAAGATGATACAGTCGAAACTACTGTCAGTGTTGATGACACCGCCGATCTTGATGATTTGATCGCTACCATTACCGCCAAAGATGATGTCGATGATGTCAATGAAATCGCAGACAGCGATAATATTATCATTTCTGATGACTTGGAACATCAGAACGGCATCATCGAAGATGAAGATGAGATTGTCTCCTCTCAAATAAACGATATAACAGGAATTGATGATTTCGACATTAAGGGCGCTGATGTTGAATTATTTCCTGAGACGGAATCAGAAGAAGAAACCGTCATCGCCGAAACCATGCCGGATATTGAAGTGAGTACTGAAGATCAATACCAAACAGATGACGGTATGAATCGAATGATTTCTCTTATCAGAGACTTTGATTTTGATGCTGATATTGATTTCCCCAAAGATTTTAAAGCGTTAAAAAAGAGTGGCCTTGCGGATAAAAAAAATATCGACGATAATCTTCTTCCGAATCGTAAATTGGTAAAAAAGAAAGTATCGGCAGCTGAAGACCTTTTTAGCGCAATTGCTCTCTATCATGCACCGACCGATGAGGATACATCTGACACTATTGATGAGATCGTTGAACCGGTTACTTCCAAAGGCAAAGATACAGACAGTGCCGAGACTGTTGACAAGGAGATTGTTGTCAGGCCTGCACAAAAAAGCGCTGTTAAAGAGGGATTACTAACGGAGACACCGACAGAGCCACGTAAAGATGACAGATTTGTAGAATTATCAACGGAAGTACCGGCAGAACCACATGAAGATGACAGATTTGTAGAATTATCAACAGAAGTACCGGCAGAACCACGTAAAGATGACAGATTTGTAGAATTATCAACGGAAGTACCATCAGAACCACGTAAAGATGACAGATTTGTAGAATTATCAACGGAAGTACCGTCAGAACCACGTAAAGATGACAGATTTGTAGAAAAACAGAAGACGGATAATAAAGCTCAAACAAACCGTCACCGTCCTCCGAATGAGGATTTAAGTTCACGCCAAAAATCTGAACAGGAAATTTTTTTACAAACATTGGACCATTCACTTAAAAATATCATTGGAAATGAAAAATTCGATATCAAATTGGAAAAAGTTGTCACACGGATGGTCCAAAAAAAAATGGCTCAGAAAAAAGTGGGGAATAAACTGGCCAACGTTTTTGAAGAGTGCATCCTTAAAGGTGTCAAAGATTTCAAGGGAAACTGAAAGTTAGAACGATGACTAAATAATTTACCGGTTTTTCTTGCTTTTAATCCGAATCGAAATGATTACGATTAAGAATTCACAATCAAATTACAGGTAGAGAAGTTATTGATTCCCCGTTTCCTTAATACAACCATTAGAATATCGTTCCGCACGATTATTGCGTATCAATGATTGCGAACCTTTAAATTTCAAAATGCAATTTAAGGCAGTCAGCAGAGTGCTGAGTATCCATGCCGAACGGTAATAGAACAGGACATTATGATGTCAGGAAATATATCCTCAAATGTCGGAGAGCGTAAAGTGCTGATTTTTCCGGCAATGACGCCCACCGTCGGAAATAATCAGATCTATTTTCTTTTTAGCATAAGGCAGGTGGAAGACATTATTCAAGAAATCAATATATGTCCGGTACCTTTCGCACCTTCCTACACCGAAGGCCTTGGTTGGTGGCGGGAGCAAACACTGCCTGTCATCTCCTTAGAAGCCTGTTTAGGATTAGAAATAAAATCTTCCCGCAAAGACCCACGATTTATGCTTATACGCAGTGCTGCACAACTTCAAATCGGGCTTGAATCGGGGCAACCGGCCGGCAGCGTAGGAGCCATGCGTTCAATTATCAAAGTGCATCGCAGCATCCGTCTATCAACACTTCCGATTAAATGCGCACCTGTGGAGGCTCCATGGATTCCTAATCGGGAATTCGTCAGAGGCGCTTATGAATGGGATGAGGGATTTTTAATCGTTACCGATATTAATACGATTTTTAACTAACTTGAAACTTATAACTTGTAAGAGGTGACTGAATGGCTATTTCGCCTGCTATAAAAAAAAACTGGATTGAAATCCAAAAAAAATCGGATGTTCCGGTGAATGCCATCGGTGTTAAAATAAATCCGAATGATAAACGTACATTGGGTGTATGGAAGAAAGAGGGTATTGATAAATATATTAAAAAATAATTTTCTAAGTGTTAAATGTAAAATGCATTTGACACTATGGATTGAGCCGTCAGCTTTAGCTGACTCGGACCGGCCTGATTTGCCCGTTTTGTAAAAACAGACCGATGGCAGATCAACGCTAAAGGCATTATAAATTATAACTTCGTTTCACAGGAGGTTTTCAAATGGCAAGTACAACAGATTCAGATAGCAGTCCTTTAAAAGAAAGATTGTCACAATTAAAATTTTTCAAACGTATTCGACGCAGCATCCGCAGTAAATTGCTCGCGTCCTTCCTGGTGCTGGCTTTGTCACCAATTATCATTCTCAGTTATCTTTCATACCAGACATTGTCAACGGAACTGATGGATAGCGCTAAAGAAAAGATGGATTCTGTAAAAACCAACAAAGCCCAAATTGTTCAATCTTATTTTGAAGACCGCTTCGTTGACCTCAATGTATTGGTGGATATGGTGGATACCTTGCGACTGGATGCTTTTCGCAAACTGAAATCAATAGCGGACGTTAAAAAGCAACAAGTGGAAACGTATTTCAATGAACGCTTATCCGATATCAGTGTCCTTACAGAAAACCCGATTTTGAAAGATGCTTTGAAAGCCTTTTCTGATGTCAGCACTGGCTCAGAAGAGTGGATGGCCGTGGAACGTAAACATGCCTCCTATTTGGTGAAATTTAAAGAACTTTATGGGTACTATGATCTGCTTTTGGTAGCTGAAGATGGCCGAGTGGTCTATACTGCGGCTCAGGAATCTGATCTTGGAACCAATTTAAAGACAGGTAAACTCAAAGACAGCCCGGCCGGTATGGCGTTTCAGAAAGGGATGAAAGAACTGACTGTCCAGGATTTTGGTATATATGAACCGGTGGGTGATGAACCGGTAGGCTTTATTGCCGCTCCGGTTAAAATTGACTCTCGCATCCAAGGCGTTGTTATGTTTCAAATCTCCACCGATCAGATCAATGCAATCATGCAGGAGCGCCAGCCCGGCCTTGGCAAAACCGGTGAAACATACCTGGTGGGTGAGGATAATCTGTTTCGTTCCGCTTCTGTTAATGTGGAAGAGAGCACCGTATTAGACCCCGTTTACATCGTAGATGTTGAAGGCGTCAGTGACGCAATCGCCGGCAATAAAGGAGAAGGAATTGTGATCAACTATCGGGGTGAATATGTTTTGTCATCCTGGCAACCAGTGAATATTCATAATCTGACATGGGCAATCATTGCCGATGTGGATGTTACCGAAGCATTTGTTCCGTCTTTGGAACAGGAAGCTCATGACTTTTTCAGCAAATATAAGGAAGGGTATGGCTATTTTGACTTATATTTACTTAATCCGGATGGTTACATGTTTTATTCAGTCAATCATGACCCTGATTTTCAGACAAATATGCTGACCGGCCCTTATAAAGATTCCAATTTTGGCCGATTGGTGGGAACTGTTTTAACTGCCAAAGACACCGCTATGGCTGATTTCGAAAAATATGCGCCGATTGAAAATGCGCCAGCGGCTTTTATCGCCCGACCGGTGCTGTTTGAAAATGAAGTGGCGATTATTGTTGCCTTGCAAGTGCCTCTTGATCAGATTGATTCAATCATGCAAGATCGTATCGGTTTGGGAGAGACCGGTGAAACCTATTTGATAGGCCCTGATAAGATGTGGCGTTCCGAGTCGCGTTTCACCAAAGACCTGGGTGTGGCCACCACGATTCTGAACCCTAAAATAGCAGTGAATACGGCGGCTTCCCAAAGCGCTTTGACCGGTCAACAAGGTTCGAAAGAAAAAACAGATGGTTATCGCGGTGTTTCCGTACTGAGTTCATGGACGCCGGTTACTGTTATGGAACCGACCGAAGCCAATCCCAAAGGGGTGGTATGGGCGCTTCTCGCTGAAATGGACTATTCTGAAATACGGCAACCAGTCATAAAGATCGCATGGTACATTTTTATTTTATTCGTAATCGGTGTCATTGTGCTGTTCTTTTTTTCCCGCTGGTTCGCCGGCGGCCTCACGACTCAGGTGGAACACATTATGAATCTTTTCGGTGATATAGGCATCGGTGATTTTGACGCACGTACCGAGGTCACCAGTGAAGACGAACTGGGCGTGATGGCCACATCGCTTAACGCAATGCTTGACAATACATTGACCCTTATCCAGACCAGTGAAGAGCGGGATGCCATGCAGTCATCCGTTATGAAGTTGTTAGAGGAAATCAGCGGACTGGCAGACGGCGATTTGACCGTGCGCGCCGAAGTGACCGAAGATTTCACCGGTGCCATCGCCGACTCATTTAATAATATGGCCGAAGAGTTGAGCCAGGTTGTAAAGAACGTAAAGGCATCCACTTTGCAGTTAAGTACCACATCCCATGAAGTATCCATATCAACAGAAAGCCTGGCTGACACCAGTGAAATGCAAGCTGTTCAGGTCTCGGACGCCATCGCGTCCATTAATACAATGGCAAAATCCATCCGAAAAGTGTCGGAAAACGCCAGCCAGTCAACCCAAGTATCGGAACAGGCATCTAAAAATGCCAGTGACGGTGCCGAAGCGGTACGCAACACCAACGCGGCAATGGATGCAATCCGTGAACATGTTCAGGAAACCGCCCGTACAATTAAACGTCTTGGTGAAAGTTCTCAGGAAATCGGCAACATTGTCCAATTGATCAATGATATTGCTGACCGAACTTCTATCCTAGCGTTGAATGCTTCCATTCAAGCAGCCATGGCAGGTGAAGCCGGACGCGGATTCGCGGTAGTAGCCGAGGAAGTTCAACGTCTGGCCGAACGCTCCACCAATGCAACCCAACAAATTGATACATTGATTAAAAATATTCAAGGTGAAATTAATGAGGCCGGAACCAGTATGGAAGAAA
Source organism: Desulfococcaceae bacterium HSG9 (assembly GCA_030378005.1). Classification (GTDB taxonomy): domain Bacteria; phylum Desulfobacterota; class Desulfobacteria; order Desulfobacterales; family JAUCGF01; genus JAUCGF01. The sequence goes on along the minus strand of JAUCGF010000089.1, from coordinate 47,790 downwards.
GTATTCAACGCGTCGTGGACGGCTCCAAACTGGCCGATGACGCATATATCAGGCTACAGGAAATCGAAACTGTTTCAAATCGTCTGGCCGAATTAATTCAATCCATATCCGTATCTTCCAAACAGCAAGCCAGAACTTCTGATGATATTGCCAAAACCATGGGAGAAGTTGGCGAAATCAGCACCCATACTTCATCCGCCAGTCGGCAAACCGCTCTTTCTATGCAGAATTTGGCGCAAACATCTGAACAGTTGAGCGTATCCGTTGAAGCGTTCCGTTTGGAGGATGAAAAGGAGATGCTTGCTGAGGAAGCGGCCTGATAATAAATAAAGGAGAGAATTAAAGTTTATGAAATGGAAAACATCAGATTTTTTTATTTTACAACCTGATGATAAAAAGGAGGAATAAAAATGAAAAAAGTTATCAGATTGACACTGTTTTTTTGCGGCCTATTGATAGTATCCATTTTATGGAGTTGTGACAGTACCAAACAAGCGGATGAGAAAAACACGGCGGGGAAAAAAATTATGCTGCTACACAGCTATCATGCGGAATATCCATGGGTAGCTGATATTACAAAGGGTGTAAAACAGGGATTATCGGATAGCGGTGTGGAAATTGGCAAGAATGCCGCTCTGGATATTTTTTACATGGACACCAAACGCCAGACCTCCGAAAATTATAAGATTAAAATCGGCAAGGAAGCCATCAATCGAATCAGAGAGCAAAAACCGGAGATAATCCTTGCCGCGGATGATAATGCTCAGAAACATGTTGTCAGTAAAATGAAGGATGAACCTTTCCCATTTATTTTTATTGGTGTCAACGCAGACCCGAAAAAATATGGTTATTTAAACAGCGTGGATACCCCCGGTCATAATGTAACCGGTTTTATCGAAAGAGAGCGCTTTGAACAAACAGTGGCGCTTTTAAGAAAACTGAAATCGGGGATTAGCCGAATCGCCATTATTTGCGATAACGGTCCGACCGGTGTTCCTATTATTTCACGTATAAAAACCAGTGCCGGCAAGCTCGGTCTTACGGTGACAGATTCCCTACGCACCGGAAGTTTCGATAAATGGCAAACCTTTGTCAAACAAATACAAGATAATGCGGATGCTCTGGTTATTATTGTTTATCACACACTCAAAAGAATGGATGGCAGCCATGTCCCAGCGGATGAAGTGTTAAATTGGACAATCAAACATAGCAAATTGCCGGATATCGGATTTTGGAGTTGGGCCGTGGAAGGAGGCATTCTCTGTTCCGAAGCGATTTCAGGGTTTCAACATGGTTACGAGGCCGCAATTACAGCATTAAAAGTAATCAACGGGGCAAATGTGGGCGAATTTCCGGTAGGAAGGCCGCAAAAAGGAGAAACATGTATTAACCGTGCCAGAGCGGAAATGTTGGGAATCACTATTCCATCCGATTTAATGTCAGCCGCAACAGTATATGATAAAATTGGTTCTGCCAAATAAGTACATGCACAACAGCTTTTGTGTCACAGACCTTCAAGGCTTTGTAAACCTCGGAGATATAATAATATACAAAAATTTATGAACATGCACTTAAAACCGGTAAAGGGGAATTGCTATGAAAAAAATCGTCATTATCACAATATATCTATTATTTATCAGCGTAATCGGAACGATGGCTCAGGAAAAAACAGTCAATATCGTTTCAGTACCATGGCCGCCATACTATGACCAATATCTGCCAGACTATGGATTATCATGTAAAATCATCTCTGCCGCTTATGCCGCTCAGGGCTACAAAGTGAATTTCCATTTCAGAGCATGGGTGCAATGTATGGAGCTGGTTAAAAAAGGAGAGTTCGATGGCGCGGGCACCGCTTACTTCACTGAAGAACGTGCTAAAGTGTATAATTATTCGGAGTCTTACCTTGAATGTCCGATTGTCTTTTTCAGAAGAAAAGATCAACAGATCACATGGCAAAATTATGAGGATCTAAAACCATATCGAATTGGTGTCAATCGAGGTTACGCCAATCCGCCTGAATTTGAAAAAGCTGACTTCTTAACCAAACGCGTCGCTCGTGACCCTGTGCTTAATTTTAAAAAATTGCTTTTAAAGCAAGTAGATCTGATTGTTTCTGAAAAATTTGTCGGTTATTATATCCTTCAAACAAAACTGCCTGGCCATGAAAAAAATCGTTTTGAACCAATCACACCACCATTGGCGATCAATAAATTATATATTTTATTTTCTAAAAAAGCTCCTGCCATTCAACACAAAATTCAAGCGTTTAACACCGGCCTGCAAAGTATTAAAAATAATGGTGAACTAAAGCAGATCATTTCTGAATTCGGGGTTAAAAAGTAAAAAAGGGCTTGGCGTTAAAGCTCTTCTGAATCGCTACCCTTGCGCTTCAGAGTACAACAATTACATTTTTGAACAGCAAATTTGACAATCATTTCATAAAGGAGCTTTCAGATGAAAAACTTGCGATGGTTTTATTTTATAGGTTTTTGCTTTCTACTGGTCTCAACCGTTCAAGCCCGCACATATAAAATCGGCGTTGTTCCATGGGCGGGGTGGTCACCGATGCATGTTGCCGACGCCAAAGGATTTTGGAAGGAGCAAGGTGTTGATGTTGAAGTTATCAATTATTATGACAGCACCAAAATTTTAAGTGATGTACGTAAAAAACGGATCGATATCGGTTTTGATATGGTTGGCACTATTGTCGGTTTTTATATGCGCGGCGTGTCTCTTACAGTTATTGCGGAAACCGACTGGTCTCACGGAGGCGATAAAATAATCATTAAAAAAGGCCTGCATGTGCAACAATTTAAAGGCAGACCCTTTGGCGTTTATTTAAATAAACCTTCGGTTACCTTTTTTCTCAATAAATATCTTTCTACAATGGGAATGCGGATTTCCGACGCACGCGTGATTCAATTAGACCCTGATCGTTTGGCTGATAAATTCATTGCCGGTCTTTTTAACGTCATCGTTCTTTACGATCCCCACGCATTGCACGCCGCCCAAAAAGGCAACGGTGAAGTGATTGCCACTAGTGCCACTTATGAAGGCTGCATTCCCGAAGGCATGTATATGCGACCCGACGTACTTGCCCAAATGCCTGCCCAAGACCTTGAAAAAATATTCAAAGGTTGGATTAAGGCGGTGCAATGGATGAAAAAACCGTCCAATTGGCGAAAATTTAAAGATATTCTTAACAACCGTACTTTTAAAGGTGACACCCCCTATTCAGATGAAGCTCTCAAAGAAATGATGAATGGGGTACGCATTCATGAAGTGTCAAAACAGTTGGAACGAAATCGGGATGGCGGCGGACTTCATCAGTATCTCAAAGAACTTAACACCTTTTTGATTGATAACAAAAAGTTTAAAAAAGAGTTCAAACCGGAAGAAATTTTTAATAATAAGGTGATTGTCAAAGTTCTGGAGTCTATAAAATAAGAATACTCAGTAGTGTTGTGTCAACATTTAGCTGACGGGTAGGAGTGCTGACTTCAGTTTGCCGCTTTTGGAGCGTTTTGGCAATTTGTTAAGCCTGAATTATTCATAAATGCACTTTTTACTGTAAATTCAGAATGTAGTAAAAAACTGAACTTTTAATTTGTAATATTGTGCAATGACTAACAAATGCATAATAATTTTACAATTAGCATCATCTGGTTCCAAAGTTTAGTTGCATTCTACTGATTATGCCAAAAACCTCAAGGCACTGGAAAAGGAGACTGACCCTTTTGCAATCTACGTGAATAAGTCGTCCGTTTAATAATGAAATCAATACCAAATCAACCCCTCTCTACAAAAAAATTTATCGTTCCCCCCGGTTTGATCAAATCGATCAAGGAGTTTGAAATACATCTGGATATCGGCCAAAACAGTCCGATTATGATTTGCGGCCCGTCCGGCGTGGGAAAATCGCTTTTTTTACATATTTACAAAAAGCTGGTTCGGGAAAAATACGGTTCTGATTGCCGCATCGAAACCGTCAACTGCTCCCATTTCAGCGGAGACTTGGCCCGTTCGGAACTGTTCGGCCATATCCAAGGCGCGTTCACCGGCGCGGTCAAGAAGAAGACAGGGTGGCTTAAACGTGCAGACAAGGGCATTTTGGTGCTGGAAGAGATCGGCGATCTGCCCAAAGCAACCCAAGCCTGCTTACTGACGTTTGTCGAAACCGGCACGTTTCATAAAGTGGGCAGCACCGTAACCGAAAGGGCTGATGTGCAAATCGTAGCCGCCACCAACCGCGAAGCGGATTTACGCACCGATTTTCGCCACCGCTTTTTCCCCTTTTATGTTCCCCCGCTGTATAAACGGCGTCAGGATATTTTGTATTATTTGGCCTATCTTATGCCTCAATTGATCCCTGCCCTTAATCCGTGGGAAATCACGGTTCTGCTGGCTTACAACTGGCCGGACAATGTGCGCGAAGTCGAAAGAACCGGAACCCTGCTGATGAGTAAGAAACAGCCTGACACGGAAGATACTTGTCTGGAATTATGGGAGAATGCCTTCGATCTTGCGGATTCCGAAATTTTCGCGCTGCCGGCCGCCAATGCCGCCATGCAAAATGCGAAACTGGCACAAACCGGTCTTTGCGCCATTGACTATGAAGCCGCACCTATTCAAGGATACCGGGCCTTTCAATTGTACAACGAATTAAACAACGCCGGAATTGACGCCGATTACCTGGAGAAATTATTAAACCGCTATCATATCGGTTTGGCGCTCAATAATGAAACCCGCCCCTTCAGTGATTTCAATCCGGATGATTTCCATACCGCGATCTCTGTGAATCAACGTTTTGACGTCGCTTTATGTCCCCCTGTCAAAAGCTTTACCGCCGCTTATCAGGGAATAGAGGCTTTTACTAACCTTTTCTGGAGCCTTATACATGCAAATACCAATTTGTTGGATATTCGGAACACCCCTTTCAATATCCCTTTTTATCCCATCAATCGTTTCTTCAAAACTTCATCCCGCAATATAGCGCTCTTCAATGCCATTAGCGCCTATATCAGTAAAAACAAAAAGAAGGGTTTGAAACCGCCGGATGAACCGCATATTTACGATCTCAGCTACGCCGAATTGATGAAACACTATTTGGAGAGCTTGCTGGAACGCACCCGCGGCAACCAAGCCGAAGCCGCCCGCCGGGCCGAAATGAACTATTCCACCTTTCGGCTGAAACTGAAAAAGTTTAACGTGATTTAGATTGGCAGACCAATTCAAATCACAGAGCAGGTAGCGTTTTTTAATCTGTAGCATACGCTGACAAGGCATAGCATACTACACTTTAACACCAATCCTCATCTTGAAATTTATCGCCATTTTTCTTCCCGTCCGCCCTCTTTTGAAGCTTTAACAAATTTTTATTTCACATAAATTCAAATAGTTCTGACTTTATTTATATAACGTCGCGTAATTCAGGCATGTTTGGCACGCTTTTTGCTTATAAGTTAAGGAGAAAGACGCTTTGAAGAAAAGCCAAACCTGTCGCGAGGCGAGGACGGAAAGCCACGGGTCTTGATTGTCAAGAAAGCCGAGTTGCTGATATTTGAAGAGGCAATCTGACTTTTTTGTTTCGGCAGGCATTAGGGGTGTCGCATTTGAAATCATAAGTAAGAATGATAATGCGTGCCGTTGGCATCAGATGGGTATAAAACCGAGCTTGAACGACCTTGGCATCAACAGTTTCGTTACCTTGCCAGGCGGCATAACAAAAGCAGTTACCGCAAAGGGCGGTACTGCGACAGTGTAAATTAGTTTTAGTAAAAATTTAGAAGGGGGAAAAGATGAAAAACAAATTATCTGTTTTATTGGCAATCGCGTTTGTTTTAGCCACCGGTGTAACTGCCGGCGCGCTTCCGGTGGCGTTGCAATCTTATACCGAAATTGAAATCACAGATGGTAACGCTGTCGTTTCCGGGGAAGTCAGCAACGGACACAATATTTTCGGGTTTGAAGCCTTTGCCGGTGATTTGCTCACATTGAACATTGATGTGACCGCCATTTTACCGGGCAGCGAAAATGAAGATGACGACACCCAGCTATTCCTTTTTGATGAATGGGGTGCGTTGCTTGCTGAAAATGATGATGCTGCGGACAACAATTTTCAATCCCTGATAGACGATTTTTTCGTGAAGCAAGACGGGGTGTATTTTGTCGGCGTAACAACGTTTGACAATCCCCCCCCTGTTTGATGCTAACGGCATTATCAGCGGGTGGAATGATATCGGAAGCGGTCATGTACGTTATAATCTGGATGTCAGTATGAGTAATTCAGCCGTACCTGAACCGTCCACATGGCTGCTTTTAGGTGTGGGCATGACCGGTTTGGCGTTTTTCAGGAAAAGACGTATTTCAGCTTAAATCAGCCTGAGAATCAAAATTGATGCCTATGTATCAATATTTAAGAGAAAAACATATATCGTCAGGCAACCGCCGCCTGTAAATGCGCCTTTCGGTATATGTGTTTTTTTCAGTTCATCACGCAAAACGGCATCGCCGGCAAAGACAGAAGCTGATGCCATCCGTTGTTCCGGTTATGCCGGTTTGCAAAAATTTCAACTGAAGAATTTTAAATTATAATCATTTTTTAAGAATATGGAGGAAAATATGCGCACAAAATATGGTCTGAATGTAAAATTATTATTCATCGCTGTTTTAGTGATGCTTTGCCTGGTGTCAGCACCAACCGTGTCAGCCGAGCCGATCAATCGGCCTGCCAATTCGCCTTTTTGGCTGGCTGATGGTCAATGGCTTGGCACTGAAATAGTTCGATCTAATCTATATGATTTGGAACCCACGGTTATCTACGAACCCAATGCGCCTGATAATCAACGTTTTAAAATGTGGTGGCAGGGCCAAAAGGATTGGCCTTCTCCAGTTGATGAGCTGTTTAACTCGGAAAACCGCATCTATTTCAGTTCCAGTGAATACGGCTTTCAATGGAGTGAGCCGAAAGTCGTTTTTGACCCTTTGTTCGGCTCAGAACCCCGCATCACGTTATTGCCCATCCGTCAGTGATCAAGGTCAACGGCAAATACTATATGTTTTATTCCGGTATTGCCAATTCAGCCAGGGTGATCAATCGTTATAGCGGCTATAGCAGCGGCTATATCGACACATGGACAACCAGCGATTATATGGTGCCTTCGGATTGGCATACTCGCTATCGCAATGGATATAAAAAAACACTGGGCTTTGCGCCCGGCGCGGAAAAGAGTGGCACGCACCCAATTTATTCCGGTCAAATTAATCACCCTTTACCCAATGGTAGTAGAAAAGCTAACCGTTTTCTTTCAAAGGTTCCTATAGATTACTGGAATTTTTTGCCACATGACGGGTTGATATCGTTGAATTGGAATGCACCGGTTTTCTGGTTGTATGATAATCCGGGGCCGGGACGAAAAGAGTTATATCAGTGTTTTGACGATAATATGGATACTTTTGTTACTGATCGAGGAGATTGCGAAGGACATGGTGCTCAAGTCGGTTTCCCAAGACAAAACCCTCTCGGATACATCGATTCACAACCGAACACAGGCGGTATGGAAGGCAGTTTGCAGTATAAAATTCTGATGGCAACGTCTGACGACGGCATCCACTGGACCCGGTTTGCAGGCGCGGACAGCGGCGGTTCCATCATCACGCCTCAATATCAAGACACCAATTATTTTAATATAAATTCGAATTGCTGCAAATCTCAGGATGGTAAAGTCAGAACAATGTTGACTGACGGAGGCGCTTTATGGCCAAGCGCAACGGTTCGGGACGGCCATCTGGAACTTTACTTCCATGACAATTCGATGAACTCTTGGGCGAACTGCAGAAAACCTGCCAGCCGCTGGCGCATTCGCATTCCAACTACGGACATTGAAAATGCTGGTGCCTATTTAAATGCTGAACGTCAGAAATTAGAAAGCGGATATGGCAATGATATCGCATGGAGTCCGATGTACAATCGCTATTTCATTTATAGCACCAAAAGCGATTCGCAACACTCTTTGGGCCATCCTGACTATAAGTCAACCCCGATGTTAGCCTGGTCGGAATGTAACCCGGACCCAAGCCTGCCACCCACATTTCCGGCTCAAAATCGCTTTGAAGATTTTTTTCCAAACCAACCTGGCCGTGTAGCATCTTCAGGCGCAATAACCAAAGGAGTAGGGGGACAGGCGCTGGATTTCTACCCTAATCAAGATCCCAAACAACTCAAACGCATATACGGCGTTTCATCTGTTCTACCAAGCCCTTAATAACAATTATTACAGTAGCGGTTTGCCACAACTTGTCAATTATGACATTGACCATCTGTTGGTGTTTGGCTACCCGCAATCGTTTACTAATGTACAAGTTGATATTACACCGCCTGAAGGAAGATGGCGGCTTGATAACGGGCCATGGCAAGAAGGCGGCGCCGTATTATATAATGTACCCCTTGGTGGACACACCATCAGTTTCAGTGAAGTTGACGGATGGAACAAACCTGAAGATATTGACGATTTGACGATTTCAAGTTACTGCGGAGCAATTGCATTAAGTGGTGAATATGAAGCGATATGCTATGGCGAATTAACTGTCAATATCAAACCTACGGAGGCGGTTACTGACGGCGCCAAATGGAGTGTTGACAACGGTGAACCATGGCATGACAGCGGTGAAACCATAGAATTGATTCCGGGCGAATATACCGTTACCTTCAAAACCCTGAATTGTTGGGAAAAATCTGAAAGCAAACCGGTTACGGTAGTTTGCGATGAAGAAGTCATCGTAAATGAAGTGATGGAACTTATGGAACCGGGCTCCTTGAAAGTGACAATTATTCCACAAGAAGCGGTTGACACCGGTGCTCAGTGGAGCATAGACGATGGCATGACAGCGGAGAAACACTTGATTTACCTGGCTGTGACTATACCATTACGTTCAAAGATATTCCAGATTGGTTTAAACCGGCTGATATTCCTGTAACAGTTTCAGGTGATTTAATTGAAAAAACAGGTGAATATACTGAAGATCCGATGGGTCAGCTTCAAGTGACCATCACGCCGCAGGAAGCGATTAAAGAGCTTGATAAGCTTGAAAAAGATGCCCATTGGAGCATAGACGACGGTGCGACATGGCATAAAAGCGGCAAAATTCTCAATTTGCCGGTGGATAACTACACGGTTACATTCAAAGATTTAGACTGTTGGAAGCATACCGGAGATACGCCGGTAACACTCATTGTCAATCAACTTAAAACCGTTAAAGGCAAGTATAAAAAACAAGGCGCGCTTAAAGTTATCATCATGCCGCAAGCCGCGATTGATGCCAGTGTAAAATGGCGTCTGCATACGGGTTCGGCTGTCGGCGAATGGAAAAACAGCGGGGACACCGTGTTGGTTGCCTTTGGCAGCACTCAGACAGTTGAATTCAGCAATGTTCCGGGATGGATGAAACCGGATGATATGACGGTTGTGGTTGATTCTTGTGAGCCGCCGATAGAAGTACTAATTGATGTTCTTCCGGATGTGAAAAAGAAACTGGAACGAAATGGCAGTATTTTAATCTATGATGACAAACCGATACGACTGGTTGGTTATGGGGCTTATGGGCTTGTTGCTGAGAAGGAGTTTAAATTCAAGCCTTTTCTTGACAGACTTGACTCAAAGGGAATTAACTTTGTTCGTATATGGGTGAATTATCATTGGACTAATAGTTTGACACCTTTTGTAGAAAATGGGAGCGGCAAATATGATCTCACTAAACCAAATTCCATTTTCTATAATCGTCTTAAAGGGTTTGTTGAGTATGCGGCTGACAGAGATATTATTGTAATGGTGACACTGTTTGATGCTGTCGCTCTTGATAAGAAAAAGGATAATCGTTGGAAGTATTGTCCTTATAACCAAGCCAACAATAATAATGGATATATTTCACACCCAGATGAATTTTTTGATACTACGTCTTCTATATGGAATATTCATGAACGATTGATTTCTGAAGTTGTTAATCGACTCGGAGATTTTGGAAATGTGATTTATGAGGTGATGAATGAACCGACTTCACATGGTTATGAAAAAGATGGCAAGTATTCTTTTCATGAAAAGGTTGTAAAGCATTTAAAATCTAAACTGGCGGGTCACAGTGGAAGCAAAATTATTGCTGTAAATGTTGAAGAGGATGTAAAATTAAAAACATGGGCTATTCATAATGTAGATGTGATAGCATATCATGTCAAAGACCCTCGTGATTCGGGTGACTACAATTCAGATCCCCTACCTGTTATTATCAGTAATGATGGTGACATGACTCAAACTTTTGGTAAAGATAATAATTCTTGTGAAGATTTTCCGAGGCGATTAAAACGTACTAAATGTTTTTTATTGAAGACATTTGAAAATGGTGCGTCTTACGGTCATTATCACTTTGAATTTCTTGACAAGGAGATTTATGGAAATTCTTGGCTTTCGCTAAATTATGAGCCTAACATGAACAATGTGGAATCGTATTTAGATAAACTCCTGAATTTGCTAAATGGGCCTTCTTATTCGTTCACTTATTCTGAAGTCTGCACGGATCAAAGAGTAAGTGGGGAACCTGGTTCGTGTCCATAATAAAAAAGATTGATACAATTTTTAATAACAATCAATCAAGTAATTAGACATATATCTTGTAGAATTTGTAAAATGTCTGAATCAGAATTTGCAAAATTAAAGAATGAACAGGATTCTGACTATTCTGAAATCTGGTAAATTCTGATTCAGACAATAACGTAAGGCTAAAAGTATAGAAAAGTGTAAACTGATGTCTGACAATCAGAAATCTTAGTGAGGAATATGATGCTAAAAATACAAAGTATGATTATTAGTACCGCAATTTTACTGGTATTGAGCCTGAGTGCTGATATTCGCGCTTCAAAACATCCGTCCCAACTATGGTCATTCACTTTTGAAAATATATCAATGAAAGACGCCCTTTTAAATATCAGAAAGCAGGCCGGCGTTAATTTTTCAATTGATGAAGACATCGTGGAAGGCGAGTTAAGCAGCAGAGCCATATCCCAATTTTATGTTGACAAACCGCTGGAACGAATCATTACAGATATTTTTCGATATGACAATTGCGCTATGATTTGGTCGTATAAAAATGAACGGCTGAACCATGTTCGAATATGGATTTTTCAGACAGCGCAGGAAACCGGACGGACGTTCCGTCATGGCGCATCGTCTTCAATGATGCGTTCACCTGCCCGGATTGTCCCCGGCAACGGTTCGTCAACTGCCAATTTCAAAGCTCCTGTGAGAAGCAAGGCCGCGTCGATTGGTAAAAGAAAGCGACGTCCGATGCGTTCAAAAGCCGGATATTATCAGCCATCAGCGGTCAGCCCGAGTAACGCTCCAGTTGTATCCGATTCACCGGCAACTGATAGGTCTGCTGAGGTTTCATACCCTTCCAGTTCGACTTCTTACTCATCCAGTTCATCTTCTTATGTTTCCAAATCTACTTCAAACAATTCCGGTTCGTCTCCTTATGTTTCCAATTCAAATTCAAACAACTCCGGTTCATCTTCTTATGTTTCCAATGCGAATTCAAACAACTCCGGTTCGTCTTCTTATGTTTCCAACGCGAATTCAAACACCTCCGGTTCATCTTCTTATGTTTCCAATTCGAATTCAAACACCTCCGGTTCATCTTCTTATGTTTCCAATTCGAATTCAAACACCTCCGGTTCATCTTCTTATGTTTCCAATTCAAGTTCAAACACCTCCGGTTCATCTTCTTATGTTTCCAATGCGAATTCAAACACCTCCGGTTCATCTTCTTATGTTTCCAATGCGAATTCCAACATCTCCGGTTCATCTACGTCCGCTACGTCCGCCTCTGATTCTTCAGGAACTGATGAAACAACAACCGGCTCCGCTGCCCCGGATGCTCAAACCTACGGCGCCGTAGCACTTCCAAACACAGAAACTTCATCCAATTTTTTGACTGAGGATAATCCCTCCGGCAATTCAGAAGAATTGGTGTCATCCGATGAGCAACAGGTTATTACAGAAACCGAAAATCTTGAAAACGAGACAGAGCCTGAAATCGCTTTGCTTGATGATATACAGATTGAAATGTGCTTATCAAAATATTTGTATGGCCTTGAATAGAACGATCAATAAAAAGGAGTGCTAAACTGTAAGTACAGCACTCCTTGTCTGACATTAAATCTCAAGAAATAATAAAATAATTTTGCAGCGCAAAGGCTGGCAACATCTTGATTCAATTGATGTTTATTGTCTGACAAGACGGATGAGTGAACTACAAGGATTTCAGATAAGCAAGGATTTTTAAAGAATTTATTGTGATTGCATAAGTTAAAATAGGCAACATAATCCTTGCTTAAATAAAATCCTTGTGGGTAGGGGACGGCAATACACCAATGCTGTCAAATGAATCGGTTGTTGCCTGCCGTTTGCGAGGTGCATATTGTCAGAACCGCTGATTCACACAGATTACGCGGATTACACGGATTTTTCAGAACGTAGGGTGGGCAACCGCATGATTCAATTGATATTTATTGCTGAACAAGACGGCAAAATATAAATGCTGTTAAATGAATTGGCCGTTGCCCACCATTTAGGAGATAAACCCTATCGTTACAACGGAAAAATTGGTTTAAAACAATGGCCGTGGTTAAAACCGGTATCTACAAGGATTTTTTTTAGAAAGGATTTTAGTCATGCGGATTGTATGAAAATGATTTTCATAGAATCGGCATGGTCATAGCCCTGATGCAATGGCCGTTATGCTATTTTGCAACTGAATTATGATAATAATAATTGTTCGATTAACTGATAAGTTGCACTGCTTTTAGGGATTTCCCAAAAAATAATATACCCACCCTACATCACGGCTAAAATGGGTAGTTTACTTATTGGGAATCCCCTTATTGATAAATCGCTATCCTTATTCCATTTTCAACATTATTATCAGAATCATTTTGTTCTTCTTTCAATGGAAACAATCTTCGCATCATTTTTGCCAAATAGGGAGCCAGTTTGATTTCAGAGGTATGCGTTTCGTTAAAATAAAAAGTTATGCGCGAAACATGAAGCATGAAACGCGAAGTGTGTGACGTGATGCGTGAATTCACAATTTCACGCATCATGTTTCACGCTTCACCTATTTCGATCCAAACAAATCCATATTGATCTACGCTGACCGTTGCATCCTCACCCGCCACAATTGTTGACTCGCGTTCTTCAATAATCACCGGCCCGTTCAGTTTGACACCGGGATACAATTTGTTGCGGTCATAGACTTTGAATGGGATAAATGTTTTGCTGATAATTGAAAACGCCTGACGTTCACCTTTGAAAGCATCTTCCAACTTGCCTGTCGCCGCACCCATGGGCGGGATTCGGAAAGGCCGTTCCGGAAGACGAGCGCGTACTTTAAACGTGATAAATTCAACCGGTGTTTCAGGATAGGTGCGCCCGTACAAGCGTTTATAAACTTCATCAAAATGGTTTCTGATTTCCTGTTTGGTAAATTGCTCAAACGGTTTGTTGTCAATCTCCAAAGCGGTCTCCGAACCCTGCCCCACAAAGCGCATATCCAGAGTACGTTCGTAACGAATATCAGCATCTTTCTGAGCGGATTTCAGGATAGCTGCGCCTTGTTGTTCCAGTTCTTGAAAAAGGGCTTCGATGTTCTTAAAATCGGCGTTGTCTAACGCTACGCGATGGCTACGGGCCAGGTCAAAGGCGATGGGGGCCGTAAAAAAGCCCAGAGCGGAACCGACTCCGGCCAATGGCGGCACCAAAATACGGCGTGCGCCGATTTTTTTAGCCAGCCCGTAACAATGCACCGGCCCGGCGCCTCCGAAAGCGGCCACCGTAATTGTTGAGGGGTTGCCGCCTTTTTCAGCAATATGGGTCTTGGCGGCGCTGGCCATAGTTTCGTTGATCAGATCATGGATGCCGAATGCCGCTTCAATCATGGTCGTTCCCAGTGGTTTGGCCAGTTTTAAAGCAATTGCGTTTTCGGAGGCGGATTTAGACAGCGGCATGGTGCCGCCCAAAAAATAATCCGGATCAAGATAGCCTAGCACCAAATCGGCATCTGTCACACAGGGATTTTCTCCGCCGCGATCATAGCAGGCCGGTCCGGGGTCAGCGCCGGCACTCTGGGGGCCGACCTGAAGCAACCCCATTTTATTCACACGCGCAATGCTGCCGCCGCCGGCTCCGATTTCCATTAAATCCACCACCGGAACCTGGATTGGCAGGCCGCTGCCTTTTTTAAAACGCTGCACTCTTCCAACTTCAAATGTGGACACCAAACCGGCCTGGCCTTTTTGAATCAGACAGGATTTGGCAGTGGTGCCGCCCATGTCGAAACAGAATATATCTTCAATATTAAACATCTGTCCGTAATGCTGGGAGGCGATGACAGCGGCGGTGGGGCCGGATTCGATAATGCGCACCGGAAAAGCGCGCGCGGTTTCCACGGATGTGATACTTCCCGAAGAGAGCATGATAAACAGGGAACCGTTAAATCCTAATGCTTTGAGACGATCTGAAAGCTGACTCAGATAGTGGTCGGTGATCGGCTTGACATAAGCGTTGGTGACCGTGGTGGAAGTTCTTTCATATTCGCGAATCTGGGGAAGCACCTCATAAGATGTCGATAAAAACAGATCCGGCGCGGCCTGGGCGACAACAGCTTCAATCTCTTTTTCGTGGTCCGCATTTTCATAAGAATTCAACAGGCAGATTGCCAATGATTCCGCACCCATTTCGCGCAGTTCATCCAAAACACCTTTGACTTCATCAGTATCAACAGGTTTCAGCACACGCCCATCACTGGCAATGCGTTCATCAATTTCTTTGCGAAAAAAACGCGGAACCAGCGGCTTGGGATATTCCGAAAAGATATTGTAGGCATCATAGCGCAGCTCACGCCCCAATTCCAATACATCTCTGAAACCTTTAGTGGTGATTAAACCGGTAACAGCGCCTTTTCTTTCGATAATGGCGTTAATCACCAACGTGGTGCCGTGGATAATTTCATCCAATTCAGAGGTGAATCCGGGTTGTTGCGCCTGAAGCGCCCTGATGCCCTCTTCCACCGCATCAGAAGGGTCTTGCGGGGTGGTCAAGCATTTATGAATATTAAATTGACCGGTTTCATCATTCACCAAAACGAAATCGGTGAATGTGCCGCCAATATCGCATCCTAAACGGTATTTTTTTTCAGTTGTTTTTTGCATGTTTTTTATACCAATTGTTTTTGTACGGGTTAAATGGTTACATTGATAAACAGTGATATATTTTGCTATAACAATTCACACGCCTCTTTCGATAAAAAAGCGGTATGCCCATTCATCAATATTCGGCTTTGCAGAATCCAGCCATCTGTTCAATTCCTCAAGTCTGTCTTCAGGTTTGCCATTTGCATTAAGGCGATAAAGCTGTATTGTAATTTGCGCACGCATCTGATTGTCAGCGCTTTGGCCTTCATTGGGCATCAGTTCGCCGGAATCCCAATTTATAACGAAATAATGATCAAAATGATACTCATCTTCATCAGGTTTCAATAATTGTTCATCAAAGGCATCGCCTTTTTGCTGGCATAATCCACAACATAAAAACAGATTGTTCCATTTATAAGCAAGCAAGGGGAACTTTGTTTTCGGTCTGAAATGTTCAATCGTGTATGGAATACGACGTCCCATCGGAAAGGCATCACAAAAGGAACAATGGTTTTTCGTCATGGCCGCCAATTTTTCAACCAGTTCCGGACGGCTTTTCTTCTGATTAGTGTACCATGTGAAGCTGCTGCCAAGTTGTGTTTTGGCATAACGTTGCGCCCAGCGTTTCCCCCATTCTTCCCATTTTTTTTCCAACCACTGCGGTGCCGGCGTTCTTTCTATTTTATTCATAGATTAAATTCCCGGCCTGTTTGCCGTTCCAGTTGGGCAACTTCCCGGCGCATCACGCCTTCTGTTTCAACGCCTTTATGAGCAATTTTATTGATCAGGTTTTTAAATTCGGCTTCATCAATATCTTCATTTTTCAGGAGTGCGTCACGCATTTTCCGGAACTTGTGCAATTCAAGTTCGATTTTCTTGCTGAAAGGGGAACGGATGTCGAAAATTTCTCTGATGATTGCGCTGTAACTCAGTTCCGAAGTGATATTTTTATCGATCACTTTGACATCATGACCAACATCATCCGTATCCAGGATAACCCAATTATCTTTTTTTACAGTTTGAGCCACAAGCGGGCTATGGGTTGTGGCAATAAACTGAATATTGGGGAAAACATCTTCCAAACCCATCAAAATAGTGCGCTGCCAAACCGGATGCAAATGCAAATCAATTTCATCAATAAGCACAATTCCCATTATTTGATGCGCGTTGCTTATATCACCGCCAGTTTCAACGATGCGTATAATCATATCGAATAGCCAAATAAAAGTCGATTTAAAACCTTCGGATAAGGCTTCAATGGGAATCGTGTCATCTGTATTAAAAGGTGTTTTAAAATATAAACTGTCAGAATCATAATTAACCCAAAATACTTTGAAATGATCATCCGCCCGATCAAGAACGGCATTGATTAGCGGTCGAATTTCATCAAAATTTTCACTGACGGATTTATAAGTCGCGCTTGATTTGATATGCTTCAGATAACCGTTTTCACCAAACAGCGTAGCGACCGGTTCAATATCTTCAAAAGCACTGACATCTTCAAGTTTGATATGGCGTCCGGCACCATATCCCGCAATCAATAAATCATTCTTTCTGACACTTAAATAATCTTGGCCTTCAACACATGTAATCGTATCTTTTTCATCAATTTCAAATGCAAAGGTTGTCAAAGGCTGATTAACTGTCTGATAGGATTCTTGCAATGTTATTTGAAATTGACCAGTCTGATGTCCTGTTTTTACCACTTTTTTCCAATTGTAAGGAAAAGGCATCCGTTTTATGCCCCTCAAACCGATGGCCAATAATTGCAGTATGGTTGATTTGCCGACTCCGTTCACACCGATAATCAGGGCATTGTCATCATGCGCATTAAAATTTATTTCGGCAGCGGAAAAACATTTGATGTTTGATATTTTGATATTTTTAATGCGTATTTTATCGACTTTTAGCATAGCATAAATATTAATATCAACTATTCCATTTTTTTCCTCAAATTTAGGTTGAAAAGGTCTCGGAAGATTACAACTTTCTTCAATGAAAAAGCGATAAGAATATTCATTAACTTTTAATGGCTCATATTCACTATATTTCTGTTGATAAGCTCGCAATGCGTTTAGCCGTGCTTGCGGTCTTTCATATCCATTGAGTTTAAAAATTGAAATTGTAATCGCAGCACGTTTGCGGTTTTCTTCACTCCCTCTTGGATTCAGTTTACCGGTTGCCAAATTAATTTTAAATGTGGCCCCCATGCGTATGTAGTTTTCTTCACTCCCTCTTGGATGCAATTCCCCGGTTTTCAAATCAATTTCAAAAAATTTATCAAATTGATAATTGGGGTCATCAGGTTTGATCAGACGTTTATCAAATTGAGTGCTTTTAGCGGCATGGCAATCTGTACAACACAAGAACAAGTTTTCCCATTCCTTGGCTTCTAAGGGAAATAAGGGAAATAAGGACACCGGTTTGAAATGGACAATCATTTTTTCTTTATCACTGAGATATTCGTCACAAAAAGAACAATGATGCTGGGTCATTGAAGACAGCGCATTTAATAACATTTGGTATTGACGGCGACTAAATCTGAATTCGTTTAGTATGTTATTCTCTTGCTTCCATTTTTTTAATTCGCCTGGAAACCATGAAGGTGCAGGGGAACGTATAATTTTTTTCATTATCGTAAATCCTTTGGCCCTAATGGTAGTTGTTTAAGACTGATTCCTCTATTACAATTAGTGATACTTGGGGTTAAACTCGAATCAACCGTATTATTGGCAGCAATCAAATTTTGTGCGTAGTCCGATTTTCTATTCCCACACTGACATTAAAAAATATTAGGTTCCCGCCATTCCCCAAACACTTCCCGAAAAACCCCGGTCATTTCGCCGACCGTGGCGTATGCTTCGCAGCATTCAACTAAGCAGGGCATCACATTCAGACCGTCACGCGTAATCTGTTCCAATTTCTGGAGGCATCGCACTGCGTCACGGTTGTTACGAGTGCGGCGAACCTCTTGAACGCTGGCGATTTGATCTTCGGCCCAAGTTTCATTGTATTCGTGAAGCTCAACTTCGGGTTCCTCTTCTTCAGCATATTTATTGACACCCACTTTTATCAATTCATTATTTTGCATCCCTTTTTCAAAGGTGTATGCCTGATTGGCGACCTCGCTTTGAATTGCGCCGGTTGATACAGCGTTGATCATACCGCCCAAATCTTTGATTTTTTGCATTTCTTCCCGAATTTTGGCTTCCATTTGTTTGGTCAGAGTTTCGATAAAATAGGAGCCGGCCAGCGGATCGACTGTATCCCGCAATCCCACCTCATCCATCAGAATTTCCAGCGTGCGCAAAGATAACAGCGCGGCACGCGGCGTGGGAATTGTAAACGCTTCATCAAAAGAGCATAACGCTGTGGTTTGAGCGCCGCCCAGAGCTGCGGCCAGGGCATAATAGGAACTGCGGATAATATTGTTTTCCGGCTGGGCTTTGGTCAGGCCGCTTCCGCCGCCGCCAAAAAGCCCCCTGAGAAAAAGTTTTTTGGGCTCGGTAACGCCGTATTCCTCTTTCAACATTTGGGCCCAGAGTTTGCGAGCGGCGCGGAATTTGGCCACTTGTTCCCAAAGGTTGCCATACACGTTCAAATTAAAGGAAAACCCTCCCACGAACTCTTCCGGTTTCAGCCCTCTTGCAACCACGTTTTCAATATAGGCTCGTGCAATTTCAAAGGAGTAGCCGATCTCCTGAGCCGGAGTAGCACCGGATTCACGGATATGATACCCGCATAAACTGACCGGGCTGCAACGCGGCAACTCTTTAACCGCATATTCGATGCTGTCGCCCACTAGGCGAACGCCGTGTTCCACCGGAAAAATCCAGGCGCCGCGGCCGATCATCTCTTTTAAAATGTCATTTTGCGGCGTGGCGCTGATTTTTTCTTTGGGATAACCGTATTTTTTGGCAACGGCCTGATACATGGCCAGCATCACGGTGGCGTTGGCGTTGATTGTCAACCCCGCTCCAATACGGTCAAAAGGAATATCTTTGAAAGCGATCTCAAAGTCCTTTAAAGAATCCACCGCCATACCCACGCGCCCGACTTCGCCTTTGGCTTTGGGATCATCGGAATCCAATCCCATCTGAGTGGGCAGATCAAAGGCCACATTCAATCCGTTCTGGCCGTGGGCGATCATCATTTTAAAGCGCCCATTGGTTTCCGCGGGTGTGCCGAAACCGGTGTATTGGCGCGTTGTCCACGCCCGGCTGCGGTAGCCTTGGGGATGAATGCTGCGGGTGAACGGATACTGACCCGGATCGGCAAGGTCTTTTTCGTAATCAAATCCGACTTCTTTAAGGTCATCCGGCCCGTAAGATGGCTTGACTTTAATTCCGGATTGATAAATCACTTCCTCTATCGCATCTTTTTCATTTTTAATATATTTGGCAACGCCCATTGTTTTCTATTCACCTCGCTCTGCAATCATTTTTTTTATGGAAGTGGTAATTTCATCAAATTGCGCACCGCCGGGAAACACGCCGTCAATACCCAAAGCTTCCAATTTCGGAATATCCTGTTTGGGAATAACGCCTCCGATAATAACACACATATCTTCGATGCTTTCCCGTTTTAATCGGTGCAACAATGTTTTGGCAATCGAAAGATGCGCACCGGTCATAATGCTGAGTCCGATAACATCCACATCTTCTTGAATTGCCGCATTTACAATTTGATCGATGCTGTTATGCAGGCCGGTGTAAGTGATTTCCATGCCGGCATCGCGCAATGCCAATGCGACAACTTTGGCGCCGCGGTCGTGTCCGTCCAAATCGGGTTTTGCCAATAGAACGCGAATTTTTTTTTGTGTCATGGTTATTGATTCCTAGTACTTGATTAAGTGTCTGTGACTAAATATTTCCTCTCGCAAAGGTGCAAAGGCGCAAAGGTTTTTATGTAAAATTGCAACCTGTACTGTTTAATTATCGTAGGGTGGGCAACGTTTTTGCACTCATCCGATTTATAGCAAATGATTGGGCAAAGCATCGGACTTTGTTAAAGGAAACAGCTTTTGCCCACCGGTTTTATTTTAAACGGTGGGCATCGCCGACAAATATTGGTGCTAAATTTCAAGTTTGGTTTCCGGCGATACCCACCCTACATGTAACAGCAACCGCATAAATCGGAAAATATCAGATAACGCCTGCTTCTTGAAATCGCTTCAAATCTTCTTCAGAATAACCCAACTTTTGCCCGTATATTTCCTGATTTTGTTCACCGAAACGAGGCGGGAAAGAGAGCTGGCGTTCAGCATGTTCCAGAAAGGGCGTCATATTCGGCGGCGGTGCCAAGGTTATTTTTGTGTCTGTAACAGCATCCTTAGCATACAGCAGACGTCTATCCACCAACGGGTCGCGGACCACATCCTTTACATTTTTGATTTTACTGATCGGAACCGTAATTGAAGTGAACAGTTCAATTAATTCATCCGAACTGTAATTTTGAGTGATTGCCGTGATTGCTTTGTTCAAATTGTCCACATCCCGGATGCGTCCGGCATTTTTTTCATATTCGGGTTTAGCCAAAGATTGAAACATTTCCTGAGAGACCATGGCTTTCCATTGACGATCATTGCCGACTGCCAGATAAACATATCCATCAGATGTCTGATAAACGGAAACCGGACAGAAAAATTCATGCGTGTTACCTCGGCGCGTGATCGTTTTGCCAAAACTGACGCCCAATGTAATAGGTGTAGTCAGCCATGAAACGGAAGATTCAAACATTGACATATCAATACGTGTGCCTTCGCCCGTAACAGCGCGTTTAAACAACGCTTTCATCAGTAATCCGTAACCATGTTCGCTTGTTCCCATATCAGGCAGCGGAATGCCGGTCACTTGCGGTTCCGAATCCGCTTCACCGGTTAATTCCATCAGACCGGAGCGGGCTTGCAAAATCGGATCATAAGCGCCTTCATTGCTGTCCGGCCCGAAACCGGTCACACCGAGCCATATAATATCATCTTTCACTTCACGCATCGAATCATAATCAATGCCGAGTTTGGTATAATTTTTAGGGAGTTGATTGGTTATGAAGACATCAACATCAAGCTTTTTAAGCAGTTCCCGAAAAAGCGTTTTTCCTTCAGGCGCGGCCAGATTGAGAGTCAGCGCTTGTTTTCCGGCATTGATACACAAAAAATAAGCGTTCATCCGTTCTTCATTGAGTACATTTTCACCGATCATCCGGTTGGGATCACCATAAACAGGATGTTCAAGACGAATCACTTCCATACCATCCTGGGCCAGCCGGTAGGTCAGATAAGGGACTACCGTAGCCTGTTCAAGAGACAGTATCGTGATATTTTTAAATTGTTCCATTATTGCAGCTCCGATTGAAGTTTAAAGTTTTAAGTTACAAATCGTTTTATAACATCATCTGATTTGAGGTGACATGTTATGAAATAACTTGTAACTTTCGAGCAAAACAGGTTATTAGAATCCGACATCAACCATTCAGATTAGTTTAAATACTGAAATATTGTCAAGTGCTATTCGGGGCTTACAAATAAAATTTTTCATATATGCTTCCTCTTTAGCACCTGGATTAAAGTGTAAGGGAACAAATCAGGTGATTTTTATCCTGCTAAAATTCAGAATGACCCTCTATAAATGAAAAAAATCGGCATCACCCTCTTATTTTTATTGCTTGGATTGACTCTGCCTTTAAATGCGGAGATTTATTTATATGTTGATTCAGACGGTGTTATCCGACCTGATCAAAAGCGCAAAGCATCGCCTAACGAAAATATAACCGAACAAAAACATTCCTATCCAGATAGATATGATCCGTATATTAAGGCTGCTTCCGGGAAATATGATGTTGCGTTCGCACTGATTAAAGCGATTATAAAAACGGAATCTGATTTCAATCCCCGCGCAATTTCACCAAAAGGTGCATTGGGCTTGATGCAAATTATGCCTGAAAATATAAAACATCTTAAAATCCAAAACCCTTTTGATCCGGCTGAAAATATTATCGGAGGCACCCGCCATTTTAAATATCTTTTCAATCATTTTGCCGGCGACCTGTCCCTGGCGTTAGCCGCTTATAATGCGGGAATCAAACCAGTTGAACGCTGCCAGTGTATTCCGCCTTTCAAAGAAACACGCAACTATGTAAAAAAGGTGTCAAGATATTATAAGGAGCTTAAAAAGTGAATTATACTCTATTCTTTTTCTTTGACGTCTTTCTTGGCAATCTTGGTCAAAAGGCGGATTACTTCTTTGTTTTGTTTGATAATTTCATCGTATTTGGATAAAATTTTATTGTGTTTGGCAAGCATCTCCTGATTCTGAGCGTGCATCAGACTTAAAATCTGATTGGTGTAACGGATCCCTAACGCGGTTTGCCCCATCTTATAATCATCATTCACAGAGCTATTAGGTTGCGGCGTCAACGCTTCATATTGCTGCTCGAATTGTTCCATCAGCGTATTTATGGAATCTTGCGCTACGCTCATGCCGGGCCATAAGACCGCGGCAAGTAAAACCAATAAAACCATTCTTTTTTTACACATTGTTGCAGTTCCTCCTTTATGGTTTTGCTTACAAATCATCGCCAGGCAATCGTCAACCCTGCCCGGCGTTTTTTTTAACCGTCTTGGGAAGGAAAATAAACTTCCAATCCGAATATTTTGAACTCTTTTTGACATCTGCATCTTCTGAAAAGTAACCGGTTTCACTCATTTCAGGTTTTTCTAAAATTTCAAAATGTTTATATTCATTTGGGAAGTTGCCTGTTTTAAGGGGTTTGTCCTGGCTTGGGCTAAAAACGCCTTTGATACGCCCTTTAGAATCTCGAATGAACGCCCATTCCCCATGGCTTGTCATCGGATCGGGATAATTCTTCCTGAGATGCCGACGAACACCCAAATAGCGGGGGTCTTTCAGCAGGTCTTGCATAGAACGCGGATATGCGTGAGGTTTCCCTGCTGGCGGATGTTCATAAAAAGATTGGAGCGCCCGTCGGATTTGGTCGCCACGGAACAGCAATTCGGCCTCTTTTGAGCGTTTTACAATTGTTTTATGATAGGCACTCGCACCACTCAGGGAAATTCCACAAACCACGATCATAATCAAAGCACCAAGATAGGTAAAACCACGTTTATTCATTATTGTGTCATCTGCATTGGGTGCATTCCCAAAAAGTAGAAACGAATTGTATCTTATCCATATTCAGTAGATCGAAAATGCCTGAAAATACGACATGGAGCGCAAAAATTAAGTGCAGCGGTTTTTTGCCGGCCTCTGAATCCGCAGCCTTTCCGGGTGGCGATGCAAAAAATCGCTGCGCTTAATTTTTGCGCTCCTGAACTTTCCATCTACTGATATTATATCGTAACGTTGCTAAAATAGCAAACTGATAATTGCAGGATAATTGCATGAAAAAATACTTAACAGCCGTATTGTAGATGGAAAATATCTGAACTTTCTATTAGGGATTTCCCAAAAAATAATATACCCAAAATGTAGGGTGGGTGTAGAGCAACGAAACCTACCATTAATAAGCATTCGGTGGGTTTCGCTTCCCTACACCCACCCTACATCACGACTAAAATGGGTAGTTTATTTATTGGGAATCCCCTTACTACTTTGTTAGATTATCGGCTGACATCTGACCTTATTTTAGAATTTTAAACCTTAGTAGCTGAAATACTGTCCTATCCTTTACCTTATTACCTTATTTTTGTACAAAATATCCTGTTTCATAACAAAACAGCGGCATCTGATAAGGTAATAAGGTTTCCGTTTATCAGATTTTCATATTCTACTAAGGTTTTAAAAACTTAAATAAGGTTTTAATTAATGCAAACACGGCCGACGGCTCAACAAATTTTTATTTGCTGGGATGCGCCCGGCTTGAAATGCTTGTCAGTTCTTTTCCTGCCGGTTTTTCTTTTTGAGGATAGCCCCTCTTTCAGTTCCCGGTCATGAATGGCGTGGTTCAGTTTTAACAAGCGCTTTAAGACTTCTTTGCGGGCAGCCGGTGTGATTGTATAGCGGATGCGGTCGTTTTCCGGCAGGTAATCCACTTCGTAAAAATCATGCGCCAGGTCTAAATCCTCCCAGCCGTAGGATTTGAGAACCGTTTGATCCATATTTTTGTGTAGTTCACGGAGACTAAGAATATTTATATACGTTTCTTTACATTGTTCCTCGCATTGTTTGCTTTTATTAACGATATCTTCAACTGATAGTTTTTTTGAGTTGAACAGATTGTAAACTTTAGTTAGCCCGATGCTTAGTTCGGCCATAATTCTACTTCGAAGTTTGGAATAACTATTGCCAAATTGTTCAAGTTGTAGGTCAAAATGAGATAAATCTGGGAATGGATATGTGCTAAAAGCACTTGATGGAGTATAACGGAGTGTGCTGTCTCCCATGGTAGAGCAATTTTTCCAGGACCAATACTCATGAAAGCTTGAATTAAGAATTGCAAAATATTTAGCATCTTGCCTACATACAACAACAACAGAATTTGAATAAATTATATTGACAGGAGCAAAAGAAAATTTCGCGTATTTACTAGTAAAGCCAACACATATTGCTCGGTCAAAATTATAAAGACCATGATATAATTTTTCTGATCTTCTTCTATGCCACCACCAATTTGATGTATTGCAACTATCTTTTTTCTCGTCCCAAATAGTTTTAACCCTTTGCTTAACTATGTTGAATGGGCCTTTATATTTTTGGGCTTTTTCAATTGACCAGTCAAAGAAATTGATAACATACCTTGTAGGTAACTGTGTTACTTCAGAATTTAGATCATCACCATTTAGATAGGGGTAAATTACCTCTCTGTTTATTTTACTTTTGTCAATTAATTCCTTAGCTTCGTTTTTACTTATCATAAAACCTATAGCTGGCTCTGATCCTTTGAAGCATATTCCTTTATTACTGTTAAGCCGAAAAGGATTAAATGTCATAGTGCTATTTTCGAGAAATGAGTTTATATGGCTTATTTTTTTCCCATCTAACATTTTCTGTAATACAAAGTCTTTTCTGCTAACAGACAAAAGGCATACAACAACCATCGCTTTACCTGGCCATCTTACTGACCTTACTCCAAAGTTAATAGTTGCTTTTTTATGCTTAATAAGTTCTTCTAAACATGCTATACGAGTATCACCCTGATAAATGCTTTTTGTGCATATAAAACTCATAAAACTTTTCTCATCTAAAATCGAATAAGCTCTCATCAAGAAAAACGCGACTAAGTCAGTATTTCCTGTACACGATGGATAATTAGTTTTAAGAAAATTTGAATACCGGAATCCGTAATTAACCGTTAAATTTCGTCCGCCCAGATACGGCGGATTCCCCAAAATACAATCAAACCCTTCTTGGGCAAAAATCTCCGGAAATTCAAGAAAATAATGAAAAAAGCGTTTTTCTGCGGCCACCCCGCCGGCCTTGCCCGCTTTCATGGGATGAACCGCTTTTGTGCCGCTTAAATAATCCATATATTCTTCATAGGTAACGATCTTGCTTACATTTAGCGCATTCTTGGGGATAAAAAACTGGGCGACTTGAATATCAGCTAATGTTTTCAGGCGCATCCAATTCGAGCCGGAGGTCATCTTATTGTATTCCCGGCGCTTGTCTTGGATCTCATCAATGCTGTTTTCAGGAAGACGGTTAAAGCGGTCAAAGAGTTGCAAGATATTTTTGAGCGAGCCTTTGAGCGCATCTTCAAAGTTAAAATGAATCTGCCGGCGCTCTTTTATTTCCCTTTTGTTGCGCTTGGCCAGCTCGGCTCTTATATCCTTGTCATCTTCCGGCATCTTTTTAAATGCCTGATCAGGGATACCGCTTGCAAGCTCTTCCTTATGGGCCAACCCCACAATGGCATCCCCGCATTTGATATGATGATCCAGAAAATTTAACGGTTCGCCGGGATTATGCGCTTCGAGCCACAAGGCCACCTTGCATAACTCCACGGCCAACGGGTTTTTATCCACACCGTAAATACAGTTTTTAATCACATCCCGGATCGCCCGGCGCAGGGGCGCGGGTGACGGCTGGTCTTCGCCGGTTCTGACCTTGGCCAGTTCTGCGCCGATTTTGCGGGCCGCGTTCAGCAGGATATGACCGCTTCCGCAGGCGACATCGCAAACTTTGATAGACAGCAGGGCGTTTTCCTTGGCGGACGTTTGGTCGGATGAATTCAACCGGTCCTGAATGATATAATCCAGGGAATGCTTGATCAGGGGCTGAACCAGCTCGTCGGGCGTGTAATGCGAGCCGGATGCGGAACGGCCGCGGCCTTTGACAAAATCAAACCGCCAGGCGCTGTTTGCCATTGAAAATTGGGGATCATACTCCAATAAACGCTCATAAACCGAACCGAACTCTTCCACATTTAAAGCCGCGTAATTGATGCGCATTTTCTGGCCAGTGGTTTTATTGAAAAAAACGCTTAAATTCCTTAAACATCCCAAAAGCACTTGGTTATCAAGATCGCAACTGTTTAATATGCCGATGGCATTGTAGCCGAAAAGATCGCCGGCCAGCGGCCGGATGCCCAGATGTTTGCCTTTGGCTTGGCTTTCAAACAGATGAAACGTATTTTTTAAAGCTACCCACAGATCGCTGAATCTGCGGTCGGTTAGATACGGTTTTTCACTCAGTTTCCTGATTCGGTCGATGCTGTAAAAGGCATAATAGATTTCCCGTTTGGCCTTATCCGCATTATGGGCAAAGATCAGATTTCTTTCTTCGATAACCATCAAAAACAAAAGCCGGTAGATCAGGCGCAGTTGAAATTGATAATAGGCCGTTGCGGATATTTCATTCTGATCTATTTTTTCCCGAAGCGGCCCATTGTCGGGATTTTCAAGAAAACCATTGGCCAGAGCCAGAATCGATCTTTCAACCGCCTGGCTTAATCCGGCGCGAATGCGTGAACCGGAATCCAGGGCATCCTGATGATACTTTTCAATTAGACTTTCCGCTCCGAGGTCTGTTTTCAGCGGCATACGGCTGCTATGCACAAGGCGATACATAATGGCAAAATCGGCGTAATGGGCTTCTTCCATCATGGTCTCAAGATCAAACTCGATAAATGAAAGCTTGATCAGCCGGCTGCTGTCCCGCAAAAGTCTTAAATAAATGCCGTTGGTTACCAGGGTGTAAAGATGTTCGGTCAGGTTGATATATTCCTGAAGCAGCGCATGGGGCGACATCCTGGGGCCGCTGCCGGTCCTTTTTTTATCAAGGCTGTCATTAAACCCGGCAATATGGATGGGAAAGCGGTCGCGATTGGCGGCGCAATGGCTGATCGCATACGATTTGCCGTGAACGCTTTGGGCTTTGGACAACTCCGCGTCATAGCCCAATAACCCTAACAAGGGAACGATCCAATATCTTCGGGTTTCCGTGGCCCCGTGCTTGCTTGCGCTTACTTTGGCTTTTTGCCTTTTGAAAATCCGCCAAAGGTCTTGAGCGTCCGCCCAGGTGCGGGCGATTTCGTCTTTGACCTTGGTTTTGGCGTCAAAGCCAAAGTCTTTGGCAAGCTGGCCGGGGATATCCCCTTGCTTGATTTTATCTAAAATATCGGCTGATAGGATGGCGCCTTCTATTCTTATGGTGGTGTATTTCATAATATTTTAAAAACCTATTCAAAAATCAAATCCCTGCAAAATCCGATTCGATTGGATTAAGCCGGTTGGCATTCGTAATCTTAATCTTAATCTTAATCTTAATCTTAATCTTAATCTTAATCTTAATCTTAATCTTAATCGAAAATTTAAAACCACATTAGCATGTTACCGATAAAGCCAAACCTTATTTTTTGATTTTGAAACCTTAGTAGCAAACAATCTGCCAATCTATCTTTTTACCTTATTATCTTATTTTCCTGTAACATAGCCGAACCGCCTGTAATCAATAAGGTAATAAGGTTTTAATTTGTTTTTCCATATTCTACTAAGGTTTTAAAAAACTGAAATAAGGTTAAATCTAATTTTCATAAATACAGCAACATTTTGTGTTTTGGGTTTAAAAACACGATTACGATTACGATTACGATTACGAGGGGGCATGAGAGATCGTTGTGTTTATATTCATGGTCTTGGGCTTATGCGTTGGTTCGATCCGGCAGCAAAATATAAACCCCCATCAAATCCATGGGAAGCACCGGTTCAACTGCTTTATATCTTTTACCGCCCATCACTTTGCGGAATCTTTCATGGGCTTGGATCAGGATTTCAGCTCTTTGCAAAGCGATTTTATCGAACTCTTGACGGAGTTCGGCGATATTTTCCAGCTCGTTTTCAAGAAAAGCGGCTTTGGCCGGGTCGGTAAGATTGGCTGATGGCGCGACATGGGACATCAGCAGTTTAACCTGATCTTGATCTAAAAAATTATTATCCTGGGGGCTGCCAGCATAACCCCATAAAAGCATTTCTTCGGCCACAAACTGATTGCGGACGCGCTTTTCCTCAATCACGTTGCGGACGCGGAACATCAAAAGAACCGTTTTGACAGCAACATCCCGGCATTTGATAACCGCCGCTCTGGCCGGGCCGTCTTGGGTGGGGCGGTTTAATGAATCAGCCATCAGATATTGGCAAAGCTGTTCCACAAAAAGATGATTGCGGCCCAGGTAGATATAGCCTTCCGCACAGGGTGAGAAAAAACTGACTTTAAGCTGTTTCAGGGGCGTGATTGCGCTTTGTAAAACCGGTGGAAGGTTGGCAGTATAAAGCGTATATCCTTTCTTTTTTTTATCCTGGGTGATCTGAACCCCTAAAATATTACGCAAGGCCAGGGTTACAAAAGACTCTACTGCTTCAGGGTTTCCGATAGCCTCATCGGATTGTTTTAAATCCTGCTCGATTTGATAGGCTTTGATGGCATGTTGGGCAAAAACACTTCTAACGGCATGTTCACGGTCGGCGGCTTTTTCAATGGCCTTGGTGGCGATAAGCTCTTTTTGTTTAACCTCATCCGCCTGGCTGAAATCAAAGGTCAGTTGTTTGGCGTTGCGCCTTTGGGTTGCGGCCTGTGAATTGGATATCACCGCTTGAAGAACCGTGTCCATCAGCGATTGGCTGTCTTCGGGAAACGGAATTGAAATTCCGGTTGACCTTCGGATTTCGCGGACTTTGCGTAAAAGAACCTTTAACACCACACCGTCGATGGGGTTGTCAGCGCCGTACAAAAGATACGCCTTGACGGTTTCAGCTATTTGGCCATAGCGGTCGATGCGGCCTTCGCGCTGCTCCAAGCGGTTGGGGTTCCAGGGAAGATCATAGTGCAGCACGGCGGTGAACTGATCTTGAAGATTGATGCCTTCGCTCAGGCAGTCCGTGGCAATCAGAACTTTCTTGGCTGATGCTCGCATATCATCAATGCGGGCTTTGCGAACCTCATCCGGGTCTTCACTGGTAACCGCCTGAATATTTACGGTCTTCATAGCGCCTTTGAACAGCTCTCCAAGATAATTGGCGGTTCTGATAAACCGGCAAAAAACCACCGGATTAAATCCTTGTTTAAGCCATTTTTTAATGATCTCAAGCGCCCTTGCGGCTTTGAAATCGTGCTTGACACCGCGCAATCGGCCAAGCTGGTCGGCAAGCAGATTCAGCTTTTTATTTTCGCTGCCGCTCCAATCGGTTTTGTTGATAATGCCGGTGGGCGTGTAATCCCGGGCGCTGTCATAATCGCCATCCATCATCGGGTTGGCAAGGGTTTCAAGGTCGTCATCCGTATCGCCGCAAGCGGTTTGCTTTTTAATGCGGTTTTTAAGCATATCAATACCCGCGGCCGGGCTGGACATCACGCCGCGAAGCAGGGCCAGGGCCGACCAATATCTTAAACGCCGGCGGCCTTGGTGAAGATCGCCGCTGCGAGTTAAGCCCAGGGCAAAGTCAAGCATGTCATCATAAAAAGCGGAATAGCGGGTTGACAGGTCATATTGAAATTCACCGGCATCGCGTTTGGGAAACGGGGTGTCTTTGTTCATCCACTTTTCAACATCCGCCCGTCTTCGCTGAACATAATACTTGGCCAGGTCGCGGCGCTGATTCCTGTCGGCCTTGGACAAATCGAGCAGTTGGTAATCCGGTTTGATCAATCCCAAAAGGGCGCTGAACTGGCCTTGCTTGCCGCTGTGAGGGGTTGCGGTCAGATAGATCATATTTTGGTCGGGTTTTTTCGCAATATCCTTGATAAGCTGATAGCGCTGCTGCCGGACGGTTTTTACACCGATTGCCGCGGAACATGTATGAGCCTCATCCACAATCACCAGTTCAGGGCATTCCTGAATAAAAACCTGCCTGCGCTGGTCCGATTTGATATAATCGATTGAAATGACTTGATAGGGATAATGGTGGAAAACACTTTCATCACCGGGGATTTCGCGGTCAAGCCGGGCCTGGGTATTTGACCGGATAATCACGGCATCAATACTGAATTTGGCTTTCAACTCGGTCTGCCACTGTTCACATAAATGCGGCAACACAATAACGGCAAAGCGTTTGATTTGTCTGCGCTCCAGAAGCTCTTTTAAGATGATCAGGGCTTCAACAGTTTTGCCCACGCCCACATCATCGGCAATTAACAGGCGTACAGGGCCTGGCTGTTTAAGCGCCATGATCAGAGGTACCATTTGGTAGGGTCGCGGCCGGAAAGACAGTTTTGCCAGCGACCGAAACGGCCCGGCACCGTTACGAAAGGATAAACGCGCGGCATTGTACAGCACCCGTGCCGAAGCGATGTCGCCCAAGTCATTTGCGCCAGGCAAGGGGAAATCCGCGGATTCGATTTTATCCAAGGCAAAACCCAGCGGCAGATAGATGCCCGTTATTTCATCTTCCGAGCCACCCAGCGGTTTTAATAAAACCAGTTTGTCATCTTCAGAAGGAAGCACCACCCAGTCTCTGTTTCGGGCGGTGACCAAAGAACCTGCTTGATATTTCATAGGCTTAATTTGTTTTGTAGGCAGGGTGAAGCGCAGCGAGACCCACCATTTTTACGAGTTTGAATGCCGTTTAGGAGTGCGGAAGTTAAGCGAAGCGGTCTTTCGCTAAAATAATCAGCGAAAGACCGTTCCGCTCCGTTCCTCCGCTCCACTTAACTTTCGCACTCCTCGGGGGACGATGGTGGGTTGCGCTGCGCTTCACCCACCCTACATTTCCGAATACATAGAAATTCCATCGGTTTACTTTACCTTTTTAAAAATATCCGGTCTTTTGCCAATTATTTGATCAAGCTTATCCATATAATAATACACCCAAACCTGATCGCCACGGTTCAGGATAGCGGCGCGCTGCAACTTATCTTTGGCCTTGACGGTCGGTTTGTCATGCGGTTTGCCGTCACAAAACACCCAAACATCCGGTTCGTAGAAAAAATCCGGTTGGCACAAGACGCCTTCAACGGTTTTTTGGGCGGCATCCGGGAGTTTCAAGCCATTGTCATAAAGATAATTCAAAAATTTCAACTCGGTAATGGAATCAGGATCAATCCGATTTAAAAGCTGCTGATAATGCTGTTCATAATCACCAAAAGTTTGGTTGGTAATGATTTCAACGTCACATATTTTCAGTTTTGCCAAGGCCTCCTGAATTTCATAACGGTTGATCACATCATGATAGCGCTGGTTATAATAACTCAGCAGATCATCATAAGAGGCTTCGTCCTTATAATCAGGGTCATCATATCGGCATATCGCGATGGCCTGGTCAATGACCTTGCCAAACACAGCTTTATCTTCAATAAATTGCGACAAAATTCCCAAACTGCCCTCAGCCGCCTCATAAATAAAAATGTTGGGCTGCTGTTCATCGCCCATCAGTTCCGCGCCGATTTCACGAGGTTCAGCCTGAAACACCTTTTCAATCGCACGTTTTAAGGCATATTGCAATGTAATTACGCCGGCGGGGGTGATGTCCAGGGCTTTGATGGGTTCGATGTACAAGGCGTCGGCGGTGTCATAAGCGATCAGTTTGACTCTTTCGACCGGTTCGGCGGTTTCCGCATCAGCGTTATAGGTCTCTTTTTTCCATTGGCAGGAGTTCAACCCCATGAGAAACCCTTTTTCTTTGGACCGTATCCATTTGCGATTGATCTGAATCAAACGGGCGCGAGGGAGATAGCGGATAAATAAAAATTCTTCCCCTTCATTTTTTATCTTGGCTTTGCGGACCGTGTCAAGCCCTCCGGCAGGCATGGAAAAATAGGTCTTTACGTCAAAGCCGCGCGACAATCTTTCCTCCTCTTCACACGATATCCGGTCCATTTGGCGTGTGCGGGTTTCCGCCATTTCAAGAAGGTGGGTATATATTTCGCTCGCCTCGCCGCTGAGAGAGACATCGCTGAAAGGACAGATTTCATAAGAAAACTCATCCCCCATCATAATATAGCCGGAATTTTTGCTGACTTTGGCTTTCTGCAAATTCAGTTCGACTTCCTGGGCGGATAACTGCTCAATTTGGTATTTGGAACCTTTGTGATAAATGATATTGCGCGGCCCGAACTCTCTTAACGCGATGAAACGGGGCCGGGATATATACTCACCGGAATCGCCTGCCGGAATAAAGGTTCGGATAGGCAGGCGGGTGAAATTATAACCGGGCAAGAAACCTTCGGCCGCAAGATAGCGATAGGGGTAAAATTCCGAAAGGCTGCCGTAGAACACTCTGTTTTCGAGTAGGTCTCGTTGCCGAATGGCCTGAGCGACATTTCTTTTGGCTTCTTTCATTTCATTGGAATTGCTCAAATAGATGCCGCTTTCGATTATCTGATTGGCCCTGGCCAATTGATTTTGAACTGATGTGTATGACCTTCGCCAGCGGTCCAAGGCACGGTTGAAATTTTGGGAAAACGTGTTGATAATGCGGTCGATCTGCTCATCATCCATCCAAGCCATTGCGGGTGATTTCAAAGACTTGAAATCGGATATCACTTTCTTAAAAATATGCCAGATCGCCTTTTTGGATTGCTGACCCAGATTCAGCGTTTCCTTGATCTCGGGCAAAAGCGGCAGTTTTGCTTTATTATCCTTATCCATCAGATCAATCAGGCTTTGGTTGAGTTCGTTTAGGCGGATTTGTGCCAAACAGACCGCGTTTAAGTGGGTTTCTAACAGCTCCTTATTGGTCAGATCGATCAGGGGCGGAGCCACCGCGCCCGCAACCAGGTCTTGGGCATGTTTGAAGTAGTGGCTGTCATGGGGAGAATACGCCGAACAACTGGTGAATACGAGCGCGGCTTGGCCGCTTCGCCCGGCGCGGCCGCTTCTTTGCGCATAATTGGCGGGGTTGGGCGGAACATTACGCATGTGGACAACACTTAATTCGGATATATCGATTCCAAGCTCCATTGTGGGGGAACAAAACAGGGCGCTGTATTCACCTTCCTTGAATTTTTCTTCCCGCTCAATTCGATCAGCATTGCCAAGCTGTCCGGTGTGTTCTTTTCCAATCAGTTTCTTTTGGCAGCTAAAATCGGTTTTATAAAATTTCTGATAAAACGTATTGGGTTTCTGCTCATAGTTTTTGTATGACCTGATTTTAACGAAATCCTGCTTAACCCGCTTGCCATCACCGAGTTTCCAGATAATCTGGTCAACGCGCAGTTGGTATAAAGGGGTTTCCTTATCAGCCTTATTTTTTCCTGTGGTTGGGTGCAGCCATCCGGCATTGCCTAATTGCTTCAATAAAACCTGAATTAATTTATTATACGCTTGGCGGTTTAAATCAATATCTTTTTGTTTGGCTTCATATTTAAGGTATTTGCCCAAAGCGCTGGCAGGGCCGACACTTTTCCAAAAAACCCGGGAACCTCTTTTTAAAGGCTCATACCCCATTTTAACTGGAACGTCGATTTTTTCATTTTCATCAAATTTCCAGGCCTGTTTTAACCTTTCCCGGATCACTTTGCTTTTGGCATGAATGGCATTATTCGATAAATACACTTCACTGTGCAAGGCATACGACTTTCTAAAAAAATCCAAAATCTGATACATGACTTCAGCGCGCTCCAGGGGTGACAGAATATTTAGAAAAGGGACCTTTTGCCAGAGTGCATCGGACGCGCAATTTTCTTTAAGGTATTTATAATCAATCGTCAACAGGGCGCACTGTTCAAGATTGGGCAGCACCACACGCCAGCCGCGTCTTAAATCATATAAAGCGCGATACATCAGATAATGTTTAAAGGCGTCTTCATTGTCCTTAATTGCGCCAGGAAAGGCGGTTTCCGGTTTGGCCGCGTATTCTTCCGGGGACAAATCAAGCGCCTCGAAGATGGCTTGATCCAGATTTGTAAAATCTAACTCCTTGTATTTAACAAGGGCTTGATAGATCGCCGCCCGAAGACGGATCACTTTTAAAGAATCGTTGAAATGGCCTGATTGCAGGGCCGCATCCTGGCGATTATCGGTGAAACTAAGCAGCTTTTGGTCTTTTTCTTGAAAGCCGTGTTCTTCCAATTGCTTTAAGATCGAATAAGCTAACACCGTAGTGGATGTGCTGCGGCCTTCGCTGCCCAGGCGGGTCAGTTTGGTGGCTTCGCTGGTCTTGGGATCGTATTGAGCGCCACAGGTGGGATCAAATAAAAGCTTGGCCGGCATAAACCAGCCTTGGTATTCATATTCATTTCTGCCAGAAAAATTTCCTTGGCGATCAAAATAGATTTTCCGGGGCAACCTGTCCTTGTATTTTTTTTGCGGTTTATAACGGCCCTGTTTGTCTGTCTGAATCCAGGCATCAGGCAACTGCTCCAAGTCAGTAGCCGGATTCCATACATCCATATCCTGAATAATATAACCGGAGGTGATATCTTCTTCATCGCTTAAAATCTCTCTGAACTCGCGCGGTTTTAATTTTTGATCATCAATAGATTTATTCACACAAATAAACGTATCGCCCGAAATTCGGCTGAACACTGCCGGAAATATGGGGACGCGCGACTCTCCCCGGCCTTTATGTGTGGCCGGATCAAGGCTGATGATGCGGTCAGCGCTGTTGTCTAAGGAAACATGCACCGTTCCGGTTTGGGATATGAGCTGGTGGATTTTATACGGCAGAAAGGTGTATCTTTTATCCGCTTGTATGGCATTGACATTGGCCAGCCATCTTAAAAACCGCCGTAATTGTTTGGTGCATAAGCGATCATCCACACCGGAATCCAGGGCCAGGCGGCTCACAATTTCGGAAAACCGCATGGGCTTGTTTCTTACCAGCATCCCATCATTTTCATCAAGGGCGATTCGGTTTTCAAGCCATATACTCAGAGGATGCATTTTTAAATGGGCTTCAGGGACAGCCGGATCAATTTTCGCTTGTAAAGCATCAGCCAGGGTTTGTTGGGTCGGTAATGCGCCATCATAATCGAAACACCTGGTCAAGTATTCATTAATGATCTGTTCTTCTGAAAACGAAGCGGCGAATATTTCAGAGGCTGCTTGGGCAACGCTCTTTTTTTGATCGGAAACAGAGCCTTCGGATGCCATTGTGGCGGATGTTCCGATACATAAAACAGGCTGTGCCGCTTGCGCTTTAATCCTTCGAATCAACAGCGCAATATCCGACCCCTGTTTGCCTCTGTAAGTGTGCAGTTCATCAAATACAAGGAATTTTAAATTATCAAACAACGAATTGCGGATACTGTTTTCTTTTGAGCGTGTCAGGATCAACTCCAGCATCATATAATTGGTCAGAATAATATCAGGAAGTTCCTCTTTCACCGCTTTGCGCCGGTCTTCGCCTTCCTGCCCCGTATATTTTGCAAAACTGATCGGAAACGTCTGGCCTGGTTCGGATTCGTAGTTATCCTTGAATTTGGTTATCTCCTCTGACTGCGAATTGATCAAAGCGTTCATCGGATAAACAATAACGGCTTTGATTCCTTTTGCGGCTTTGTTTTTTAGCAGATAATCAAAAACAGTAGCAAGAAAAGTGAGCGACTTGCCTGAGCCTGTGCCCGACGTGACAACAAAATCCAAGCCTTGGACGCCCTTTTTGATTGCTTTAACCTGATGTTTGAACAGGTCGTAATTTTTAAAAATTTTGGCTATATCGGGATGCAACCCACCACTGTCGCAAAGCGCCTGGGCCGCTTCGCCCTGTTCAAAGGAAGGATTGAACTGTATCAGAGGTTCAGGCCAGAATTTTCCCTGATCGATCTCGGCTTCCACAGCGGCTTTAATCTGGGCATCTTTAATATTGATAAAGCTGCCGACAAAATGCTCATAATCATCCATTATCTTTTGATGAATATTAAAAATATCGATGGATGCTTGCATGGTTTGTTCTTTGTTCGCAGAGGGTGTGTTCATTTTTTATGTTCCTGTTTGGCTTTTGTGTGTTGGCTGAAGGAGTGCTGAACTTACAGTTTCAAAACGACAATCGCATTAACGATACAATTGTTGAACGAAAAAATAAAGATTTAGTAAAAAATTTAAAAATATATTGCTCGAATGAAAAGCGTGGTGATCCAATTGCTGGTTTTTCAATCGAAACCCCGTTATTCAAAAAGACGCATTGAGCTTGTTGGCACAATATTTTTTGTCCGGCAAAAGCAAAAGAACAATAAAACGTGTCTGTAATATTTTGTATTTAAAAGACTTTATGTGTGTTTCAGTGTTAAGGTGTCAGGAACAACGTACTGACACCTTCTCTCAAAATCTTTTACTTATCCACAATCCATGTTCATGCTAAACTTTTAGTTATTTCACTTCATGTTCAAATTTATCCATCAGGGTTTTATCTCCGGCCACCACTTTGACCATGATGGTATAAACACCTTTTGATTTAAAATTGACATCCGCGCCGAACCCGCCGCCCATGGCCATGCACATCTTTTTTTGTTTGGCGTTGTCAGGGCCTTGAATCATAAAGCCGACTTTCGCCTGTTTCATTAGATGGCCATGAGCGTCTCTGACATACACCATCAAGTGATGAGTGTCTTTCATTTTCGGTTTATCAGCCATATCTTTCATTTTAGCCATCATGTCAATCAGTTTGTAGGTGAAAGCGAAGCCGTCCACAGTGGATTGGTGAAAATAACCTCCCATATTATGGGAGGAATGGTCTGTTTTATGAGCTGAATGGTCCATCTTGGGAGCGTCTTTTTTATTGCTGTCATCAGCCGCGAATCCGAACGGAGCCAGCGCGATCATCAACGCGATTACAATTGTCTGAATGTTCATTAACTTCTTCATAACAGTTCCTTTCAATTAAAGTTTGAGTCAGGTTAAAGGGGTTAAAAATTTACTGTTTGTCATCAATCTGCATGGATTGCGGATAAGTAAAGTATTTTAAGATAAAGGTCGTTAAAGGGCAACCACAAGGGATTGCCCCTACATTTATCGTCATTCGTCATTCCTCATTTTTCCCAGTTCCCAGCGTTTCCAAATATCATAAACCGCCGGTATGATTATAAGCGTCAATATTGTGGATGAGATCAGGCCGCCCACCATAGGCGCGGCGATGCGTTTCATCACCAGTGATCCGGCTTCGGATCCCCACATCACCGGTAAGAGAGCTATCAGCGTGGTAGCGACCGTCATCAGCTTGGGACGCACCCGCTCCACCGCGCCTTCGATAACAGCGGCGTGCAGGTCGGCGGCCGTGTTCATAGAACCCTGCCGGCGTTTTCGGTTATAAGTTTCATCCAAATAGACCAGCATCACCACGCCGGTTTCAGCGGCCAGTCCGGCCAAAGCGATAAAGCCCACCACAACGGCGACCGAAACATTGTAATCCAACAAAAACAGCAGCCACACGCCGCCCACCAATGCAAATGGAAGACTCGCCATCACCACAGTCGCCTCGATGATACTGTGAAAATGGATATAAAGCAGAATAAATATCACCATCAGGGTCATGGGAATGATAACATTCAAAGTTTTGCGTGCTTTCTCCATGTACTCAAATTGACCTGACCACACCACCGAATAACCTGTGGGGATATCAATCTCCCGATCTACAGTCGCCTTAGCATTTTTAACAAAAGACCCGACATCAACTCCCTTGATATCAACATATATCCATGCGGTCAGGCGTGAATTTTCACTTTTGATGCCTGCCGGTCCTTTGTGAATTGAAAAATCGGCCAGTTGCGCCAGCGGCACTTGAGCGCCGGTAGGCGCAGGTATCAGAACCCGTTTAAGGCGCTCGATATTGTCCCTGAGTTCACGGTTGTAGCGCAGGTTGACCGGATAGCGTTCCAGCCCCTCGGTCGTATAAGTGACATTCATGCCGCCGATGGCTGTCATAATGACGTCTTGCACATCGCCGACCGTCAGGCCGTAGCGGGCGATATGTTCACGTTTGATATTGAAATCAAGGTAGTTTCCGCCGGTCACGCGTTCCGAATAGGCTGAAAGCGTTCCGGGAACATCCTGAATCACCGCTTCGAAGCGAGCGCCCAATTCGGACAACACATCCAAATCAGGCCCCATGAGTTTGATTCCCACCGGCGTTTTGATACCCGTGGAAAGCATGTCGATGCGGGTTCGGATCGGCATGGTCCAGGCATTGGTCAGTCCCGGAAATTGAATGGCGCGGTCAAGGTCTTCGGCCAGTTCATCAATCGTGATATAACGCTCTTCAGGCCATATCCGCGTGAGATGTGTTTTAAGCCAATCGGGCCAATCCGAGAAAAAACGCTTGATTTTTTTCTTACGCCATTCGTGGATGATTTTACCCCGTGTGACTTCCGGCCATATCCATGTGAGCGGTCCTTTGAGCCAGCCCGGCCAGTGCGAGAAAAAACGGTCAGTGCGTACCATCTCATATTCCGCTTGAGGGCGCAGCATAATCGTGGTTTCGATCATGGACAGCGGCGCAGGGTCGGTGGCGGTTTCGGCCCGTCCGATCTTTCCAAGAGTGTGGCGCACTTCCGGAAAACGCTGAATAATCTTATCGGTCTGTTGAAGCAGTTCCTTGGCCTTGGTGATTGAGATGCCCGGAAGGGTTGTGGGCATGTAAAGCAGATCGCCTTCATTCAACGGCGGCATAAATTCGCTGCCTAATTTTGAAGCGGGATACCAGGTCGCGGTCAGAACGACCAAAGCAAGCAGCAAAACAGTCTTGCGCCATTCCAGCACCAACCGGATTAACGGCATATAAATCCGGATAAAAAAGCGACTGAGCGGATTCCGCTTTTCAGGAATGATTTTCTGCCGGATGAGACATACAAGGATAAATACCGACAGCCCCAGAGCCGCCGCCAAACTGTAATCAGGCAAATCAAATCCCAGCAGGCCGGCAACCGTCACAAGCAGCGCCGGTCCTGCGATAACGATAACCCGAAGCAACCACCGGCGTTTGCGAGAAATATCCGCGGAAATAGGCGCTTCCCGGATAAAAAATGTCATCAGCACCGGGATCACGGTAATAGCCAGCACGGACGAAGCGGCCATGGCAAAAGTTTTGGTGTAAGCCAGAGGTTTGAACAGACGGCCGGATTGTTCCTCAAGCGAAAACACCGGTAAAAACGAAACCGTGATTATCAGCAGGCTGTAAAAAAGGGCCGGCCCGACCTCTTTGGACGCGGCCATGATAATCTCCGTATGGGGTTTTTTGCCGCGATCTTTTTCCAGATGTTTGTGGGCGTTTTCCACCAAAACGACCGAAGCATCCACCATCACGCCAATGGCGATGGCGATGCCTCCCAGGCTCATAATATTGGCATTGATGCCCAGAAAATACATAATCATAAAAGAGATTAAAATGCCCACAGGTAATGTGAAAATCGTTACAAAAGCGGACCGCAGGTGGAGAAGAAAAATAATGCAGATAAGGGCGACCACCGCCATCTCTTCCAAGAGTTTGCCTGTAAGGTTACGTACCGCTCTTTGAATGAGATTGGCGCGATCATAGCCCATTTCGATGGTGACGCCCTCTGGCAGCCCTTTTTCCAGCTCTTTTAACTTTGCTTTGACCGCGCGGATCACCTCCAGCGCGTTCTCGCCGTAGCGCATCACCACAATGCCGCCCACGACTTCGCCTTCACCGTTCCATTCCAAAATTCCCCGGCGCAGTTCAGGCCCGATTTGAATATTGGCAATGCTTTTAAGCAGAACAGGCGTGCCCATCTTATCAATCCCGACCGCGATATTTTCCAAATCCTGAAGCGAACGGATATATCCGAGTCCGCGCACCATAAACTCGGTCTCACCCATTTCGATCAGTTTGCCGCCCACATCGTTGTTGGATCGCTGGATGGCGCGTCTGATTTTCCGCACAGACAAATTATAGGCCAGCAGTTTGTTGGGATCGACTTCCACCTGATATTGCTTGACAAAACCGCCGATGCCGGCCACTTCGGAAACGCCGTGAACAGCCGTCAGCTCATAACGGATGTACCAGTCCTGCAAGCTTCTGAGTTGTTGAAGATCGTATTTTCCGGTCGTATCTTTGAGAATATATTCATACACCCATCCTACTCCGGTGGCATCCGGGCCGAGACTGGGCGTAATTCCCAGAGGCAGTCTTCCTGAAACAAAATTCAGGTATTCCAGAACACGGGAACGCGCCCAATACAGGTCGGTGCCGTCTTCAAAAATGATATATACAAAGGAAATCCCGAAAAAAGAGTAGCCACGCACATTTTTAGCAAAAGGCACACTTAACATGGCGGTTGTGAGCGGATACGTAACCTGGTCTTCCACAACTCGCGGCGCCTGTCCCGGATATTCGGTATAGATGATCACTTGCACATCCGAAAGATCGGGAATGGCATCTAACGGCATATTTCGCATTGCCAGCACACCGCCGACAACGGTGAACAGGCAGGCCA
Source organism: Desulfococcaceae bacterium HSG9 (assembly GCA_030378005.1). Taxonomy (GTDB): domain Bacteria; phylum Desulfobacterota; class Desulfobacteria; order Desulfobacterales; family JAUCGF01; genus JAUCGF01. The sequence continues at coordinate 6,777 of JAUCGF010000089.1, read as the reverse complement.
GAACAACCATAAATTTGTTTTTGACAGACCATTCGATTATTTTTTCGATCATTGCCGGGCCTCGCTTTCCATATCTTTGAAAAAATCATCTTCGGATTCCATATCATCGAAAAAATCGTCATCTCCATCCGAGCCACTTGGGGCCGAGCCGCTTTGGGCTTTGCCTGCGCCCTTGCGTATATCCATCATTTTTTGCACCGCTTCTTTCAGCTTGGACTCCGAATCAAGGAGGAATTGGCCTGAAGTCACCACCCGATCATCTTGTTTAAGTCCGGCCAGAATCTCTTGCATGCCGTCGTCTAAGGCCATGCCGAGAGTGACTTCGCAAGCTTTGAATTTGTTCTCTTCCCGTGTTACGAAAACCACATTGCGCTCACCGGAACGAATCACCGCTTCCGAAGGAATGATCAACCCCGGTTCAGGGGATACGCTCTTGATATGGACATCCGCATACATATCCGGCTTGAGCTTGAATTCCGGGTTTTCAAATTCCAGACGAATAACAACATCACGGGTTTTCTGCTGAAGATAGGGGTAGATATAGGCCACCTTGCCGGAATAAATCTTGCCTGGCAGGTAGGGAAGCGTCATTTCGGCATCCTGTCCCAAAGCGATCCGGCTGAGTTCGTATTCATAGACATGCGCTTCAACCCAGACCCGCGACAGATCGGCAATTTTGTAAATGACGGTTCCGGGTTTGACAAAACCGCCATTCACCGCATTTTTATGAGTGATCACGCCTGTGAACGGCGAGCGAATCGTTACGATTTTTTTCACAGTGCCGGATTTTTCAATTGCCCGAATTTCATCCGCACCCACGTCAAAATAGGAAAGTCGGCGGCGTGCGGAGTCCAGCATCTCTTTTCTCCCTTTGGCCGTGCGCAAAGCGATGAGATATTCTTCTTGAGCCGCCAAAAGTTCGGGAGAATATATATCAAACAGCGGGTCTCCTTTTTTGACGAATCGGCCGGTAAAATCGGCATACAATTTTTCAAACCAGCCGCTGAATTTGGGACTGATCTGGGCCGTGCGGGTTTCGTCATACGTGATATGCCCGTAAGTACGAATCGTATGCTTCAAAGGGCCTTTTTCAACAGAAGCGGTGCGCATACCCATATTTTGCTGAGTCACCGGATCGATTTTAATATTAACCCCGTTAATATTGTCGCCTTCCGAACCCGTATCTCGTTTTGGAGTGAGTTTCATCCCGCAGATCGGACAATCACCGGGTTCTTCACTGAGAATTTGGGGATGCATTCCGCAGGTGTAGAGTTTTACCGGAGCAATATCAGCAGACAGATTCGGTGTGCTTCCGGTAGAATTCGTTGCGTTGCCGGGCAGCAACCGCCATCCGGAAAACCAGATGCCCGCGCCGGTCAGCGCAAGGGTGCCGATGATCGTTAAAACGACTGCTTTAAAAGGGAAAGACGTTTTTTTAGATTGAGTCGTATCATTCATAATTGCCACCTTTTTCAAGTTTCAAGTTTGAAGTGTAAAGTTTGAAGTTATCCTCAGAAAAGCCATAAATCTCAAACGCTTCAAACTTCGATATTAGTCTTATCGAAAAGTTCTTTAAAAGCTCCGTAGGAGCGACATGTTTGTAGCAGATGTCAACCCCGTCCCCTTTTTGAGTCCCATAGGGACGGCATGTCCGCATCGGAATATGCCGTCCCTATGGGACTTAGCTGACACTGAGGATTCGGATTCTACAAATATGCCGCTCCTACGGAGCTGAAAACAGACATGCCGTTCGTCACCTTTCAAAAACTTTTCGATCTATTGAATGTTTAAATCGCTTCCAACGGTTCGCGCCAACTCAGCTCTGGCAACACCAATATCGCTAAGTTTACGCGCCAATGCCAGACGTGCCTTGAGCCAGTCGGTATGAGAACCGATCACGTCAGCAAAAGAAACCCGGCCTGACTCGTAGCCGCGGGTGGATACATCCAGAGCGGAACGCGCCAGACCGACAACCGTATCACGATACAACCTGGCCTCTCGTTTGGCTTGGTCGGTCTTGTACCAGGCTTTTTGAACCATTGCAGCAGTCGATTTTTCGGCGTTATTGAGTTCATTCTTTAACGCCATCAGTTTTTGTTTGGTTTGGCGAAGAAACGCATTGCCAGTTCCGTACCAGGGTTTTTTCGGCAATCCGGCACCTCTTGAAGCCGGAACAGATGCGGCGAACGTCTCTTTCATTGCAATTGACCCGGTTTGGATTGCCGCTTCGTCATTGTAAACCGAAAAATTCATCGTATATTGGGGTAAAATCATAATTTCAACCATTGCGGTCATGCGTTCCATTTTTCCAACCATTGCCCGCATACGGCGAAGTTCCTGGCGCCTTTCCAGTGCCAGTTTATAAAGCGATTCAAGCGAGGGCGTTTCCCACTGAGGTTCCTGTATTTTCGGCTCTCCTAACCTAACGTGGGGAGATAAATTGACCAGTTGGAGAATTTTTAATTCCAAATTAAGCTGTTTTTCCCGGAGAGTCGGCAAGGTTTCTTCTAAAATTTTGCGTCTTATTTCCACTTTGATAACATCTTGAAAACTTGTTTTGCCCGCTTTGTAACGCGTGGTTGCAACAGTTTCTAATTGTTGCAAAAAATCGACGGTTTCACGCGTAATCAGCCGAGATTTGCGGATAAAAACAAGATTCCAAAAGGTTTTACGAGCCTTTGTGACTGTATCGCGACGAACTGATTCAAGATATTCGCTGGCGGCTTTGACCTCCTGCTGCGCTATTTGGCCTTTGAGAGCCAAAACAGCGGGAAATGGAAATTTGGCTTTAACCGGTTCCTTGCCCTTCATCGGGCCGACACCGGGCATCAAACCTTCCGTAAAAGCGCTGTATTGACGCAAAATATCATCCAAGTCAGATGCCTGGCCGAATGTTTCAATGGCTGCTTTAAGATGGTTTTCTTGTGCTTTAACGCCCGGATTGCGAAGAAGCGTTAGCGCTTCCAGAGCTTCTAATGAAAATGGCGCTTGAAGGACACGCTTTATCGAATCGTCACCAGAAGCTATCTCACGATATTTTTTCATTCGTGCCGGTGTGATCCGGATAAAAGCAGTGTCATTTCCGGTGTTGCCTGACTCGGTGTTCTCTAATAAAGATCGTTTCCAATTCGTCTGAGCCTTACGGATGTTCTCTTTTGCCAGTGTGAAATCAGAAGTTCCCGAAGATTTTGCCTTAACAAATTGGTCGGTACCGCGCTGATGGGAGGTGAAATAGGGGGTCGGTGCGTAATCTTCAAATTCCTCGCGCATTTTTTGATAATTCGCATGAACATAAGAAGTAAATAGTGTAATCATCAGGCTGAAAATAAGGATGTAAATCAAAGTGTGGCGATTCATTTTTCCTCCTTTACAGTCAGGCGCTTTCCGCACAGCTTTTCAAGACGGGAAAGGTGTTTGCCATAGTCTGCATAAGCGCGGGCTAAGGAGAGTTCAAAATTATATAACGCTGATTGGGTTTCGACAAAATCAGTAAAACTGCCTTCACCCTCACGGAACCAGGTTTCCGCCGTTTCCATAGCGTTCACCGCTTGGGGCAACATCTCATCTTGATAAAGGGCGATAAGTCTTTGCGAATTTTGCAAACGGAAAAACAGATTGCGGATATTTGTCCGGGTTTCGATAATCCGCGCGGTTTTGAGAGCTTTGGCTTTTTCCGTGGCGGCAAGAGCGCTTTGTTTGCGTCCGCTGTTTTTGCCCAGCCATAGCGGAATCGTCATGCCGAACTGAACCCCGATGGCATCGCGTCCGGGTTCGTCCGGCATGGTTGCGTAATCGGGATTTCCGATAGAAGCATAAAAAAGACCCATTTTAAAATGGGGTAAATTTTGATAGCGGGCCAATTCGGCCTTTAGTTCAGCTTTTTCCTCTTTAATCGCCGCAATCCGGATTTCTTCCTGGCCTTCCTCAGATAGTCGGTAAATATCTTCCAGTTTGTAAGCAACAGGTTGAAACGGCGTCATCTCCATAAGGCCGATAGGCGCATCCGGAGATCGGTTTAAAAAGCCGTTGAGCCGGGTGCTTTCAGTTAGCTCCAACTCATTTAAAAGAAGCGCATCATAACGCAATTGGGCAGTCTGGGATTGCGCTTTGACAACATCGGCAAAAGCCGCCCGATTCTGGGTGTATGCGGTTTCACCTGTTTTTCTGAGAAGTTTCAACAGATCGCTGTTTTTAGCCGCAATCCGCTTGGCTTCCCGAATGTAGCCTAATTCATAGTATGATTCGAGTATGGACGTCGTAATATTACGAACCGTTTTATCTAAGTTCAAACGGGCAATGCGTACATCCGCTTTTACCATATCACCGGCTGTACGCAATTTCCCAGGAAAAGGGATCGTTTGAGAAATGCTGGCATTCCAATCCTGCGGGCCTAAGCGCGTTTCAATCGGCTGAGGGAAATAGGTGACCATGATTTGAGGATCAGGGTAACCTGTGGCCACCCGGTAGTTCTCTAAAACAGCTTTCCAGCCCTGACGCGCGGCCTGAATCGACGGATTGTTTTCGTAAGCATAACGAAGCATATCCCCGATCTTCACCTTTTCTTCCGGCAAAGCGAATTTGGCGACCGGTTCAGCAGATGCGTTTTCAGACGCGGCATACACATTAGTGCTAAAAGCAATCAGCAAAATAAACAACACGCTACAAATATGGTACGCATATAGGGCTTTGAAAGAAACAGTTATTTTTAATATCTTCATTATCAGTTCCTTTACACAATACGAGTATAGAGGTTTACAATAAAGGCTGAACTTCAAAAGTAGCTATAATAGGAATTGAGAATTGTGGCGGCCATTGTTTATCTCGCAAAGGCGCAAAGCCCGCAGAAATCGGGATTCATTTATCCCTTAGTTCCGGAGTGCAAACTGAAGTTTGCACTCCTCGTCTGAAAATAGGGAAGTTACTTCGTCCTCATTCCTTAGCGCCTTTGCGAGAGAAATTTTCAACAGATTGAACTAAACGATGATCATGGCCGAAAATGCGTGAATAGGATCAACAGCGTATAGTGAGGTTGAGAAGAAAGATGGGCGTGGATCGGTCGGGAGGTGTTTTAACAAGCTGTAAACGGAAACAGTCTGGCGACAAAGTTCTGAAACATTCTATGTTTGCGTTGCAAAGGGTAATTGAAGCATCTGTATGATTTGTATGTCCTAATAAGACAGGAGGATAGGATTGGGCCTTATCTGGGCAGCATTTAAAATCACAACAGGAGTTATCGTCATTTTCGGGGCATTGAGGCATATCGTGATCGATAGGCGCAGGTGATGTGGATTCATGTGCCATCGGCATAGGCATACAGCTTGAACAATCAGCGACATGGGAACAAATTTCGGTCTGCGCCATTGTAATATTCTGGCTTAAAATAAAAAGCAGAATAAAAAATATTGATAAAAATTTGCTTTTGTTTACTGTCATGTTATCATTTATCCATAATCAAGATATAATGCGGTAAAAGCCAATGATTTGTTAAAAAACGCTTCTTTATAGCATTATAATAGCAATTTTCATGCCATTACTAATGATTTCACATTTAGCTTTATTATCAATGTGTTACATAAAATTTACTTTTTAGGCTTTCGACAATCCGTGCTTTTTATCGACAAAATTGTCGAAAATGGTTGGATTAGGCAATCACGACTAAAAAATGTCAATCCGTCTAACCTAAATAATTCATAGCCACGAAGTCACAAAGACACGAAGAATTGAAAATATCAGGTTTGGAAGCGATTTTTATGAATGTAGAGAAAAAAACCATGTTTTGTATAAAAATCTTTAGAACATCAATATTCTTCGTGACTTCATGTCTTCGTGGCAAAATTTATGAATAATCCAGGCTAAGGAATTAGGATTTAATTATATCCCAAACTTTGAATTCTATCAGGAACAGCAACATAATTCCATTTTGGTAAAAAATCATCAAACCTAAAAACTGCAATCGCTATACAGAGAGCAAAAATAACTACCTCTTTCTGCTCGCTATTTCAATTTTTTCAAAAAAACGGACTCCAATCTCAATTTATCAGGAAAATTTTCCCGACATGCCGGTATTCAACCACTTAATTATCAATTTTTTGAGTTGTCAGGGCATACCTCACCTATCCCAAGTTCGCCATATAGAATTGCGAAGTCCCGGTGTCCAGGCCCCCCGGCCAATTTTTTCGTCACTGCAAATTTTCGATTGTGTACCGCCTGCCGAGAGGCAGGTCTGACAGCCCTAATCGATGGTAAATTATTTTGTGATCCGTCTCCGGTAAGCTGCACAGCCTATATGTCCATGACGTATTATCTCCTCTTCTTCATAATTGTATTCTATCGTTAAACGTCGGTGAGTGGAAAGAACAGTTCGAATCGTTTCCCACTATCGGTGATCACCAGGACTACGCAGCCTGGATTCTATCGTATGCGGAATATGGTATGCCGGCACAGATATAAACAGATGAAAATCCGACCGCATTTCCAGTTGATGAAAGACCGGTCGAAAACCCAAACTCGTTTTCAAGCACCGAAACGCTCTTTCAATCCGGGTCAGCATTACATACGTCTTCCATACCTCTTCATCCGACAGCTCCACGAGATCGGTCCGAAGTACATAACAACCTTCGTATTTTACTCGCGCATCATACAGCGCCTTTTTTTTCCATACAATCTCCCCGGCTTCGGTCTTCGAATTCAATTGATCACCATCAGGTGTCACGGTGATCTCATACACTTTCGAGGCCTTCGGATATTTTTGTCGTAGCCGTCCGATTTTTTCAAGCA
>JAUCGF010000053.1 GCA_030378005.1 Desulfococcaceae bacterium HSG9 | reverse complement strand
AGATTCTCTATCAATAATAGTGAGTATTTATGTCGCAAATTTTTAATCATATTTTTTTCCTGAAACTTTTCCCTCGTTCATTAAGGAGAAGTATAGCGCATTGAGATTGATAAATCAAGAGTAAAAACGGCTTCGCAAATAAAAAATTGAATATGCGGAGGCAAAACCATAATTTGTGATTTTGAATCTGTTTCTTTAAAATATCATTCTATCACAGATTTCCGGTTTAAGGAATCTTCCAATAAATAATTTATTCAGACCCCGTACCGGCAACCGCTTTGTCTGTATCATTTCTTTGTTCAAGGTGCCGTCATTGATTATCTAAACGCTAAAAGTCAATTGAATCGCGCCTTTGGCACCCGCTTTGGCACTGCCGATCAACGCCACGCCGCCCTCAGCGCTGATTTCAACAGACAGTTGAACCGTTGTAAGCTTGAAATCACCTACATTTTTGATGTCCTGCAATATTCCTGAAATCTGACCGGACAGATTGGATAGAGAGCGCCGCAACTTGTCAGCGTCCATTTGTTCGATTTTACTTTTGGGATTTAAAACGCTTCCGCCTAAAACGCCTCGTGTGTTGTCGGAGTAAACACAAGACTGTCCGGATAGGTGAAACAACGGTTGGCGTCACCGGCAAATTATCACCTCGTAAAACAGTTTTCAAAGTGACTGAACGATATGAAGAAAAAGGCCGGATGCCGCTCATCCCCGATCACACCGCCTGTATATCCGATTTCATCATTGGAAGTCACGCGCACCTTTTTATCAAAAACGCCATCTTGAACCCCTTGCAGCACGCGGATAATTTTCTTCAAAGGACGTGTCAGGTTAGCGCTGACCAGAAAGATCAACACCAGACCGATGGCCATGAAAAGCAAGGCGTTGATTAAGATAGCCTCTCTTAAATTGTCTAAAATCAGGGCGGAATCAATGTGGACGTGATAGGTTCCCATCAGCATACACAGAAAGGCAAAAAAGGGAACCAGGTTGCAGGCGAATATAAGTGCGAAAAGCCGCGTGCGAATACGGATGCGCATCGTTTGCGGGGTCATGTAAAGGCCGCCATCAGGAAAGAAGCAGGGCGCAAGGTGCTTTTGGAGAACGTATTCAAATCGGTATATGCGCTGTTTTGCTACAAATATGTCGTCCTGATGGGACTCTGAATGAATTGCACAGGTCGAAAGAAATCAGCTTTCCCGCTGCCGATGTTCAAACCCGATAAAAAAGGCGAGCAGTGCCGGGATGACAAACACCGTAAAAACAGTGGAAATTGCCAGCCCGCCTAAAAGAACACTTCCCAAACCGCGGTACAGTTCACTTCCCGCGCCGGTAGAGACCACCAAAGGAGCCATTCCGAAAATGCTGGTGGTGGTACTCATAAAAATAGGACGAAGCCGGGACTTGACCGATTCAGTAACCGCTTTTGCGCCGGCCATACCATGCTGGCGCACATTGTTCAGCGCCTGGTGAACGATCAAGATCGCATTGTTCACCACTGTTCCCACCAGGATAATAAAGCCCAGCATAGTCACGATATCAAAGGCTTGGGGCGCAATAAACCGATCCACTAAGCGTAAACCGATAAAACCGCCGGCCGCGGCCAGCGGAACGGAGAACATAATGATAAACGGGTAGAAAAAGTTTTCAAACAAAGCGGCCATGAGCAGATAGATGATAATCGCCGCCATGATCAAATTCCACTGAATGGTTTGCATGGCTTCGGCCAGTTTGTCGGCATTGCCGCCCACAGTCACGTTGACGCCTTTCAACTTGCCGGCCTTTTGCAACGATTGAATAACCTCTTTTTGGATGATTTCCATAGCTGTTTGCAGCGGCATTTCGGATGTTGGCGTGATTTCCAGTTTGATCGTGCGCTTGCGCTCCAGATGATCGACCTGCATCATGCCTTGATCGTATTTCAATTCACTGATGTCGGAAATGCGGATCAACTGGCCGAAACGATTGGCAATCACCGATTTTTTAATATCTTCGGGTGTTTTGACGGTTTCCTGATCGCCCATTATAATCAAATCCGTCTTTTTTTTCTGCTCCGGCTTAAACTCGCCGATCTTGCGCCCATCCATAATCACATCAATATAAAGCCCGACTTCGGATTCGGTTAAACCGTTGGCCAGCGCTTTGGCCCGGTCGGGAATGAAATTGGCTTCGGGATAGCTGTTTTCCAGCGAAGGAACGGGACGCACCTGGGCTTTAGGCAGCCGTTTTTTGACCGCGCCGAACAACGTGCGAGCATTATTGATAATCGCATCAATGCTTTCTCCGGCGATATTGATACTCACTGTGCGGCCGCGCCCCAACCCGGTTTGAAAAATACCGGCTTGAATGCTCACGCCAAACATGCCGGGAATACTGTGCAACACTCGTGTGAAAAGGGGCATCATCTCACGCGCGCGGGTTTCATGCTGACTGATCGCGCCAAAAAGCATGATGCGGTCAGCCGCCACATAAAACATATTTTTGATTTGCGGCACGTCGTCTTTGAAATCATTTTCAAAATAGGGGCGCGTGGTTTTAAAAATAAAGTCACCGATCTCCTGGCGTTTATTGAAAGAGTACCCCGGCGGCGGAATCATGATGTTTAAAATCAGGTTGCGATTGCCCTGGGGCAGGTATTCAGCTTTGGGCATCAGTTGCAAAACGGTAAAAACAGCGATACCGGTAAGGATCACAACGGTCATTATACGGGTGAACCAATTTTTCAAAGTAAACCCGGAAACAGCCAGAATGATTTTACCGAAAAAAAGACCGATTTGGCCGATAAAGTTGAAATGCTGACGCCGTTTGCCAGAGCGTTTATAAAATAGGTGAGTGAGCGTGGGAATGGAAGTCACGGACACGACTAAACTGACCAAAATGGCAAATGTGATGGCAATGGCAATATCTTTAAATAACTGACCGGCCTCCTGCTGAATAAAAATCACCGGCAGAAAAACAGCCACCGTGGTGATCGTGGATGCCAACACCGCGCCCCACACTTCTTTAGCGCCTTCATAAGACGCCTGAAATGCGGTTTTACCCATTTTACGATGGCGGTCGATATTTTCCAACACCACAATGGCATTATCCACCAGCATTCCCACAGCAAACGAGATGCCGGCCAGGCTGACAACGTTTATACTGCGGTTAAACATCCACATAGAGATAAACGCACCAATCACCGAAATCGGAATGGCGATAGCGGTTACCAGCGTTGAAGAGATGCTTCTTAAAAAAATCAGCAGTACGCAAAGCGCTAAAAGACCGCCGATAATCACATTGCGCCGCACCAGGGAAATCGCCCGGTTAATATAGGGCGTTTGCTCGTACACGATCTTAAAGGCAAGATTGTGATCTTTTAAAATACCCTGGTTCAAGCGTTCTACCACCGCTTGGGTGCGTTCTGTCAGGCGGATTACATTGGCTCCCTGTTGTTTGCGCACGCCCACCACAATCACCGGCGCTCCATTGTGCATCACCGAAACGTCGTTGGGGGCGTAACCGATGCGCGTTTCAGCAATGTCTTTGAGATAGACGCGATGAATGCCGTCATCGCGTAGCAGCACTTTAAGCGGATCATTGATATTTTGAAACTGGCTCACCGTTCTGACCCGGTAATTTTTTTTGGCTAACCCCAGGGTACCGGCGGAAACATCGACGTTGGCCGTATTCAAACGACCGATCACATCATTAATGGTCAGGTTATATTTGCCCATTTTTTGAGGCGATATAACCACTTCAAGCTGCTCTTCAGACCCGCCGAAAACGAACAGCGACCCCACGCCGGGGACTCGTTCCAAGTGCTGACGCAGTTCGTTTTCAAAAAAGGTGCGATAAGACCACACTTTCGTGGGCTTGCCCTCAGTGATTTTAAGAACCATCCAGATCACGGGCGAGCTTTGCGCGCCCGAAGCTTCGATCACCGGTTTTTCAACATTTTGGGGATAACTGCGCACCTCGTTAAGCTTGTTGGACACCCGCAGCAGCGCGGCGTCAATATCGGTTCCCACTTCAAACGTCAGGGTTACGTTCCCCATACTGTTAAAACTGGAGCTTTCCATTAAAGTCAGTTTTTGGATACCTTTAAGCACCTCTTCCTGCTGCTCGACAATATCTTTTTCAATCTCATAAGGAGTTGCGCCAGGCCAAACGGTTGAAACCGTGATCTGGGGAGTTTCCACATCGGGCGTCAGTTGCACGGGCAAACGTTTGATGCCGACCACGCCGAAAAGCACAATCAAGATGTTCATCACAATGATTGTGACCGGTTTTGAAATTGCGAATTTGATTATATCCATTTTTGAGTTTTAAGTTACAAGTTTTAAGTTTCAGTGTTCGTAGCAAGGCCATGACGCCTGACAACGGACGCTACTTTTTCTTTTTTGATTTTGCACCTTTGCCACGAGCCACAGCTTCCTGACCCACGCCTTCAGGGTTGGCAACGGTCACCGCCTGATCCGGCCGAAGCCGGTCGTTGCCGTCGATCACCACTGGCATGCCGGGAACGATATAAGGATTATCCACGCCCATTAATTCATCTTCATAACTGACAATATTAACAGGCAGAATTTTGGCTTTACCGTCTTTGACCGTATACACAAAGTTTTTGCCTTGAAATAACACCAGCGCATCCCGTTTCATCATTTTCAATTTCATTTTGTGGCTGACCGGCACATTGACAGCAACCGACATATTGCGCAACGCCTGTTTGAAATAGGGCGCGGCAATTTTGATCTGAAAAGTTTTGCTCTTTACATCGGCCACCGGCGTGAAACGAATGATCTTACCGGTGAATTTACGATTCAAGGCCGGAACCGTAAATCCCACTTTGGCACCTGGTTGCACAAACGCAATCAGCTCTTCGGACACGGCCACTTTGACAATCATATCATCCCGTGATGCCAATAAACACACTGGTTCGCCCGGATTTAACCACTCTCCCTCATTTTTATATTTTTCAAGGATCAGACCGTCAAACGGTGCGTAAATGACGGCTTTTTTAATTTCAAGCCTGAGTCTTGCCAGTTTTTGAGCAGCAATCTCTTTTTGCTTGATGTTTTCTTTTACCTGATCAGCAAAGTCTTCAAATATTTTTTTGGATGTGATATCTTTTTGTAATAAAATATCGTAGCGATCAAGATTGCGTTGCGCGCTTTTGATTTTGATTTCGATCTGTTCAATCTCTTTGCGCGTCATAGCGATGCTGTTTTCAATAAAATCGGTGTTGATATGAACCAGGGCAAAGCCTTTTTTGATAACCGCTCCTTCGGTGATATCCTGGCTTTTGATCAACCCGCTGATTTCCGAAGATATGCCGGATCGCTTATCAAAATCGATCACTCCCATGATAAGTTCGGTCTTGGCCGTCTCTTTCTCGAAAACCTTCATAACAACGACTTTGGCGGGCGGTTGCGCTGATGTTGGCGCGGCGTTAATCAAAAAGAGCACATTCAAAATGCTAAGAATCGGTATGATGTTCCGCAGTTTTAAATATCGGATTTGGTATTTACAAAAATTAGTCATTTTTTATTTCCCTGTTTAGTAAAAAGTTATTTGATGGCATTTGGCATGCCATGCTGACAATATAGAAGGATAAATGACAAAACGCCAGGTTACGCTGCCGCTAACCCGGCCTACTGACTTGAAAATAAAGTTGCCGATCTCCTGGCGTTTATTGAAAGAGTAACCCGGCGGTGCAAAAATCCACGAGGGAACTGTTCCCACGTTGTTTTCCTTCCAGCTTGATTGATTGTTAGCCCTGATAGGTACAAATAGACAAAATTTAGTGTAATGCCTTGTTATTGTCAAATAAAAAATGGATTGAACCGTAAGATGGTCAATGCGCAAAATTTTTCGTATTTTGAAAGATGCCAAAAAAATTCAAAATAGACTTGACATTCAAATATATGCAGAAAATTTTATTAAAAATACTACGGATTGATAAATATGAATTTAGCCTCTGAAAACACAGATATTAAACAATCGCTTAGTGCTACGGCTTATAAAAAAAATCGCCGGAAAATCATTACGCTTGATTTTAAGCCGGGTGAAAAGTTGGAAGAAAAACAGTTGATACATCATTTAAAACCTGGGGCGCACTCCCATTGCAGAATACCGAAGCGGTGTTTGAAATGATGAGAATTTTGGAAACAGGCGCGAATGTAAATGTTGACGCCTGGAATAAACTTCCGGAAAATATTCGCAAAACAGTAATGGAAATTGCTGTGGAAATGGAAGATGAGATGTGGAAAAAATTTCGTCGCTCGCCAATTGGAGGGTTGTCTCGACAAACTCCACCGGCAAAGCATATTTACAGCCGTCAACAGACACAATAAGCACACGTGTTGTGGCCAGGGTGATGGGAAATTTCATCTGGAAAAGGCATCCGCGCCCCGGTGCCGACTCTACCTGGATGCTTCCTTTGAGATTAGCGATATTATTGCGCACCACGTCAAGGCCGACTCCGCGTCCTGAAACATCTGTGACATAAGAGCTGGTGGAAAAACCGGAGCTGAAAATCAATGCCTGAATCTGTTCCGGCGTCATGGTCGCCAGATCATCTTTATGGTGAAGTTTACGCTGACGCGCTTTGTTCTTAATCGCTTCAATGTCCAATCCGCGTCCGTCGTCTTCAATCTCAATCACAACATCAGATGAAGTCTGAAAGGCTCTGAGATGAATGGCGGCCGGTGTCGATTTGCCAATCCGCCGGCGTTCGGCAAGCGGTTCGATGCCGTGATCCGCGGCATTGCGGATCAGGTGCATCAGAGGGTCCTTCATCTCCTCAAGGATACGTTTATCCGCCGCGGTTTCGCCGCCCTCAATGTGCAAGTCAATCTCTTTTTCCTGTGTACGCGCCAAATCGCGCACCATGCGGGGGAAAAGGTTAAAAACGGTGGCCAGTGGCAACAGGCGCACCGTGCGAATCCCTTCTTCCAAATTCGAGGCGATCAGGTCAAGCCGGGTCAGGTCTTCAGTCGATTCATTTTTCAGTTTGTTAAGTGAATCTCCCAGAAAATCCATATCGGAGCGTACCGTCGCAGTATTTTTTTTGAAGTTCCCACTTTCTGCGACAGAACCCGATCCCATAAAATTAATGGTCAGGTCTCGGCTCAGCAAGTAGGGTGCGTCAGGCGGTAGCCGTAACGCACCCTACTTGCTGATTTGTTCGCATCGGGTCAACATACGGTTCAACCGGAGTTTCCGCCTGAAAATCGAATCACACGGTTAAAACATGAATTTAAAGCTTTAGGCTTTCTGTGCGATTGCCATCCTATGAGCCTGTATGCGGCTAATTCAAATCAGCGAACACAGCGTAAAAATGTCAAAATGTGTGATTTGGATCGGTTTGTCGGCAGCTATGTGCATTGCGCCGGTAGCATTAAGAGCCGAGGAAGAACTTTTACGCAGAGAAAACTTGTTGCTCAGAACGTCAATGATGGAGCGGTACCGATTCGGTGATATTATCGGCAAAAGCAAACCGATGAAAAATATTTATAAGACCATTTTGAAAGGTGCTACCACGGACGCTAGCATTATTCTTTACGGAGAACGACTGAGTTAAGCGGCGGGCGGCGCACTACGAAACAGTTATTAAAAGCTCTGCACATCGCAAACCGCAGAAGTTGTAAAAAGCGCATCAGTAGCACGTCCGCCTTAAACGATGGGTTATAAAATTTGCTGATAGTTGTTGCTAGCCCGCTATCTTCTACTTTATTAAACGAAAAGAATTTCATTGTCATATACTTGGTTGAAAATTCTTAACTGTTATTTGCAGGCGTAATACCTTTGATTTACGATATTATGCCTGCTCTTGAATCTGAACAATTATCTCCAAAGAGATAGTTTGCCTGTTATCGAATCTACAGTTACCTTTTTACCAAAAAGACCTATCCCCCAATAATCAAGATCGGTCTCTTTCACTTCTTTAGTTCTTTCCATCTGTTCTGCATAAGTTGCTTGAGTCATAGTTTCTGTAAAATCAACGAAAGGTAATTGCATACCGATAGCTTCATTTCGTACTTTTCTGATTTGATTCGAATTTCTCGCTTTCAAAACAACAAGTGAAAGAGCAGAGATAGGATGCTTACCTCCATCCGCATCAACGTATTCAACAAACAACATATTTTTTCTTTCTTCTTCAGATACCGTCGCTGCCAAACATGCTGTGATATGAGCACAAGCATTAATTAAGCGTGGAACCTCAATTTTTTTGTTAAGAACAACTACAATTTTATGAATTGTTGTACCAGCACCTTCAGCCATTTTTACCTCCTATTTGTTAAGAATTTATAAATCAATGTTACGTTAGCCAAATTCAGTTTGACTATTTTCGACTGTCTAACAAATAAACATCCCCTCCTTTCATATTAATTTATAAGATATGTACGAATTAAATAATAGATTTAATTGTATAAATTCAATATGTTATAATTACATACTCGTCAGTTACAAGTTTTAAGTTTGAAGTGATTTCGTAACTA
>JAUCGF010000052.1 GCA_030378005.1 Desulfococcaceae bacterium HSG9 | reverse complement strand
TTTGAGGACATACGCGCCTCCGTCGTGAAAGTTTTTAAAAAATATATGGAAGATGCCGCCAAAGTTATTTGCGTAATGAAAAAGCTTAGAAGTTGTGCAGGAGTGGCATGACATACAGCTTTTGCGGGTTTGAAATTATTTAGGTGACGATCTATAGCTTGATGCATATAGGGTTTATCGGTAGTCTGAACCTTATGCGTGAAACGTGATGTGTGAAACGTGAATTGCAGCGTTGTAGTAGGGTGGGTATCGCCGGAAAAATATTTTGTATAGAGAGCCTATCGTCGTCGGCGATGCCCACCATTTTCACAAGGAGTTCTGATAATATAAAAATATCTGACAAATTGGATCACAAATTATGCGAATGATTATCCGAATACTTGGTTTATTGGCAGTTTTGGGCTTACTGGCAGGATGCGGCAGCAAAGAAGTGCGTTTTTCAGGGCGCACAATGGGCACCGCTTATCATATTAAAGTGGTGGTTCCCTATTTCAAACAGGCGGCCTACCTTAAAAAAGAGATCGAACAACGTCTCCGGGAAATCAATCAGAGTATGTCCACTTATATTCCGGACAGTGAAATCAGCCGATTTAACAACATTTCACAAGTTGATCGGCAGTTTTGTATTTCAAATGATTTTTATTATGTGTTGACTGTTTCCACCACGCTTTATCAGGTGACCCAGGGCGCTTGGGACGGTACTGTGCGGCCTCTCGTCGCGCTATGGGGTTTTGGCGACGATAAAGAAACGCAGCGAATTCCCGCTCAGGATGAAATTGACACCGTACTGCAAAATACAGGTTTTGATAAGATAATCATTAAAGATAATCAATGTATTATCAAAAAAAATCCGCAGATCGCATTGGATTTGGGATCCATTGCCAAAGGATTCGGAACCGACCAGATTGCGGAGATGCTTATGAAGCAGGGATTCGATAATTTTTTGGTGGAAATCGGTGGCGAAGTGTATGCTTCGGGGGTACGCCAGGATGGCCGAGCATGGCGCATCGGGGTGAACACACCCCTCAAAGAAGCCGCTTATAACCAGGTTTATAAAATGGTGAAATTAAAAAACAAGTCGCTGGCGACCAGCGGTGATTATCGCAATTTTTTTGAAAAAGGCGGTCAACGCTACTCCCATGTGCTTGATCCGCGTACCGGATATCCAGTGCAAAACGGTGTGATCAGTGTCTCTGTCATGGCTGACGATTGCACGTTTGCAGATGGTCTGGCCACCGCTTTGATGGTAATGGGAGCTGATGAGGGGTTGGCGTTGGTGAAGCGCCTTGACGACGTGGAATGTATGATTGTGGCACAGTCTGAGGACGGAAACTTGAATGATTATTATTCCCCCGGTTTTAGTGTTGAAAATGAAATGTAGAACAATACGAGGTTAAGACTGCGTTTGTATCAGAAATGTCAGTATTTGAACAATCTCAAATCTTGATGGCCGACTCATCAAATCAAAATCCGATGAATTTAATGGGTGGTTATGAGAAACATTATCAGTAGATGGAAAATTAAGGAGCGCAAAAATTTAGTGCAGCGATTTTTTGCATCCGATTCCACCCGGAGGCCAGCGCGGCTTCAGGGCCGGCAAAAAACCGCTTCGCTTAATTTTTGCGCTCCATACCGTATTTTCAGGCATTTTCCATCTACTGATAATGGAAAATGGGTTGGTTGCATCTGTTTTATTGCCTTTAAGATAGATTTAAAAAATCATCAAGAAATCGGGTTTTTTCAAAAAACCCGATTTTTAGCTGTTTTCTAAAACGACATCTCTTTCTGAAACACACGCAAGATAGTGCGCAAGTAACCGCCGAATAAAGATGAATGCACATAAATTTTGGCGGTTCCGGTACGTCCGACAGGCAAATCGGCATTTGCTTGCGGAGTGATTGTGATGCGATAATAGGGTTCGGCCAGTTTGAATGAATGCTGCTTATCTGGCAAAGTGGTTAGCGGGCCGCCGTAAATATCCAGAAGGGGGGTGGCCGTCAGGGTGCGTATGGGCGCAAGGTTTACCGAAGCCACCTTACCCGCAATCTTATATAGTTCATTTTGAAGCGTGATAGTCACCTCTGCTTTTGGGTGAATGTCCGTGATCTTTTTTTCTTTTATGTATGCGTAAATAAAAAATTGCGCTGGTGTGCTGACTTCGCCGATCTCATCACCACGGGAAAGCCATTTACCGACTTCTAAGAGCGGGTCATATAAAGTTAAGACGCCTGCGAAAGCAGCACGGGTTTCAAAAAGGGCGCGTTGGCGCTGGTGTTCTTTATAACTGTCAATCGCCGCCTGTAAACGTTGGGCTGCCGCTTTTTTTAGTGCAATCGTACGGGCGCTGCTTTGAACCTGATCCAATTCGGCTTGCAACTGTTTGATCTCCAGCAGCCAGCGTTCCCCTTCCAATTCAAAAAGCGGATTCGACTGGGTGAAAAGCGGCTGATTGCGCTTTACCAGACTTCCGTCGCCGGCATGTAATTGCGCCAAAAATCCATCCTGACGAACATATAGAATCTGAGAATCTTGGGCTTTGACTTCACAGGGCATGGATACCGGCCAGGGCAGCGGTGCGATACAAAGTGCGAGCAATATGCTGACAACTGTGATCAAAACGATTAAATTGGCTTTCCGAATCATATTTTTTTGTCTCCCAATCACCCGTGCTTCGGCGATCAGCGGTCTAAGAATAAATAAATACACTTCCAAACCCGCCAGAAACAGCCCTACCGCTTTGGTGAATTGATAATATACAATCAGAATAATAGCGGTGTAAAGAAAAATTCGATACACCATTGCCGCAAGGCCATACCAGATTAGAAAAACGGCTTTCCAACCCTTTATCCGGACGGGTGAATCCGCGGGGATACCCAACAGCCATGTACGCAGAAACGTTTTAACCGCATCAAATCCGCGCCGCTGTAGGTTGTCAATACCGGTGGCATCCATTAACAGATAATAGCCGTCGTAGCGGATAAAAGGATTGCCATTTATAAACACCGTATTGAGCACGCTGACGGCAAATATATAATAACAGAGGGTGTTGGCAACGCCGGGAGCGGTGTTGAGCCAGACTAAAACAGCCAGACCGCCGGTAAGAATTTCCATTAAAATACCGGCCGCGTCAATTAACACCCGTTTGCGGCGTTGAACGCGCCAGGCATCGGTGATATCCGTATAAAGTCTGGGAAAAAAAACCATAAAACCGATGCCGAAGCGGCGCACGCGCACACCGGCCCATTTAGCGGCGTAGGCATGGGCGAATTCATGCCCGATTTTCAGAAAAATAATAATGATTGAGTATTTAAACAGGCCATGAAAGGTAAAGGAGCGCATCATGGCGTCTATAAATTTGGACCAGTGAACAATCAGATGCACATATCCGGTCAGCGCGATAAGGCTCAAAATAAGCAGCGTCCAAGGATTGATACATAAGGCGACCAGAGCGTAAGTTTTAGACAGAAAATTATCCGGTTTCCACAAAGGCACTTTGAAAAACAGGTAGGATGACATCAAGCGCGTTACGATTGAACGCGCCCGTGCTTCACGCGCCGATGTCAGGCGTTGCTCGGTTTTGGCATACACTGGAACCATTAAATTGCTATGATTGAGAAAATTGAGGCGCGTCATAATGCCGGTCGCGTCTGTTGGAACACCCGATCCGGTCAGTTGATCGACAAGCGCGGCCACTGTCTGATTCTGAAAGAGGCGGCTGATAATCGCATAATCCGTCAGCCCCATTTTATAATATTTATCAGCCACCGGATCAAATAGCATCCAGGTCGGTTCGCCTTGGTCATCTGCCGAGCCGGATAGCACTTGGATGTCGCGGCGCAACTGTCCGGTGTCTATTTTTTCCCATTTTTCGGGAGATGCTATGTTTTTAGAAATGGCGGTTAATTTTTGCACTATGGCCAAATAAGAGGGGCGTTTATTGTTTACTTTTTATGTGAATATGTAGTAATAAAAAAATATCCTTGTCAAGATTAAAAGCAACGAAGTTCAAGGCAGGAATATTTGTTGATCGGAACACACTTTGCGGACGTTTATGTTTTCGTAATTAATACGCACTCCTTTGGCAGTATTTCATAAAACTTTTCGACCTACTGAGTTTGAAATACTAAAAATAAACATTTACAATAATATAGTGATGGTTTATATTTGTTTGCTTTTATTAAGTAACTCGTCAGTTACAAGTTTGAAGTTTCAAGTTATTTCCTAACTCCCTGAATTCATTGAAACTCACAAAATTTGTATCATATTTTCACTTTCAATGATTTCAATAGCTTACAAAAATTTATGACTAACGAGTAAGTAAATAAAAAAATTACACTGATTTTCAGGTATCCTTCATTATTCAGAGTACAAACTTCAATTTACGACGCTATGATGCAAACTGAAATCAGCATTCCTCTTTCTGAAAGGGGTAAAGTTATTTTGCCGGTATTACCAAATGAAAGCCATTGAAAAATCTGACATTCTGTCCGGAACCCAACAGATAGAGGACCGTGAACCGGAAATTCAGTCCTTACGGCCTCAACATTTATGCGATTATATCGGCCAGTCTGAGACTGTGGAGACGCTTAAAATTGCGATTATGGCGGCCCAACAACGCGGTGAAGCCTTGGACCATTTGCTGCTCTACGGCCCTCCCGGACTGGGCAAGACCACATTCGCCCATATTATCGCCAATGAAATGGAAAGCGCTCTGACAGTTACGGCCGGCCCGGCGCTGGTCAAAGGCGGAGACCTGATTGGGCTGCTCACCAATTTGAACAAAGGCGATATTCTTTTTATTGATGAAATCCATCGCACACCCAAAACAATTGAAGAATTTTTGTATCCGGCCATGGAGGATTTCGCGGTTGATTTTGTTTCTGATAAGGGCCTTAACGCACGCAGTCTGCGGCTTCCTTTAAGACAATTCGCCTTGGTGGGAGCGACCACGCGTGTCGGTCTTTTATCCGCTCCGTTAAGGGACCGTTTTGGTATTCATCGCAGCCTTGATTTTTACACTGATGAGGACCTTGTTAAAATCACCTTGAGATCAGCCACACTCTTAAAGGTCGCCATTGATGATGAAAGCGCTTTGGAACTGGCCAAACGATCACGCGGCACCCCTCGAATTGTCAATCGGCTTTTGAAACGGGTGCGGGATTATGCCCAGGTGCGCGCCGACGGTTCTATCACCAAAGCAACTGTTGAAGCCGCTCTCACACTCGAAGGCGTTGATCATAAAGGTTTAACCGATTTAGACCGTCGCTACCTGCAAACGGTGATTAAATATTATAATGGCGGCCCGGTGGGTATTGAAGCGATTGCCGCGACCTTGCAGGAAGAAACGGATACGCTTGTGGATGTTGTGGAACCGTACTTGCTGAAAATCGGGTTTGTTTTGCGGACATCCGCGGGGCGCAAGACTTCTTCGGAAGCGTATCAACATCTTGAAACACCTGTTCAGGTACCGCTTTTTTAAGGAATGGGAAGGAATGGGGATGCAATAAATACTATTTGCGAAAATTAAACTCCCAAATACTTACTCTTACTCGAATGACAAGAGCAAGAGTATAAACTATACCCGAAATTTGAATAGGATACGATTATTTAACGCAAATGGTATAACTTCCCCTCCTGATTCTGATGGCTATTATCACACTGTTGACCGATTTTGGAACGACTGATGAATATGTCGGTGTCATGAAAGGCGTAATTTTATCTTTCAACCCTTTGGCGACAATTGTTGATATCACTCACCATATTAATCCGCAGAATATTATACAGGCCGCTTATACGCTTCAGGCGGCGTATCCTTTTTTTCCAAAGGGCAGTGTGCATGTTGCAGTCGTAGATCCGGGAGTTGGCAGTGACCGCTCCATTTTGGCCTTGAAAAAGCAAGGGCATATTTTTCTGGCTCCGAATAATGGCGTTTTGACCCTTTTAATGCAAAACGATACGGTTGATGAGCTGTTTTCAATTGAAAACGACGCCTTTTTTTTAAAAAACGATCTGAACACGATCAGCAACACGTTTCATGGAAGGGATATTTTTTCACCGGTTGCCGCCCATTTGTCTATGGGATTAGCGTTGTCAAAGTTGGGGCCGCCGGCCGAAACCCAAGATGTGATTCGTGCGTCTCTTCCCCAACCTTTCATAAACGAGAACAACAACCTAATCGGAACAATTATCGCTATCGACCATTTTGGCAACCTCATTACAGATATTGATGCGGCCTGTTTGCGGCATTTTTATAGCTGCGATGCGAACAATCGCTTAGAAATATCTATCGGTAATCATAAAATAAACGGTTTGGCTGACAGCTATGCTGATATTGCGCCGCAAACGGCTCTCACACTCATTAACAGCCGCGATCATCTTGAAATTGCCATAAACGGAGGCAACGCCGCTATATGTTTAAGCGCACAAAAAGGTGATCATGTAATACTTAGCATCAAATCGAAAGGAGAGTTATCATGAAACAAAACTCAAAAAATATTTCAATTATAGATCAAGGTGAATTGGTGGACGGCACCCTCGCATGTCGAGGCAGACTGGTAATTAATGGAACTGTCAAGGGCAAATTAGAGGGTGATAATGTCGTTGTTTCGCAGGATGGCATTGTACAAGCGAACACCAAAGTGAATAATATGACGCTCGGAGGAACGTTTGAAGGCGAAATCAGAGTGGCCCAAGAGATGATTATCCTCTCAACGGGCGATTGCTCCGGAAAGATTTTTTGCAAAAATATTGTGATGGAGGCGGGAGGCATGTTGAATGCTTCCGTAACTCATGTTGATGCGGAGCAACCCCATACACGGTCATTTAAAAACTTATTAAATAAAAAAGACTGAAAATTGGCAAGCCGCTTAAAGTGCTTGTGTCAGGCAAAATTAAATTAAAAGGAGATGATTATGATAGAAGATGTTGTAAAAAAAATCGTTTGGCTCGGACATGATGGTTTCAGAATTGACGCGGATAAAATTATTTATATCGATCCGTTTGAAATCGCACCCGAAAATCAATCTAGTCCTGAAGCTGATTTGATTTTAATTACCCATGAACACTATGACCACTGCTCTGCTGAAGATATTGCAAAAATTAAGGGAGATAAGAGCATCATTATTACTGAAAAAAATTCGGCGGCCCAACTTAGCGGAGATGTCAGAATAATGAAACCGGGAGATGTTTTAACTGTTGATGGCATTAAAATTGAAACAGTGCCTTCGTATAATACGGATAAGCAATTTCATCCCAAAGAAAACGGTTGGCTGGGATTTATTATTGAAATCCAGGGTGTACGGATTTATCATGCCGGTGATGCCGATTTCATTCCGGAAATGAAAGATTTGAACGTTGATATCGCATTACTGCCGGTTTCAGGAACTTATGTAATGACCGCCGCTCAAGCAGTCGAGGCGGCTCTGGCGATTAATCCCAAACTGGCTATTCCCATGCACTATGGCGCCATTGTCGGCAGTGAACAGGATGCGCTTGATTTCAAACAGGCGTTAGAGGGTAAGGTTGATGTATTAATTTTGTCTAAAGGATAGAAGTTGTCGAGCCGCTTGCAAGTTTAGGAACGGTGACTAACGTAAATTCACGTTCCACATTTCAGATGATAAAATATTTCACCAACCGCGAACTATCTCAAAAACTGGAAATCAAACTGGCCAAGTGGAAACGCTGGTCGCGTGAATTTCTGCTGCCGGACCCGCTTGGCGGCTTACAGTCCGGCTATGCGAGGCATTATCATCCGGATGAAGCGTTTCGTGTTTATTTGGGCGGATGTCTCGTTGCCGAACTGAAATTTTCAATTCCGGAGGCCAAACGTATTATGAGCGACTTGGAAACATGGCTTGAAAAAAACGGCTTTCGTTTCAATGCCGACCCTCTGGAAAAACAAAGCGCACCTGAACCGGCCAAGCGTTATCTGATTCGGGTATTTCGTAACAAGAATCAGATGTTTTGGTATGAAATACGTGGAATTATAGCTGATGAAAAACAAATATACCGGAATATTGAACTGAATACGGAACTGTATGAAAAAACAATTATCGATTATTCAGGTGTTCAACATGACGACAGTGATTCAGACGTAAATTATTATAAAGGAGTGAACATCACCCACCTGTTAATTAACTTCTTAAAGCGTCTGGATTTATCTATGACACATTATCATGCGTTATCAGCGGTTCGGTAGTGGGCTCCAAAGGTTCTTCAATGAGTTCATAAAACGAAATTACCACCTCTGTTTTCTTTTTTCATTTCTTCATGCCACCTTTTTCATGGTCAAAATATCTTCGAGACTCGACAGTTCTGCCATAATACCTGTTGAAACAGCAGGCACTGCCGCCGTAGTCTGATGGGGGCGAACAAAATTGTGTATAACTTGATGAACGTCAAAGGTGCGCCGGAGCCCCTTTTCAGTCTTGGCACAGGTGTTCGTCCGTCGCCTGAAAGCACTGTCACGTCTTCTTATTGCGGCATTTTGAGCTTCAAGACAGTCGGCATGAATTTCGGCTTCCGGCA
>JAUCGF010000051.1 GCA_030378005.1 Desulfococcaceae bacterium HSG9 | reverse complement strand
AACCTTAGTAGCTGAAATACTGTTCTATCCTTTACCTTATTACCTTATTTTATGCAAAATATCCTGTTTTATAACGAAACAGCGGTATCTGATAAGGTAATAAGGTTTCAGTCTGTTCGATTTTCATGTTCTACTAAGGTTTTAAAAACTGAAATAAGGTTATTCTTCTTCTTTATCTGACTGACGATAACAGCATATATTTATTTGATTTTAAAGAATTTAAATGAATCAGGCCGTCTGATTGCTTCAATCAGTTATATTTAATCTAACAAAGTAGTGCTAATTTCTAATTTAAATTGATCAAGGATGCTCGTCAGTCATAAGTTCTTGTAAATTATTGAAAACGAAAATATGACACAAATTTTGTGAGTTTCAATTAATTCAGGTGGTTACAAAACAACTTGAAACTTCAAACTTAAAACTTGTAACTGACGAGAAGGATACTTAATAATCTTTATAACAGAGATTCTCCCAATAGGAAGAGTTATCCAAACGCTCCTCAATGTTGACATTAAAAAAGTCAGCCACGGGCTGAAAAAGTTCGGGATTCGCGGATTGAATCGTACGCGCCGCTTCCAATACGACATCCAAACCTTTTTTGCTCATCAATCCCATAGGTTTGCGCATACCACCCGATGGCATTCCCAAAACAGCCATCAATGTTTTTACCGCTGATGGATTGCGCGCCCGGCAATTGACATCTCCATAAGGGGTGGTTTCGGTTGTTTGCACCATAATAATATCAAACATCGGTTTGAGTGCCGCTTCTGATTTCAGCGCTTCTTCAATCTCACCTTGGTTAATCTGACGCACCATTTCTGTAACAGCGGCCGGAAAAATATTTGATGCAACCGAAATAACGCCTTTGGCCTGTATTTTTTTATCCGTCATTATTTTGGCCGTAATTCCGTCATCACCGGAAAAAATATCAAAATCCGCGCCGCAACATTCCCTAGTGCGCTGCATGTTTGCTATGTTACCGGTCGCTTCTTTGACGGTATTGAAATTACTAAAATCCCGATTCAGAATCGCCAGGTCTTCAGGTAATAATTGAGCGCCGGTACGCCCCGGAATAACATAAGATATAAGTTCCATTTCCGGAAAGGCTTTAGCCACCGGTTCGATATATTCTTTACGAATTTCCAGAGAACTGGGGCCATTGTAGTACGGATCGACCAGTAGCGCCGCATCAGCTCCGAAATGAGCGGCGTGCATTGTCCCAGCCAGGCTTTCTTCTGTGTTATTGCTTCCCGCACCCGCAATGCAAGCGCATTTCCCCTTGGTTTTTTTAGCGACATTTTCAATTACTTTATTATGTTCATCCCAGGATAAAGTCGGGCTTTCACCCGTTGTCCCGACTGCCAATATACCGGTGATATTGTTTTTTATTTGAAAATCGGCTAAAGCGTTCAATCCTTCATAGTCCACAGCATCACCTCTGAACGGAGTGATAATTGCGGTATAACAGCCTGTTTCCATGAATTCCTCCCTTTCTTCTTTCTTAATGTTGTTTATTTTTGCATTTTGTTAATTTAAATATTTTTAAAATATAAAAAATAGTTGCAAGCTGTGTCAAGCAAAAAAGAATATCTTGTTAAATAAGAAATCAATCAATATAATAATGTGTCAGGGAGAATAAACATTTTTATTCATTTGACAGCAAACTGTGTTAATGCTTATTTTGTCATTATCAGTAGATCGACAATGCCTGAAAATACGGTATGGAGCGCAAAAATTAAGCGAAGCGGTTTTTTGCCGGTACCTGAACCTACAAGCCTCCGGGGGGAATCGGATGCTGAAAATCGTTGCACTTAATTTTTGCACTCCTGAACTTTCCATTTACTGATTACTGAAGTTTATAATTTTAATTCTATCTATTTGGCAAATAAAAAACTACCTTAAAGGAACAGACTTAATTATGGAAAAAGCAAAAAACGCTGATGAATACATCAACCAACAACGAGCTCTTTTAACATCAAATGCGGAATGCGGAACAACCCGTTACAACCTGGCTGTTGCACTGTTAGGACAAAAAAAATATGACGAAGCTGAAAAAGAGCTGCATGAAGCGATTCGTTGCAGTCCTTCGCTGGCTGAAGCGTATGTTCAATTGGGCGGAATCCGCTTACAGAATGGCGACCTGGATGGTTGTCTGGAATTTAATAAATTGGCTATCAAATCAAGAGCCGGATTTTCGGAAGGATACGGCAATATCGGTTTTGTCGAGTTGCAAAGAGGCAATATTGACGACGCCATCCGTAATCTTCAAAAAGCGATTGTGCATAATTCCAACTTTGTACAAGCTTATACGACTTTAGCCAATGCGTATTTGATGAAAGGATTAGTGGATGAAAGCATTCAGGCCAATCTGAAAGCATTGAAGCTTGAACCCGACTTTGCCATTGCACACAACAACTTGGTAATCGGTTATCTGGAAAACAATGAATATGCCAAAGCTGTCGAGCATTGCGATAAAGCGGTTCAATTAGGGTATGCTGTGGCTCCGGAAATTCTTAATGAAATTAATGATCACAGATAAATACGGAAATTTAACGTGCCTTCTTTTCAATTTTTCATAGCCGCTGATGTCATCACGCCTGTAACCCCAAATGACGCTATATGGCAGACATGCCTGCCGTGTAACCGCAATCAGGCTGATAACAGTCCCGATGATGCCGTCACATACTGTGAATATTTTGAAGCGATTCGTCTTTTCCTGAAAAAAAACAGCTTCAGGAATCTGCTAGCACCCATAGCCACACAATATTCATCTGTCATGCCGGATGATATTAATGCAATTCGTATCATTCAAGAAAAACACGGCGCATTTTATCATCCGGCACGTCTTGAAGTCGATATAAAAACGCAATGCTATCGTTTTGCGCTTAACGTTGCAATTTCCGATGCCGGTTTAAACAGCATAAATCAGGAATATGCCGCACTGCGCTATTTGAATCTGACCTTTCCATTTCATTTTCTGCCGGAAGTTTATCTTAAAGGAAAAATAGCTGTCAATAATGGGAAAAAATCAATCGGCATAGTTATGGCTGAATGGTTAGACGGCTATGATGAATTTCACCTCAGCCATAAACCAAACGGAAAATCAGGCATTGTCGTATGGGATCAAAAACAAGGCGCTTGGTTTCTTCCTGAAGATCGGATTTTGGAACTTTATACCAAAGCGGCTGAAATTTTGACTTGCTACTACAATATCGACACGTTTGAACAGATTTTTCCCTGGCATCATGGCGCCGGGGATTTTATTTTGAAGGCAGGACATGACGATAGATTGACAGTCAAGCTCATTACTGTAAGACAATATACCGCCATGCTGGATTTTGATGATGGGAATCAGAAGTCGGATGAGATTCAGATGGAAGCGTTACTGCTGTTTCTGCTGAATCTCTCCATCCGAATGCGATTGGACCGGATCGATGGGGTGGGTGACATAGCTTGGGCGAATGATACCGCTGTTGAGGGAGTTCTCAAAGGCTTTTTCAGTGGTTTGGCTCTCAAGTCAGTGGTTAATCAGGTCACCGATTCATTCATTCTTCAATTTCATAAATATCTGGCTTCTCAAACGGAGTCCGATTTATATGAATCAGCAATAGCTATTATCTCTGCCTATCATCCACAAGTACCGGATATTCCTGTGATTCAGCGTAATCTTGACAGCCATATCCGGGTGTTGTATAAGTCAGTTTCATGTGGCGGTCGTTAATTCTTGGCAATCAATACAATATATCTTTTGTTGGGCCGCCAGTATCACTTCTGAATGCAGTCAGAACTTACCTTTTTTTCTTTTTATAAAAGGTCAAACGAAAACTTGCCCCCTTTTCTCTTAGGTTCCGTCTTTTACATATATTAGGGCATAGATAATACAAATATAATGGAGAAACATCGTATATCTCGAAATATAGTCGTCGGAGAATACGGGATGTGCAATGGATAATTTTTATATTGTTAATGCTGCTTTCAAGTATCAGTAGATCGAAAAGTTCCTTAAAAGTTCCGTAGGAACGGCATATTTGTAGCAGATGTCAGCCCCCTACCCCTTGAGTCCCGTAGGGACGGCATGTCTTCATCGGAATATACCGTCCCTACGGGACTCAGCGGACACGGGGGATTCGGATTCTACAAATATGCCGATCCTACGGAGCTGAAAACAGATAGACCGTTGATCACGGTGACTTCGGTGGTTCCTGCTGAAACAGATCGTGAAATATTGACAGTAGAGGGCATCGCGACTGACGATCATGGAATCGCAGAGGTCAAAGTGCGTGTCAAGAATTCCAGCACAAAAGGAATAATGCTTGTAGCTCCTATCACCCAAAAGCAGAAGCAATTCGAAGCTGAAGTCCGACTTGTTCTTGGGCATAATGACATTATCATTGAAGCGATGACGACGACAGGACAGATAGGGCGGCAGACATTTACCGTGGTCAGAACACTCTCCCCTGTCGGTGAGGCGACACCGGTTTCATCATTGACCTCGGAGATTCCTGCTGAACTGCTCAAACGTCCGGGAAACGTCTATGCGGTCATCATCGGTATTGGTGCGTATAAAGATACGTTGTTAAATCTCCAATTCACCGTGAACGATGCTCAGGGCATGTATGATGTGCTCACAGATCCGAACTACGGAAGAGTTCCCAAAGATCATATCAAATTGCTGCTTGATGAGAATGCGACTGATCGAACGATTAAAGGCGCCATTGGCAAATGGTTGAGTCAGCAGGCCCGCGAGGACGATACCGTGATTATTTATTATTCCGGGCACGGTGCGCCTGAAGGCCAAGCGATGTATTGGCTCACACATAATGCCGACATTAACGATCTCTATACCACTGCCCTGAATAATGACGAGATTGCGGATATGCTGAGTCGGATTCGCGCAAAACGGGTGATCACTTTCCTCGATTCCTGTTATAGTGCGGCCACAGTCCGTCGAAAAGATCGCACGCGGGCGGTTGTCACCGAAATCCCGTGGGAGAAGTTTTCGGGAGAAGGTCGCGTGACCATCAGTGCGTCTGATGGAAAACAACTGTCACTGGAACTCGATAAATATAAGCATGGCGTGTTTACCTATTATCTGCTGGAAGGCTTGAAAGGTCAGGCGGATACGAATCAGGACGGGGTGATAGACGTCGATGAAATTTGGAATTATGTCAAGCGTCAAGTCACAGAAACGGCGGCAAAAGCTGGAAATACGCAGACGCCTGTCTTCCAGGGAAGCGTGACAGCAGGAATCCCTCTGACATTTAACATGGCAATGCTCCAAGACAAGCAACACCTGAAACGGCAACAACAAGAAGCCGTACAAAAACTCTATGAACAGGGACTTATCAACGCGGAATCGTTTGAATGTGCTCTCAACATCCTGGATTCCGATACGCCCAACCGGTATCTTGATGACCTGTTGTCCGGCAAAATCACACCGGAGACGTTTAGTCGGTTTTTTCAGTGCAATTCTCAAAGATAAGTATGGCCATGAGAATCTGTAGGCTAATGGCAAGCAGGGTGCGTCAGCGAAGCGCAACGTACCCTGTTTGCTTGACCCCTTTATGCGAATTATATGACTTGCAACCTCCCTTATCTCCGCATATCATCCGCAGGCGCGTAATCTTAACGGGGGCATATTCGGAGGTTGTATGAGGCCGTTTCATGCGCCTGTATCTGATTCTTATAATCCCTTTCATCGACAAGGATTTTGTATAAGAATAGGGCTTCATAAGAAAAGGATTTATAACGTTCGTGCAAAATTCGTAAAGATAGCTATCTGCATGACTTTTTTCCTTATATGAGATGATACACAAGGTATATTTCCGACCGATTACCCGGTGATATTGATTGTCTGAAAATCTATATCAACACCATTTAGCGCCTCGCTTCCGATATCTAAAACATTTCATATTTCACAAGCCTTCCGTCCAAGCCAGCGTTTCGCAACGGTTTTTTCCATGACGGTTTAAGACCGATCTTTTTTATCATATCCCGGTTTCCAAAAAAGAGATACACATGGGAGCCTTTACATCGTTTCTTTAAAAAATCTCCCAGGTTTTTATAAAAAGCGTCTAACCCCGTCTCATTTTTCATGCGTATGCCATAAGGCGGATTGCAAACAATCACACTGTTTTCAATTCCGGATAGCGTATGCATATTTTTTTTAAAGATCGTTATCTTCCCACCATCAGGAAGTGAGCGGCAATTGACAGTGGCTGCTTTTACCGCTGACCAATTTTTATCACTGCCGGTAATCTGGCCTTTGGGCAAGCGCCGTATTTTTTCATCCGATTGTCGCTTAATTTTTTTCCAAAGCCCCTGATCAAAATCCGGCAAGTGGCTGAAACCGAAACGGTTTCTCAGGAAACCGGCCGGAATTGAACAGACACGCATCATCGCTTCACAGAGAAGGGTCCCGGATCCGCACATGGGGTCATAAAACGGCCGTTCGCCATTCCATCCTGAAAGCGCCACAATCGCAGCGGCAAGCGTCTCCTGCATGGGCGCTTCCACTGTTTCACGCCTGTATCCGCGGCGATGCAACGAACCGCCAGAGGTGTCAAAATTGATGATCGCCCGATTCCTTTCAATGTGAAGATTTAGCCATATATCCGGAGACCTTGCATCTACATTCGGCCGACGACCGCATTTGTTTCTGAAAAAATCGACCACGGCATCCTTCAAACATAAGGATGCGAATTGGGAATGCCTTATATTACTGTTTCCGGAAACATTCGCGAAAATTCCAAACGTATTTTGAACCGAAAAAAATGCGGACCAGTCAATCGCTTTGCCGGCACGGTAAAGATCGTGGCGATCCCGGCAGGTAAATGTCACCAATGGCGCCAGAATTCTTGTGAGAAGACGGGCATTGTAATTGATCCGATAAAGCGCCGCCTGGTCCGCTGAAAAATGGATTCCACGAAATCCGCGTTTGAGCCGCACCGCACCCAGCGACTTGAGTTCTTTTTCAGCGAGGGTCTCAAACTCCCCTGGAATTTGGGCGAAATAGCGCCCGGTTTTTTGGTATAGAAACAAATTCATTTGCTCACTTTCATATAGAAGGATTTTGTATAAGAATAGGGATTCATTAGAAAAGGATTTATAACTTTTGTGCAAAATTCGTAAAGATAGCTATCTGCATGTTTTTGATTTACACTATTTCATACAAGAGCAAGCAATAAACTGAATCAATCCCTTTCTTATAATCTCTTTCATCTACAAGGATTTTTTATAAGAATAGGGATTCATAAGAAAAGGATTTATAACGTTTGTGCAAGTTCGTAAAAATAACTATCTGCATGATTTTTTATGATTTACACTGGTTTCATACAAAAGTAAGCCATATAAGTTGAGCCCATCCCTTTCTTATAATCTCTTTCATCTACAAGGATTTTTTATAAGAATAGGGATTCATAAGAAAAGGATTTATAACGTTTGTGCAAGTTCGTAAAGATAGCTATCTACATGACTTTTTATTATTTACACTGGCTTCATACAAAAGCAAGCCATATAAGCTGAACCCATCCCTTTCTTATAATCCTCTTCTTATACAAAATCCTTGTAGATGGCTTTTTAGGGATTCATAATAAAATGACCACCTTTTGCTAAACCGATTCTTTATTATGAAAATATCGGTAATCCAATCGCACGGCATTAAAATTGAAGATCAATCCTCGCTTGAGCTTAAAATGGCGGATGTAATTCCTAAATCTGGATATGATTATTTCATCCAGTTCTTTTACAGCAACAGCAGAGAGTAGTAAATCCCCGATGATAAAAAAGTTCACTTCCCTTGAATCCAGAATTTTGCTTTGATATTTGGCAGAGATTTCTTTGGCGATTTGAAAATCGACACCGGCAGTTTTGAGTTCATGATAAAAAGCTCTGCGATAAATATGACGAAAGTAACCCGCGCCCAGTGTTATCAGAATTCGATTCGCCATAAAAAGCAGGTCTTTGATCGCCTCTTTGTGCTTTGTATTCACTTTATCAAAGTCAAAATCATCGCGCAAAGGGGTTTTCAGATGCGCCTTATTCGGAAAAGTGCGATGCTCTAACGAGAAGCTGCCAAAATTAGCCAAAATGCCCAACGGCTTGTTAAAGCCTTTCAGATATGAGATGAGTTGCGCCTGATTCAAAGGCGTGATTTGAGGAACCGCTTTGAGTTCAATAATTACCGTGTCCTCAACCAGCATATCCAGACGATAGCGACCAACGCATTGATTGAAATAATAAACCTCGAATTCTTTCTGACGTTCCGCCTTCAGACCCTGGAAATTTAACTCTGATTCCAGCGCTTTTTCGTAGGTTTCTTCTCTCCAGATATTCCCCAAGGTGTTATAGACTTTGAAAAGCGAGCCGTTGATGGCGTAGGTTAGTTTTTTGTGCACTTTGATTTGCCTTGGTTCGATCTACAAGGATTTTTTATAAAAATAGGGATTCATAAGAAAAGGATTTATAACGTTTGTGCAAAATTCGTAAAGATAGCTATCTGCATTACTTTTTATGATTTTAAACCGGCTTCATACAAGAGCAAGCCATATAAACTGAACCATCCTCTTCTTATACAAAATCCTTGTAGATGGTTTTTTAGGAATTCATAAGAAAAGGATTTATGACGTTTGTGCAAGTTCGTAAAGATAGCTATCTGCATGACTTTTTATGATTTACACTGGCTTCATACAAGAGCAAGCCATATAAGTTGAGCCCATCCCTTTCTTATAATCCTCTTCTTATACAAAATCCTTGTAGATATCAACAACTCTCAAATTTCCCAATTGCCTAGGGTGCAGTTTTTTTTATCCATAACATTAATTTAGGCCGCCTTGAGTAATTCAATCGGCTCATCAGTCCTTATAAGAACTTTCTCATCATTTCTCAATTTTACTCTCCATTTCAGATATGCCCAATC
>JAUCGF010000183.1 GCA_030378005.1 Desulfococcaceae bacterium HSG9 | reverse complement strand
ATTGGAAGAAACCTCCGAAGCATTGGAACCGATAAGTGATGAATTAAAAAACGCTCTTCCTGAAGAACCTGTTTTAAATGGTGATGAAACAGGATGGAGGGATAGATGGCTATGGATATTTGTCGCTTTGATGCGATAATTTCATATAGAAATGGGAATTTACCTCCTTCCTTGATATAATTTCTCAATAATAAAATCGCTTTCTTCCACCTTTCACAGGTAGGAGGTGAACTATTACCTTATTTTTATGTAAAATATCCTGTTTCATAACAAAATAACGGTATCTGCCAAGGTTTAAAAACTGAAATAAGGTTTTTATTATTTGTATGAGTACATCTACTGATTATGTAGAAAATGCTTATCGTAACGCCCTCCTTTAAATTTTCTCGCCACTCTTTTTTAGCTTGCATTTAAAAAAAATTATGATATTCAATCAGCACTTTTTTGGCGGTATTTCATAAAACTTTTCGGCGAAACGCCCTTATCACCGAATCATATTCAGTAGATCGAAAAGTTTTTGAAAGGTGACGAACGGCATGTCTGTTTTCAGCTCCGTAGGAGCGGCATATTTGTAGAATCCGAATCCCCCGTGTCCGCTGAGTCCCGTAGGGACGTCATATTCCGATGAAGACATGCCGTCCCTACGGGACTCAAAAAAGGGGTACGGGGCTGACATCTGCTACTGATATGCCGTTCCTACGGAACTTTTAAGGAACTTTTCGATCTACTGATATTCATCCGCGTTGAAAATTATCAACGCACGCGAAACAACTTTGCATTTAAAATTTGCTGACTTCAATCTGCAAACGGTGGGGATTTGCACTCAGCAAACGCTGTTAGACAAATTTTACCGCTTTGCAAACTGGGGAGCAGGGGCTGAACGAGCTGAAAAAATGAAGCAAGCGATATTCGCCTTGCGCGGAGGAAATCACAAAGCTGCAAGCGATTTTTTGGATGTTATGCTAGCCCCTCTTGGCCATTGATTTGCCGTTCAAACCAGGCTCGCTCCTATTCAGGATGGTATTGATCAGAGCGTAAATAATAAAAAAATATGCACTATCATATCAAACAAAATGTGCAATCAATGTGAAAATTATTTTACTGACAAGGACTATTATCAATGTTTAAAAATGCCATCGTTATCAAACCTGGTAAAAGCATCATCAATGGATTGACTACCGCGAACTTAGGGATTCCAGATTACGAAAAAGCATTGGTTCAACATCATTTATATTGCAAAGCATTAGAGAAATGCGGTCTTGATGTTCTTGAACTTGAAAGCGAGGAAGGCTATCCAGATTCAACATTTGTTGAAGATGTTGCCTTGCTGACACCGCATTGTGCAATAATTATGAACCCAGGCGCTCCGTCTCGCAAAGGTGAAATTGAAAAAATCAAACCAGTGGTGAGCCGCTTTTATTCCTCAATAGAGGAAATCAATGAACCCGGCACCGTGGAAGCCGGCGATATAATGATGGCAGGAGATCATTACTTTGTCGGATTATCCGCTCGAACAAATCGAAAAGGTGCAAACCAAGTCATAAAAATTTTGAATAAATATGGTATGAGCGGCACGAAAATAAAATTAGAAAACGTGTTGCATTTGAAAACAGGATTGGCATATATAGAAAATAATAATTTAATGATATGCGGAGAATTTCTTGCTAATCCAAAGTTTGACACATTTAACAAGATCGAAGTCCCTGAAAATGAAAGCTACGCCGCAAATTGCATTTGGGTGAACGGCACCGTCATAATTCCAAGCGGTTATCCTGTCACCAAAAAACGAATATCTGATTTGGGTTACTCCGTAATTGATTTAGATATGACAGAATTTCAAAAATCAGATGGTGGTTTGAGTTGCTTATCATTGAGATTTTGAGTGAATGTTTTTGGTTCAACAAAAAATGTAAACCGCTTTTGGGTTAATCTGAATATACCGCCTTGATAGGGCTAAAAAAGATGCTTAATTTTACGACAATTTTTGAATAGAGTCAGGTCAGATAAATATAACAACCCAATAAAATAGTAGGAGGTTATTTAATGAAGCGAAGACCGAAAGTAGGGCTAAGACGCAATTCAGGATTCAGCTTGAACGTTATGACCGATGATGAGGTGAACGAAATTCATCTGGCGACGTTAGAAGTGCTGAAGGATGTAGGCGTCTTCGTGGAAAACGATGAAGCATTGGAAAGGTTTGACGGAGGGGGGTGTGACGTGGATCCCAAAAGCAAAGTCGTCAAATTTCCTCACTGGGTGGTTGAGGACGCCATCGAATCGGCTCCGGCTACATTTTACGCTTGCGGACGCCGGCCCGAAGATGACGTTATTTTGGAAGACAATCGGGTCACTTTTACCAATTTCGGTGAAGGAATCATGTTTGTCGATCCTTATACCGGGGAATACCGCGAAACTGTCAAAGCGGATGTTGAAAAAGCCGCTCGCATTATTGACTCTTTAGAAAATGTCGAAACGTATGAAAGAGCCATGTGTTCCCATGACAAACCGCCGGAGTCGCAGGCGCTCCACAATGCTGAAGCTTCTTTGCTAAACACAACCAAACACCACTGGCTATGTCCGATCGACAGTTTCCAGGCACACAAGATAATCGATATGTGCGCTGCCATAACCGGAAGCAAAGAGAAGCTTAAAGAACGCCCGTTACTTACGTTTGTCACATGCCCCATCAGTCCTTTGAAATTGCCGGATCATCACTGTCAAATAATAATGGATGCGGCTAATAACAACATGGGAACCAATGTTGTGGGAATGGCGATGTCGGCCGGTTCCGGACCGATTCATTTGGCAGGCACATTAATCATTCAAAACAGCGAAGTGCTTTCCAGCCTGGTTTTAAATCAATTAACTAACAAAGGAGGCCAATTTGTTTACGGCAGTTCAACCTGCCCGTTGGATTTGAGAATGGCCACCGCTACTGTGGGATCGCCGGAAACGGGTATGATCAGCGCAGCCGTGGCGAGGCTTGCCCGCTACTACAGTCTGCCATGCTTTGTCGCCGGTGGTTAGGGCGACAGTAAAGTCACAGATGCCCAGGCGGGGTATGAAAAAACCATCACAGGCCTATTACCGGCGTTGGCAGGTGCTAACGTAATCTACGGATTAGGAATGCTTGAGATGGGAATTACCTTCGACTTGGCTCAACTTGTATGGGATCATGAAATCGCTGAGATGATTTTACATTCTTTAAAAGGAGTTCCGGTCAATGATACAACATTGGCAGTGGACGTAATTAAAGAGATGGGTATCGGTAAAGACTACCTCGCCCA
This sequence comes from Desulfococcaceae bacterium HSG9, assembly GCA_030378005.1. Lineage (GTDB taxonomy): Bacteria > Desulfobacterota > Desulfobacteria > Desulfobacterales > JAUCGF01 > JAUCGF01. The sequence continues at coordinate 5,637 of JAUCGF010000183.1, read as the reverse complement.
TGAGACCACCTTCGCACACATGAGATCTCAATCACAGGCTCATTTGATCGATCGCCGAATGCGAGAGGATTGGCAAGCCGCAGGCAGTACGGATGCTTATAAACGCTCCCATGATAAAATGATCGATATTCTGGAAACCTACGAACCGCCGCCGCTACCCGATGACGTTAAACAAAATGTGCGTTCTATTGTAGTGGAGGCGGAAAAAGAGTTAGGAGTTTACCAGAAAGAGGAATAACAAAATTACATGAACAAAATCTTGACATGATTAATTGGATTAACACTTATCAGAGGAGAATCGTAAATGGAAAAATTATTTGAAGAGATGGCCCAGGTGTTGATTGCGGGCAATCAGGATGAAGTCGTCAAAAAGACCCAGGAAGCCTTGGATAAGAACGCTGCGGCCCGTGATGTCATGGACAAAGGGTTGCTGGCCGGCATGGAAGTGGTAGGCAGGCGCTTTAAAGCCGGGGACATGTTTATCCCCGAAGTGCTGCGGTGCGCCAAGTGTATGCATGCCGCTATGGATCTTATCAAGCCCATGCTTTCAGAGGGCGAATCAGCCGGCGCGGGCACATATCTTATCGGTACCGTGGAGGGCGATTTGCACGATATCGGTAAAAACCTGGTATCCATGCTGCTTCAGGGGTCCGGTTTTGACGTGGTTGACCTGGGTACCAATATCACTCCCCAACAATTTGTGGATGCGGTCAAAGAACATAATCCTAAGATTATAGGCTTGTCGGCGCTGTTGACCACCACGATGCCGAAAATGGAAGAAACGATTAAAGCGCTTGATGAAGCCGGCATTCGTGATAATGTCAAGGTGATGTGCGGCGGAGCGCCGGTAACACAGAATTTCGTCGAAAAGATCGGCGCTGATGCTTATGGAGCCAATGCGGCCACCGCATCGGAATTGGCTAAAGAACTCGCAAGTTAAGACATTTGTTTAGAAATCGGGTTTGAAAAAACCCGGTTTCTTGAAGAATTGAGAATCGCACCCGGAATCATCATTGATTGTTTACAAATATTTAGGAATATATAATGAAAACCTGGCTCATTCTTTCTTTGTTGGTAATGTGCTGTTGGGGAGTTTGGGGATTATTGGGTAAATTAGCGAGCAGAACTGTCTCATCACAGAACTTGATGTTGTTAAGCTCTTTTGGGTTTCTGATAGTATTTCTGCTATCGATTATACTATTCCACAAATATTTCAGCTTTCAATTTAACAATGTCGATCATTGGTATGCCATTGTAGGTGGTTTTGTCGGCAGCGCAGGAGGTTTGCTTTTATATTTTGCTATAAGTAAAGGTGATGCCTCAAAAGTCGTTTGCATATCCGCAATGTACCCGGCACTTACAGTAATTCTATCCTTTGCCGTATTAAAAGAAGATATCACTCTTTACAAGGTTTTGGGTATTGTGTTCGCTCTGTTCGGAGTGTTCTTATTGTCAAAATGAAGACACTTCCGATCCAGGTGATTAAGTACCTGGACAAAAGTTTTACGGTATTTTAGAAAACGGCCGGTTCCTTACTTACCACCGCGTTTCAGGGATTTTATGAAGCCCTTGATAAAAAAGTTTCTGAAGCTGTCACGCCTCTTTGAGTTTTTCCGAAAGGACATTAATACTGAACGGTTTTTGTATGAAACCGTGAGCCCCGGCTTTTAGAATGCTCTCGGCGGGGCCGTCCAAAGAATAGCCGCTGCAAACGATTACTTTCATATCGGGGCGTGCCTTTTTGATAATGGGAAAAAGCCGAGTGCCGTCTATATCCGGAAGTTTGATATCAAGTAAAGCGATATCAATAGTTCCCTCAAAGGTTTCAGCAATCGTGATAGCCTCTTTTCCGGTCTTGGCCGCCAATACATGATAGCCGAGAATTCCTAACAATTCCTGGTTGACTTCCCTGACAACCTCTTCATCCTCAATCAGCAGAACAGTTGCGGGGCCGGTTTTGGCGATTGGCTTTTCATCTGTTTCTGTTTCCGCTTCTGATATAATAACCGGTTTAACTTCCTGCTTGATGACCGGAAAATATAAACACACCTCAGTTCCCCGGCCTGGCTCGGATTCAACATATACCCATCCGCCATGATTTTTAACAATGCCATACACGGCCGCCATACCAAGCCCGCGCCCTTGAAATTTGGTGGTGAAAAACGGTTCAAAGATTTTGGAACGTGTATTCGCATCCATGCCCTTCCCATCGTCTTTTATGGTCAGACAGGCGTAGCTACCGGTTTTCAGACCGGGCCGGTTTTCCGTAAAATCTTGTATGACCTCTGTCTGGGTGGTTATGATATGAATGCGGCCTGCGCCTTTGATAGCTTCCGAGGCGTTTATCAAAAGGGCGGAAAAGACTGTTTGCAGTTGGATTTGGTCTGCTTCCATGTCCGCCATATTTAATGCGAGATCAGTTTCAACGCGAATGTCGGCTTCTATTTTATGGTTTATAATGGGTAACGCTGTTTCTACAAATTTACTTAAATTTATAATCTTAGGCTGGTATCTCCCACCGCGGGAATACGCCAACAATTGATCGGTGAGGTCAGAAAGACGATCAACAGAGCTTTCCGTATTCTGAGCGAACTTTTGAATTTCCGGATTGTCCGGTAAATTCAATTTCAGCAGTTCGACGCCCCCCCAAACGGCGGTTAACGCATTATTGAATTCATGCGCGATACCGCCGGATAGAGTTGCGAGCGCTTCTAATTTTTGAATTTGCCAGAGTTTGGCTTCAAGGCGTTTCTGGTCGGTTTGATCCAAAAGAGCGGATAGAATGAATTGCTGGTCAGCGATTTGGATAGGTTTTGAAAATAAAAGAGCGTTTTTAACGGTTCCGTCTTTGGTAATTGTTTCCATTGGAAGCCCGTTTATCTCATCTGATGCGCTTAATTCGTCCAGGAATTCTTCTCTCCATGCTTGGGTGGAAAAGCCCAGTTCAATTGCCGTATGGTTTAAAATTTCCGCTTTAGTGAATTGTGAAAACTCACACAATTTTTCATTAACATCTGCAAATTTGCCTGAATTTCTGTCAGTTACAGCAATCGCCAGGGGAGCCAATTCAAAAAGATTCCGAAATTTTGCTTCACTCTCTGTAAGAGCTTTTTCGGCCAGTTTACGCTCATTTATTTCCTGTTGCAGTTCTATGTTGGCCGCGGCTATTTCTTCAGTGCGTTCAGCCACTAAATCTTCCAAATGGTCACGGTGTTTTCTTAATGCCACTTCGTTTTGCCGGAGCAGTTTGTTATCCTGTTCAAGCTGCTTGATCATTGTGTTGACGCCGTACTGAAGCTCTCCGAGTTCATCATCGGTTTTGATCTCATCAATACGGGCTTTAAGGTCGCCTTTTTCAATTTTTCGCAGGCAGTTCACGGTCTGTCTGACACGAGGGATGATCTGGTAATGCAACAGCAATATTTCGGCCAGACTGGTGGCAATAATGCAGAGCAACGAGCTAAAGATAAACCTAATGGCAATAGCTCTTTTTTCGGCATTAGCGTTGGAGATATCGGCTTTAAGATACAGGTAGCCAATAAGTTTATCCTTGATAAAAAGGGGGGTGACAATGGCAAGGTTATTTTTTTCGGCATCAGAGCGGATAAATTGGGCAGTAACCAAACCGGAGCTAAGATGTTTGACGATATTATCTTTCAACACGGTGTTGACCGGCTTATTTTCGTATTCAGCGTCGGAAGCATAAAAAATTAGGCCGTCCTGGCGAATCACGATGGCTTCCAAAACATTTTCACCCACAAATTTTTTCAGGGTGTCTTTGTCTTTAACAATATCATAGCTCAACTTTTCCTGAGCCATCAATGTTCCGGGTATTTTCATTTTAGTGAAAACCCGGTTCTCCACTTCGAGATTAAAACGCTTGATATAGTAAACCCCCAATCCTGAAAGGATAAAAGTTTCAATGATGATGATAATGAAGCTGATTTTAAAAACAAGGCTGTTAATGAAGTGAGGCATATTTTCTCCGTATTTATATTTAGCTGTATAATGAGGAGGTTAAGAGGTTTTCGGCCAGGCACTATTTCAGCATTGATATTATTTCTTCATAAGCTTGGGCTGCGGTCATTTTGCCTTCAAGCACATAGTGGATTCTTTTATCAAGCGCAATACCGAGATGTTTATTCTTTGCGCCCAGCAGATACCCCGGATTGAATGCCTTATGAACCCTTCCCTGATATTTATGATCGATTTCAATGTAAAATTTAACGACTTTATCAGTTCCTAAATCTCTAAAGGTAGCAAAATTGCCCCGCGTCCCGGTGGGTGCTTTGACCAAGCGCACATAATTTTCCACCGCCCGTGCCGTTGTAAAGGACATCAGCAGTTCAACAGCCAGTTCTTTATTCGGGGAATTCTTCAATACAGCCACAGAGGTAAGATAACCTCCCAGATAAAAATCGACCGCTTTAAACACCGGCATTTCCGCAGGCACCATTTTCATGGTTTTCTGCTCGCCATATTTGCCGACCCAAAAATCAAAATTCCAAGGACCGAATATATGAAACAGGGCCTTATCTTCCATGACAGCCCACATGGCATCATACATAGACATGCCTTGGCGCTTTTGAAGTAAAGGGTCGTATTGAGATAGTTTTTCCAGGGCTTGCAAGGTTTTCAACAAGGCCGCTAATTTTTTTTCTGAAATTTCCTCTTTCCTCGCCTCGTCAAAATCACCGATTTCTGATTTGATCAGATTCTGAAACATATACTCTAAAGTTACCCTTGTGTTTGTATCCGCATCGGAAAAGAGTGCTATTTTTTGCTCATGTTTTTGATTATACACAAACACTCTCTGAGCATATTCCAAAAGATCATCAAAAGTCATGCCATAATTCTTAATATCGAGCCCTAATCTATCCTCCAGGTTCTGATTATACCACGCAACTCCGACATATCCTTCAATATACGGCCCTACGATAATCCCCCCTGTTCCTTTCCTGTAGATAGGATCGTTTAAAATGACCGCTTTTTGCGTATCTTTAAATTCTTCTATTTTTAAAAAATCAACCAGATGTTTAGGCCCCCATTCAAAATCATTTAAAAAACCGGCAACCCGGCTATATATAGGCTCATCCATCCATATAACGTCCCATTTGTAATCACCTGAACGGATCATATCAGCATAGTACCGGGCCAGTCGGGACTTATCGAAATTGCCGCCAAGGTCTAATTCTTTCCCATCCTGAAAAATTATTTCCAAATTCGGATGGCGAAAGCGGAACTCTTTTAAATGATTTTTGTAGAAAATTCCGAAACCCTTTCTTCCTTTGCTATGTCCCAATACTCTCAGCGTTTTTGGGGATTGCGGCGTTTTGTTATTTACAGATATTTCATGCTTTTTGAGGGCTTCAGGTGCGTCTTGTTTTTCTGCTTGCGCGGATACCATCGGCGATGCACAAAATATAATGATGAGCAGTTTTACAAAGATTGATTTTATTGTATTCATGGTAAAATTCCTTTTGCTGGTGCTGAGGGATATAGATATGAAACGGGAGCATTCCCAAATTCCTGGTCAAGCAACTTAATTTTTTTTAATCTTGAAAAAATGCCCGAATTTATACCATAATCACCTTAACAAATGAAACAACAAATAAGAGGTGAAAAAAATGGAGCTAA
>JAUCGF010000050.1 GCA_030378005.1 Desulfococcaceae bacterium HSG9 | reverse complement strand
TTTAGTATTGGCAGTTTTCAGACGCTATTACTTCACTTCCACCTTGCCGAACATGCTACATAACACCCGTAACGTATTTTCCGTCAATTCACAATCCGATGCCACGGTGCAACGCATTTTTTTGTAGAGCGGCCGGCGCACGGGATCGTTGTCATTGCCGACTTGCATGACAAATTCTTCGACCTCTCTGTCGGAAGCCTGGATGATTCTGACTTCGTGAAAATCGAACGGTTTGCGGTAAATCAGCCAATTCACAGAAATCACATCATCATGTAATGACCATTCTTCGGTCATCAGGTTGTCTAATACGGCGACTGACCGGCCTTCGATAAAATCACGGCTCTGATGACATAAACGACAGCCATAATATTTAACTGCAATTAATGACACAGATAAAGGCGGTCTTACTTTATGAGAAGAGCAAAAAGCCATACATTTATTGCATAGTAATGACGAAGTTTTGAGTTTGATTCTTTGGTCGGTTTCGGCGGCAATATCTTTAATTAGAGGCCAAATGATTGCCCTGCTATAACGACGATCGTGTAGAGCTTTAGACAAGGATAGAACGGCTTCACCGCCAATATCGCTCAACTCGAAATAAATTTTGAATAAATTGACCAGTTGATTACTGGCTAACTCCAGTTCGTTTGCGCTTCGTATACCAATGTACGATTTTAAAGAAATTGTTTTATACCGCTTACCGACAGCTTTAACTTTTCCCTGTGTATTAAAAGGAAAAATAGCCCATAAGCGTCGGATAGCATCTTCAGCGGTAATGCATTTTTCAGAATTCATCAGTGGTGTTTTTTTTGTTATTTTAATAGTTGTGCCGATTTTATTCTCTTCATCACTCATATTTAGAATATCAGTAAATGTGTTAAGCAAAAAATTATGTCCACGGTAGACACCAAGAACACAGGGATATTCTCCATAGTTGAACTTAAAATATAAATTGTTGGACTTGGCAAATTTTCGATAAGCTTCGGCGATAGAATTCATATAAACTCCTAATAATATCATTGCCCTGGCACTAATTGAAATACTGAGTTTGAAATAATGCTAACCTGTTTGAAACATAAACTTCACACCTTGCCGAACATATTCCTCAACACCCGCAGCGTATTTTCCGTCAATTCACAATCCGATGCCACGGTGCAGCGCATTTTTTTGTATAACGGCCGGCGCACGGAATCATTATCATTGCCAACTTGCACCGCAAATCTTTCGACGTCTTCATCGCCGGCGCGGATAATTTCCACTTCATCGAAATCGAACGAAGCCCGGCGCTTCAGCCAATTGACACGCAAGGTTCCATCCTGCTCGAAATGCTCATCTTCATTGCGATTATCCAGGATGGCAACGACTTGGACAATCCCCTCAAGAATTTTACTGCTTTGCCGGCAGATGCGACAGCCGTGATAAGGCAGCAATTCGAATGACTCTGACAATGTTTTGTACTGTTTGCAGCGCGTGTAGCAAAAAGCGCACAATGCCGTTGAGAGGCGGCCCTTGAGTCGAACCGTGGTTTTTCGGGAAATATCTTTTATCAATTCCGCAGCGACAGATTTGTCAGCTTCATTTTCGATCATCTCTTTCAGAAAAGGCACGGCCTTGCCGCCTGATAGCGCCAATGTGGAATACGTATTCGCCATATCAACGATTAAATTCGCACACCTTTTCATGCTCCGCCCGCTTCTTTCGATATAGCCCTGTTCATAGTAAAGGTATATTTTCTGTTTGATCGTATCGGCATTCAAATTTTGAAAGGACGCCTCGCGTAAGATATATTGAGGGCTTTCAGGTGTAAGCATGTTCATCGCCTTTTCAGCAGAAGGCAGTTCAGCATATCTATCCGAGCTGTTTGCAACTCTGTCCATAGCAATGCGAATGCGTGTGCGAAAATAGCTTTTTTCATTCACAAGCTTTGCTTGAAAAGGCTCAAGTATGAGAAGATGATGGCGATATACACCACGATAACAGGAACCGCGGATGAAAAATCTACGGCGTGCCAAAGTCAGATTTTCATCAGAGGCAAATTTTTTCCAGGCCGAAAATTTGCCTGATTTTCTAATTCGATAATTTTTCTTTGCGATAAAATAAAAAATCGGAATCAGTTCTGAAATGAAGACCGCAAATAAGGCCGGCCACCAGCCTTCAATCAAAGATATAATGCTGATATAAAGGAATATCAGTATCAAAGGCACGATTAGGCAAACAGTTCGAATTTTAATTGGAAAATAATTGTCTTCCAAATAGCGGATAAGCGGATAGAGCGTGAGGATAAAAACGGCAAAAAACCAGGGCCATCGACCGTCTGCCCAAAAGATCGTGCTGATATACAGTAACAGCAGCATGAAAGGGATTATCAGACAATTGAGGATGATCTTTTTGGTGAAATCCGCTTCCTTATAGTAATGCACGATTTGGCCGCACCAGGTGATCAGCCATGTTTCTGTCAGATGATGTCTTTCGCAAAACCGGGCTACTTTGGCAGACCAAGTTACGAAGATCAATACAAGAAAACCGAAAGTGACCGCTATCACAAACAAAACTGTAATCACGGCATAGATGATATCAAATGGTGTTATCGCGCTGTGTTCTTTGTCCTGGAGCAGACTCATAATTACCTGGAACATAGATGGCCAAACCAAAAACATGAAAAACAGAAACTCTTCGATGAATGCTGTTAAAAGCATTTTTTCGTCTGATCCTTCAGCCATCTCTGCTCCTTTCTGTCAGGAAAAAACAATGACTGAAATAATACACTATTCACTGAAAAAATCAAAGATAATCAATTATAACTCCAAATTTAAAAATACGGTGACATCCGGACCGGCAGTTCGCCATATTTTTTTCAGGCAGAACTTTTTTTCTATGATCACGCCCGGAGGATGTGATTTTCCACATCAAAATAAAATATTATGGGTTTACATTAATTTGATGCTTGATTCTTAATTCAAATTTGGTATAATCGGAACATTTTATGCTTCCTGATTGACATCCTTTAAAAATAGTCTGGAAGGGGTAACTATGAAAAGCAAACATTGTACAAAAATTGCGATACTCTTAACGGTATTAATAATGGCAGCATCAGCGGCCGCGACACCAAACGTTCAGTTAGAAACTTCACCGGAAATTTCAATAGACGACGCAGTTGTTAAATTTTTGGGACGTCAGCGTATAAAAGTGATTTTTACCGCAGATACAGTTGAAACTTATCAAATTGACTGGCGTAGGCGCAGTGATCAAAAAACAAAGTATAGTCATGGCTATCAGGTGATTTCTAAAGGGCGTGATCTTGAAGCCCTGGAAATCCGGATTTTCCGGGCGCTGGTTGCCCAAGAGACAAGTTATGATTTCCTTGTGTCCAAGCGCACACGTTTGCGTCCTGCTTATATGTTGCGTTTTATTAAAAATGCTGCTGTTGTTGACATTGTTTTAGATTTGCAAAGCAATCAATGGGGCTTTTATTTCAAGGATTTTCTGGTGCAGGAGGATATTACCGAAAGTTTGACTCGTCCTGTATTAATGATGATATTCAAGGCGGTCTTTGGAATTGATCAAGGCATTAAGGCTGTTAAATTTTAATGAATTAATAATAAGGGGGGATTCACTATGCGTAACTATCTAAAAGGCATCATTGGCCATGTTTCTCTTTTCTTGATGCTTTGTACCTTGCTAGGGGTAAGCGCTTGCAGCTCGCCGCAACTTAATGAGGTAAACTATCCTGAAGATTTTGAATCACCTGCGACGATACCGGATGATACACCATCGAATCATCAGCCGAATAATCAACATATTACACTTTTTTTGATTATTATCGCTGACACCGCTGACACATCAATCGGCACATCAACCCAAATTGATTTACACAATATGCAAAAACTGATGAAGGCGATTGCGGAGCAAAGCTTTGGAAAGATCATGTTGAAATCCCTGGTCAGGTACAAACGTATTGCCCGCCATGAATTGTTAAATATGCTTAAACGCCTTCAGGTGCAGCCGCAAGATATCATCGTTTTCCATTGGGCTGGCCACGGTCACGGTTCAGCCGGCTCCAAATGGCCTTATTTGGACACTGTTTCCAAAACCACCGCTTTTAAACAGGTCTTTGAAATTTTAAATAGTAAGAATGCCCGTCAGATGATCGCACTTGCGGATTGTTGCAATGCGCCGCTAATTGATACGCGCAAGATGTATCCTCCCGAACTTTTGCGGCAACAGAAATTTATCCCGGAAAATATCGAAAAGATGTTTATCCGACCTAAAATCAAAATTATCGCCAGTGGAAGCAAAACCGGTCAATATGCCTCAGGTACAAACTCACTCGGAGGCTATTTTACTTACAACTTTATTATGACGTTGCAAGAGGCGTTATTGGATAAAAACAATCCGGACTCGGCATGGAAAAAAGTGATGCAAATCACCAGTGAACGCGTACTTTTTGACACGCGTGATAAACAGACGCCTCAGTACGAAATTAATCCGTTTATTGACCGTGAGTCTGATGATGCTATTGATGAAGAAGATAATATTGAAGTGATAGAACCTGAACCAGAAAAGACCGACGATTCGGATGTAATCAACAAAAAGGTGGGCGGTACAGGCAGTTTTGATCAACTTCTGGATAAAATCCTGCAAAAAGCTGATTAAACATCTGAAGCTGATTATGATGTCAAAAAATCTTTTTTCACCTAAAACTTGGGTCGCTGACACTGCCAGCTTTTTGTACCGTAATCTGATTTATTCGTCAGTTACAAGTTTGAAGTTTGAAGTTTGAAGTGTCAAGTGATTTCGTAACTCCCTGAATTCATTGAAACTTACAAAATTTGTGTCATATTTTTACTTTCAATGATTTCAATAACTTACAAGAATTTATGACTGACGAGTGATTTATAGAAAACCGGAAAACTTTTGTCTAAATACTTAAAACAACAGAGCCATCAATGAACACTATCTGATTATGATGTCAAAAAATCTTTTTTCACCATTAAAACTTGGGTCGCTGACGTTGCCGAACCGGGTTTGTCTTTTGGCTCATCGCACCAATTTTGCCAGCAACGGTGTGTTAAATGACCGCCATATAGCCTATTATCGTCGCCGAGCGCAGGGCGGATGCGGATTGATCATTTTGGGAGAGCTTGGGCTTCATCCAAATGATTGTCCTTGGGAAACCCTGATTGAAACTTATCATCCTGACGCAGCAGCCGATTTTCAAAGGCTCACTGATGCTGTCCATGAGTTCGACACCCATATATTTGCCCAACTGAACCATTACGGCTTTCAAAGCAGCGGACATATCACGCGCCAGGCGGTGTGGGGGCCTTCGGCCACATCTGATATTGTGTTTGGAGAAACCTGCAAACCGATGGAGCCGGAAGATATCGACGAACTTGTAGATGCGTTTGCGCAGGCCGCCCTGGTGGTTCAACAAGGCGGGTTTGATGGGTTGGAGATTGATATGGGGCCGGAATCCTTGCTCAGACAATTTCTATCGCCTATCAGCAACCATCGTGGAGATGAATACGGCGGAAGTTTGGAAAACCGTATGCGCTTGCCATTGCGGGTCGCCGATGCGGTGCGCAAGGCCGTTGGAGATGATTTTACGGTGGGAGTTCGCCTATGCGCGGACGAACAATTCTGGGGCGGAATCGCTCTGGAAGAATCTCTGCCTATCGCGCAGGAACTTGAACGCACCGGATGCGCGGACTTCATTGAGGTTGCGGTAGGCACCTACTATAATCTCCACATGGTCATGCCTTCTCAATTCGTCCCATCCGGCTTCAGCATTGATGTTGCCGAGCAGATTAAAAACGGCGTCAATCTGCCGGTGATGGCCTCTTATCAAATCAGCTTTCCGAATATGGCGGAAAAAATCATTGCCGAGGGCAAGGCCGATATGGTAGGATTTGTCCGTGCCATGATCAGCGATTCGGATATGGTTCGTAAAGCTCGTGAAGGTCATATCCAGGAGATTCGTCATTGCGTCAAAGATAACAAAGGATGTATCGGCCGGATTAACCAATTCAAGACATTGGGATGTATTCAAAATCCGACTATCGGTTATGAATCGCTTGCAGACAAAGATTTTCCGCCGCCAACCGCGAAAAAACGAGTCATTGTTATCGGAGCGGGCCCGTCGGGAATGGAGGCCGCCCGTACAGCCGTTGAAAGAGGCCATGAAGTGACGGTTTATGAAAAAGAAACCGCGCCAGGCGGCCAGATCAATTTGAGTGCCAAACGCCCTGGGCGTGAGGCTATGACAGGCGTGGTTCGTTACCTTAAACATACATTGGACAAACTTGGCGTGACGATTCGCACAGGCGTCAAAGCAACTTCGGAAATGATTCTCGCGGAAAATCCAGATGCCGTGGTGGTGGCGACCGGCTCTCGGCCCATTGACAAACCGTATCCCGGAAACTACGGGCCGCCGCAAGTGCTGAACGGATGGGATGTTATCAAAGAAACGCATCCCATCGGAGAGAACGTATTGTTCATTGATGAGGACGGCGGCCATCATTCTATGGCTACGGCTGAAATGCTCGCGGACCAAGGCAAAAAGGTCAATATGGTGACCAATGACCTGTTTATCGGCATTGAGTTGGCCCCGCGCGGCGAGCTGTATTTGGCCAGACAACGATTGCTTCAAAAGGGTGTTACCTTTACCGAGGATGTCGAAGTGCTGGAAATTGACGGCAAATTGGTTAAAGCCCGTGATATTTACACGGATGAGACGATCCTGTTTGATGATCACGATACGGTTGTTTTGGATATCGGCAACGCCGCGGATGATGAACTCTACCGGCAGTTGAAAGGCAAGGTTGAAGAAATTTACCGCGCAGGGGATTGTGTCGCTCCGCGCGGTATTGATATGGCCATAATTGAAGGCCGAAATGCAGGAGAACGGCTGTGAGCGAGTTCAAATATCTATTTTCACCGTTGCAAATCGGATCCGTAGTGATTCCCAACCGCATCCATTTTGCTCCGCACATGACCAACTATGCGGAAAATTGCCATATCAGCGAGCGTCATATCAGTTACTACGAGGAACGCGCCAAGGGCGGATGTGGGCTTATCACCACCGAAGAGATGGGCGTGCATCCCACTGATCACCCCTATAAAAAATTGGTGGATGCCTATCTGCCGGAAGCGATACCGGGATTCAAAAAGCTGACAGACGCGATTCATCAATACGATACGCTTATATTTGCGCAATTGAACCACAACGGTATGCAGGGAGACGGCAAAATATCCCGTCTGCCCGTGTGGGGGCCTTCGGCCGGAAAAGACCCCATTTTCCGGGAGACGAGCAAAGCGATGGAGATTGAAGATATTGAAGAGTGCATCGCTTTTTTTGCCAAAAGCGCCGAAATTGCGGTTGAAGGCGGTTTCGACGGCATTGAGCTGCAATTGGGGCATAGCTCATTGGTGCGGCAGTTTTTGTCTCCATTGACCAATCAGCGTGAAGATGAATACGGTGGCAGTTTTGAAAAACGCTTGCGGTTTGCTATGGAAGTGATTGCGGCGGTTCGCAAGGCCACAGGGCCTGATTTCCCTTTAGGGGTTCGGCTGAATGCGGATGAAATGCACCCTCGCGGAGGGCTTACCCATGAAGACGCCAAGAAAATCGCGGTCAGTTTTGAAGCTGGCGGTCTGCTTGATTTCATGGATTTGAGTCTGGGAACTTTTTACAATCTTTATCTCGTCGAAGGCTCCATGCACACGCCTCTGGCATATACGGCTCCCCTGTCGGCCGGCATCAGGTCGGTTATAAATATGCCGGTGTATTGCACAAACCGGATTAACGACCCTCATCTGGCGGAAAAAATCCTTGCTGATGGCCAAGCTGACGTAATCGGCATGGTCAGAGCGTTGATCTGCGATCCGGAACTGCCCAATAAAGCCATGGAAGACCGCACCGATGATATTCGCAACTGTATCGCTTGCAATCAGGGATGTATCGGGCGGATGGGGTTGGGCTATCATTTAGGTTGCCTTCATAATCCGGCTGTGGGAAGAGAGAAAAAGCTGGGTATCGGTACGCTGAAACCCGCTGAAACGCCTAAAAAAGTGGTTATTGTCGGAGCCGGGCCGGCCGGCTTGGAAGTAGCGCGAGTGGCTGCGCTTAGAAAACATAAAGTCATCCTTTTTGAAAAAAATGATGAGGTCGGCGGACAGAATATTCTCGCGGGCAAAGTGGCCGGACGTCAAGAGATTACCGGCGTTACCCGATGGCTCATCAGCCAGTTGAACAAACTCAACCTTGATATAAGGCTGGGTGTGGAAGCCGATACAGAGCTGATTTTAAAAGAAAACCCGGACACTGTGGTAATCGCCGCCGGTTCAACACCCAAACAAAATCCTTTTCCCGGTGAATATGCTTTCCCCCAGGTGGTGAACACCGTGCAGATTCTGTCCGAAGAAGTTGAAACCGGCAAAAATGTGGTGTTGATTGATGCCGATGGCCACCATCAAGCCACGGGAACAGCCGAACTTTTAGCGGATCAGGGTAAAAAAGTTCATATCATCACTTCGTCTCTGTTTATCGGAGCCGCTCTGGGCCCGTTGCAGGATTTGTATCTGACGCGCCAGCGATTGGCTAAAAAAGGTGTGACTTTCACACCCGATATCGCCGTGCTTGAGATTCAAGGCACGCTGATTAAAGGGCTGAATGTCTATTCCAATGAAATGATCGATTTCGGGCCTTATGATACCATTGTTCTGGCTGTGGGAAACGTCGCTGATGATGCGCTCTATCATTCCTTAAAAGGACAAGTAAAAGAACTTTTCCGCGCAGGCGACTGCGTGGCACCGAGAAAAACCGATATGGCTATTGTAGAAGGTCACCGCATTGGGAGAATGATATAGGAAATTTAGGTGTCGGGTGTCAGTGTTCAGGTATCAGGTAGGGTACAAATCGACTATTATGTAAACTTTCATATTAGCCGGATAAAACCGGACAATAACTGGTTATGTAAATAAATATTATGTATTGAAACTATATTATTTTTTTACTTCATCATCTAAGGTGCTGATTATAAAGGACACTATGCAAAATTTAATGACAATAAAAGATGCAAGTATTTGGGCTTCTAAATATTTGGCAAAGAACGTTACTCCGTCGAATATATCATACTTGA
>JAUCGF010000049.1 GCA_030378005.1 Desulfococcaceae bacterium HSG9 | reverse complement strand
TCTACCTCCATGAACAAAAAAACGAAAAAGGCTAATAAAAACCCCTTGTTTTTTTAAAAAATTTGCAAGAGTTAAAAATATCACCTCACGTTCTATGCACCTCTATGAGGGGTTCGGGAATTGCTGGTCAAACATTAACAGTTTTAATATGCAGTTTTCTGAAAATGTGCAACTGATTTCTTATGAGATTGGATATGCGGCCCGTTTAGAGGGAGATGAAGCATTGACCTTTGACGACGGCACTTCAACCAGTCCAGAAATCAGTCCTTTCGCTCTGGGCAACAGAAATTTTTTCAATCAGTTTTCGGTGGCCGCCAACACAACTATTTCAGTTACTACTGTAGAGAATGATGATCCGGACCTTATCCAAATCAAGAAGTTTGTGGTTGAGGTTGAAGAAACACCTGAAATGGATGTGCAAGGCAACGGTCTGTCTGTCCCTGACGGAGATACCACGCCCAGTGCCGATGATCACACCGATTTCGGCACTGCTGACGTGAATGGCGGAACCATAGAGCGCACCTTCACTGTCGAAAACACCGGCACCGTGGATTTGAACCTCACCGGCGCGCCTGTGGTTGAAATTGACGGGCCTGACGCGGATGATTTCACTGTCACCCAGCAGCCGACCTCACCGGTTGTTCCGGGTGGCACTGCCGATTTCACGGTTCAGTTTGCCCCGGGCGCGGCCGGTCTGCGGCAGGCTGCTGTGAGCATTGACAATGATGACGCGGATGAGAATCCTTACACGTTTGACATTCAGGGAACGGGTGAGGAAGCTCCTCCTCAGGATGCTCCGCCTCCTCCGACGCCAAGCGTGATCAATGTGACTTCCGCGCCGACATCCGCATCATACAGCATCGGCTCGGTCATTGAGATCACGGTTCATTTCAGCGTCCCGGTCTGGGTTAGCGGCGGAACGCCCCTGCTGGTGCTGAAAACCGGAACAGCCTATTACAGCAGCGGCAGCGGAACTGACACGCTGACATTTCTCTATACCGTCACGGCCGGGGATGACCTTGCGGCACTGGACTACTGGAGCCAATGGGCTTTGGAGTTAAACGGCGGCCAGATATACAGCAACCAAGGCATAGATGCCGATTTGGATCTGTCAGTTCCAGGCGAACAGGGGTCATTGGGATATAACACGTCACTGGGTGTTCTTGGCACGCTTTATCCGGTATATCGCTTATATAATCCGGGACTTTTGAAGCATCTGTTTACTACAGATGAAAACGAAATGAATCATCTGGTCAATAACGGCTGGCGCGATGAGGGGCCGGCCTATTACGGCTATCTGCCGGAACAGTATGACGCGGCCTCGCGTCAGCAGAAAAGCACGTTGCGGGCGGTTCATCGTTTTTACTCCGAGGCGCTGACAACCCATCTTTTCACAATCGATGAAAATGAAAAGGATTATCTGATTGCCAATGCCGCGGATGTGTGGCGCTATGAAGGTGTCGTCTTCTATATTCCGGCTACGGAAAAAGAGGGCGCCGTGCCGGTGTATCGTTTTTACAGCGAAGATTTACAGGTGCATCTTTTCACTGTCGATGAAAATGAGAAAAATCATCTGATCGACATGGCTGGCGATGTATGGCGTTTTGAGGGAATCGCGTATTATGCCTATCCGTAATCCTTTTTCGTAGGGTGGGTAAAATGCCGTTCCCAATGCCCGCATTCGTACAAATGTTCGTCGGCATTTTGCCCACCGGTCGTATCGGTGGGCAGCGCCGACAAAGGCAGCGGCTGATACAGATTGTTTTTCCGGCGCTACCC
Organism: Desulfococcaceae bacterium HSG9; assembly: GCA_030378005.1. Classification (GTDB taxonomy): domain Bacteria; phylum Desulfobacterota; class Desulfobacteria; order Desulfobacterales; family JAUCGF01; genus JAUCGF01. Next base: position 7,406 of record JAUCGF010000049.1, on the reverse strand, counting down.
ACCCTACAATAGTCAGCACTCCGAATCGCCGCCGAAATGGGAGTGCCGGCTTCAGCTTGCCAGAAACGCAAACTGAAGTCAGCACTCCTCCGCCGCTTCATTAAACCTGGCCTCAGCCAAACTGTAAGTCAGGCACTCCTTTTCAATCTACTGAGTCTTTCGAATTCAGCAATGCCGCTTTTATAAAATCTCTGAATAACGGGTGGGGATTCATGGGGCGTGATTTGAATTCCGGGTGAAACTGGCATCCGAGAAACCAGGGATGGTCTTTTATTTCCATTATTTCAACCAATTCTCCATCAGGTGAAACACCGCCAATTACTGCGCCATGAGATTCAAGCTGATCCCGAAAAGTGTTATTCAATTCATAGCGATGACGATGGCGTTCTGAAATTGAATCGACGCCATAAGCCTGATAAGCCAAAGTTCCCTTTTTAATTTGGCATGGATAGGCTCCCAGTCGCATAGTGGCGCCTTTTGCGGATGTAACATCGCGACGTTGCATGGTTCCGGTTTTTGCGTCAAACCACTCTTTCATCAGATAAATTACCGGATAGGGTGTCTTTTGATCAAATTCCTCACTATTCGCATCTTGTAATAAAATGACATTCCGGGCAAATTCGATTACGGCGATATGGAGTCCGAGACATATACCGAAATAGGGAATTTTGTTTTCCCGAGCGTATTGCGCCGCACAAATTTTACCTTCAATTCCGCGTTTACCGAATCCACCGGGAACCAGTATGCCGTCGGCTTCCATAAGGTCTTGGGCGCAACTATCCGCACTGATTGTTTCTGAGTCGATATAAATCAGATTGACCTTGCTGTCATTGGCGACACCGCCATGATACAAGGCTTCATTCAGACTTTTATAGGATTCGGTCAAATCGACGTATTTACCCACAATAGCTATGGTAACTTTGTGTTTGACGGATTCGGATTTTTTGATGAAGGCTTTCAATTCATCTAATTGTGGTGCGCGCGTCCAGATATTAAGTAATTCGACAATTTTTTTGTCCAAACCCTCCTTGTGAAATCCGAGAGGGACTTCATAAATGTTTTTCACATCTTTGGCAGTGATGACAGCATCTTCACTGACATTACAAAAAAGAGATATTTTCGCTTTAATTTTGGCGGAAAGATAGCGGTCCGTACGGCAAAGCAGAATATCTGGTTGAATACCAATGCCGCGCAGTTCTTTAACACTGTGTTGCGTAGGTTTGGTTTTGACTTCTCCGGCGGTTTTAATGTATGGCACGTAGGTCAGATGGATATATATGACGTTATCCTTGCCCAGATCGGTGTGGCATTGCCGTATCGCCTCTAAAAAGGGCAAACTTTCAATATCCCCGATAGTGCCGCCGATTTCAACAATCACAACATCCACACCAGCGGCGACAAGTTTGATGCTGCTTATAATTTCATCCGTAATGTGAGGTATCACTTGGACAGTACCGCCGAGGTAATCTCCCCGCCGTTCTTTGGTGATCACCGAATGGTAAATTTTACCGCTGGTAAAATTGTTGTCGCACGACAATTTAGCATTGGTAAAACGTTCATAGTGGCCTAAATCCAAATCGGTTTCCGAACCGTCATCCGTTACAAAAACTTCACCGTGTTGAAACGGATTCATAGTGCCCGGATCGACATTGATATACGGGTCCAGTTTTTGAATTGTCACCGTCAAGCCTCTACTCTCTAATAATGCGCCCATTGCGGCTGAAGACAGCCCTTTACCAAGTGAAGAAAGCACACCGCCAGTTACAAATATATATTTTGTTGGTAAGTCCATAATTTTAAGTGTTAAGTTTTAAGTGTTAAGTTTTAAGTTGTATTATTCCAATTTCGGTTTTTTCTTGTGGAACACGCAAACTGAAGTTTGCACTCCTTGAATTTCAATGTGTCAGCAAACAACTTGTAACTTAACACTTATAGCTTTTTACTGATAGAGTCTTTGAAAATCATGAATGGTTTTTTGAACTTCATCGATTTCCGAGGTTTTACCCAAATTCATTCTCTTTGAATTATTATAGGGATAAAGGGATTTCAGATGGGCGATATCAAAAACTGTTTTTGCAAAGACCGGGTTGATTTTAATGTTCTTGACAATAATTTCACGTGTTAAATGATCATTTAAAAAAAAGCGGATGCGCATTGGGTGCCAGAAGCTGATTTTACTGTTTTCACCAAAACGGCGCCATTCAAGATACCGGATTTCATAAGCATTTTCAGAACGTGCTTCATGCTTGCCTTGTATGATCCATCGCACAGGCCGTAAAGTTTCACGATCCACCCATAACTGCATCGGCTGCGCATCAGGATATTGTGCGCCGACTATATAGAATATCCGATTTTGAAAGCGTCCTATACTGGAAATCGCTGTATCGACACCTAGTGAATCAAGGTGTTGCTGGAAAAGTGTTCTGGAACGCATCAAAAGGATGTCTTTATATATGTCAAATCCGTTATTCGGCCTTTGGGAGTCGCTTGCGACAATTTTTCCGTCAAGCATGGTGCAAACATTTCCATCCGATGCCAAGTGAATTCTTTGTATTTGAGCAGATGCGATATCTGATCGAAATGCCATAGGAAAATCGTACTTGACCGTTTCAGTCAGCTCGGTCGTACTTTGGGTGTGATTATCAGGGTAAAGCAACAATGTTTGCGTAATATATGCACTTTTAACATTTCCCATGTTGCGGACCATCAAATCAATAATATGAGGGGCATTGAGGACATAGCTGTATGCCGTTGTTTGCATTCCGTATAGAAGGGTTATCAGCAACAACAATGGTTTGATTAGGTGTTTATGTTTCATAAAAAAGGGTGGGATGCTTAGGAATCAAGACTAAATTCGGCATCCTTCAGATCAGCCTGAAAGTGGTTCACCTTTGATTGTAGAACAATTTTACAACTCGTTTGCATTGTATAAACACAAAAAAAGTAATCTGATCAATGAAGTATGCCATTTTTTGATTAAGATTATGAAATTGGCCGGCATTGCTAAATTTCGGCAAATAAGGCACCCGTTCCAAGCTCCTCTTCAATCCTGATAAGTTGGTTATATTTAGCGATTCGGTCGCTGCGAGATAATGAGCCTGTTTTAATCTGACCACCGTTTATTCCGACTGCCAAATCTGCAATAAAGGTGTCTTCCGTTTCACCTGAACGATGGGATATGACGGTTGTATAGTTCTCCTGTTTAGCCATCTCAATAGTATCAAGAGTTTCAGTAACAGTACCGATTTGGTTAAGTTTAATCAATATGGAGTTGGCAATCGTTTTATCAATGCCTTTTCTGAAAATTTCAGGGTTGGTAACAAAAATATCGTCACCGACAATTTGAATGTCGTCATCTAAGCGCTCGGTCATTAATTGCCATCCATCCCAATCCTGTTCAGCCAGGCCGTCTTCAATCGAAATAATCGGATACCGGCTGATAAGATTTTGATAATAATCAATCATCTCAGTGGCCGTAAGTGATCTATTTTCAGAAGCCAGAATGTATGCTCCATCCTTATAAAATTCGCTGGCAGCGGCGTCCATAGCCAAACAAATATCTTGTTTGGGCTTATATCCGGCTGCTTCGATAGCTCTTATAATAAATTGAAGTGCCTGTTCATTGGAATCAAGGTCAGGTGCAAAACCACCTTCATCACCTACCGCCGTATTATGATTTTCATTTTTCAGTAATTTTTTCAAACAATGAAATATTTCCGCACCCATTTGCACGGCTTGCGCAATAGATTTGGCACCCACGGGCATAATCATAAATTCTTGGATGTCTAAATTATTTGCCGCATGAGCGCCGCCATTAATAATATTCATCATGGGGACCGGAAGATAGCGTGCGTTCACACCGCCCAAATAGCGATATAATGGTAATCCGTAGGCTTCAGCAGACGCCCGCGCAACAGCCATAGATACACCCAAAATCGCATTGGCCCCTAGCTTAGATTTGTTATCCGTTCCATCCAGGTCAATCATGCTTTTATCAATAGCCGATTGATTAGCGGCATCCTGGCCGCGTAATTTCGGAGCGATAATTTCGGTTATATTTTTGACTGCCGTTGCAACTCCTTTTCCCCCATAACGTTCAGCGAGGGTATCACGAAGTTCCAAGGCTTCGCGTTGACCGGTTGAAGCTCCCGAAGGAACGGCAGCACGTCCGATGGCACCACATTCAAGCAAAACGTCCGCTTCAACCGTGGGATTGCCTCTTGAATCCAATATTTCTCTTGCTTTTATTTCGATAATAGCAGTCATAAATTTTTATCCTTTTCAGAGTTGCATGATTGCCTTAAAAACTGCCGATGTAAAAATATTGTTCCATTGTAGTCAGGTATTTTTCGTACTGAAGCATTAACATACAATGTAAACATGAAATATGTTAAATCAGGCTTGATACATAAATTGAAATTTAGTGGAGCCGATTTCAATAACATCAAACTCTTTTAATAAAACAGATTCTTTAACAGTTTCACCATTCACCTTTGGTTTAGCCATACCCCCTACATAGCCGATATGGTAGCCATTGGGCCGGTTACTGATAGCCGCGGCCGTTTGCCCTACCATAAAACCGCTGATCACAATATCATTGGCTTTATTTTTACCAAGTTTGACGATTTTATTGGTCAGTTCAATATCACCGGTGCCGCCAGCTAGATAAGTCAACACACCGATTGCATTGCCTCCTTGACTAGGAGGCTGTGGTTGTGGTTGTGGTGCCTGAGATACTTGAGAAGGTGTCTTGGGCGCCGGTGCAGCTTGTTCGGGTGAACTTTTAGCAACCATGTCGCGGTAACTGGTAGTATCCATCACCATCGTCGCATCCGTTGCGTTATCGTCAGCTTCCTGTGGGCGAAGTTCATCTTTGGCATAAGAAAAGGTAACCGTATGCTTACCAATCATAACCGTTTCGCCCTCTTTAAGCCAATGCGAAGTAACAAGTTTTTCATTTACAAAAGTACCGTTTTTACTCTGTAAATCGGTCAGTAAAAAACCGCCGTCCATTGAGTCGACTTTGGCATGCAGACCGGATACAGCAAGGTTTTCAATGACTATGTCATTTGTACTTCTCCGGCCGATTGTCATATTGCTGCCATGTTCGAGGCGATACTCTTTTATCGCTTTATTTTTAAATTTAAGCGTCAAAATTGGCATAATCACTTCCTTTTTTTTAATTCAATATCTTCTTTGGCAAGAAACCTATATATTTAAAGAACTGCAATAACTTACTCACAACACCGCTTTTTGCGGTTTCGACTGAAATAATTTTCAGAACGATAACAGTCACATTATCATCGCCGCCGCGATCATTCGCCATGTTTACAAGAGTCTGGCAAGCCTTGCCAGGGGACTCGCGCATAGCAACGTCTAATATTTCTTCGGAAGACACTTTGTCACTTAAACCGTCAGAACATAATATTAACTGGTCATTTTTAAAAAACTGGCTTTCGGAAATATCCGCGTTTACTGATGCTTCCACTCCGACAGCGCGTGTGAGCATGTGCTTAAACCGTTTCCCCAAACGTTTGGCTCTCTCCGGATCAATAGCTGTTTGTTCAGTAATAACATTGTGGATCACTGATAAAAGTTCAATACCGCTGTCATGCACCAAATAGATATGGCTGTCACCAACATTTCCTGCAATGAACGTATCATCGGTAAAACAGATTGCGGACACGGTTGAACCCATTCCAGAAAGTTCTTGTTTTTCTTTAGAATTTCGATAAACTTTTTCATTGGCGCAAGTTATGGCCTCAAGAAGCTTTTTTGATTCTTCAGAAATAGATTCCGGATAGTTGTGTAACGCTTCACTATTTGGGATTGAATCATTTTTTTGGCTCATATACTCTGGAATTGTATCTACAACTATCTTGCTGGCAAATTCCCCTCCACGATGCCCGCCCATACCATCAGCGACAATATAAAGTCCCATTTTATCATCAAGAAACAAGGAGTCTTCATTGACTTTGCGTTTTCGACCTACATCAGTAATACCCGCTGATTCTATAATTGCCATTAACAAACCCAGTATTTAGACATGGTGCTTAGTTCTACTTTGTCACATTAGGAAGAGATGCCGTCTTTTCGTCAAAAAAGGCTTCATTTTCTCGAAAAGTCAACCCCTTTATGGGTATTGAGTGAGTTTTATAAAGCAAAGATAGCATCTTTAATCGCTTTAAATCTAATCTGACAAAGTAGTACTAGTTACACCTGAAACCCTTTCATTTAAGTTTATAAAAATAATTTTTTAAAACATATAAGCTAAAGTAACCAAAACATCAACAACTTTTCATATAAACGTTCAGAAAATTACATATTTGGGCATTGCGCCAGCGCTCATTGGCGTCTTCTGAACTTACCTTGCCATGAATCACGTTTTTCCATTTCTTCATTAATTAAAGATAACGTTTCCGCCTTTTTATTAAGAGACCACAAAGGGGCAATCAGTTCTGCGGCATGAGGTTCTCCGGTCATACGTTGGATAACGATCTTCGATGGAAGCCGTTCCAGAAAATCACATACAATATCAATATATTGCTGTTTTTCAAGGCATTTGTATTGATGAATATTATAAAGATGCGCGAGTGGCGTTCCCTTGACGACATATAAAAGGTGAATTTTAATGCCGTCTATTTCAAGGTCGGCCATGGCTTTGGCGGTAGCCATCATATCCTGCCGATTTTCATAAGGTAATCCGAGAATGACATGCGCGCATATTTTGATACCTCTGTTTTTGCTTTTTTCCACAGTATCTTCAAAGCACCGCAAATTATGCCCTCGATTAATAAAAGTCAACGTTCTATTGTGAACGCTTTGGATACCGTATTCAAGCCAAATCATATAATTCAGAGCATATTTTTGCAAAAGTGCCAGAACAGATTCATTAATACAATCAGGACGGGTTCCGATTGAAAGTCCCACAATACCATCAACAGCCAACGCTTCTTCATAAAGGGCGCTTAATTTTTCTATGGGTGCATAAGTATTGCTATACGATTGAAAATATGCCATAAACATTTTAGCTTTATAACGTTTACCCAGCCTTACTTTCCCCTTGCACAATTGTTCAGAAACGGTTAATCCTTTTTTATATGCGCCTGTTCCGGAACCTCGGGCATTACAGAAAATACATCCTTTTGCAGAAAGCGTACCATCTCTGTTCGGACAAGACATACCGGCGTCAACAGTGATCTTCTGCACCCTGCCTCCGAATCTGTTCCTGAGCCAGGTATTAAAATCTGTATATCGCAGATGGGAAGTTACCCTTTTACAAGTTTCAAGTTTCAAGTTTCAAGTTTCAAGTTTCAAGTTTCAAGTTTCAAGTTTCAAGTTTCAAGTTTCAAGTTTCAAGTTTCAAGTTTCAAGTTTCAAGTTTCAAGTTTCAAGTTTCAAGTTTC
>JAUCGF010000048.1 GCA_030378005.1 Desulfococcaceae bacterium HSG9 | reverse complement strand
AATTGCAAGCAAAAAAGAAAACGGAAAACAGTTTGTGAGTTAGTGATGGAACAGATACCATACATGGATAGCTTCAATCAGAACTATCTGATAACAGGCAAGGAGGCAGGTTAGCTTGATGCATATGCCGGCGCGCCCCAGAACACCATGATCATGTCGCCGACAAATTTATCCACCGTGCCTTCGTAGTGAAACACAATATCCACCATGACTTCAAAAAATTCATTAAGCATTTGAAGGACTTCCGATGCGGGTATATTTTCACTCATGGCGGTAAAACCGCGTATATCCGCAAATAACACGGTTGCGTAATGAACGGTGCCGCCTTTTTCCACTTTCAGTTCACCGGAAACCACCATTTCAGCCAGGTTGGGTGACAGCAAGCGTTGGAAATGCTCTCGCGTAATGGCGTCTCTTTCAATTTTCCTGGTCATTTCCGCATTTTTAATGAACTGCGCCGTCTGGTTGGCAATATTGGACAGCAGGTTCAAATCTTTTTCAATATAGGCATTCACCGCTTCGGAAGAATCAATCACCATAACACCTAGCAACTCATTCCGGTATAGAAGCGGCACGGCCATAGAAGAACGAATATTTTGAGCGATTATTGAATCCGCTTTATAAAAACGCAAGTCCGTTAAGGCATCCGAAGTGATCACACCCACTTTATCTTCTCTGACTTGTTTGAGCAAAGTGGTTGAAATAGCGAATTTTTCATTGGGCTTGCGTGTTTTAATGGCAGTTGGCTTCAGTTTTCCCTTTTTGTCAACCAGAAGCACGCACCCTCGTTCACAGTTAAGAAAATCAAAAGTGCGATCCAAAATGCGGTCAAAAATGCAATCCAAATTACGCTCCATACCGATATCATGCTGCAACTCATGAGTAATGCGCAATTTTTCATAATCAGCGCGTAAAACACGGCTGTCCCTGATTTCATTTTCAGGCAAAAACTGATCGTCCGCGTGCGGAATTACGGTGTCAATCTGATCCAGGGCGGCATTATCAGGTTCATTAATAGTATCAGCAGATGCGGTCGTATGCGCCTCTTCGACAAATAAACAACGTCGGTTCCCGATATGAATTTCATCTCCGTTGTTAAGCTCCAGCTCCCGCGTACCATTATCTTCATAGATAATCAGTTTGGCCATGGTGTTTCCTTTTTTTCGGTTTAGTGACATTAAATAGAAACATGCATCAATTTTACTAAAGGAAATTTAATTATTTAACAAGGGAAAAAATAAATGAAATATTCATCACGCCCGCCGTAGGTGCGATATATTTGTGGCAATATGTGGCGGTGCGCTCCGGGTCCATATCGCCGGCAGTGTTATTTTATAATGACGCCCGCAAAATTCCCGGACTGATTACCCGCTATGACTGCGTTGTGATTGATGAAGCCCAAAAGGTAAAAACTGACAGTTCCGGCGAATTGACCGCTTTGCTGAAATCCTATCTGGAATCCGGCAAATTCGGACGGGGCAGCGCCGGGGCTATATCTTCCGAAGGGGGCTTGGTGCTGCTTGCCAACATTGATATTGATGAAAACAGAACCCCTGTGAATGAAGAAATCGGAATATTCAGCGTATTTCCGAATTTTCTCAAAGAAACAGCTTTTATTGACCGCTTTTCAGGCCTGCTTCCCGGATGGGACCTGCCCCGCATCAGCAAAGACACGCCTTCATGCAATTCAGGCTTTATGGGAGACATTTTCGGGGAAATTCTCCATATACTTCGCAATGACATAAGCTTTAAGGATTATGTGAAAACCCTTATGGTGTTGCACAACTGCGATGATATGCGTGACACCAAATCCATTGAAGCCGGAGCCAGCGGGTTGTTAAAAATCATCTATCCGGATAAAAATCCGACCGAAGAAGAATTTTACCGCTATTGCGTCAATCCCGCTGTGGAATTAAGACAAAGAATCAGCGATGAGCTATGCAAGCTGGATCAGGAATATTTCGCTAAAACCATCACCTCCAAATATCCTGATGACTTCCAGAAAAAACATAAGCTACCGGTTTATTACAAAGGTTGACTTTGCGCGCGTAACGGGCTTTATCCTCGTGACCATCCTGGAGACATTAAACTACGGCGTGCCGTCGCTTTTGCGGGTAAACACCCTATCCGGTTGAAATTTTGACGCAATTCAGCGCCTTTTATGATGCCAAGGCTGCGGTTGCCCTGTCGGCGCCTCTATCAGCTTTCATGTTTTTACTGCTTTTTATCCTGGCATACAGCATCAAAGCCAAGCCCCTTTTTACCATCGGCAGTCATGCCAAACCCGGCGCATTGATCGAATAGGGCAAAATTTCATCAAATTTGTTATAATATTTTCATTATGAATCCACCGAAATGCAATGAATACGATTATATCAACTTTCAGACCGCAACTCCGCGAACTTACAGAAGTTGAAAGCCGAATTATTAGAGATGCTGTCAGAGCTTATCTGACAAATCCTGTTTATGCTTTTTAATCAACTGCGTAACTCCTATATCTATATTGTTCATGCAATTGCACCTTCATGACTTCCTTGATTTATCCTTGACAATTTTGTAACATTCATTTATTAATTATATTTAATTCAACTTTGGGCCTTGTTCATTTCTTAAACGCTGATAACAAATTGAGTATAGCCGGTTCAGAAAAAACTATAAAGGAGAATTTATGAAACAGGATGATTTAACTCAAATAAGCCATATCGGGGCATCACGGATGAAACGGTTTAACGAGCATGGCATCAGCACAATTCAACAACTGTATGAAATACCTTTGGAGGAATTGGCTAAAATTCAAACGATTGGCGCATTCTACGCTCAAAAAATTAAGGATGGGGTTGCTGAATATTATGCTAAAAACAATATCATGCCGCCTGCTGTAGAATCTGCCGCTGAAGATGCTGAAGTATCTCAACAAGTGCCTGTAACGGAATCCCCTAAGGAGAAACCTGGTAAAAAGGCTTCCCAAAAGGGCAGTGCTACTGATAAAGTTAAACCTGCACCAGAAGAAGAATTCGATTTGAAAAAAAGAGTTAAGAAAATTCAAAAACGAATCAAGAGTATCAACAAAAAGGCGCAACCTCTGTTAGAAAAAAAATACCAGGAATTATATACCGATTTTGAAAATAATTTCAAGCAACTCAAAGCGTTTCGGAAAACAATTGATCAAACTTGTGATACGCTTTCCCAAAAAACCATAAACAAAATGGCTAAAAAAGCTGATGCCGTAAGCGCTATACTTAAAAAGGCCAGCAAAAAGCCCAGTAAAACCCAATATAAAGCGATAACAAAGGAAGTTCAGTCTCTGGCCAAAGCATTGAAAAAATTTGTCCCTAATTCAAAATAAAAGGAGCTAAAATGTCTAAAAAAGAAGATCAGAAAAAAAAACACGACGATAAAAAAGAAAAATTAATAAATGGCAAAATGGATGATCATAAAAAAAAGAGCCTCAAACTAAAAAGAAAACTGTCTGAACATACGGCGTTTAAAAATGTAAACAAAAAGAAAAAGCAAGATCGCCAGGCCGTATGGGTAAAAAAAGCGACTCTCGACTATGAACAAGAACTGCACCGACTGCAAATTGAGCTTTTGAAAATGCAAAGATTTGTCAAAAATGAGGGCTTACGTGTTCTAATGCTGTTTGAAGGGCGTGATGCTGCCGGCAAAGGCGGTACGATTAAGCGCATCATTGAACACATGAACCCCCGTGGCACGCGCGTAGTGGCGTTGTTGACACCCAGCGATACAGAGCGCAGCCAATGGTATTTTCAAAGATATATCCAACATCTGCCGTCAGCAGGTGAAATCGTTCTTTTTGACCGCAGTTGGTATAACCGCGCCATGGTTGAACCGGTAATGGACTTTTGCACCGACGAACAAAATAAACGGTTTTTAAAAGATGTTCCCATGTTGGAAGAGATGCTGGTCAAAGACGGTATTGTTTTACTGAAATATTTTTTCTCCGTTTCCAAAAGTGAACAGCAACGCCGCTTTAAATCACGTGAAACTGACCTGCTCAAGCAGTATAAAATATCACCGGTGGATAAAATGGCTCAGGAAATGTGGGATGACTATACGGTTCGCAGGTTCCAGATGCTCAATGAAACCAATCGTACGCTATCGCCGTGGATGATCATCCGATCAGATATTAAAAAGCTGGCGCGGCTCAACTGCATCAAACACATTCTTTCACAAATTGACTACGATGATAAAACCGATAGCGCCAGTTTGCAAACAGACCCCGCCGTCGCCTTAACGGGTATTGATGAAATTCGGTTTATGGAAGATAATCTGCTTAAACCGGGTGAATTGCCCGGATAATGATTATCAGTAGATGGAAAGTTCAGGAGCGCAAAAATTAAGCACAGCGATTTTCAGCATCCGGTGATAGAAAAGGCTGGCGGATTCAGGCTCCGGCAAAAAACCGTTTCACTTAATTTTTGCGCTCCATACCGTATTTTCAGGCATTTTCCATCTACTGACAATACAAAAAACATCACATTTTGCGTCCATCCGTGTCTTGTGTTTGCGAAGATGATACTTGTACCTTTTAAATGGACGCCTGCTTTTTCAACTCCGCATCCAATTGCTCCACAATCCACCTTTCATCTGCCCGATGTCGCGGCAGAGAATTTGCTCATATCCACGCTTAGAAAATTCCATATTTATCAATTTTCTTTTCAATAAAAACATCCAATATTTTTATGCCGATGGCGAAAGTGAAATGACGTCCGTCCGCTATGTGACCCGATATATCGAACGGTGTACGGATCGACCGGATTTGGCTGAACATAAGATTATCCGTTACAATGGGAAGACGGTGACTTTAAAATATAGGTTCAGCTATTTTTTTTATTGTATTTTGATTCCGATTATCGCATAATTATATTTAAAAATTTATGGTAATTTCAAATTTCTTGACTTTTCCTATAAATTCAGATGTTGCCGAAGTCAAAATAACGCGGCAGTATAAAAAATCGGCGAAGGGCGTTACAACATGCTTACAAAACAGTCACTTATTTTAGTTTTATTTATTTTGTCTCTTACACTGTGTTTTTCTCTGGCAATCGCTAAAGACAATGATACCGCCTCGGCAATGCCATCATCCGTTTTGGTTAACGCTTCGACGTGCGAAAAAATTGAGATGCTGGCTCCTGTAAACCAAGCGGCAGTGTTTTCCGTTAAAAAAGAGCAGGTGTTTTGTCTTACAACGTTTAATCCGGTTCCCCAACAAACTTATGTTTATCACACTTGGTTTCGAAGGGATAAGCTTATCAAAATAAAACGACTGCCGCTGAATCCTCCCCGATGGACAACTTTCAGCAGCATTCAACTCCGTCAGGCGGATAAAGGCCCTTGGTTCATCGAAATTAATGATCGTAAGGGACATTTACTTAAAACATTACGGTTCAGTTTAACCGAATAGACGGGCATACCTCATTACAAATTATTTTTACCTTGCACTTCAAATTACCAATACTTTTTTCTGACCATGATCTTTTTTCTGACCATGATGATTGATAGCTATTTTTCAAGCCTGCGCTGGCAGGATATTGCGGATATTGCCTTAAACAGTTATATCCTCTTTCGTCTATTCGTTCTTTTCAGAGGCACCAATGTTCTGCGTATTATTACAGGCATGGCTATTATATGGCTGATGCAATGGATTGCGGCCGCAATCGGCTTGATTATAACGATATGGGTGTTGCAAGCGCTGACAGCAGTTACGGCGCTGATTATCATTATCGTTTTTCGGAATGAAATCCGCAGAGTGCTTCAAACGAAAAATATCAGAGCATTGTTATGGGATATTCCCCGTCCCACAGTCAGCACCACGGTGGGAATTGTTGCTGAAACAGCGTTTGAACTCGCTCAAAAACGGATTGGCGCATTGATGATTTTCCCTGTTAGAGAAGATTTAAGTAATGCGATTCATAGCGGAATTGCTTGGGATGGATTGGTTTCCCGTGAGATGCTTTTAAATATTTTCTGGAAAAGTGCGCCTGTTCATGATGGTGCTTGTGTCATCCACGGGAAGCGAGTCACTCAAGTAGGCTGCATTCTGCCTTTATCACTCCAAAAAAAATTGCCTTCCCACTATGGCACCCGTCACCGGGCGGCACTTGGCCTGAGTGAACAGACGGATGCTTTGGTTGTTGTCATTTCGGAAGAAAGAGGCGCAGTGTTGGTTGCCAATCATGGGACTATTTCCCGGATACGCAATGAAACGGAGCTTGTCCGGCTGATGGATAAGCGCGGCGGATTGCAAAAAAAATCTGTATTTTTTAAAAAAGAACGCTGGCAACTGACCCTTGCCGCAATTGTTTCTGTGTTACTTATCACCGGAATTTGGTTTAACTTTACCGGGGGCTTAGATACAATCAAAACAATTGAAGCTCCGATTGAATATATGGACCGTAATCCGGAATTAGAGATTTTAAACACATCGGTTGTCGCCGTCAAACTGCAATTGAGCGGCTCTGATACACTGATCAAAGCGCTTCAACCGGATAGCGTAGGTGTGCGTCTGGACTTGAGCGAGGCTTTGGAAGGCGCAAACAGTTTCACGCTGACCGAGCAAAATATCAAACTGCCTCCGGGTATTGTGTTAAAAAAAATGGAGCCTTCGGTGGTGGAAGTGATGCTTGACATCATTGTTACCAAAGAACTCCCTATTCAAGTTGACTGGGTGGGGCAGATGCCGCCTGGTTTAATTCTTAAAGAGGCGACGACAAAGCCCCAAAAAATCCGCGTCAAGGGAGGTAAACAGGTTTTAAAAAGCATTTTGACGCTTTATACTGAACAAGTTTCGTTGAATAATATCAGCAAATCCGGTAAACTTACCGCCACTCTGGCGATAAATCCGGCGTTGTTGGCACCGGTTTCGCCTTCGGAAAATAAAGTGACTGTGATATACACAGTAGCAAAGAGAAAGTAGCGTTTGCAAACGGACGCCGCTTTTTCAGCGCAGATCAACGATGCTCTTAATCCCCTCACGACTGAGTTCTTTTACCCGTCTGGCCGCTTCATTGCGGGTTTTATAAGCGCCTGTCAACAACCGGATTTTATCAGGTTCATATTTATCCGCCACAATGTAACCGATATAACCTTTGGCCTTGAGAAACCCTTTTTTACTGATAAGCGCCTGATCCGTTTTAAGAAAACTGCCGATCTGAAGCGTATAAGGTCTTTTAACGATATTGGCCTGCCCTGTGCCGCCTTGTTTCAAACGTTCAGCTATGGTAAACGCTTCGGCTTCGCTGGTATAATAACCGACAAAAACGCGATACCAATCTCCTTTTCCGGCAATATGAGCCAGGGCGAAAAAAGCGTTTCCGCCCTTTACATTGATTGCATCCACTACCCTGTAAGCCTGCGCTTTGGTCGGATATGAGCCGACTTGAATTGTATAGGGATAGGTGCTGATTCCTCGATTCGGGCGAAAAACAGTATGATCTTTCGCAGACGTTTTAACTTTGGGTGACGGTTTCGGAATTGTCGCCACTTTTGGCGCTTCGGATTTCGGCGGCGCACTTTCCAACGCTTCCCATTTTCCGGAAACGATTTTCCATTGATCATTAATCATTTCTAAACCCAGTGTTTTCAAACCTCTGGGCGGCATAGACGCATTTTTAAATTCTTGTACAAAACTGACTGTGGCGCGCCGCCCTTCGACAAATACATAAATATCATCAGCGGTAAAAGAAATATCACCGGCTTTATAAAAAATACCATCGGTTTTCGCTTTCCACTCATCATAAGTGTAGCCTCCTTCTTTAAAAGACGGACTGTAAAAAGCGAGCAATTTGTCAAATTTTTTCAGATTCCAAACCGAATTCCAATGACGAATCGTTATGCGAACATCTTCAATCGTATCTGCCGCTGCGATGCCCGGTAACATGATAAATAAGATTAATGTTGACAGTACAATCGTTCTAATTCTTTTCATTGAACATCTCCTAAAGAAGTGCAAACTTCAGTTTGCGTAACAGGCATGGCAAGCTGAAGCTTGCACTCCGAATGTGATAAAGCGGAACGGCTTTTCGCTTTACATTTATTTTATAATTTCCCCAAAATTTCTCTTGCGATAATCATTTTTTCAATGACCATCTCCTAAAGGAGTGGAGTGCAAACTTCAGTTTGCGTAACAGGCATGGCAAGCTGAAGCTTGCACTCCGAATGTGATAAAGCGGAACAGCTTTTCGCTTTACATTTATTTTATAATTTCCCCAAAATTTCTCTTGCGATAATCATTTTTTCAATCTCTTTGGCACCCTCATAAATCTCCAGCACTTTGGCCGCACGGTAAAAGCGTTCAATATCATAGTCATTGAAATAGCCGTAACCGCCATGAAGTTGAAGGGATTCATCCACCACTTCGACAGCTATACGACTGGCGTATAATTTAGCCATAGCGGTCAGGCGCGTATCCGGTTTACCCTGGTCAAGCAACCAGGCCGCTTTATAAACCATATTGCGGGCGCATTCAACTTTGGATGCCATCTCAGCGATTTTAAATTGCACGTTCTGAAATGTTCCCAGAGGACGGCCAAATTGTTTGCGCCCTTTTACATGTTTTATGGCCATATCCAACGCGCCTTGAGCCAGTCCCAATCCGTGGGCGGCCACATACGCACGCGAACGGTCGAAAAAATTCATCAATTGGATAAAACCATTGCCCTCTACGCCCAGAAGATTTTCCTTAGGCACACGCACATCTTTAAAATAAATCGACGCCGTATCTGAGCAGCGCAGCCCCATTTTGCCTTCCATAGCATCAGCAGCGTACCCGGGACGATCTGTTTCCACAATTAAAATGCTATGCCGGCCGGTTTTTTTCTCAGCTTCAGGGTTGGTGAGGCAAAAAACAAGCATAAACGTGCCAACCGTGCCATTGCCAATCATCACTTTATTACCGTTAATCACATAGTCATCACCATCACGAACAGCGGTTGCAGATGCTGCTGCGGTGTCGCTGCCGGCATCCGGTTCTGTAATAGCAAAGCCCATAATGGCCTTGCCATTGAAAATCGGCGGAAGATATTTTTTGCATTGTTCTTCGGAGCCGTAAAGTAAAAATTCTTCGGCTCCAAATGAAACGGAACAGAGTTGCTGGCCGATTCCGGGGTCAACTTTCCAGAACTCTTCCATCACCAATGCCTGTTCCAAATAGCCAAAATCGGGTCCGCCATATTTTTCAGGAATAAAAAGCCCGACCAAATCAAGTTGACGCGCCTTGTTAAGAATTTTACGCGGAAATGTTTCATTAAGGTCATATTCACGCGCCACATTTGTAAATTCACCCACGGCAAATTCACGCGCGGCGCGTTTGATGTCTGTCTGCATTTTTGAAAGTAAAAAATCCATAGTCTTTCCTCGTTGTTGTTAAATGTTAGGCATTTTTGGCATCCTTCATAATAACCTAAAAGCGGTTTACGCGTTTATCCGAAGTGCCGAACTTACAGTTTAGCAAAGGCCTGACTGTAAGCTCGGCACTCCTTCGAATTGACCCGTTCTTATGTCTGGCGGAAAATGGGGGATACCTGC
>JAUCGF010000182.1 GCA_030378005.1 Desulfococcaceae bacterium HSG9 | reverse complement strand
TAGCTCCATTTTTTTCACCTCTTATTTGTTGTTTCATTTGTTAAGGTGATTATGGTATAAATTCGGGCATTTTTTCAAGATTAAAAAAAATTAAGTTGCTTGACCAGGAATTTGGGAATGCTCCCGCAGGTAACCGTTCACTTCCTCTCTGCAAATTGCGAATGATGATATTATAGCAAAATTAGCGAAGAGTGATTGAATTATTTGTAATTTCTTAATCTTATTCATAATCTTAATCGTGTGGGATTAAGATTACGATTATGAGCAAGAGTATGATTTTAATTGTAGGGAGCTTGAATAGTTACCCTTGCAGGGTTATAGCCCGATTCATATCTCCAGCCATTATTGCTCCGATATCACCTGATGAAGCTTTATCAACATCAATAGGAATTGAGAGCTTGCCATGGTACATTACGACGATTCGGTCTGATATTGAAAAAATTTCATCCAAATCTTCTGATATTAATAAAATTGCAGCTCCATTTTGTTTGGCTGCAAACAAGTTTTCATGGACAGCGGCAATCGCCCCCTCATCAAGTCCCCGCACAGGCTGGTTAGCAAGAATAAATTTAGGATTATGTGACAGAACCCTCGCCAATATCAATTTTTGAATATTACCGCCAGAAAGTAACTTGGCCGGCATATCCATATTTTTACAGCGAACATCATGCGCATGAATCAATTTATCTGAATAATCTCTACAGGCTTTTTCATTCAGCAACCAGCCACCACGCCAAAAAGGCGGTTCCCGCAGATCTTCGAGAATACAATTTTCCCAAAGCTCCATATCTCCGATAATTCCTTCCTCATGCCGATCTTCAGGGATTCTGCCAATTCCCATTCTTACCAATTGACGAGGAGTTTTTTTAGACACATCCTCTCCCATGAAATACATATCACCTTTGCTGGGAGCTTGAATTCCAGATAGCACTTGGGCTAAAATTGATTGACCATTGCCAGAAACTCCGGCAAGCCCGATGATTTCATGCTCATGGACTTGCAGGTGGATGTTATTGAGTTCAGGATTGTTCGCCTTGATTTCACCGGCACTTAGCTTTTTTAATTCCATAACGATTCGACCGGGTTTTAAGTGGCTAACCACAGGGCGGTCAACCTGTCGGCCCACCATCATGTGTGCAAGAATATCACGATCCGCATCTTTGGTTTCAACTTCTCCGACTATTTTACCCCGCCTTAAAATCATAACACGGTGAGATATTCGTAATATTTCATGCAGCTTATGAGATATAAAAATAATTGAAAGTCCCTGGGCGAGCATCAATTCCAGAATTTTAAACAGTTGTTCAACTTCTTGTGGCGTTAATACAGCAGTTGGCTCATCAAGCACAAGAATTTTGGCGTTGCGATAAAGTACTTTGAGAATTTCCACCCGCTGGCGAACTCCGACAGATATATCGGCAATGCGATCATCAGGGTTTACTTCCAGACCGAAACGTTGAGATAGTTTTTCTAATTTATTTTTAGCATGAAGTGTATTGGTGCGCAGAGCGAATAATTTTTCAGTTCCCAAAATGATGTTTTCTAAAACTGTCATGTTATCGGCAAGAGTAAAATGTTGATGCACCATACCAATGCCGGCATTAATTGCAGCTTCGGTGGAACCGGGGACGAGTTTTTTGCCATTTATCATAATCTGCCCTGAATCAGCAGTATAATGACCAAATAAAACATTCATCAAGGTGGTCTTGCCAGCACCGTTTTCACCCAATAAAGCCAGTACTTCTCCTTTTTTAAGAGAAAGGCTTATATCTTCATTGGCAATCAGAGACCCGAAAGATTTGGTTACATTTTTTATTTCAAGTACAGCCATAATGTAAAAGCCTGACAACCATCAAACTGTTAAGACTATTTACAGCTTGATGGATTTTTTGTTTGGTGAATATGAATTAAGAATGGAGTCGATAAGGAATTTTTCGATCTACTGATATTAACAAAAAGGAGTGCCGGCTTCAGCTTGCATAACGGGCAAAACTGGCTGAAGTCGGCACTCCAAAGGGTTAAAGTATGGGTAAGGATCAGGGACAAAACAACCACCCCAATTGTGATTTTTGAAACGTAAAACGTGATGCGTGAATTCACGTTTCACGCTCATTCCTTAATAAGTTGATTTAGGCTCTTTATCATTGATTGTGACAGTATAGGAACCGCTTTTGATATCTTTTGTAAGTTTTTCAACTTTTGCTTTGATATCAGCAGGAATTTTATCACTGAATTCATAATATGGGGCCAAAGATGCGCCACCTTTAGCCATCATTGTCCAGTCTTTATAATTCTCAGCTTTGAACGTCTTCGCTTGCACCGCTTTAATGGCATGGTCAATCGCTGATTCCATGTGCCATAATGCCGATGTCACCACAACATTCTTACCATTTTCTTCTTTATTCATATCATTTACATTTCCAAAAGCTATGATACCTTTTGCACGAGCCGCATCAACAACACCCGCCCTTTCCGCATACAACACATCAACACCCGCTTCAATCTGGGCAAATGCGGCTTCTTTTGCTTTTGGCGGATCAAACCAGGAACCGATGAAAGTGACTTTAAATTTAATATCAGGATTAACGGTTTTTGCTCCATCCATAAAAGCATGGAACAGACGGTTGACTTCCCCTATGGGGTATCCACCGACCATACCTATCTGGTTTGTTTTGGTCATGGAACCTGCGATAATGCCCATTAAAAAGCAGGGTTCATGAATATAATTATCAAATACAGCAAAATTTGATCCATGCGGTTTAAAGGGGTCGCCCATTAAAAATGCTATTTTTTTATAATCATCAGCTACTTTTCTGGCTTCACGGCTAATCCCAAAAGCTTCTCCAACAATAAGATCAACGCCGCTTTCAGCATATTCGCGCAATACACGGACATAATCGCTATTGGATACTTTTTCTGAATATTTATATTCAATTTTTCCTTCTTCAAATGCTTTATTCAATGCACTATGAAGTCTGGCATCCCATTTTTGTTGAATTGGCTGGGTATAGATACCCGCCACTTTGATTTTGTCACCTGCCGGCGAACCTGTTGAAAAAACAGCCAATGCCACCACGGAAAGAACGAGAGTACCCACAAACTTTGTAACTGATTTAACCATTTTTTTCTCCTTTTTTAATATGTGATTTATGTAAAACAAACATCAATATTTTTGCAAAACTGAATATTATGCAGTAATGTATAAGAACTTGCTTTTTGTCAAGCAGAATATCAGCGTTGAGGCATAATATTTTGGGTTCATCTTTTTATTTGTTAATTCAAGCGATCAGGTATTTCATTTGAGCAATGTCGGAACCCAAGCGACCACAACAAAAATATGAAACCGATGCAGAAACTATTTATCTAAAACCTCCCGAATAACTTTTGAAATATTATCCTTTAAAAAAGGTTTTATTACAAAATTCTTAGCACCGCTATTTAAATTATCCTGTATCAAACCTTCATCAGCGTATCCACTTGCAATAATAATTTTCACATCAGGATCAAATTCAATAAGCTTTTTCATGCACTTCTTCCCACCCATTCCAGGCATACTCAAATCAAGTAAAATCAAATCAATTTCCTTTTGTTTAGCGGTATAAATATCTAATGCCGATTCGGCATTATCAGCTAAAAGTATATTATATCCTAATCGGCCGAACATACTTATCATTATTTTAAGAATAGGTTCTTCATCATCGACGACAAGGATTGTTTCAGTGCCCTTTGATAATTGTTCAGTAGTATCTTTATTAGCATTTGATGCTGTTTGATCATCCTTGATAGCGGGAAAATAAATCCTGAACGTTGTTCCGACACCTTTTTCGCTTTCACAGGATATATGTCCGTGATGACCTTCAATAATGCCATATATCACAGATAAACCAAGACCTGTGCCTTTGCCTACCTCTTTTGTGGTAAAAAACGGATCAAAGATGTGTTCCCTGGTTGCTTCATCCATTCCAACACCCGTATCTGAAACCGTCAGGATAACGCATTTACCTTGTTTCAGCCCATCCGGTTTTCCCGGATGCTGGTCAACAAAGGTTTCATCTATAACGCCATTCTCCGTTTTGATGATCAGAGTACCGCCATCCGGCATGGCATCTTTTGCATTTAAACATAAATTAATAACTATCTGTTCTATTTGGCCACAATCTGCCTTTATCGGATGTAAATCATCAGCAAAATCAAGTTTGATTTCAATCATGCGAGGGAGGACTCGATCAAGCATCTTTTTTATTTTAGAAAGTTCATCATTTAGAAGCGTTGTATATAGATTGCTTTCAGATTTACGGCTAAAAGCCATAAGCTGTTTGACCAGACTTGCTCCTCTTTGGGTGGAGTTGAATATTTCCAGCAGCATTTCCTTATCATCAGAACTTGCGTCATCAATTAAGAGTTCAGTATTACCTGATATGATATAAAGAAGATTATTAAATTCATGTGCTATTCCTCCGGCAAGAATGCCGACTGTCTCCATTTTTTGAGATCGCCGGAGTTGTTTTTCACTCTTTCGCAGTGCTTCTTCAGTTTTTTTACTTTCAGTGATGTCCTGTGCTGAACATAACATTCCGATCACATTACCATCTTCATCTTTTAATAATGAATTTGTCCAAATCACGGTTTTAACTATTTCATGATTAGCAAGAAAGCTGCCTTCATGTCGTTCCAAGAACTCAATTTCGCCTGTCATTATTTTTTTATATGCTTGAACCCATATATCACGTTCGTCCGGGATGGAACCGTGGCATCGGCGGAAAGTCCGTACGTACTTGATTTCGCGGCCTGTTCGTACTCTTTAAAGCTGCCGTGCTTTCCGAAAAGCTCAGAATATCCGGTTTCTGAAAAACGATGTTCGCCACCGTGACAATAAAGCATCAGTCCGGGTACAGAATCGGATGCCGTTGTGTATAAACCGTCTTTCGTGATTTTGTTTTCATAAGACCGGTAACATACACAACCTTCCCGCGGACTGAAAAGTGGTAAATCAGTATTTACCGGATTGTTTTGCATGGCCAATCTTCTTAAATTCAGTTTCAGCCATGCTATTGACTGATATTTGTCACTGCGTCTACAAAAATTGAATTTCAGGTGATCTTATTCTCAGATTAACGCTCGCTGAATAGATTTTGAGTCACCTGCGCTGTTTTGTAGGGACTACCGTATTTTTCATGATCCGCACTGGCTGGTCAATGGAAAGCTTAGGAGTGCAAAAATTAAGCGCAGCGATTTTTTACGCTCCATGCTGTATTTTCAGGCATTTTCCATCTATTGATAATGGATTGAAGGATTTAACGGATAAAAACATCCTCCGGGCTATATATTCAACTGTCAAGGCTCTGGAATAATCCGTTTAATTTTCCGATCCGCTGTCATACCGTCAAAACCGGTTACGACCCCATGACAGCGACATGCCGTGCTTACCAGAAGCGGCGTCCGGGACTGGCGTATATCGGCTAACAGCTTGAAAAGCGATTCCGGACGATATCCGCCGATGCCCGGGCCTAACTGACAGCTCCGAATAACCTTTGAGTGAAAATGCGGTACATTCAGATTTTCTAACAACGCAAACATACTTTTTTTGTGCGGTTTACGGGTGATTGTACAAAAATCATCGGGTTCTTCGCAATCAGCGGGACATTTGAAATCAGCGTGGCTGGTGTAGATGTTGCCATCTTGCCCGCGCATCGGATTCGGAAGCAACACGTCTAACGCCGGTGGTATTTCACAACGGCGGAGTCGTTGCACACCTAATTTAACCTGGCACCACTCTGCGGCCAGGTGAATCGGCAGGGCCGGGATAATCCAATCGGGCTTGTTTGTCGTGTGAAGATTTTCTTGCAAATAAACGATGCCATCATTTTTTATAAGAGTGCAACGCGGCCCTTGAGCGCGTTGAAGATTCTCTTGCAGCGGATCTACCAACACAAAGCGAGTGTCTTCAGACGCCTCTGCTAATCTTCGATAAGCACGCCATCCGAATTTACCGACACCGATAATCCAAATCGTTTTCGTCATTCATATCGCCTTTAAAAATAGCCGTAAGCGTGATTCAATCAGCAACGGTGGCTAAATAGCGTTCTCATTTTTCGACTGCCAACTTAAAGTGGTATAAAATCGGGTTTCTAAAGCGACGAAAAGCCACAGGAGTTACAATTACCTGGAAACCCGATTTTTAGCCTGTCTCGCCTTGTGTTGGCAGTGCTGAATCGCTATTCTGAATTTATAAAGCTTCATTTACAACCGCATCGAAAAATTCTTTAGGAATCATTTTTCCATATTGTTTCCAAACTGACTTACAGCGTTTTTTAAGAACATTGCGCTCTGCGTCTGTCAAACGCTTAAATTTAAGCGCAGGCCTTTCCGCTTGCATTATTCCTTCCATTTTCTTTTCGAGTTCTTCCTGCGTTTTCAGTTCAAAATCCGTAACTTCCTTAAAGGTATCATCAAAAATCTTTTTCAGGTCCGCAGGAAGCCCGTTATAAAATTCCGGATTCACTAACATAGCGGCAAACAGGAGGCTATGTTCGGATATAGTGATATAGTCCCCGGTTTCGTGCCATTTGACCGCATGAATGACCGAAAGAGGACATTCGGCACCATCCACTACCTTGTTTTTCAAAGCAGTATATGTCTCCATATAGGGAATTGCTTTGGCCTCTGCACCCAGTGCCTGCATTTGAGCTTCTACAATTTTAGAAGGCCTGATTCGTAATTTAACATCAGCAAAATCATCCGGTTTGGCTAAAAATCCTTTGCGGCTGACAAAGTTCTGAAAACCGTAGGGCCAAAAACCCATCAGCTTATAGCCTTTTTCAAGGTATAGCGGTTCGAATAATTTTTTCCCGCTGCCCAATAAAAATGAATAGACATGATTCATGTTATCAAAAATAAAGGGCAATTCCATTAGATAAGTCGCCGGTATTTCATTACCGAGACGTCCGCCGCTGACTTCGCACATTTGAATGGTGCCAGCTTTTAAGGCTTCGTACTGTTCGGCGTTGTCTTTATATAATGAAGCGTTCCAAAAGATTTCCACCTTAAACCGTCCCTTGGAATTTTCTTCAAGTTTCTTTCCAAACAGGCCAATCGCCTGACTCAGCGGATGCATACTTGGAGGGGATTGAGGGCCGGCATAATTAAATTTGACCCGTATCGGTTCAGATGCGCTAACCTCGTCACCGGGTATTAAAAAACCTCCAGAAATTACCATTATCAGAAATAAAAATACGATTCGTTGATAATTGTTTTCGATAGCCATCTTTGTCTTCTCCTTTTGTTATGGGTTTTTAGTATTTTTAAAACCGGAAACCGGAACATCCGGCCAGGTTTCATCCTTTACTGTCATTGGCTGAATTGTCCGAATTGTTCACTTTGAAACGATTTACATTTTGACGGAGCACATCAGCTGCCCGGGCCAATTCTTGGGCGGCGCTGTTCACCTGTTGGACACCTTGATTCGCATCTGTGGCGACTTGGTTAAGTTCATGAATATTGTCAGTTCCTGAATTAACACGCATGGCGGTTTCGCCGGTATGCTTTGATATATCCTTGACACCTTCGGCTACCTCCGAAATTGAGGCGGCAATACTGCTTACACCATTATTAAGTTGAGCCATATTTGCGGCTGTCAGAGTCGTTGTCTCAGATTGTTGTGTAACAGCGGCGGCATTGATAGCTATCGTATCATTGATTTTTCGGATGATTTCGGAAACTTGGTTAATCACATCAAGTGCCTGTGCAGACTCGGATTGAACGCCTTCGATGCGCAGGCTGATATCTTCTGCCGATTGAGCGCTTTGATTGGCAAGAATCTTGATCTCATTGGCTACTACGGCAAAGCCTTTACCGGCATTGCCTGCTGAAGCGGCTTGAATGGTGGCGTTTAAGGCCAGCAAATCAGTCTGTTCGGCGATGCTTTTGATCATCTCAGTCACTTTACCGATTTCAGTAGCGGCTTTTCCTAACGAACCCATTGCAGATGTTGATTTTGCAGCCATGGCCATCGCTTCCGAAGCAATTTTAGAGGCTGTTGCAGAGTTTTGGCCGATAGCTTGCATGGATTCATTCATCTCTGCAACGGCCTTGGCGAGTGAGGCAATATTGTGCGATATTTGCTCGGTGACAGATGAAACGTTTTGAGCGTTCACACTCATCTCTTCGGCTGATGAAGCCATGTTGTTGATATTGGCATTTGTTTCTGCAAGCCCCTCTGCTAAAATCCCGGTTTGAACAGCCGTCATATTTGAAGAGGAAACCATCGTATTCGATAAATACGTAAGATCAGCGGCCGAGGTTTTAACGATTTCCGTGTTAGCGGCAACTTCCATAATGATTTTTTTAAGTTTGGCGATAAAAACATTAAACTGGCGACCGAGTTCGCCGATTTCATCATCGCTTCTGATGTCCAACAAAGCAGTCAAATCGCCTTCGCCTTCAGCTATATTTTTTAAACGATACACTACTTTTAAAATCGGGACGATTAGCAATTTTTGGGTCATGTATAACATGCTAAACGTGAGGCAAATAATGGCTGCCAAACCGGCAATGAAACTGGCATAGCGAATCTCTTTGAGAGGAGCCATTATTTCGCTGATATCACCTTCTAGGCCAATAGACCAAGGTGCAGATTGACAGCGCTTAAAAGCAACTATTTTTTTGACGCCATCAGATGAATAGGAAATCAGGCCAGCTCTATCAGTTATCATCTTTTTACGTTTTGATTCCAAATCTGCTGAATCTTGTTTAAAAATATCAGGTTCTGCTGAATGTGATAATATAAGGCCTTTTTGATTATATAAATAAGAGTAGCCTTTTTGACCTACTTTGATAACGTCAATAAATTTTCGGCTAAAATAATCTATTTTAATCACAGCGTTCAAAACGCCGATGACTGTATTTTTATATTTTATCGGAGATGCAATGATAAAAACCGGCTTGCCCGTTGCCTGGTATATAGCAACATCCGATATATAAACTTCTCCAGACATGGCTTGCTGAAAAAAACGGCTATTCGTAAAATTTTCTTTGCCAATTACTTCAGGAACGGATGAAGCGATAATCGATCCCTTTGGGTTGATTACATTAATGGTTTCATAAAATTCATAGTTGTTTTGTTGTAGTTTTAACTGTTTATTAGCGGGAGTACGTGCAGCTATACCGATATAGCTATCTTTCAACGCGAGCTGATATACTTTCTGAGAAGCCCAGCCGGTAATATCTGATTGGGTTCTTTCAACCCAGTGATTAAGATGGGCATCGGTTGCATCAATTGTTTGTACAATCTGTTTTCTGATCGCTTCCACCATCCGTTTTTTGGTGATGAAATAGCTGATCGCCGATGCTGCTGTAATGCTTATCACAACTAACACCACAGTCGGAATTAAAAATTTGTATTTAAGGTTAAAGGCCATGCTTCCCTTTCAATCAAAGTAAGTGTCGTCAGATGCACCTTCTGAGTTCCGATATGTGTGCCTTCCGAATTTACCGACGCCGATAATCCAAATAATCTTCATCATTCGTATCGCCTTAAATTAATCACAAACGCATCACAACTAAAATATAGCTTAACAAATTCTTTAAGGCAAATCATTTTTTTAAGACGATATGAAAGATGCCGCTTTTTCTTGACAAACATAATAAAATTCATTCAGTGTTTAAAGATCAGACAGAATCAGTAGATGGAAAATTCAGGAGTGCAAAAATTAAGCGCAGCGATTTTTTGCATCCAGCC
>JAUCGF010000047.1 GCA_030378005.1 Desulfococcaceae bacterium HSG9 | reverse complement strand
TTTGCGCTATCCGAAGTTACATCTCTACATCCTGTAAAAATGGGATCAACGTCATTGACGCTATCCAGAATGCTTTTCAAGGCAAACCTTTTATTCCTTACTGTTTTTCTACACCTGAGTAGTTACCCAAAAACTTCTTTAAAATGTTTTCTTTTTGTTTTGGAACTAATGCAATTTGCCTTTCTAATTCAGTCATTTTTTGTTCTATCCTTTCAATTGCAGTAGCTATCTTTTTCTGCTCTTCAATAGATGGTAAAGGAATTTTAAACTCCTCCAACTGTAATTTAGTAATAGCCTGTCGTGAAGTTCCGCCATCACCAATTTGCAATAACTTATTTTTGTATTCATCACTTACCAATGTCATTTGCACATACTTGGGAAGTGCTTTGTCATTAGTCCTGATTATTGCGACATGTTGGTTCACTCTTGCTGGTAAATATTTGTCTTCAACTATACAACATCTTGTTATGGAAGCTCCTGTAATATTGAATAGAATATCATTTTTTTCTACAGTTACATTGTCAAGTCTTTTGGCTTGTTCTTCATTAATAAAAGCAAGTCCTTTTTCTACAAAACCATAATCGTAAATATTTTGACTTCTTATTAAACTGATACCGCTTTCTTGATAAGAACCTTTACCTCCTTTTGGAGTTGCTCCGCTACCTATTTTGGTAGTAATATCTTCTAATTTTGTTAAGCTACCTTTCGAGTTGCTAATCATCTTTCCAATATCTTCTCTTAGTTTTTCAATCGCCTCAAGCACTTTTTGCTCTTGTTTTTCTAATTTCTCAATTTCAGCAACTATTTTCTTTTGGATGTCTTTTGGTGGAAGAGGAATTTGAAATTCTTTTATTTTTTCAGCGTTGAGGTTTGGTTGGGTAACAGCTATACTGTTTGCTTCAACTTGATTCCAATACATTTCAGTTTTAGTAAAGTTGAACAAATATTGAGGCAATACCTTTTCATTATTTGTTGTTAAACGAATCAAATAAGAGGCAAAAATCATCTTTTTATATCTTTCAGATTTATAGATTGCTGATTTTCCTACGCTTCCACTTCTCGCAATAACAATGTCATCATCATTTAACAAAAACTGTTTTTCTATTTCTTTTTTTGGATTAATATAAACAGACTGGTTATCAAGCTTTATTGTTCCATCATCATTTAAATCTGTTATCCTTAAATATCTAACTTTTCCGTTGTTTGTTGCTTTGTCTGTAAACCCATATTGAGTTTGAGCAATTTGACCTATTTTAACAACTTCATATTTGCTTTCAATTTTCACTTTTTGTTTAGCTGAAAGGGAAATAGTCTTTTCAAGATGAACTCTGTCAAAAGTCATCATATCAATCAAATCAATACGAGAAACATTTTTTTGTAAGCTCTCATGTATTTCGGTATTTAGATTACCTTGAAATGCTTTGTAAATATAAGTGCTTGCTTTTTCAGAATTTTCGAAACTATTAGAATCAAAAAGGCTTGTGCATTCATCAATTGTTTTGTCTCTTTGTATAGGATGAATTCCTTCACTACCCCTACGATTACTAAACACATAACCTAAAAATTGTTTTTCAGCTTTCTTCGTGCCAGTTTTTACCAAAACAATTTTCTGAGGATAAGCCAGTATAAAAAAAAGTAATTTTTCTTGTTCCAATTCAATTATTTTATTCAAAAATTCTTGCTCGGTTTTAGCCTTTATCTTTTTAGTATATTCCTGATAAATTTCCAGTTGCTTTACGTTGTCATTAGGCAACTTTTGTATAAGAGTGATATAGTCCTTGAAAGTCATTTCTTCCCAAGTATGCGCAATATATTTACTTACCGGTTTTTCAATTCCATTAATAGTGATGTCTTGCAAATTAGTAGTGAAATTATCAACCGAAGCTTTAATATTAAGCCAATCCGCGTTATTTCTTCGTCTTAAAAAGAGCGCTACAGTGTTTGTTCCGGTAGCCATAAATGTATTAGAACTTAATTCGGTGATCGCAATAATTTCAAAATATTTTAGAATTATTTCTCTTGTTTCAGTGTAAATTCCGGTATTACTTAAAATACTGCTTGGCAAAATAATACCTGCAATGCCGCCATCATTTAAAAGGTGCTTGGTACGCTCAACAAACAAACACTCTATTTCACTGCTTTGGTCTGTTAGCTTTTTGTATAAATCAAAATTATGCTTTGCCTTTTTTTCAACCATCATTCCTTTGAATGCAGATACCGAATAAGGCGGATTTGAAACAACAACATCAAATTGCTTATTATCTTGCTTGTAAGTTTTATCTGTTATTTTTAGTAGGTCTTTATATCCTTTGGCTGTTTCAAAATCAGCAAGGCCATCGCCATGAACAATTGTTGCCAAACCGTCACCATGCAAATAACAACTTACTTTTGCTGTTTTAACCAAACGGTAATCTTTTTCAATTCCGTAAATATAATCTTCAGCCCAATCAAACGGGTCTTCCTTCCATTTTTTAATGGCTCTTGTAGTGGTCGGATTAAGCTCTTTTTCATTTACTGATTCGATGATTCTTTGAATTTCTTCCATTGATTCAGTTATAAAATGACCGCTTCCTCCTGCATAATCTATTATTAAAGGAAGTAAATTTTTTTTATTACCTTCTTTGAGCTTTTGTTTTGTAATTTCTTGTAATGGAATACTTTTTATAATAAATCGAGCCATCGGAACAGGCGTGAAAAACTGTCCGGATTCTTGTTTTAATCCTGTTGTCAGAAGCAATTCAAAAAAATCGCTTAAAAACTGCTGACGATAATTGTATCTGATTTTATAATTTTGCAGTAATTCGACAACTTCTTTTATTACTTTTGCATTTTCCTCAAATGAATCATCGTCATAAACTTCTTTTATAGCAAATTCGTTGTTTTTTTTCAAACGTATTTCTGTTAAAATATTTTTAAATTCATTTCTATATTTATCATCAACTTGTTGAAATCGTTTGTCAAATTCAGAATCACTTACATCAGTAACTTTCTTTTCTAATAATACGAACATTCCACTGTTGTAGAGGTCAGTTAATCGTTTTTGAAATGAGATATGATCATCTTCTCCCTCAATCCATTGAAAATGTAATTGTTCATCATCATTTCTGTCTTCGTCAATGATTTTACAAAGGAAAAGCGTAAATATTTTATTAAAAGCATTTGGTTTATCAGAAACAACATTGTGCCGTAAAATTTCTAAAAAATGATTAAAAATAAGACTGCTATCTTCCTCTTTTAAAATTTTTAAATCTTTTTTGGTTAATGCTTTGCTTTGAAATTCATAAGGTTTTGTCCAAGAATCAAAAACTCCGTTTGCCTTGGGGAGTTTATTCCAACGCTCAAAAAAATCTTTTACATTTCCTGTTTGACGATAATCTTCCTCTATTTTTATGATTTCATTTCTATACTTAATTTCATCGTTATCGAATTCGGAAGCATAAAGCATTATTACATCTGCATTCTTATCTTGCTGGAAATAAGCAAAAAGTTGCCCGCCATTTTTTTTTAATTTATTAAACTCTTTGTCAAATTCAGCTCCCCAAGCTTTACATTCAATCATCAAATAAGCTGTGTTATCATTTTTTGTTACGAGAATGTCTAATCTTCCACTTGTTCCATGCCCGGATGGCCAGGTTTTTTCAAGAATAATATTTTGTGGCTGATAACCTTTTTCTAATAGTCTGTTTACACATTCTAAAACAACCCAATTTTCTTTTTGTGAAAAATTTTGAGTAGTTTTGCTTTCTGCTTTTATCAAGTTTCCAAAATAAAACTTTTCTTTCTCAAAATCTATTTCAATGCTGTACCCCTCACAACCAGAGTATTTCTTTTGGAAAATTCCAGATGTATTCTCTTTAGGAGCAAAGTCCAATTTTGAAATAATTTTTTTATAATTCATAAGTTATTTCCTTTTTTGATTTTTAGCTAACAAGTAATAGAGTGCATCAAATCAGCAAGTTTTGATTCTGTACATTATAAATTATGGCTTGACAAGCCATTTGTAAATTTCAAAATATTTTCGTAAATCATTCCAACTATAGTATTCAAATTTCAGCAAATAGATAAAGGTGTAGCTTTCAGTGTTCAGACAGAGCCCCATCAGGCTAAAACAGATGCGACCGTGCCGTATTCATACCCGGTCGGCGGTTTGCGCAGTTCTGCCTCAATTGTTTTGCTGTTAGTGAAGTGGCTAAGTACCTGATCACGGCGAACTCCCGTATGATCCGTCTTACATCGTCATCCGCATCATGGCCGTATTTTTCCAGCATGTAATCTGATTTTTGGATCTCTTGGAGCAGGCGATCAATCCTGTTGAATTCGCCGTTCTGAGGAATAAGGGTGATGCGGCTTTTTTCATATTGGGTATCCCGTTTAACGGTTTCGATAATGTCTTCACGATCTTTGTCCACGCTGAATAAGCTGTAAACCTTGATTTGCAGATATTTGTCCGAAGATGCCAGGATTTCATCATCTGAATCGGATATGACGTAAAATGAATAGTGCTGACCTTTTTCCGTAATACCGGCGATATGTTTCAATGGCGCGGATTTCTTCAAATAGGCTATCAGGTTGCGTTTCTT
The DNA here is from genome assembly GCA_030378005.1 of Desulfococcaceae bacterium HSG9. Taxonomy (GTDB): domain Bacteria; phylum Desulfobacterota; class Desulfobacteria; order Desulfobacterales; family JAUCGF01; genus JAUCGF01. The sequence goes on along the minus strand of JAUCGF010000047.1, from coordinate 5,297 downwards.
GATGAACAAGACTGTTTGCAATTCGTTCATCTCTTCAAGGAGTTTGGTTTCCAGATTAGAGGTGATTCTGTATGCGTTATTGGCAAACAGCAGAATTCGGGCATCCGTCAATATATTCAAGGATTCCTCGATTTGCGGCTTGAGCGTGAAATAGTTTTCAGGCTCCGTAAGATAGGCTTTGGCAATATTTTCAGAAGTTGTGGCTGCCAGTTCGGATTCAGTCAGAAAATGGATCGTTTTTAACAGATTGAAGCCATTGATCGGCAGGTCTTTTTTTTGAAGGATTTTGGCGGCATTGGCGTATTTGTTCATCAGTGCGGATGGCGGCGCGGTCTGGGCTTCATCACAGATAAAAAAGGCTGTTGCAAACTCGAACAGTTTTTTGTTTTTAAGGCGTTTGCGCAGCACATCAAAGGTTGTGATGAGCATACCGCGAGCCGCTGCTTGGGTTGCGGCCAGCGCGTTGGAACTGAACAAAAAGCGCTGCAATAGATCGAACTGGTATCTATGAAACGGATAATATTCGGCGCATTCAACCGCGTTTTTAACTTTGGTGGGAAAGGATGATTTCAGGTTGGTGGCATCGGTCAACATGCCTTCATGCGTGTTATAATAGTCTTGCAAGCGGTCATCAAAGCGATCTTTTTTCTGTAAAAGGCGATTGCGGATAATAATATCAACTTCAGTGGATTCTAAATGAAGCTTGGTTTTAAAGCGGTCTGTCACTTTGATCAGTTGGCTTTTGCTGATATTGCTGTTATTGATCACATCGTTGAGTTTTTCCTGGGCGATGGCGACCGTCCAGACTTTGGAAGCGATACCGGACATGGCCTCGCTCAAGCCTTCCAATTCCAGAAGATCGTATTTATTCTGGCTGATCGCTTCGCTGGCCTCATCAAAAATAAAAACGATGGTTTCCTCTTTTTTAGCCAGATAGCGCTCAAGTTCTTCCTTTAGTTTATTGGCGGAAAATTCCCGAATCAGCGTGTTAAGATGGTCGCGCATCTCTTCGTAGTCGGCTTCCGATTCGACTTCCGAATACTCTGCATAAGTGAGCGCCTTTTTTATAACCAAAGGCACTTGCATACTGCTTTTACGCAATTCCGACCATTTGGTGCCATTGATTTGTTGCACAAGTGCCTGAAATTCATCATATTTGTTATCCAAAAACAGGTTGAATTCCATATAACCGTAAACATTATCCAGAAAACCCAGGGATTTTAAAAAATTGCGAAACAGGGTAAACGCCAGGCCGTTGGATGTGCTTTGTTTGGCAATATCCAGAGTGACCACGCGCACATCATGGGCGGCCAGGCTTCTGATGTCATTTTCGAGCAAACCGGCGTTTTTAAGCCCCGCTAACCGCTGAATAAACCGCTCTGCCGCGGGCGTGCCCAATATATGGCTGTTTTCCAGCACATAGCCGAGCATCTTGCCGAAATAGGATTTCCCGGACCCGTAAAAACCGGAAATCCATACGCCGGTTTCTTTGATTTCAGATGTGAATTCGGAAGCAAATTTGGCGAAATGCCGGCCGATATTTTCCGTTACAATATAGGAATCGATCTCATATTTAACTTCCGCTTCCGAACGATCCTCAATGTCGATGACATTTTTAATATCTTCTTTTAAGTTTAGTTTTAGAATTTCGTGTATTTGGGGCATAGGGGGCCTTTGCAAGTTTTAAGTTTCAAGTTTCGGGTTGTAAGGGAACTCCCAATAAATAAACTACTATTTTAGCTGTGATGTAGGGTGGGTGCAGAGAAACGAAACCCACCACTAATTAGCATTCGGTGGGTTTCGTTTCTCTGCACCCACCCTACATGATCAGCTTGCACCGATATTTGGAAGCCGGCTTAAAATTTAAAAACAAAAGCGTGTCGTTTTCAAGTTCAGCCGGATAAAAAAAAACCAGCGGCAGCTTTAAACGAAGCACACGGTTGTCATCCATGATATGTTGGTTGACGATGCCGGTTCCGTGCAAAGCGCCGGTTCTTATAATAAAAGGAATTCGGTCAGATGCGGCGGCCGCTTTGATCGCATTGATGATTCGTATAAACAGATTATCATTATCATCATTTTTAAACACCTGATCCGGCGTGGTTGGATAGGCTCTGTAAAATCCCTCAAAAGCATCATAACCGACACTGTCAATATACTGGACGAATAACCGGCTGATATCTATAAAACAGGCGTCGTTTTATTTCCATGTTTTAAAATTCAAATCACATTACTTGTAGCCTATAAAATTATTAAGTAATGTTAAAAAAAATAATGGTTTTATATTGACATATACTAAATGTATATTATTTTATTATCAAATGCTTTAATCAGCATTGTACATTTGATTGTACTTAAAACACAAACAACAAGGAGGTGTTACAATGTTATATCGAACTTCATTCAGCCCGCCGGCATGGCGTTACAGGAATCCTTTTGAGGAGTTTGAAAATGTGCGGCAAAAAATGGAAAATTTATTTGGCACGCTTTCAAACAGATCATATAAATCAATGGGAGCGGGAGTTTTCCCGGCTGTGAACTTGACTGAAGATCAGGGGTGCTATTATGTCAGAGCTGAAATTCCCGGCGTTAAAAATGACGATCTGGAATTAAATATAACTGACAGCACATTGACGATAGGTGGGGAACGTAAAATTCCGAAAGAATCTGAAGAAGCGCGCTATCATCGCAGGGAGCGCAAAGCCGGCAAATTTTCTCGTGCCATCGCTTTGCCAGGTGAAATCAATTCCGAAAAAGTGGAAGCGGCGCTTGTCAATGGTGTCTTAACGGTTACAGTTCCCAAAGCCGAAAAGGTAAAACCAAGACAAATTACGGTCAGATAAACGAAATATTATAAGGAGGGTGGAACAATGACGAATACAAAGACTGATGAACTTCAGGTCAATGAAAAGCGGGAAGCGGCCGGCCCTGCGGAACTGACCAAGCCCGGGCCGGTTTTCACGCCGCATGTTGATATATTTGAAACTGAAAAAGATATTGCTTTATCAGCGGACATGCCTGGTGTCAGTGCTGAAAATCTGGACATTGATTTGAGAGAAAACACGCTGACATTGACAGGTGATATTGCGGGTGAGAACAACAATAACGAAGACCGGATTTATGTTGAGTACAAAACAGGTCGATATTACAGGCAATTTTCACTTTCCGGTGTAATCGATCAAAGTAAAATTGACGCTCGATTAAATGACGGTGTTTTACGATTGCTGCTACCGAAAGTTGAAAAAGCCGTACCGCGACAAATCTCAATTAAAACCGGGTAATTTAAATGTTTACCGGGGCAATCTTTGCGTTGCCCCGGTAACATTGATATGTTATTTTTGAGTGTCAGTAGATGGAAAATGCCTGAAAATATGGCATGGAGCGCAAAAATTAAGCGCAACGGTTTTTTGCCGGCCCCTGAATCGGCAAGTCTCCGGTGGAACCGGATGCTGAAAATCGCTACGCTTAATTTTTGCACTCCTAAACTTTCCATCTACTGATGCTGGCAAACATGGATGAAAGTTTCCTCGCTACAGATGGTTGGTCAAAAGTGAAATCACGATTTTCAAGAGTCTGAGAGTGAAATTAAAGCAATTTATTTTCTTGACTGATAAATGTTTTATATACTATATGGTTTGAAAACAGTTGATTTTCCGCATCACCGGATTTGTTAATAATTCTGAAACCTGTCAGAACTGCTTTGAAATTATAAATTTTACGTTTATTTTTAAAACATCAATGATTTCAGCATGTTACGAGAATTGATGGCTGACGAGTTATCTATATCGGAGTACCTATATGGCCAAGGTAATTGTTAAACTGTACGGCACCCTTAGAAAAAAAATTGATCACTATGATTCAGCAAGGGGTATTGAGGTTGAAATCCGGGATGGAGCCAGTATCGCCGATCTTGTTGCCCATCTTGGAATCCATGAATCAAAAATCGGCTTTGTTTTGGCAAACGGTTGCATTGTCAAGGCTGGCAACACCGTGGAAAATGATGCTGAGATTAAGATTTTTCAACCGATTGCCGGTGGGTAAAAGGCGTTAATTTGGCATTGCCCCCGCTTTCGGAGTCTCCCAATCATAACGATTCTTCACGAGCTGAAGCCTGAATGAAAGTTCAACCTTGATTACGCCGTCAATGTTATTTATATTGGCAAGCATACCCCCTGAGTTCTCCCTGGGTTCTTATACTGAATTCCACATCAAAATCTGCGGCTCCGGTCATCTCTGAAACCTGTTATTCATATTCTATTCAAAACCAGCTCCGGCCTGTTTGGAAAGCCGTGATCGAAGTGAAAAAGCCTGATGGTCAGGAAAATTTTCACAAAATTTAGTGCAACGATTTTCAGCATCCGGCACCACCCGGAGGCTGGCGGATTCATGGGCCTGCAAAAAACCGCTTCGCTTAATTTTTGCGCTCCATACCGTATTTTCAGGCATTTTCTATCTACTGAGAATAGGAAGTGAATGGTTACAAATCAGTTAGTACCCCAGCATATCTTTTTCAGCTTGCTCTCGGCATTGCGGACAAAACGTATGGGACATAAGAGTTCCATCTTTTGCAAGCATATATTGCTCAATCGCTATCCATTTTCCCTTACCCGACTCTACTCCTGTATCGTCTCTGATACTTTTGCAGTACATACAAAGCGGCAGAATTTTTTCGTATAATTTGACCTTCCGTAAGGCCTCCTTTTTTTCAAGGCAGCGTGTCATTCGCAACAACAACTCTTCCATCTCGCAAGGTTTAAGAAGGTAATCATCAGCACCCAGGCGCAGAGCCTCAATAGCCGAATCCATGTCGCCATAGCCGGTAAGAATGATTGTACCTGCTTCGGGGTTCAACTTTTTGGTCTCCTTCAGCACATCTATTCCATCAACCCCCGGCATGACAAGATCAGTCAGCACTATGTCGAATCGGTCATTTTCCAAAATCGTGATGGCCTCTTTGCCGCTTACGGCAGTGGTCACGGCATAATTTTCGAACTCAAAATCTTTACGAAAGGATTTGCGGATGATTTCTTCGTCATCAACCAACAGTATCTTTTTTTGCAGCATTGTTTCCTCCTTCAATCGGCAAAGTGACAGAAAAGGTCGTTCCCTTTTCGGGCGCGCTATTCACGGTTATTTTACCACCGTGTTCTTTTATGATTCCATAGCTGATAGAAAGCCCCAGTCCTGTGCCTTTCACTTCGGGTTTAGTGGTGAAAAACGGTTCAAATATGTGTTTTTTATCTTCAGGCTTAATACCAATGCCTGTATCATGGAACCTCACAACAACGTTTTGATTC
>JAUCGF010000088.1 GCA_030378005.1 Desulfococcaceae bacterium HSG9 | reverse complement strand
TAAACGTATTGTCTGCGGCCAATCAGTTTATGTTGTCGGAATGTTGCTCCCTGATGGTGAATACCTTATTCTCGCAACCGATAAAAATCCTGTGACGGCTCTTGAAGACTATAAAAAGCGTCAGGGTATCGAAACCCTTTTTCAGTGCCTGAAAGGTCGCGGTCACAATTTTGAAGATACTCATATGACATTTCCTGAGCGTATCGATAAACAGATCGCTCTGCCAACAATAGCCTTCAGTCAGTGTCATGCCACCGGTGAATGGTGTGCATCACAGAAGGCGGTTAAAATTAAAAAACACAGGCGTAAAGCCGTCAGCCTTTTTCGGCCGGGTTTAGATCATATCGGAAATATCCAGCACAACATTCCTTATTTATATCATGAATTTAACAAAAACCTTAAGATTATTTCAGGGCATTTGCTCTCTATAAATTCTCACGATACCGCTTGAATTTAAATGAGGTATCTAATTTTTGTCCTGTACAGTGATTAAACGGAGTGACACTTTTCGAAGATGAGGTGTCATTCGCGAAACAGGGATCGCCGGCCGGAACCGGGGCTCCGAGAGGTGAGCGGCCTGTTGTGAAAACAGGCGGAAAACGAAAAGGACTTAAAATGTTCGGTGTGACAGAATTCAAGGGCGGGGGATTCGAGTATATGGAGTGTGACGGAAGGTTTGACGGAGAGTCTTATATTGAATTTTTGAAAGAGGTTGTAAAGAAGTGTTCATGCCCTGTTCCGCTTATTGAAGACGGCGCGCCTTATCATCGCAGCTGATTGATGAAAGAGTTTAAAAATAAAATGGAACAGGGAAACCGTCTGTTCACCTTTCAATCGCCATCATATTCTCCTGATAAAAATCCCATTGAAAAACTGTGGAAAAATACAAAACGGGACGCCACGCATATGAAATATTCACCTGCATTTGAAGATCTCCGTAAAGCTGTTGTCAATGCGTTTGAAAAATATCAGAATGATGCTGCGAAAATAATATGTGTTATGAAGAAATTGAGAGCGGAGGCAGGTATTGCCTGAGCAATATAAACATGACATTAATTATCTGAAAAATTTCTTTCAAAAGGCTGTTAAAAGATTGATATCCTTAGATTTACGCATAGATATCGTCCGGGCGGACAGCGCGTATATGACGCATGAGTGCCTGTTTTTTCTGAAAAAACTTTCTCCAGGGTACGCCATCGGAGCTCCCGCGACTTTTAATGCGGTCTGAGCCGGGAAAAAACTCTTCAGAAAGCTTGCCAGACAGAGATCCACCCCAATTATTTGCGTGAGCTGAGGCGTCGCCTTGTATGACATGAAAAAGGTCACACCAGCCGGCGGCGTCTGAACGAGAATTGTTATTGTCCGCCGAATAAATCGGACGAAGTGAAAAGGCGGACAGCATGTAAATACCTATTATTATGGTATTCTGGCAACCTGGTGCTTTCGGCGGTATCGCTATACAGGTTTTGCCATAAAAGGTGATGCATCGAAGCCGGGTTTCGGGAGCTGAAAAATCACTATCATTTAGAACGCCGGCCTTTCCAAGGTCTGAAGGCGAATGAGTTCCGGATTATCAGCAAGATTACAGCGATGACCCTTATAAAGATTTTCCAGGCCGAAATGCCACCTGAAGCGCTTCTGACCCTGCTGCGAAAAACTCTTTTTCGCCAAATTTTTCAGAAAGGGCTACGCCTGGACAAAACCGGAAAAGTTCTGGCTCGTCGCAGAAGTAAGTATACATGGCATCTGCGACGACAGCTCTGTAAAACCGAACGAATGAGATTGGAAATAATTGCATGATTTTCAATATGTTAAAAGGAAATCGTTAAAATGTGTTAAACATACGTCTGGAGAGCGTCTCATGCAATCTCAGATAAAATGGTAACTGATAAACAGGGAGATGTAAAATGATTAAGGATACATTTGAAACGGCTCTCTCCTCGGAACAGACAGAAAGTGATATCACTGATTCCGCTCATGTGCTCGTCGTTCTTCGAAAAATCATTCCGTGGGAGAAGATTGTCTCTCGTCAGAGCCGATTTTACAGCGACAGCAAAGGACCTGTGGGAAAGTCCCCCCGTATCATGGCCGCCCTCCTGATAATCGCCAGGCTCCGCGGACTGAGTGATCGCGAAGTTGTGATACAGGTGAAAGAAAACCGGTATATCGACATTTCTGCAATATTGCGGACGAAGGACAGCAGACTTTCCCACATTCCTCCTCTCTTTGCATTTTCAGAAAACGTCTCGGCGAGGTGGGAGTCGCTGTCATTGAATGCGAGATTTTCAAAACGCTTCGCCGTGCCGGCGTCATATCGGGAGATGATGCTTTGATCGATTCGACCGTCTTGGAAAGCGACATCATTTATCCGAATGATGTCAGACTGATTTACAAAGCTTATGAAAAAATGAGCGCTTTTGCAAGGCCGCACGGCATTCCCCTCTGGTATGATGATAAGGTGCTGAGGAGGTTGCGGCAGGAATTCGGTCTGGATAAGAAAGGGAGCAGGGCGGAACATCCGGCCGTTTTCAACGAACAGTTTATCCCCGCCCTTAAAATATTTCAGGTGAAAGTCGGATCGCTGAAGGTTTCGAACTGACGGAAAGAGAAAGCCGCGAATCAGTCTGACCTTTTGAATGTTCTCGAAAAACAGACCGTTCAGAAGCCGGCCGGAGAACGGCATATAAAGGATCGCGTCGTCTCCATCGACGATCCTGACGCCCGTCCTATCTGAAAAGGGAAGAGCCGTCCGGACTGCGAATTCAGGACAAAAGCACAGATGACGTTCAATCGGGACGGTTTTATGATCAACGTTGAAAACTGTATCGGAAACTCCTCCGACCGGATTCTGTACGGCGACACCCTCGACCTTTTTATCACTCGGATGAAAAAATATCCAGATACGGTAGTCACCGATCCAGGATGTCGCAGTCTGAAAAACCTGAAAACACGCCTTCGGAGAACGGTCATGTTTTCATGGGTCGTAGCGATGACGTAGCCGAAGATAAGCGAGACTTCTGCCGCAGCGCCCGCTCCGCTACGCTACGGAAGGGTTTATCGCTGCAGCTCAACTGCGTAACTCCTAATATTATAGAAGATATAGCTAATCGCTCAATTGAGAACTGATGCTAATATAGAAAATCAATTCCCATCTGAGAAATTTCATCTTTTACACGGCGGAACATGTCTAAATGCTCGACAGTTGGCAAAGCTTTGGCCACATCGTAACATTCATGGTATTCCGATCCCATGGGAGCATCTGCGGCACGGTCCTCATATTTTGCCAAAAGCCTGTTGGCAATCTCATTCGCCTGCTCACGGGTCATTTTCTGCCGGGCAACGGCATGGCCTACTTCGCAGCCCAGGCGCGCTTCAAGAGGTGTTGCGCGGTTGCGGTATTTGTTTCGTGTGGAAGCCATTTCCCATAAATGCCAACCTGTCACTGTTGAAACTAAGGCGTGTGCGGCAACTTCACGGAACAACATTTCGGTCATGGGGCCTGCATTTGCAAAACCGTTAGAAGTGTAAAGCAGCTTGCTGTTTCTGGATAAGGCTTGTCCGGCCATGGCGATTGGCCAGAGCAGCTCGCGTGTCGTATTGGAAACATAATTAAGATGAAAGGGGAAATGCTGATTGAACATCGCCCCATGAATAACAAGTCCGATAAGACTGTATGCCACCGTAGTGATAGCAGTGCCTTCCGACCCGCCACACCAACCGCCATAGATTGCGCCGGTGAGGCTTCCTGTGAAGCAGCCATATTGAGCATAATGAAGCGAACGGTTCAGCAGAGTGTCGGCCGTCTTGAATTCAGTCAGAGACCCCACTAAGCGGGCGTCGGTTTTCTGCACACCCCATTCGTTGTTGGAAACGGCGATCTGGCCGGCATCGTGTTCAGCCGTGCCGACCGCCACCATGAATGTATCGGGGCGTCCGAGAAGGCGTGCGGCCATCTTCTGGTTCTGAATATGCTGAATACAACCGGATATTTCGGTCGGCCCGCCTGATTCTATCAAATGACCGAAGGTTTCCTCCAAAATAGGTCCGCAGAGGCCATCCAGGAGAGGTTCTTTAAGGTACGCCATACACATAGACTGGTGATATTTTTCATCCACTGTGATATCCGGGCTCATAATGCAAAAAGGAGGTTCCGGATCTTCCACCGAGCGATGCTTCATTAGGCAGGCATCTTTCCCGCCGCCGACGATGTACTGATCCTTGGCCATATAGAGTGCCTCTTTGATCTCTTCATCAGCGACTTCTATAATGCGGTGGGAATCGGTGTTATAATAGCCGACATCTCTGAATAACTCCCATGCGGCCTGCCAAACTCGATCCGCCATGCTGTCATCGGTAGGGCAGGGATTTTGGGGATCATACTTGATTTCATATTTTTTGATGAGTTTTTTCAAGGTTGGATAGAAGCGTTTAGGCAAAAAATCTTCTTCATCCATGAATTTTCCGGTTTTAGCACGATCTATTATTTCCCAGTGCCGATAAACTGTTGACATTTATTACCTCCAGGTCATATTTAAAAAAGGCCTGAATATTACATTAAGCCCATTTTTACGATTTTTTAGAAATCAGGTTTTTTCAAAAAACCCGATTTCTTGATGAATAGGGTGTTGGTTTTTTAGGTGTTCAAACTTATGATGATGCTATTTGTTATCCAGCACAGCGGGGAATTTTTCCGGTGCCGATTTGGCATGAGCGCAATACAGGTCTGCACCAATTTTATCGGCCCACTCTTGAGATGTGGGTGCGCCGCCAATGACGACTTTGAATTGATCTCGAATTCCTTTTGATTTCAGTATTTCGATAATCTCTAATTGGCCTGGCATTGTAGTGGTCATCAGGGAGGAAGAGGCGATAAAATCAGCTTTCATGGCCTCAGCTTCTTTGATAAAGGTCAAAGAGTCCACATCGTAGCCCAGGTCTTTTACGACGAACCCGTTGGTTTCGAGAATCAATTTAACGATATTTTTACCGATTTCATGGAGGTCTCCCTTGACTACTCCAATGACCACCTTTCCTTTAATTTCGCGCCCTCCGGATGCATCCAAATAAGGACTGAGAATATCTACCACCCCGGTCAGCGCCTCTCCGCAAAGCATGATTTCAGGAAGAAATATCTCAAGCTTGGCAAAGAGATCTCCTACACGAGCCATGGTCTGAGTCAGTGTTTCGATCATTTTCAAAGGATCAATGCCGTCTTGTAAAAGTTGTTGAGCAAGCACTTTGGCATCTTCAGTCTCACCCTCTTTAACCAATTTATTCAAATTTTCCAATGACATAAGACAACTCCAAGTTATTTTTTAGATTATTTCACCATACAACAACGTCGTTACTGATAGTCTGCGCAGTTTTTCACTACCGATAATCAGTAGATGGAAACTTTACACAGATGCTCGTTCCCACGCTTTGCGTGGGAATGCAACACGGACGCTTCGCGTCCTGTTCCATGCGCTATTCGGACGCGAAGCGTCCTGAAGACGTTCCCACGCAAAGCGTGGGAACGAGATCTCTGACAATTTTTCCATCTACTGATAATACATCTAATACATCGAAACATGAAATTCAGAGCAAAATTAAATTTAATTGCATGTACCATATTTTTTTCATTCGAGCAAGGACAATTAAATTGGGTTATCTCATTGTATTAACAAGCTATACTGACAAATCAGCTATATCCTGTATTTTAGCGGAAGATTTTGGATTTCCGATGATACATCTTGAATTTTTTATGTTCTTATAGTATATTCAGATATACAAAAAAATTATCATAAAAAAATCAATACCATTCGGCATAAATCTTGCGGGGTACGCAATTTTCGTACCGAACAGTATTCAGTATTGTTTGACAGCCGTCATTTACTACAAATTTAAACAACTTAAAAAAGGAGCGAAAAATGGAATGGTTAACGAGTTTAGGCTTAACGGGTTTTATAGGCGTCGTTGTCATCAGCGTGGGGCTGCTGGCATTTTTCAGCCGTTTTTATCGCAAAGTGGATCAGGGAACAGCCATCGTGCGCAACGGCTTTGGCGGCACCAAAGTAAAATTTTCCGGATCATTTGTGATCCCTATCATGCATCAGGCGGAATATATTGATATATCCGTGAAACGTGTGATTATCGACCGTAACGGCAAAGAGGGGCTGATATGTAAAGATAATATGCGTGCCGATATTACGGTGGTCTTTTTCGTGCGCGTGAATAAAACCGTAGAAGATGTTCGCCGCGTGGCCGAATCGATTGGTTGTAACCGTGCTTCGGAACAAAAGTCTCTGCAAATTTTATTTGAAGCCAAATTTTCTGAAGCCCTTAAAACCGTGGGCAAGCGCTTTGATTTTGTCGGCCTTTACAATTCCCGCGAAGAATTCAAAGAGGAGATCCTTAAAATCATTGGCACTGATTTGAACGGTTTTGTGATGGATGACGCCGCCATCGATTTTCTTGAACAGACGCCCCTTGAAATGTTGAATCCGGACAATATTTTAGATTCCGAAGGTATTAAAAAAATTACCAAACAAACATCCGATCAAAAGGTTCTTTCCAATCAAATCAATCAGGATAGAGAAAAAGTGATCACCCGGCAAAATGTCGAGGCTAAAGAAGCCATATTGGAACTTAACCGGCAATTGGCGGAAGCGGAGGAACGGCAGAAACGGGAAGTCGCAACGGTGAAAGTGCGTGAAGAGGCCGAGACCCGTAAAGTTCAGGAAGAGGAGCGGCTCAAAGCGGAGTCCGCCCGCATCGCCACAGAAGAGGAAATCCAGGTCAATGAAGAAAACAAAGATCGCCAAATCATTGTCGCCCGCAAAAATAAGGAGCGCACCGAGGCGGTCGAAACTGAACGTGTGGAAAAAGACCGTATGATTGAAGCTACGGAGCGGGAACGGATTGTTGCGTTGACCCAGATTGAAAAAGATAAAGCCATTGAAACCGAGAAAAAAGCGATTCAGGATGTCATTCGCGAACGCGTCAAAGTTGAGCGCACGGTGGTGGAGGAACAGCAGAAAATTAAAGATACTGAAGCATTTGCCCAAGCCGAGCGGAAAAAACAGGTGGCCATTACCGATGCGGAAAAAGAAGCTGAAGAATCCCTGGTAATTGATGTCAAAGGCGCTGAAGCTTCCAAGAAGGTGGCCGAATTAAAAGCCGAAGAAAATCTGATCCGCTCGATTAAAGCGGCTGAAGCGGATAAAAAAGCATCTGAATTCAAAGCTGAACAAATCAGCATTGAAGCCGAAGCGTTTGAAAATAAAGCCGAGAAAGAATCCAATGCCAAGAAGCTGTTAGCCGATGCTCTGACGGTTGAACAAGCGGCTGCGGGGCTTGGCGATGTTCGCGTGATGGAAGCCCGTGCCGGCGGTATCGAAAAAGAGGGCGGCGCTGAGGCCAAAGTGCAGACTCTGAAATACCAAGCCGAGGCTCAAGGTATTGAAGATAAAGCCAATGCCATGAAATTGTTCGATGGTGTGGGGCGTGAACATGAAGAATACAAGCTGAAATTGCAAAAAGAGCTGGATGTCGAATTGGCTGAAATCCATAATCGCAAAGACATTGCCTCGCATCAGGCTGAAGTTTTGTCCCAGGCGTTAAAATCCGCGCGTGTGGATATTGTAGGCGGTGAAGCTGTCTTCTTTGACCGTATTGTCAATGCCGTTACCGGTGGTAAAGCCGTGGATCGCTATGTTGAAAACAGTAATGCCCTGACCGATGTGAAGGAAACCTTTTTCAACTCAGACCCCCAATATTTTCAATCCCAGTTCAAACATTTCTTTAAACAATTCGGCGTCAACCCGGAAGATGTCAAGAATCTGACTATCTCCGGCGTGCTTTCCAAAATGGTCGGAATGGCTGATAATGCCGATGACCGCGGCTTGTTGTACAATCTCCTTTCCATGGCCGAACGTTCAGGCATGGGGGATAAGCGGATTGGAAAACGGCGTTAGATTTACTGCATCCTTCATCAGTCAGTTTACACTTTGTCCCGTTACGGATTAATGGATTACAGGACGATGAAGGATGCTAAAAAATAATCCTGAAAATCCTGATTCAAACAGCGGTATTAGGATCAAAAAATGGCAAAAAGACGATCAATCACTTTTGACTGGGAAGTGAAACTCCTTTTGCAAAGCAAAGCCAATTTTGAAATACTGGACGGCTTTCTCAGCGAATTGTTAAAGAATAGCATTCGGAATAAAGAACGTCAGGCGTATGCCAGATATGTTGACGATCTGCATTATGAAGCCAGTATGGTGGAATCATCTTATTGCTGGGGTGTTATAAAAGGAATTAAAATGGGAATTAAAATAGGAACTGAACTGGGAATCAAACTAGGCGGAAAGCAAAGAGCGGTTGAAATTGCTGCCAATTTAATTGATATTCTTGATGCCGAAACAATAGCGTTGAAAACCGGGGTAACGATTGAAGAGGTTAAAGCCATCAATGGATACGAAACTGACATTAGAACAGATTATCACAAATAAGCGCGTCTATTTTTGGGATAAAGGCCCAATGAATCTGAAACAGGACCGCTACATTATCATCGAACGCATCTTAGAATTCGGGACTGAAGATGAAATCAAAATTATTTCTGATTATTACGGTCGTGAACCAGTTGAGGAAGTTGTGATACAAAGCAGATCATTAAGTCCTAAAACCGTAAACTATTTTGCGTTGCTGTTCGGAATACCGCGAGAGAAAACAAAATGTTTTTCAGATGTATCACCAAAGATATGGCTGCCATATTGAATAGCGAAATAATTGAGTGTCTGCCTGCCGACACCTATCTGGCTGGTGGAACCGCTATCGCTTTATATTTTGGCCATAGATTGTCGATTGATTTGGATTTTTTTACACATAAGACATTTGACAGCCTTGAATTAGCAACGGTCATTTCTAAAAAATTAAAATCAGGTTTTAATGTAACAACAAATAATATCACAGAAAACACACTTGTAATAAATCTGAATGACACCGGTTTTAGCATCTTCACATACCCATACCCGCTGTTAAATGACTCCGTGCCCTTAAATAAAATGCCAATTCACCTTGCTTCTCACCTGGACCTTGCTTTGATGAAGCTGATTGCAATTAATCAAAGAGGAACATGCAAAGATTTCATTGACCTCAAATATCTGACAAAGGCAAATAATTATACCTTTAAATATCTGGTTAATAGAATTTCTGAAAAATATGTTATTGGCGGCGAAATAGAGATGCAGTTAAAAAAAAGCCTTGTATATTTTATTGATGCTGAACATGATTTGAATATCCAGATGTATAGCGAAACTGAAAAAACGTTTGAGTTGCTTAAAACAAATGACTGGCTGGCGACTAAATTGTTTTATAGAAAATTTGTATTGGACGATAGTTAGATAATATAAATCAACTTGCGTCCTACCCAACCTTCGTTACCTATAACCGGAGCATACCCATGGCCCAAACCGAAAAAACTGACACCTCCCCAGAAACCGCCGCCACCCTCGACGGCGGAACGTATGAAATCCTTCGCAGTCGCCTGCTAAAACAAGGCACGGAGTTAAGAACACGGCTGGATAAACTCAACCTGTCCCGCAAGGATATTTTCGGGTCGGTTGAGCAAACCCTGCTGGCAACCGAACGCATTTCTACCCATAACAACTGCACCCCCCGTGACATGGCGTCAATAAACGGCAATCAGTTTGTATTCGGTTACAATGTTCATATCGGGCTGCGCTCGGAATTGCAACTGGCTGATGTTTTTGCCATCTATTCATACAATGAAAAACGCCAGTTTCGTGAAATCAGCTTGGACAGGCTTCATTCAGGGCGGTTTGAGGATGACTTTAAAGACCTCTACCGCTATTATAAAGCCACCCGGTTCGTCAAATTCAGCATGATCGGCCCGCATCTTTTTATGGTGTTTCGTATCGGTAAATCGTCGCGTGATATCAAAGTGTTCAAATGGCTGCTACAAGATAACAAATTCACTTATATAGACAACCGCAGTGAGCAGGAATACAAATTCCCTCCGCAGCATGATTTCACATGGTCACGCACCTCACGCGACTGGCACCGCTATGGCGAGCATCCTCACATCTCTATCCAAGACCGGTTGTTTGTTGAGGCGGTCGGCGGTGACATCACTTTTAAAATCGAGGATAACACCGACTCCGGACAGGGTATTTACGCCGAGCCGGTGGATAATCCGGATCAGACTTTGGATGATGCTGAAATTCATTTCGCTCTTTTGGGGCATATTATTTTAGTGCGCATCCGTCCTTATCAGGAAGAACGTTTTCGCTATTTTATCTTCAACGAAAAAACCCAGGAAGCACACCGTGCCGATGAAATCGAAAATGCCTGTGTGTTTCTTCCGGACGACCAGGGATTGGTGTTTTCAAACGGTTATTATCTTCAGACCGGCGAGATGAAACAATTTGAAACCGACTTGGCGGATATGATGTTTGAAAGGCGTTTGGCTTCTCCCAACGGCGAAGATTTTCTGTATATTTTTTACAACCGCGAATCCGGCGATCATATTTTGCTTTCATATAATCTGATTGAACAAAAGATGGCAACCCCGCTGTTATGCAACGGATTTTCTTGCTTTGACAATGGCGAATTGCTTTTTTTCCGAGCCGAAGAACGGCCATCCAAACATCATGTGATTCAAATTTGGCAGACCCCCTATATGAAAGACGATTTCACCCAGTCTGAAAAAAGCGATTCCTTGCTTTATAAGGTGGGCAACCCGGACATCGTGCGCTGCATGGCCGAATGTAACGAATTGTTGAAAACCCTCAACCGCGAAGACCTTTACGAAGGACTTTATATTGATTTGTTGAAAAATGCCGGTGACATCGCGGACTCTTACTTCTGGATCGACAAAAAAGTCGCGTTCAATCTTAAAGAGGTGATTCTTGAAATCAAGGATGCGGCCGCCGCCGCCATTGAAGCCTTTGAAAAAGTGGTGCGTCTTAAAAAAAGCACTGCGGAGCAGGTGAAACATGTTTCAGAACGCGCCCGTGAGATTCTGAGCAACATGAAACCCGAAGTGATGGAACACATCGATGAATTTGTTCAAGAATTGGCAGCCTTGCGCACCGTGCGGGGTGAAATCATATCTTTAAAAGAATTGCGCTATGTCGATCTTGAAGCAATCGACGCACTGGAAACCGAAGTCAAGGCAGCGTCCGAACAGTGTTCCGAGATGTGCGTGGAATTTCTTCTCAAGCCCGAAGCATTGGCGCCTTATCAGAATCGCGTGGCCGCTATCGGTCAGCAGATTGACAAAGCGGCCAAAGTCACCGAGGCCGACAATCTTCAGAAAGAAGCGGATGATGCGGCCGATGAATTGGAAATGCTGATTGAAATCGTCAGCAACTTGAAAATCGAAGATTCCACCCATACAACGCGCATTATCGATGATATTTCCGGCGTTTTTTCAACCCTGAATCAAGTCAAAGCATCTATCAAAAACAGAAAAAAAAGCCTGTTAAGCAAAGAGGGCGCCGCCCAGTTCAGCGCTCAGATGAAACTGCTCAACCAAAGCGTGGTCAATTATCTTGATATCAGCGACACACCTGAAAAGTGTGATGA
Source organism: Desulfococcaceae bacterium HSG9 (assembly GCA_030378005.1). Lineage (GTDB taxonomy): Bacteria > Desulfobacterota > Desulfobacteria > Desulfobacterales > JAUCGF01 > JAUCGF01. The sequence goes on along the minus strand of JAUCGF010000088.1, from coordinate 58,572 downwards.
ATATCTGACCAAAGTGATGATTACGCTGGAAGAAACCGAAAGCCATTTCGCTGATTTTGACGATTTTATTATACAGCTTTCCGAAAAACGCGCCGAGCTGTACAATGCGTTTGAAAGCAAAAAGCTCAATCTGATTGAAACGCGCAATAAAAAGGCGAATGCGTTGATGAGTGCTGCCGAACGCATTATCAAAGGCGTGCAGAATCGCGCTGAGTCCATGGATGATATCAATGCCATCAACGGCTACTTCGCATCGGATTTGATGATTGATAAAATCCGCGATATTGTCAGCCAGTTGGTCGATTTGAATGATTCGGTCAAAGCGGATGATATTCAATCACGCCTTAAAACCGTGCGTGAAGATGCGGTGCGCCAACTCAAAGACAGGCAGGAGTTGTTTGTCGATGGCGCTAATGTAATCAAAATGGGAGAGCATCGCTTTTCCGTGAATGTCCAGCCTTTGGATTTGACTGTCATACCCCGCGATGGCGAGCAATACTTTCATCTGACCGGCACTGATTTTTTTGAAACAGTCGATAATCCCGCCTTTTTGGAAACCCGTCCGGTATGGAACATGGAAGTTATTTCCGAAAACAAGCAGGTTTATCGGGCTGAATATCTGGCTTGGCAGATGCTTAAACAGATTGCCGAATCTGACCATCAGGAGCTTGCCCGGGTGCTGGCTTTTACTGATGATGAACTGGTTGAATACGTACAGCAGTTTATGGGACCGCGCTACACCGAAGGCTATTCCAAAGGTGTTCATGATCACGACGGCGCTCGCTTATTGCTGGCCTTGGTGAAAATGCACGCTTCTATCGGTTTGTTGCGTTTTCATCCGCAAGTGCGCGCTTTAGGGCGTTTGTTTTGGAATATACAGTCACAAAATCAATCAGAGCGTGAAACCCCGTCGTTGTTAGCCGAAAAACTGTGTGCCTTTGGTATGATGCGCAATCTTTTTGACAATCAGGCCAAGGGGAATAAAACAGTTCAGGAAAACTATATCCGGGAACTCACCGCTCTGGTGACTGAATTTGTCACCGAGACACGCCTTTTTCAACTGGAACTCGCATCCGATGCGGCGCAATATTTGTTTTATGAATTGAGTGGGACAGACACCGCATCCGGCGAACGCTTTGTTATCAGCAAAGAAGCCTGGGACTTGACAGGCGGCTTTTTTAAACATCTCAAAGCCAAACGTTTTATGGATAAATTCAATGCCGCGCGTGAAAAAATCAGTTCCGTACCGGCTGGCGAATTTGAACTGGTACGCGATTGGCTCAAAGCTTATGTGTTGTCGGCTCATGGCCTGAAGGAGCAGGCGGAACAGGCTGACTGGAGCGATTATATTGACGAAGCCGCAGTGCTGATTTTCAGCCGTAAATTTCAAAAACCAGATGTTGCCGATGTCGCCATGAATGCGACTGTAACCGGAATGCACGGAGACCATGCGGTTATCCGGGATGGCGTTTACCACTTGCGCTACAATGCGTTTGAGCAGAAACTGGCGCACTATGAACGGGAAGTCGCACCTTTGTTCCACACATACCAAACCCTCAAAAAAGAATTGACCGAACACAAGCGCGAGGAGTTGCGCCTGGATGAATTCAAGCCGCGCATTTTAACCTCATTTGTGCGCAACCGCCTGATCAACCAGGTCTATCTTCCGCTGACAGGCGACAATCTGGCCAAACAAATCGGTGTTGTGGGTGATGCCACGCGCACTGACCGCATGGGCCTGTTGCTGCTGGTCTCACCACCGGGTTATGGCAAAACCACGCTCATGGAATATATCGCCAACCGCTTGGGAATTATCTTTATGAAAATAAACGGCCCGGCAATCGGCCATAAAGTCACTTCCCTTGACCCGGCCGAAGCGCCTCACGCCAGCGCCCGCGAGGAGATGCTGAAACTTAACCTGGCACTGGAAATGGGCGATAATATCATGCTTTATCTTGATGATATTCAGCACTGCAATCCTGAATTGTTGCAAAAGTTTATCTCACTATGTGACGCCCAACGCAAAATCGAAGGCGTATATAAAGGTAAAAGCCGAACGTATGATTTGAGGGGCAAAAAAGTGATGGTGGTCATGGCCGGCAATCCTTACACCGAAAGCGGCGAAAAATTCAAAATCCCGGACATGCTGTCCAACCGCGCCGACACTTACAACCTGGGCGACATCATCGGGGATACGGCCGAAGCCTTTAAACTCAGCTATCTGGAAAACTCATTGACCTCCAACGCGGTTCTCAACACGCTTTCCAGTCGCAGCCAGAAAGATGTTTACAGCATTATCCGAATCGCTGAAACCGGCTCCCGTGAAGGTGTCGAGTTCGCCGGCGGCTATTCGGTTGAAGAGGTCAACGAAATGGCGCAGGTCATGGAAAAACTGATTAAAGTGCGGGATGTGATTTTAAAGGTCAATTTGGAATATATTCACTCGGCCAGCCAGGCGGAAGAGTACCGCACCGAACCGCCATTCAAACTGCAAGGCTCATACCGCAATATGAATCGCATTGCCGAAAAAATTGTGCCTATTATGAACCCTGAGGAGTTGCAAACCCTTATTTCAGCGCACTATGAAAACGAATCCCAAACCCTGACTTCCGACACCGAAGCCAATCTGCTCAAATTCAAAGAGATGACCGGCTGGGCTGATGAGGCCGAACAGCAGCGTTGGCTGGACATTAAAAAAACCTTTCGCAAAAATAAATTACTGCATGGCTCCGACGCCGGCGACCCGATCAACCGTGTGGTGGCGCAACTATCGGCCTTTCAAGACGGCCTGGAATCCATCCACGATGTCTTGGAATCCGGTGTGGGAACATCCGACCATGAACCGCTCACCACCCAAATCGCGTTTTCCGAACAAAGCCTGTCCCAGATGGAGCGTTTGCTCAAAGAGATGAAAACCGTACTCGGCGCGTTTCTTGAAAAAAACCAGACCGACACCGCCTCGGTCAGTCGCCTCCCTGACGCTTATCTGAAGATTATGAAAAAGCAATTTAAGATAATGAAATCATGGATAGAGCCTCTTTTGAAAGGAATGCACACCCAAAGCGCGGACATGAACAAACTCGCCCAAAGCATCGGACAGATGAAAGGCGGCTTTCAGGCCGTTGCAAGCCAATCAAACGAGGATCGCGAAACCTTCGCCGGTTTCAAAGCCGCTCTTGACATCGATCCCCATGACGACAGCATCTACTACAAACGGGGTATTTTCTGGTACAATAAAAACAAGCTGCGCCAGGCGTTAAACGATTTTAAAAACGCACTTGATTTGAAGCCTAAGAATAAAAAATATCAGCGGACTGTGGAGCATTTGGAGGCGGAATTGAAAAAATGGGTGTTCATTCAAAAGGCGCAAGCATCATCTTCAGAGCCACAAGACACTGACAGACAAGGATAAACACAATTCGGTGGCTGGTAGCGGCTTTTTGTATCTTTGCTTGACTATCAATTCTTCTTGATATAGCATTTTGGTTATTGTGGTAAGGGTGTTTTAAATATGTCGAATGGGGATGGGCAATACCTTTATCGTCGTTGTAAGGGATGACATACCTGATAATCATGGTTAGCCTCTAAACAATAACATCAAAAATTACGTAAAGAGACAATACATCCTTGAGAATTACCTGCCCTAAATGCAATAACAAACTGTGTTCTTTAGCTATATACTTTGCAAGAATGAACAATTATAAAGTTAATTGCGAAAGCTGTGGGTCTTTTCATAAGATACAGAAATTAACGGATTTTATTGGATTTTTATTTTCTTTCGCTTCAGGCTGCACCGTAATAGCAATTGCAAATAGTTTTGAAATGTTTTTTAATCTATCAAAAAATGCAGAAAAAACAATAGTCATAATTACACTGATCGCAATACCCATTGTTATGATTCGATCATATGTCTTCTTTATAGACGGACTGTGGAGCATTTGGAGACGGAGTTGAAAGAGAATTAAGGTTGTTTGTTTAAACATCTTCACCGCCACAAGACACTGACAGACAAGGATAAACACAATATGCCCATATCAGACGCAAGAACCGGATTCATCGCTTTGTTTATCTTTGCTTGACTATGGATACGTCTTGATATACCATTTTTGATTATTGCATGGTTTTAAATAAAGTGCGGTAAAGGTGTTTTAAATATGTCGAATGGGGAAGGACAATACCTTTATTGGTGTTATCAGGGCTGACATACCTGATAATCATGGTTAGGTTGCTGATTGCAGGCATCCAAACAAAAGGAGTTAAATGCGTTGAAGAATAATGAAACCTGATAAGCATACTTGTTCTTGACAAAACTTATGTTTATTGTCACTATGGTATAGTGTTATTAATAAATGATGTCAATTTTCAATCTTGGAGGAGAGCCATGATTACTTCATCAATATTTGATATAGCTCTGTACATCCTTAAAAGTCAAGGCGAAATTACAGCAATGAAACTTCAAAAACTCACTTTTTATGTAAAAGCATGGGGTTTGGTATGGGATGAAGAAGAAATATTTCCAGAGGAATTCCAAGCATGGGCAAACGGAGCTGTTTCCCGTGATTTGTACAATAAACATCGTGGTTTGTTTAAAGTGAATGAAAAACTGTTCTCTGATGCGAATCCTTCCAAGATACTTGATAATCATAGAGAAACAATAGATGCTGTACTTAAATTTTATGGAGTCTACACAGCACAACAACTGAGCGATATAAATCATCAAGAACCTCCGTGGCAAGAAGCAAGGGACGGTTGTCCTGTTTATGCTCGGTGCGAGAATGTGATTACATCTGCATCTATGGCAGAATATTATTCAGGGATATGGTATGACACAAAAAAAGAGCAAGAAAGAACTTAGAATCCTAAGGAAATTAACAAAACAAAAGAAACAAAAAAATAAAAATGCAAGATTAAGCTCATCTGTTGTAATTGAAAATAAGATTATTCGTTCTCACCATAAGCCCGATATTATCAAGCACCCTCGTTCAGCCGACCCTGAAAATTATAAAAAATATTATTTCTCTTGGTGCCTCAACCAAGCTGATATTATTGGCCGTTGGACATGGGGTGAACCTCGCCAATGGAGCGATAATGAATACTCCGATGCCATCAGACCTCACATGAATTCACACAATAATGATTCTTGGAACAACGTCGAATCAAAAACTTACAATGGCAAAGGCGGTTACAGAAAGTCTCTCAATAAATACCAGCCTTTGTGTTCCTTGGTAAAAGAGGCTCAAAGGAGATGGTGGGGCATTGATTTAATTTCTCAATTTGAAGAGCTATTTCGCTTACGTTTAGGTAGTAGCAAGAGAATTTGGGGTGTTCGCATACAGCATCATTTTTATATGATCTGGTATGAAAGACATCATCGAATATACCCCATAAAATGAAGAGTAAACTATAACACTCGTCATAAACAGCAGCCTGACCAATCGCTTAACCGGACGCAAAAGGCGCGCCGGTTAGCTTGGCGTCACCCCATCAAAACACACCACGTTTTAAGCTATAAACCCCGCCCTCCGGCCTCCTTTAAGCCACTGAAATTCAAAGGCATAACACAGCATATCTTTTAATAGACAGGCTGTTATCAAGGCTCTCTGGCTTGTTGTTATGGGAGTGTGTCAACCGTGTGCGTGCGGATATTTATGCTGGCCTGATAGGATTGGTTTTCAACATACCCCCCTTGACTGAATCTTAAATAAAAAAATCGGATGCCAAAAAATTGCCATACCCGGCACAGACATTTTGCATTTTTCCAAAATTTGGGACAAAAGCGTGCGATGTTATCTTTTCTTGACTATTGATGCGTTTTGTTATTAAAAGGCTTTTGGTTTTGAAGAAGCCGCTTATCTTACACTTTTATTAACGCACCTTTGCCATCTAACTACAGGAGGTTTTAATGGACCAAAAGCAACTTATTAACTTGGCAAACAATTACAAAGACCAAAAAGAATTTATTACAAACGAAGAGACAGCGAAAATGTCACTTGTAGTACCATTTATCCGCCTGTTAGGTTATGATCCAAACTTACCGAGAGAGGTTAGATTGGAGTACAAGGCGGAGTTTACACAAGGAGATGGTAAGAGGCTACGCGATAGTATGGACTTTGCGCTTTTTGATAAGAGTGGTTTTAAGCCCTTAATGATAATTGAAACAAAACCATTAGGTACAAACCTTAAATCTAATTCCCCTCAACTCGCTCGTTATATTGCTCAATTGCCGGATCTTCACTTCGGTATTTTAACTGATGGTTGCAACTATCTATTCTATGGCGATCTTGAATCGCCAAATATCATGGATAGCGATCCCTTTTTCACATTTTCTTTAGATGATTCAAAAATTGATTGGACTACAGTGGCATCATTTCTAACAAAATTTAGCAGGGATGCATTCAATGCAGAAACCCTTTTGACTGATGCCGAAAACAGTCGCTACCGACAAGCAATGGTTGACAAATTAGTGAATGTATTGAGAGCTCCAGCAGAAGATGAAGAATTCATGAAATGGCTGACTGCAGGCATATACACAGGATTAAGGACAGCAAAGGTAATGACAAGAATGGCGGAAATTGCAAGAAGCGCTATTGAACCAGCTCTATTGCACGTTATGGGTGATGAGTTTATAGATCAACTCAAAAATCGAATACACGCGGCTCAAAAGGCAAAAGCTGATATTATCGAACCTGCTAAGGAAGCAAAAGAAATAGATGATAATAATACTGATGATGATGCTGATGATGTGAAAATAAAAAAAAGCAGTATTATAACAACTGAAGATGAGCTTCAAGCTTTTGAAATTATTAAAGGGATAATTGAAGATTCAGATTATGATGTTGAAAAAATTCTGTACAAGGATACTGTTAATTATTTCAACGTATCGTATGACAAACCAACCAGATGGTTTATACGGGTTTTTGCTGACTCAAAAAGAAAAAACATTGTAACTTTGGTTGAACTTGAAAAAGCACAAGAATTGGGCGAAGGCTTTGATGTTGAAAAAGCCCCAAAAGTTTTCGGGGTGTCACGTATCTTTATTGAAGATATTGAAGACATTACTAAATTGAATGATTTAGTGTTAGAAAGTCTGAAGACTCTTTGCGGGAATTAATATAAAATGTGTTAATAAGGCCAAGCTGCCTTATTAACATTTGAATAAAATATGTTATCGCGATTTTTTTTAAAATTGATGTTTTTGTATCTGCTTCTGTTTACAGATTCGTACCTGTAACTACAAGGAAATCAGATAAGAAAAGGAAAAAACGATTTCTGTTCTTATCCGTTTTCCCTGTAGTTATTATGTGTGAAAGAGTAAGTTACTCGTATTCCTAACCTTACTTCAGTTTTTAAAACCTTAGTAGAACATGAAAAATATAATTTAAACCTTATTACCTTATTTTTATTTTGATAATGGCAGGCCGTTATGAAACAGGGGGGGGGTACATATTGATAAGATAATAAAGTAAAGAGATATAACAGTATTTCAGCTACTAAGGTTAATAATGATAAAATAAGGTTTGGCTGTTACCGGCAATCTGACAAAGCAGTGATATCTACACGGATTGTATATAAGAAGCGGATTATAAGCGTGTAGGGCTGACAAAAAACCGGTAGCAATGTCAGTCGGTAGGGTGGGCAACGCCGGAAAAGTAGATGGTGCCAACACCAGCCATTGTCGGCGTTGCCCACCATTTTGGTGCGTTTCATAACCTGACGCTTCACCGGATGCACAAGGGCGCGGGCAGTTGCTGATACAAAGGCATCATCGCCCCTTAAATCACACAGTACCTTCATAAGAGCTATGCATAATATGGGTATGTTAGGCGAAGTAGATGCTCTGATTAATTGTGTAGAACTGTCTGAATGTCCAAATTTGATAGATGCAGGCGGTGGTTCTGGAATCTACTCAATTTTTCTTTGCCAAAAATACCCTGATTTAAAATCTGGGTAGTGGTAAACAGGTAGTGCTCATATTTTTATTAATATTTACAAGCAATTACTTATTATAAATTTCTAAAGTATATTTGATAAATTGATTGCGATTTTGTCATTAAGTCTGATTTAGTAAGGTTTTGCTGGTTTTCGTGCATATATACTTGGTTTTTTAAAGTTTAACTTGCATATCAAAACTGGTTGATTTTATTTGTAAAATTGCCAGCACTACCTGTTTACCACTACCAAAATCTGTAATTTCAGACAGCCGTGAAACTTTGGCTGTCACCAAAGAATTTATCTCAAAACATGAGGAAAATGAACGCATTGAATTGCGAGAGTGTGATATCACAAAGGACAATCTTGGCAACAATATTGATGCCGTTCTTTTGTCTGATGTAACTTATGATGAAACTGAAGCAGGGAACATTTTGAGAAACGTATGGAAATGCTTACGGGCAGAAGGGCAGTTGATTCTTCGCGGTTATTATTTTGACCCTCAAAATTCGAATCCGTTATTTGGGGCTTTATTTGCGATCAATCAATTAGTTATCAATTCAAACAGAAAAATAGTAACTCTCCCTTCTCTCAAAGCATTAATTGATAAAACCGGATATATCATATCAAAAATATCTCCCTTAACAGAGCACTCTTTTATTATTATTGCAACAAAGCCAGCAAGTTAATAAACTGCGGTATAACTCGGAAGCAAAAGGGTTCCGGTCGCTGCGCTCCTTAAACAGGATGCGTTTTTTGGCTCTGACTTTCCATAAGCACCATATAATCTGAAAAGCTGTATCAGAATCCGTTCTCTCAGAAAAAAAGACCCTTCGGGACATTCCCAAAGGGCCTTTTTGATAAACAACAACCTGCTATAATCAGTGCGATGGCTGCCGCCTTACAGCTGGCAACTTACCGACATTTTACGCCCGGCTATTTGTAACGTTTGATCTCACCGGAAGCGATGCGGGACTGATAGTCTTTCAAGTCCGCTTTCACCGATCCCATCATCAGATACAGGCCAAGCACATTGGCGATTGACATGGCGAAAATGGCGGCATCCGAGAAGTCGATGACCGGACCCAAGCTTGCGCTGCAACCGATTACCACGAATACGCAGAAAATCAATTTGAAGCTCAGTTCCGAGCCTTTGCTTTCACCGAACAGGTATGTCCAGCATTTCAGGCCGTAATAAGACCAGGAGATCATGGTCGAAAAGGCGAACAAAAGCACGGCGATAGCCAGCACGACACCGAACCAGGGAAAGACGCTCTGGAAAGCGGATGCGGTCAGAGCGACTCCGCCCAAACCTTCGGCATTGGCATAAGCGCCGGTGATCACGATTACCAGGGCGGTCATGGTGCAGATAACCACTGTGTCGATGAAGGGTTCCAAAAGGGCCACATATCCTTCGGTAAGCGGTTCGGAGGTGCGTACGGCGGAGTGCGCGATAGCGGCGGATCCCACTCCGGCCTCGTTGGAAAAAGCGGCTCGTTTCAAACCTTGAATCAGCACGCCGACAACTCCCCCGCCGATGGCTTCGGGTGAAAAAGCGCCTTTCAAGATAACCACGATAGCTGTGGGTATATTGGAAAAGTTTGCCAGCAGGATAATCAAGGCCGTGCCCACATATAAACCAGCCATCAAAGGCACGATTTTTTCGGTCACTTTGGCGATGGATTGGATTCCGCCAATGATGACGGATCCTACAATGACCGCCAGGATAAGCCCGAACAGCCAACCGGTTTCAGTGAAAATTCCAAAAGTATTGGCGATCATTTGATGCGCCTGATTGCCCTGGAACATATTCCCGCCGCCGAAAGAGCCGAAGATGCACATAATGGCAAACAGCACCGCCAGAACTCGACCAAGCCGTGGCTTGCCTTGTTCGGCCAGCCCTTTGCTGAGGTAGTACATAGGCCCGCCGGAAACATGCCCGTCGGGAAATTCTTCACGATATTTCACGCCCAGGGTACATTCGGTAAACTTGGCCGCCATGCCGCACAGCCCGGCCACGATCATCCAGAAAGTGGCTCCGGGCCCTCCCAGACTGACCGCCACCGCAACCCCGGCGATATTACCCAGTCCCACGGTTCCGGACAGAGCCGTGGCCAGTGCTTGGAAATGAGAAACTTCACCCGAGTCTTCCGGATTTGAATAGACCCCACGCAGCAGATCAATGGAGTGCTTCACTCCCGTGAATTGGATAAAGCCCATATAGAAAGTCAGCACAACAGCGCAGATAACCAGCCAGCCGACGATCAATGGAAAACTGACGCCGTTGATCGTGACGGAGTAGAAGATGAATGAGACGAAGGGCCCCAGCACGGTGCCGAAGACCTTGTTTACGACCTGATCGATACCGCTTCCGGCTTCTTGGGCAAAGGCCGATATCGGCATCAACAAGAACAGCAAAAGCCCCAAGGAGCTGACAACTGTAGATTTTTTTTTCATATTCAGATTCCCCTTTATTTATTTTGTATCGGCTGAACGAAAACCTTTTTTCTCTCCCTCGCCCATCTCTATGGGGGAGGGCGTTTTCGTTCAAGCCTGTGTATTGATTGAACCTCATACTGCGTTTGAGGTCTGCTACGGCACGACAGTCACCGGAATATGGGTAAGCTGGATCAGCTTGGAGACCACACTGCCGAAGATCAAGGATGTGACGCCTTTTTGGCCAATTCGGCCCACCACAATCAGACCGGCGCCATGCTCCCTGCCGATCTGAATCAAGGCGTCGGCAACCTGGCCATGTCGCACTGTTCCGGTAATCTTGAGTTCTTCGGACGCGCATGATTCCAACAACGGGTTCAGCACACGTTTATGCGCGGTCTGGATTTCCTCTTCGCGGCGTTTGTGCCGCTGTTCGTTCTCTTCAGGGGTGTTGAAACTGTATGGCGACCATTCAATCACATAAGCCAGAACCAACTGCGCATTGTTCAATTTGGCCTGTGCAATGCCGTACTCTACGGCGCGACGACTGTCTTGACTGCCGTCAATACCGACCAATATCGTATCAGTCATTTTTTCCTCCCATAATTGTTGTTTTCGGATAAAATCGTGTATTGCCAATCATCCCCGAATCAAAGTCAGGTATCGATTCGTCCGCTTTCGTCCATGGTGCGAGCGCGAATTTATTTGACCTGACCGTATTCGGTGAAAGAGCCTTCCCTTACATAAACGCCAGTTTCGATGATCACGCCGGCAACATCCCCGGCTTTGTCAAATTCGTGACCGCCGGCACCGCCTTCGTAGTTAATATCTTTTCCGGCTTTGAGCAGTTCCTTGGCTTTTTGCCATTGACCCGGTAAAATGACTTCGCCAGGGGCCGAGGCCACGTCCCGCAACGCTTTTGACAGTCCGGCGCGATCAGCTTTACCACTTTTCTCAATCGCCAGCGCCAGCAAAAACGCGGCGTCATAAGATTGCGCGGCAAAAGTCGCGCTTGGATTCAGATCGGCCTTCCACGCAAGCCGGTTGAACTCGCGCGCGCCGCCGGTATCCGGTCTGCCCGGTTTGGTGGCGATCATGCCTCTCAGCTTATCACTGCCCACAGCGGCGATCAGTGTGTTGCTGACCATCCCGTCACCGCCCACGAACCGGTCAAAAGCACCGATTTCCAGGGCTTGGCGGAGCACGGTCAGGCCTGAACCGTTGGCATAGGCCAGCACGACCAGCGTTTCGACCCCGGATGTGGCCAGCGAGCGAATATGGGCGCGATAGTCGGCTTTGCCCTCTTCATGAGCCAGATTTGCGACAACCTTACCGCCGGAGGCCGTAAACTCCTTGGCCAAAGCGCCGGACAGCCCCTTGCCGTAATCATTATCCACATAAGTGACAGCAATATTTTTGATCCCTTTGGACAGCAAAAGGCGCGCCATCACGCTGCCTTGATAGAGGTCCGAAGGCGCGGTGCGAAACACGAGGTCCGCATCTTCCAGCGCGGTGATAGCCGGAGAGGTCGAAGCCGGTGAAACTAAGGTAACGCCGGCGGGTATGGCTACCTGTTCAACTGCGGCAATGGTCGCACCCGAACAAAGAGCGCCGACCAGAGCTGTGACTTTTTCGTCGTTCACCAAACGGGCGGCTGCGGCTGCGGCTGCGGCGGTATCCCCGCAGGTCGTGTCCGCGTTGGGCAGAATCATTTTCTGGCCGTCCAGCACGCCACCTTGATCGTTTACATGCTTGACAGCCAATTTCGCGGCTTTGTGAATCGCCGGTGTCATGCTTTTCAACGGGCCGGTGAACCCGCCCAGAAAACCGACTTTCACATCAGCGATCGCCGCGCCCGGGCTTAAAAGCGCGATGGCCAGGGTGGCTGCAATGAATGAACGTTTCAGGTTACTTGTCATAAACTTATCCTCCTTATGATGTTTAGTGTAACCGTTCGCTTTCCCCGCACGATCTCGTTCCATGCTTCATGCAGGAACCAGAGGGTGTGAACGGTTACGGGTTTAGGGTTAGCTATTAAAATTCTTTATGCTCTAAAGCATCTCATCAATCGGTATGTATTCCAAACCAAAAGCGCTTGCAACTCCTTTGTAGGTTACTTTGCTATTAATGGCGTTAGCACCGATCTTGATTTATAGCCTTTCGACCTCTTTCAAAAAGGGTAAAACACATTTAAATTTAAATTACAACTCTAAAATACAGCCTGTCTGAAGGCATTGATAATAATTTTCAGCCGTACGCCAGCTTACACGGGAATATTTATATAACATATTATCAGTAGATGAAAAGTTCAGGAGCGCAAAAATTAAGCGCAGCGATTTTTTGCATCGCCACCCGGAAAGGTTGCGGATTCAGGGGCCGGCAAAAAACCGCTTCGCTTAATTTTTGCGCTCCATGTCGTATTTTCAGGCATTTTCCATCTACTGATTATACCCAGCGAGTATATCGAGAAAAGTCTAAACAGACAGATGAAAGCTGCCTTAAAATCTTTCTTTCGGCGGATTAAAATAACCGAATTTCAGGTGGGGGCAGGCGCGGCGAACCGTTTTCAGGACTTTGGGCATTCCTATCGGCATACCGTGAGATTCGGATACATTCATAATCCGCCAATACCGGATAGGATCGAAGTTCAAATTACGCCATTGAATCATATTGATCGGATATTTTTCAATAAACGCGATTAAAGCTTCCATCTCTTGGGGGGTGTCGGTAAAACCCGGCATGTTCAAATAATTCAACGATACGAATTTGTCTTTTTCAAGCGCCGTTGCAATACTGCGGCATACATCGCTGAATTTGTAATCCGCAGGACGGAAATAGCGATGATAATAGGTTTCACGAACACTGTTGAGGCTGATGCGAATGCTGTCTAATCCGGCTTCCAACAGTTTTCCCAAAATGTCCGGACGACTGCCGTTGGTGTTCATATTCACAGTGCCTTGCGTGGTTTTGTTACGAATTAAATGTAGTGCCGGTTCGATGACTTCAGCGGCAAATAGCGGATCACCTTCACATCCCTGGCCAAAACTGACGACACTGGCGGATACGTTGGAAATATGTTCCAAAGCGACTGCGGCGATTTCATCAGCCGCAGGTGTGAAATCAATCCGTCTCTGGCTGATCGGAATAGCATCATTATCCTGACGGGAAAGACATCCGCGGCATTTGGCGTTACACTTTCCGGAAGTCGGCAAAGGCGCTTCATATCTGGATAGAAAGAAATTTTTCGCTGCCGGGCATCCATATTCCAGGGCGCATGTTTCAAGATGAATTCGCAGATGATTGGAGGGCAGTCGGGTGCGCATCCGTCGGATGCCTTTGATAACATCCGGCTTGCGCATCTGTCGAAGGTCCTGACGTTTTTCGCTGTCTATTAAAGTGGCAGCGGTTCTGAATTGTCCACCCGACCATCCCACAGCGCCATAAGAAAACAGCGGCAGATAGCCGGCATTTTGCTTTTCACGATAGGCGCTGATATAAGATGCCACATATCCTGGGGAATTAAACGCCGCTACTGGAAAAAGCGGTTTTCCGGGCGCAAACGGATTTTCATGCGGTGTTTCAAAACAGTTATCATGCAGATTGTATAAAATCGGCAGGCGATCCGGAAGGAACATCAATTCTCCACCGAAAGGCATTTTAATCGTGTTCGCTATGGTTAAAGGAACCAGAGATTCACCGGCCATGCCTACGGCGGCATATCCTTCAAGCTCAAAAATTTCGCCGTGATGATCGGCTACCAATGCGGTTACAGGTTTTTTTTTACGTTTGCGTTTTGATGCAGATGGCATTGCTCAATGCTCATGTAGGTGTTTGGCAAGATGCCCCAATTCAGGGAAAATCAGCCGATTACAAGCGAGTTGGCACGCTTTCAAGCTTCCGGGCATACAGAAAATAATCGTATTGGCAATAACACCGGCCATGGCACGGGATAAAAGCGCGGCCGAACCGATCTCTTCAAAGCTCAATTGTGCGAACAGAACGCCAAACGCGGTTAATTCCTTTTGTAATAAGGGCCGCACGGTTTCTGTCGTAACATCTTTTACAGCGATTCCGGTTCCGCCGGTAAGCAAAAGCGCCTGAGGCGCCGAGTTGTGAATACTATTCAAAACAGCGCTTCTGATCGCTTCTATATTATCGGTGACAACGCTATGTCCGACAACGGTATGCCCCAGAGTTTCGGCTTGCCCTTTTATCCAAAGCCCGCTCTGATCATCAATCAAAGAACGGGTGGTTGATATTGATATAATGCCGACGGTTATATGTTGTGGTGCTTCGGCTTTATGTTCTTGAACGCCCATAAAATAATATCCTGTCAGGTTTTTTATTAAAAATTCAGCACTGATAATTTCAGTAACTTACAAGAGTTTACGATTGGAGGATGGAGATTTATTACGATACGGAAAAATAAACATCAGTTGATTCACCATATAAGCTATGATATAAACAAAGAAAAATGCAAAAACAATATCACTTAGATAATGCACACCGCGCATAATACGCGCTAAACCGATTATCCCACCGTACAAAGCGGCACCGGTGATAATTTTTTTACGATGGGCGCGCCAAATAAAAGCAAATGCAACGAAATAAAAGCCAATCGAAGCGTGTCCGGAAACAAAAGCACAATTTTTTTGACATTGATCTGATATGACAAATGCACGTGTGAATTTCTGGACACCGCCGAATTCCTCAATTCGACCGGGTCGAGCGCGTCCCCATTGATCTTTGAATACAACATTGACAACCAAGCCCGGCCCTATAACCAGAACAAGCAATAAATATATCACCTGTTTTTTGTTTATTGAAAACGGGTTACGTCTGCATAAAAGCAGAACGATGAGGCATATACTTAATATCCCAATAATCACTTCAGCTGACCGGCATATAATAACGACCGCGGGGTTATTATATAAAAAGAAATAGCCTTTTTCAAAAAACAGTGAAGAAAACCAAATATCCAGCTCAGGAAATCCTACAAAAACAATCGTAGCCAGGGTGAAGGTTATCAGATATATTTTCAATTCTTTAAGTACCGCGTACATTCTTGCATATCCTTTGTTTAATCAGGAACTTTCTTTGGCGAACTGCATCCGGTAAAGCTTGGCATATTCACCCTGACGACTAAGCAGGTCGTTATGAGAGCCTATTTCCACGATTTTGCCATGAACGATCACTGCGATTCGATGAGCATATCCGATGGTGGATAAACGATGGGCGATGATAAGCGTAGTGCGCCCCTGCATCAGATTTTCAAGCGCTTTTTGTACCAGCAGTTCAGATTCACTATCCAGAGAAGACGTGGCTTCATCAAGAATTAAAATCGGTGCATTTTTCAGTATGGCACGGGCAATACATAAACGTTGCTTTTCGCCGCCGGAAAGTCTTGAACCTAACTCTCCGATATAGGTTTCAAATTTATCAGGCAACGATTGAATAAAATCGTAAGCATAAGCTGCACGCGCGGCCTCTTCAATTTCTTCCAGGGATGCGTTTCGGTTTCCATAAGCGATATTATTCAAAATAGTGTCATTAAACAAAATCGGTTCCTGGGTGACAAGCGCAATTCGATTCCGCAGCGTTTTAATTTCAATATCGCGAATATCTGTGCCGTCGATCAGGACGGATCCGTCGCTTACATCGTAAAACCGGGGAATCAGGTTGATCAGAGAAGTTTTCCCACCTCCGCTCATGCCTGCCAGAGCAACGATTTCACCGGCCTTTACATGAAGGTTAATATTTTTCAACACATCGGTCTTATCATAACGAAAACAGACATCTTGAAAAGTTACCGCGTGATTTCCGGCTCCAATCTGTTTGGGATGTGGCGGGTCATGGATATCGGAACCCGTTTCAATAATATCAAAGATACGATCCGTGGCGGCCAGTCCCTGCTGAACCGTATTATTCAAACGACTCAATTTTTTAACCGGATCGTAAAGCATGATAACGGCTGCCATAAAAGAAAAAAAAGTGCCTGCTGTTGAAGCGCCCGTAACAACATTATAGCCGCCATACCATATAATAAAGGCGATACCCAATCCGCCGAGAAATTCCATAATCGGTGAAGAAAGCGAACGGGCGATAACAGCGTGAATTTCAATATTAAACAATGCCTCAGTCATTTCATGGAAACGTTTTTTTTCATAAGATTCCATTCCAAAAGCCTTGATGATTTTGTTGCCGGAAAAAGTTTCATGCAGAAAAACGTTTAAATCAGCCATTGATTCCTGACATCCGGTGCTGATTTTACGCACGCGCCGGCCAAATATAAAAATAGGAAAAAAGGCGAGCGGCAAGATAACCAATGCGAACATCGCCATTTTCCAGTTTTGATAAAAAATAACGACCGTCAATCCGATAATCGTAAAAAAATCTCTCAATGCACCGGTAACGGCATTAGAAACCATCATTTTGATTACCGTAACATCATTGGTCACGCGCGACATCAATGCACCGGTTTTTTCTTTTTGAAAAAAAGCCAGCGGCAAATCCTGAATTCTGTCATAAAGATCATTCCGAATTCGTCGGATAACACTTTCTCCCACATACGTCATAAAATATTCCTGACCGTACATTCCCAAGCCGCGCACGATATAGATTAAAACGACTATGAAAGGCAGTATGGTCAGCATTTTGATATTCTGCTTGAAAAAAATATCATCCAATACAGGTTTGATCATATAGGCCGAGGCTGCCGTAGATGCCGCCATCATAAGCATGCAGCACATTGCCAGGAAAAGCCGTAAGCGGTTTTCTTTAATCAGCGCCAAAAGACGGCGGTGGCGAGAACGAAGTTTCGATAATTGAAATTTTAACATACATTAAAAGGTATATTTTAAAAGGTGTAATGTATTCTGATACGTTTGTACTATTTTTTATCGTATCACATAGCCGAACAGTCTGAATAATGAAAATGTTCAACTTTGACAAGTGTTTTTGAGGTCAAAGTCAAAATTGCTGTAGATACACATAATATCTTGTAACATTTGGTTCTTTGTGATATATAATGCGTAAAAGAGCGTTAAGTTGCGGAAAATCATCAACCAAATTACCAGATTTACTTATAAGGAAAAATAATCAATGTCTGAAAAACATCCTGAATGCCCTCTTTATAACCCTTTAAATTGTAAAGAGTATTATAATCCCAAAATATGCGCTTTTGTTAAAAAAGATAAACTATGCCTTAAAAAAAAGAAACCTAAACTAAAGAAAAAAAAATAACGCTGACAAAGAAAGAAAGTTAGGCGCATTCGGGTTTTAGGCATGGCCGGCAGTATTTGACAACATGTCAGGGTCTATTCCCAATTTATTAACTGCCGTTTTCCATCTCGTTTCCACGGGGGTACTAAAAAGGATTTCTTCAAAAACAGGGCTTATCAACCAGACATTTTCCATTATTTCCGCCTCCAGTTGGCCGGGCCCCCAGCCAGCACATCCCAGAGTAATCAAAAAGGACTGCGGCCCCCGGTCTGTTGCGATAGCCTCAAGTATATCCGGTGTCCGACTCATAGCTAGAGTCGGGGTAATCATAAAACTGCCCTGCCAATTTAAAGGCGGGCCGTGGATAATAAATATTTCGCCGATATGAACCGGACCGCCAATATATATAGGAATAGCGGCCGCATCAGGCGAGTGTTCAATATTAAGCCCCTCAAAAAGGTCCTTCCCGAAAATAGCGGTTCCCATCCGGTTAATTGAAATCCCTACGGCACCGTCCTGCGTATGCTCGCAAATACAGGAGACGGTTTTCACAAAATTGGGGTCAGCCAAACCGGGCATCGCCAGAATAAACTGGCCTTTCAAATAAGACATTGATTGTGTTTCCACTGATTCCTCTCTTTATTGATGAAAAATTTTACTATCATATCACAATTGCAGTATGCAATTGAAAGTAATTTTTTTCAAGTTTTTTTCCAAATTGCTGCCAAAAATTAAGTTGTCTATAAGCAAAGTCAAATCCTAAAATATTGACATGTTGCGGGTATGATGATATAAAGTGTAATATTTTGACTTCACAATTATAGAAAGCACTCATATTTGTTTGAGTTGCGGACTTAATTTTACAATGTTTTAAACGATTAGGAGGCTGTTATGTTTGGAATAGGTATGTGGGAACTTAGCATTATTCTGGTAATTATTTTAATTGTTTTCGGAGCTGGTAAACTTCCCGAAATCGGCACCGGAATGGGTAAAGCGATTCGAAATTTTAAAGGAGCCACTTCGGATTCAGAAAAAAAAGAACCTGAAAAAATTGATGATAAACCGAATGCTTAATATTTGCTTTTGAAGAAATTTTAATAAATACAATATAACTGTTTACCAATAGCGTCATTATTGCTTCACAAACAATGATTCAATTTGCCAAATTAATTGCTACACACGAAAATACAAATCTGATTTTGGGGTAAATTTTAAAATGCGACGCTTATCAATTTCATTTTTTTTTGCAGTTACGATTGTTGCAGCACCAAACAGTTTACCGGCTAAATGTATCCGTGGAGATTGTCTGAATGGCTACGGCGTTATGACTCTTTCAGATGGCGAAAAATATAGCGGCCAATGGAAAAACGGAAAGTTTGACGGTCAGGGAGTCTATACTTTTTCAAGCGGAAAAAAATATATCGGACAATGGCTCCAAAACCAACGCTACGGCCAGGGAGCAATAACATATAACAATGGTGACCAATATAACGGCCATTGGTACAATGGTAAACACCACGGCTATGGTGTCATGCACTTCACCAGCGGCCAAGTGTATAAGGGACATTGGGAAAACGGCGTAATCAACGGAAATGGAGCCATGAATGATCCTGATGGTAAACAATATAGTGGCGAATGGCTAGACGGACAGCTAAACGGCCAGGGAACGCTTATTTTTCCTTCAGGAGCAAAATATACCGGACTTTGGTTGAATGGATCGCAAAACGGACATGGTTCCATGCTCTACGCTAACGGCGGAAAATATATTGGTGATTGGAAGAATGGTGAGCGCTTCGGTCAAGGGACATTAAGACTTGCCAATGGCCAAACTTACACAGGGCAATGGCGCAAAGATCTCTTTGACGGTCAAGGAACAATGCTTTTTTCAAATGGCGATGTGTATGTCGGTGAATGGAAAGATGGTAAATTCTGTGGACAGGGTATAATGAATTTTGATAAGGGCAAGCAATACACCGGTGGCTGGAAAAAGGGTAAATTCCATGGCTACGGAAAGATGAAATTTGCCAACGGTGATAAATATGACGGTAATTGGGTAATGGGTGCTATCAGTGGCAAAGGCGTGATGCAATATTATGATGGCCGTCGCTATTCCGGACAATGGGCTGATAATCGGCATAACGGCCATGGCGTTATGCGCTTCGCTGATGGCGCCAAGTATGATGGGCATTGGAAAAATGGTAATTTTGAGGGACAAGGCACCATGTTATTTTCTGATGGCGCCAAATATGATGGGAATTGGAAAAATGACAATTTTGAGGGACAGGGCACTATGCTGTTTCCCGATGGCAAAAAATATAGCGGCAATTGGTCTGCGAATAAATACAATGGCCAGGGAACGTTTGTTCATTCCGATGGTCAAAAATATAAAGGCAATTGGAAAAATGGTGTTCGTCAAGGGCGAGGAGTTATGATTTATCCCAACGGAAGCAAATATACAGGCCAATGGCGTAAGGGAAAACGTAACGGTAAGGGGACGATGACCTTCAACGACGGTTCCAAATATACCGGCAGTTGGAAAAATGGAGCATTCAACGGTCATGGTACCATGCTTTATGCTGACGGTAAAAAATATGTCGGGCAATGGAGAAATGACAATTGTAACGGCAAAGGTACGCTGCTGTTTACCAGCGGACGTAAATATAAAGGTGTATGGAAAAATGGTCAATTGGTTAAACGCACTAATAAAAAAAAGAACAAGTAGGGTTTATTCTTTCCATAATCACGGGAATCGCTATATTCCCATTAAATAATTTCCTCCATAGGCAAAGCAACAATAAATTGGCTTCCGCTGCCTTCGGGATTCGGCTCTGCCCAGATATCGCCTAAATGGGCTTCGATAATTTTACGACAAATTGCCAGACCGACACCTTTTCCGCCTGCCCCTGTTTTAGTTTTGCTGCTCTGAATAAAGCTGTCAAAAATATTCCGGTATTCTGTTTGAGGAATTCCGATTCCTTGATCAATAAAAAATATTTTTAACACCTTGACCTTTACGTTTCCGGTTGTTTCAATTTGGCCTTCCTGAACACGAATCGTTATTTTTTTTTCGTTAGAAGAGAACTGCACCGCATTTGAAAGAATATGATGAAACACTTCGCGTATTTTCATCTGGTCGCAAAATATCTTTGCCTCTGACTGAGGTTTAACTAATTCTACGGAGAGTTGCTTGGCGCGCACCTTTGAATATAAATCAGCAATCACCGAATTAATAATCGGAAGTGCGTCATGTAGGTTTTTGCTGTATATCACCCGCCCGGCTTCCAGACTGGCAAGTTCCAGAATAGAAGCCAACAACTCCATCAACCTCTCTCCGCAAACGCCGATTTGCTTAAAATAAGTCAGAAGTTTATCGCGCGTCGCTTTTTCTATATTTCTGATTCCAAAATCAGAATAATTCAAAATACCATGTAAAGGCGTACGAATTTCATGGGACATATTAGCTAAGAATTCACTCTTGGCAAGATTGGCGGCTTTTAATTCCGCTGTGCGTTCCTCAACCCGTTTTTCAAGGTGTTCACGGTGCCGTTTCAGTGCTTCCTGCATAGATTTTAATTTGAGATGGGTGTTGATGCGGGCAAATACTTCCGCGCGTTGAAAGGGTTTGGTAATGAAATCAACGCCTCCGGCTTCAAAGCCCTTCACCTTATCATCAATATCACTGAGAGCGCTGATAAAAATAATCGGTGTCTCTTTTGTTTCAGGCTGATTTTTTAGCCGCCGACAGACTTCATAGCCGTCTATTCCAGGCATAATGACATCCATCAGAATCAGATCGGGAACTCTTTGAGCGACCACTTCTAATGCTGTCGCGCCATTTCGGGCCACCTGAATACGATAATTTTTACCTTTGAGCATATCGGCCAGTATTTGTATGTTGCCCAAACTGTCATCGACAATCAATATGGCTGAATTCGTATCATTTTCCATGAAATTTTCCTTCAGATATTGATCCAATTTTGGTTTTTCGGATTAGCTGAGTGTTAGAGATTCACAGCTTGCAAACGAAATATGAAAAAATCAAAATTAGAGTACTATAACACAATGAAATTGATCATTTGAATGTTTCTGAAATCTTTCTTGAATAAGTGTAACATAATTTTTCATTCGGCAATTAAATTTTTTAGATATGTGATCACTTCCCATGAAAAATTTCGCTCCTGACAAGGAAATATAGCGTTATTCGTAAAAAGCGGATCCGCTTCAAGATCATAACGCGATGAATTGACGGCTTCATCCCATAAAGCAGTATGCGGAATCGGTGTATAATAAGCCAAGATAGGGCTGACGCCGCTTTTTTTTACCAATTTGACAGATGCTTCAATTGAATGAAGAGGTTGCCCGGGCAAACCTGCCAGCAAATAGGCACCCACCTGATTTTTATGAAAACCGGCGGCTTTCAAATGCAAAACAGCGTTCTGGAATTCAGCATCTGTCACCTTGTTGTCTAATTTTTGTCTGTCTTTAAAAAGAGCGCTTTCAAGCCCCAGGCGTATCGTTTTAAATCCTGCTTTAAACATCAGTTTCGCTGTCAAAGCGGTTATCTCACGAATATGAATCGCATTGGGTGTATGAAACCTAAGCTTCAAACGGGCATTCAGAATTTGCTCCATTATCGGAATAGCACGTTTGCCGGCATTTACTAAAAGCGCATCATCGTAAAACACGAAGTCTTTGATGTTGTAGTTTTTATGCCAAAAGATAATCTCTGATACAACCGCATCAGAACTGCGTTCCTGAAAAGAAGGATTTAAATAGCGGGATGCACAGTAAACACACGCAAAGGGGCATCCCGTAGAAGTGAGCAACGGAACAAATCCGAACTTCTGCTGAAGTTCCCAAGACGGATAAGGATAGCTATCCAAGTCAGCAGAATCAAATTGAGGCCCGCTATCAAGGTTGGTTAAACCGATGATATCGGCTGCCAACTTGAGTATCCCGGAATTACAAGCACCCGAATATACATAATCCGCACCCGAATGCCTTACGGCATGCTCATAACAAAGGGTAGTATAAACACCCCCTAATATCACAGGTGTATCAGGAAAGCAATCTTTTATTATCGCAATTGTTTCCTGCGTCCCCGGATATTGGTAGGTCATCATTGACGAAACCAAAATCAGCGCCGGTTGCGGAATTGACGCCAAATCATCATAAAACCATTTTTTTTTAATCCCATAACGGCTGAAATGTCTGTTGACATCTTCCATTCCCTGAGGGCGGGCAATTCGCGTTTTTAAATAAGGTCCGCGACCTGATCGGGCGGTTGCCGATTGTGGAGATGCCCGCGGATGGAAACGATCCAGACAATCTATGTAAGTAACGGCAAATCCGTGGCTACGCAAAATGGAAGCTAAAGATAACAGGCCTAATGGCCGCGCCCAGAAATCATAAGCGGCAAAATCGTGAATCCACGGATTGACTAATAAAATGTTGTGTGGGTGATGATGCACTATATTAAATCGTAAATTACTGTGAAATCAATACCGTCCGGAATGGATGTTGCGCACAAATGTAACTATTGTTGTGTCAACATTTAGCTGACGGGCAGGAATGCAAACTTCAGTTTGCCAAAACGCTCCAAAAGCGGCAAACTGAAGTTTGCATTCCTGATTTTTTACTTGTCACCTTAAACTTGACTAAACACTATGAATAATTCGGTCAATAGTTTTTATATGCAAGAATCGTGCCTAATAGTATTGTGATGAAACATAAAAATTGCTGAAGTGCGATGTTGATATTTACATATTTATTTACAATACTTAAAAATTGCTTTATGAAGCATTCTTTTTCATATATTGTCACTTTATTTACTTAATCTGTAATTTTACTACGTTTGGCATGAAAGATTCAAGTAAATTTTTGAACTTAGAATTATAAACTTATAACTTGAAACTTCACACTATGGAACTATCAGATCAACAAAAACGGGCGGTGGAACATATCGGCTCTCCCGCTTTGGTGGTAGCCGGCGCCGGTTCAGGTAAAACCCGAACGCTTACAGCCAAAATTTCCCACCTCATCTCGCATGGATATCAGCCTGAGCGCATTCTGGCAATCACCTTCACCAATAAAGCGGCCGAAGAAATGAAAAATCGTTTGATTCGTTTAACCGGCCTGCCTTTGAAACGCTTCCCTTGGGTGCGTACCTATCATTCGGCTTGTTTCATCATTTTAAAAACCCACTGCCGCCAGCTGGGTTTTGAACCGCCGGTTCAGGTTTATGCAGATTACCAGCAACAGAAACTCCTTCGCGATATTATCGTAAGTGAGATGAATTTCGATAAAAAACATATAGGCTCGGTGAAAGCACTTATATCCAATGCTAAAAATTCCGGTCATCCGGAAAAGTATTTTGATCGTAAACGCCGCATATCGCATATCCGCTTGATAGATGTTTTCAACCGTTATGAAAATGCGCTAAAAAACGCCAATGCGGTTGACTTTGATAATATTTTATTATTGGTGCGGAATCTTTTAAGAGACCATAAAGATATTCGGGATTCCTACCGGAAGCGGTTTGATTATCTGCTTGTGGATGAATATCAGGACACCAATAATCTCCAGGATGAGCTGACCCGCCTGCTGCTGAAAGATGGTAATCTATTTTGTGTGGGTGATGACTGGCAGGCGATTTATTCATTCAGAGGAAGCAACATAAACCATTTTCTATCGTTCCCCAAGAAATATGATAACGCTAAAGTGTTCCGCTTGGAACAAAATTACCGTTCCGCCAACAAAATTGTACGGGCCGCCAATGACCTGATCGGGTATAACAGACACCGTATGGAAAAAGAGTGCTTTTCCGCTAAACAGGGTGGCGTTGTGGATATTCATCGCTTTGACAGTGATGCCGAAGAAGCCCATTGGGTCGTTCGTAAAGTGATTGCTTATAAAAACAAAGGAGTCTCATTAGAGCAAATGGTTGTGCTGTATCGCACTAAATTTGTTTCCCGCTCTTTTGAAATGTCTTGTAGCGCCAATGGTATCCCTTACCGTATGATGGGAGGCAAGGGTTTTTTTGAGCGCAAAGAAATCATGGATTTGAACTGTTACCTGGCGGCCGCCCTGTTCACACATGACAATGCGTCCTTTGAACGTATTATTAATATCCCCAAACGCGGAATCGGACCTAAAACAATTCTGAAAATAGCCGCTACCCGAACCGGAGACATGAGTCTTCAAGATGCCGCCCGCAAGGCGCTTACAGATAAGATTTTTACGCCTAAAATTTATCAGGGACTGAAACTGTTGATTGAATTGTTAGATGAAATCAAAGCGATGAAACCGAATCAGGCGCTTCAGACGGTCATCACCCGTGTAAATTATAATGCGTATCTCCATGACTATACCAAAGGCGCTCGCATGGATTTCACGACGCGCATTGAAAATATTGAACAATTGATTCATTCGGCATCGCAGAAGGATTCCATTGTCGAATATCTGGAAGAATCCGCCTTAGTCAGAGAAGACAAAGCAGATGACGATGAAGACGGCTTCGGGTTAAACTTGTCAACCATTCATGCTGCCAAAGGACTGGAATTTAAAGTGGTCTTTGTGGTTGCCTGCGAAGAAGGTCTTTTCCCCCATTGGCGTTCGAGTGGATCGGAAGCCGATTTGGAAGAAGAGCGGCGTCTGATGTATGTTTCTGTAACACGCGCGGAACGCTGGCTGCATATCAGTTCCGCTTCCTGGCGCAAAGGCCAAACCAGTATGCGGAGTCGGTTTGTGAATGAGATGGAAGAAGCCTTATACAGACTTTCGGATAATTAATGTCATTATACTGATCCAATTTTGGTTTTTCCAGATTAGCGGAGTGCGAGCTTCAGCTTGCGGGCGTCATCTGGAAAAACCAAAATTGGAATACTATAGGATTTACGCAGTTGATTAAAAAGCATAAACAGGATTTGTCAGATAAACTCTGACAGCCTCTCTGATAATTCGGTTTTCAATTTCAAACCGGCTATAGCCGGTTTTCAGACTGAAAATTTCAAATCTTAAACAAGTCCGTATAGACAGACCGATATGATTTCTCTGAGTTTTCACCGATCCGAACTGACAGCGTTCCGCACCGCAGAACCGCCGGAGTCCCGGTGGTATTCTTCAATTGTCCATGAGAAAACTGAATCGGCAAACACCAGCGGCGATTTTACCGGGTCGGCGTCTTCATAAATCATGGCAGGCACAGTTTTGCCGCGTCCGATAATATCTTCATAATCGTCTTGATCCAGCGGGTTGCGGCTGTTGTGAAAGAGACACAGCAGAGCGATTTTTTTCCAATAAAAACGGGTGATAACTTTCCTTAGCAGCAGCGTCATCGTCTTTTTTATTTTCGGAAGGTCTAAAACTGCGGTTCATGATTTCAATCTGGTCGCCGAGACGAATCAGGCGGCTGCGAATTTTAGCTGACACGGTTTCAGGCAGTTCAAACCGGCAATCGGCGTAAGGCGAATACGCGCCGTCCAGAGAATCGTCATACCCGTAAATCCCGTATTTACCGGGGTTCAGACAGAGCAATTCCGCGGATATGATGCCGTGCAGGGCGCGGATTTGAAACGCTTCAGATTCAAGAAGTGGAAGATGTCTATTGGGAACATCTTCATCCGGAAGCGCTCTATAAGTTTCGTGTTAAGGATTTCTGACCGTTGACTGTGGCCATGGATAGCCATGGCAGGCATTTGCACGAAGAGGTTAAGGAAGAAACCCGCCGCCGATTGCCTGAGATTTACCGGCGACTGGGGATTGAGTAGAACTTATTGGCATCCTCCATCCACCTGTTTACAATTCCAAAGAGTGCCAAACTTACAGTTTGGCGTTTAGCACCCGCCACCGCTAAACTGTAAGTATAGCAGCAATTCCCGATCATCGTTGTAACTCTCTAAAATAAAGGGATAAAAAATTTTCCTTTCGCAATCTTTTTCGAAATAAATTTAAAAAAAAGGGGTAGTGGTTTTTTTTTGACTGATAAAATTTCTTTCCTATAATATATAAAAAGGAGGAAAAATATATGATAAACATACCGTGTGAAAAATGCGGCGGCACTGATATATGCAAAAACGGACTGACAAAAGCGCGCGCACAAAAGTATCACTGTAAATCCTGCTGTTTTTACGGGACACTTGTGATTCAGGAGAAAAAACAAAAAATGAAGGAGGCGCTTATAGAAAAACCACTCCGTGAGCGTGTCTCTCAGCGCGGAATCACCAGGCTGGCCGATGTCAGCCGCTGCAGGATGATATCTGTAATAAAAAAAAAGAAATTCCGCCCGTTGCATCAGATATTGCTGAAAGGGAAAAACGTCCGGTTGTGGAAACAGACGAATTACAGTCGTTTGCAGGATCGAAAGATCACTGGGTATGGATATGGCTCGCGACAGACCGGGACACCCGGCAGATTGTCGGAGCCGCGTTCGGGGACAGGTCTGACTGAACCTGTCTGAAATTATGGCGGTCTCCACCTCCTGATTACCGGAAACGTGCTGTGATATATAGTGATTTTCAGGAATCATATAAAAATATTCCACCTTCAAAACGTCTGCGCCCGGTTCCGAAAGAGAGCGGAAAAACATCTCATATTGAACGTTTTAACAATACCTGGCGACAAAGATGTCCCGGTCTGGTCCGAAAAACGCTTTCTTTCAGTAAAAATAAAGCGCTGCACGAAAAACGTATACGAATATTTATTAATCATTGATTGTAGATTGTAATCGATTTTGATGATACTGAAGATAAAGTTCACGGCGGTCGGCGGCAAAGCCTTTTTAACGGTTACTATGGGAATCACTGTCACATGCCTCTTCATGTTTATGAAGGATTAAGTGGTGAATCGATTACAACAATCCTGAAACCGGGTAAACGCGGTGACAGTCAGGAGATGCGTTCTATTGTAAAGGGAATGGTCGATTATCTTCGTGAAAAACAGCCTGAAACATCGATTGTATTTAGAGGTGATGGACATTTTTCATATCCTGAAGTGATGGATCATATTGAAGAAACCGATGATGCAAAGTATATTGTCGGACTGACCGCCGATTCCCGGTTGTTGAAGGACGCTGATGCGACTGTCAAACGTGCCGTTAAAATGTATAAAGAAAGCGGAAACAAAGATAGGAAAAGGTGCGACCGGAAAGAATACAAACAGTGGAAGCCGGAACAAATAAGAGGATACCTATGCTCTGACGTGATAAAATTGTCCGGATAACGCAATGCATTATGAGAAAATATCGCTAAGATTTAAAAAATTGCCGGATACCCTCCGGGCTGGAAGCGATGACTTACGATTTTTTCAAATTTTTATAGCATCGACCTGACACAAGAGTCTTATCCGATGTTTATGAATAATTCAGGTTAATACTGACTTTGTCAGATTAGACTTTGTCAGTTTATCAGGTTCAGATAATTCATAGATTCAAATTGGTATATTTATCCCGCTTTTCAATTTGTATGTATCAATATGACTCATTTGTCTGATTATGAAACAGTCAAAACGACCTGTTATGATACATGGCATGGTTGTTCCCCCTGAAAAACCGCGTATAGCATGGGATTTAACAAATCTGAATTGTTGGCACAGAAGTTGCATTAAGATATAGATAAAGTATAGATAAAGAAAGAGAAGATAAATCATAAGACTATGGACAAAACAACACACACATTCAGATTTATCGAATCCGGCCTATCATATCTTTTCTGATTTGAAACAATAAAAGCCTGACAAATAAACAAAGGCATTTTAAACATGTCAAATAGGGACGGACAACACTTGATCATCATATTATCAAAGCTGATATGCCCGAATAGCACATTTTATCAGTGTTATCAGGCAAAAGTACCTGATAATCATGGTTAGCCGTTAAATTATTATGAAAAAAGGAAGTCACATATTCGTTTGGAAAACAGGTTATACTCATCATGGCATATATGATGGGAATGGTAACGTTATTCAGTATGATGGTTTTTCAAATGATATAAACAAAGGCCCTATAAATATAACATCTTTGGACGAATTCGCTGGAGAATCTGACATCTATATCAGAAAATATTCGATAGTAGATATTAAATATTCGGGAGATGAAATTGTACAAAGATCTCTATCCAGAGTCGGCGAAAGTATGTATGATTTACAAGCCAATAATTGTGAACATTTTTGTACTTGGGCTATTACTGATAAACATGAAAGCGGTCAGGTAAAATTTACTGAAGAAATGATTGAATCAATAAATCCAACAATTGCTAAAATCTTTAAAGTTAGGAGATATATTAAAGAGAATTCTATAAAGAGTCAAATCTCAAAAAATGGGACAGATGATAAAGGGGAAATAAAAATGGGAAATAAAAACAAATTAAATTCAATTATTCACATTAAACCAACAAAAGGTAAGGTATTGCCCTCTGTTGAAATGGGTAGTGGCCTGATACCACTGTTAAAAGCACTCAATCCTTTAGAAACATTTGGAAGAATAATTGTTGAAATTAATGCTTATAAAGTAGAAGCTAAAAGGCTTGAAATAGAAAGAGACAGAATTAAAGAACAGGCTAATATTATAGAGAAAAATCTTGAATCACAATTGTCATATAAATTGCGTGAACTTGAAGTCAGACGTCAAGCTATACTTGCACGTATAAATAAAATTGATGTTTCTGCTAACGTATGCAGTTTAAACGCAGAAAGCTTCGGTTTAGCTTTAGATAATGCAATGAACCAGATGAATCAATTGGTTAAAAAGAAACAATTGCCACCGCCAGAAATCTTCGAAATATATAATAAAATCGTCACTCAGTTAACTGAAAAAATGGTAAAGGTTGGTAAGCAGGGAGTAAAGCAGACTATATCAATGACTCAGACATTAAATATTATGATTTCAGAAACACGAAATGAATTAGAAGAAATTCATCCAATAGATCAGGTATTAAGTTTACCAGAAAATTAATAAATTTAAGGTGTTGCTATGTGGTGGATAATAGGTTTGGTAATAGGCGGAATAATTGGTATTGCGAATGAAATATTAGAATCTCTCCAAAAAGAAGTCGCTGTTGAACGTAAAAGATGGGAAGACTCCTATCAACAAGTTCTTGAAGAAGTATGTAATCGCCAAGGACATATTCAAAATCAGTTAAAAACAAAAAAAAATATTCTCAATTTTAAAGAATTGTGTGATTTGCATTCAACATCAATTCAAATTGCTGATAGGACTTATGAGCTTTTACAAGGCTCAAGAAAAACTTTGGACGCTATGGGGCGAGCTATTGTAGAAACTGCTAAGCAAAGAAAAATTTTAGAACAAAGAAAACGAAATTCATCATTTTGGGAAAAAGGGGGGCTTGAAAAACAGATCCTTAGTTTACATAAACTAAGAGATGAGATTCTTACCCCAGATAAAGATAAAGTTAAAAATCAAAAAAATATGCTATTATCTGAAGTTAAAAAATTGAATATGCAAACATCTGAAATTAAAATCTTAAAAAATGAAATCAAAAAAAATGACAAAAAAATTAGAGCGTTAGAAAAATCAAATTATTTCGAGCAATGCTATGAAGGTAAAGTAAAATTTTTTGATGCAAACAAAGGATTTGGTTTTATCTCATGTAATTCATCTGAAATTTCTGATGTTTATTTTAATCAAAAACAAATTCAAAATCAAAATTTCCTTAATAATAATGAGAAGGTTAAATTTATCATTAAGAAAAATAGAAAGCGAACATGGGCAGAATGTGTTGAAAGACTATAAAACGGCTAACCCGGCACTGAACTCGGACGGCAAAAGAGTTCCGGTCGCTATCGCTCCCTCCACCCTTTTGCGCCAGTTAGCTTAACGTTAGTCGAAAAAAGGATAAACAATGCAGGAACTAGACAAAATAAAATATGAACAATTGATACAATCTATTCGCACAAAAGACCCTGAAATTATTGCAGATGGCCCAGTTGATTGGAGTAGATATGTTAAATCAAAAATCAGAATTTTATGGATTTTACGGGAGACGAATGGTGGCGGAGATTGGGACTTAAGAGAGTTCTTAACAAATCCCTTTTCATATAAAAATTGGCATAGCACATTTGGGGCAGTTGCAAAAATTTCGCATTGTTTTTTGAATGACCTTAGCCCAGAAGAGTTGAATTTCAATGCGAGGTCAGTCGCAGATTCATTAAAAGATATTGCTGTAATAAATGTAAATAAAAAAGGTGGTGCAAGTCATATTGACAATAATTACTACAAAAATTTAAAAGCATTTATTAACGATGTAAAATCTCAAATCCAAATACTAAAACCTAAAATCATAATTGCTGCTGGAACGTTAGATCAACTTGCAATGTTCGATGATCACAAAGAAAAACTTAATTCTATGCCAATAAGTGCTATAAAATTAACAAAAAAGCAGTGGTTAGTTAAGTCATACCATACAGCACAAAGAAGCATTACTGTTAGAAAAATGTACGAAATGATGCTTTTATCACTCGAAAAGGCAGATTGGAAAAAATCGACTAACAATGCTAATTCAGCCGACGCAAAAAACCGCACGGCTGATTAGCGGCGTTACTAATTTTCAGCTATTAAAATTCAAGAAATACCCAAATTACAGAAACACGAAAGTCATTCCTTTAGGCATTTTGTAAACGGAATATCTCTTTCCTCTATAATTACCCCCTTCCATTTACATCCCCCAATGCTTTCCATCAACCCTTGACATAATCCCCAGGTTTAACCCCAAATTTTTTCAGCCGATACTGAAGCGTGGAACGCGGAAGTTCCAAAAGGCGGGCAGCGCCTTTTTCGCCGCCCACAACGCCCCGTGTTTTAATTAACGCCTGGATAATATGTTGACGTTCAGCCTCGGCCAGCGGGGCGATGTCGGTCTGGCGCGTTTGATGCTCAGGGGTGGAACTGCCGAGAATCATATCAATATCTTCTCCTGTGATTTTTTCACCCGGCCGAAGAATCACCATCCGTTTGACAAGGTTTTTCAATTCCCGAATGTTGCCCGGCCATTTATAAGCCCCTAATTTAGCCAATGCGCCGTCCGTGTAGAACGGCTCCTGGCGGTTGGTTTTCAGAGCTTGAAGCCGTGTGAGTTTTTCCATTAACAGGGGGATGTCTTCTTGTCTTCGCCGCAATGGCGGAACATGGATATTCACGATATGCAGCCGGTAAAAGAGGTCCTCACGAAAATGGCCGTCACGGATGCTTTCCTCAAGATTTTGATTGGAAGCCGCAATCACGCGGAAATCGATTTTTACCGATTGGCTGTCGCCCACCCGCTCGAATTGTTTATCTTGAAGCACATGCAGCAACTTGGCTTGCAGACTGATAGGCAACTCACCCACTTCGTCTAAAAAGATCGTCCCGCCGTTGGCCAGTTCAAAACGTCCGATTCTTTTAAATTCCGCACCGGTGAAGGCCCCCTTGGCATGGCCGAAAAGTTCGCTTTCAAAAAGTGAGGATGCCAAGGCCGGACAGTTGACTTTGACAAACAGATGCTCTTTGCGAAAACTTAAATTATGAATGCGACGGGCCAGATAATCCTTGCCAGTGCCTGTCTCACCGGTAATCAGAATAGCGGCGTCGGAATCCGCCGACCGTTCAACCAGGTTCATAACCTCATTCATGGCCGGTGAAGCGACAAAAAAGTCTTCTTGTTTGTATTCGTCCGTACTGGCCATGAGGTAACGCTTCTCGCGCTCCAGATCGACATTGACCTTTTTGAGGTGCATGTAGGCCAGCATGTTGTCCACCGCAATCGCCGCTTGTTTCGATACGTCGGTAAGCACTTCGGTCAATTCCGAGATGTGATTCGGCGTTTTTTTGAAAGAAAAATGAATCGAGCCTGACACCCGGTTACGAATGATTAACGGAAAGGCCATTGTGGCATTCAGGCCGGCTTTTACCATTGACCCGATTGAAGAACGGTCGGTGTAGCGGCTTAAATCATCAATGATCACCGGCTGGCGCGATTGGATAGCCATCCGGCTGATAGCGCCTTTGGCCAAGGGCCGGCTGTTTTTGCAGGAAATGCCTTCAGGATTAATTCCATGGGCAGCCGTAAAATAGCTTAACGACTGTGAGTCAACATCATAGAGGTTGATGCTCAGGCGGTCGTAAGAAAAATGCTTTATGAGTTCATCCGCCAAAACTTTAAACAGCCCTTCAGGGCTGGTGTGAGTGACCGCGGCATTGTTGATTTCTAAAAGTATTCGATAACGTGTGGCTGTATCCCAGCGCATATTTTATCCTCTTTCGAGTGTCAGGTTTCGGGTTTCAGGAATAAGAAAACTTGTATCCTATTCAAAAATTAGAAATGTAGGGTGCGTTAGCGTAGCGTAACGCACCATGTTAGTATTAAAAATCATTTTGAGATATGATTTCGGTGCGTTACGGCTGAGGCCTGACGCACCCTACAATCTTTGCATACACCTTTCATCACTAAAATGGGCAGCCCCGCGTCGTTAATAGCTGCACTGCGAAAAAGCGGAACAGCTTTCCGCTTTACATCTGTCCCGTCTTATGTGATAAGACGATTACGCTACATATCATCAAAAAATGAAAAAATCAAGCCCAATATTCGTCATTGCGCCCAATATTAGGCACAAAAACAGTCGTTTTGAAAATTATATTTTTTATTATTCTTAAAAATCAATTGGTTACATGTTGTGATGTGCTTGGCACATAAATTGCATAATATATCAAAAATCATGGGAAAATATTAGGCATGGATGTCAAACTAAAATAGGGTGAAGGCAAAAAGATGATTTGGATATCAGAGGAGGCCTGATTCGAGAACATGGATGGTATAAAATGTAATAGCTTACAATCAGCGCCTTAACGAAAACGATCAATTATAATGTCGCCAACGACGGGGAATTAGACCCGATCTTTGCAATAAAAAAAATAAAGATTAGAAGTGTTCTTGAAAGGGCAATGAGTTTCAATTGAGGTTTTCATCTTTAACTGATAAATTTGAAGTTTGTATGTAGATAACGGGTGTACTTTAGGAACGTGCTATGATAGCAATATTTCTCAAAATAGCCAAAGTCGAGTAACCAATCAATCAATTGTTTGGGCTAGGAGCGATGATGCATGTGCAGGTCGAATTGTTCGTTACATTACGCCAAAAACGGATTCAAGACGTTACTTTGCCGGATGGCTCAGATGCCAAAACTCTGATTGATCAACTTGGAATCCCGCTTGAAGAGATTGGCTTGTTGAGTGTGAACAAGCAATTGGCGACATTGGATCAGCAATTAGAAGAAGGGGATGTTATTTATATGATGCCTCCCATCGGGGGAGGTTGAATAGAATTTTACACACAAGAAGGAGGTTTAGATGAAACGATTATTTATCACTTTGGCGGCCCTGACCGGCCTGTTTTGCTTACTTGCCGGACCGGCTTTGGCGGATTTCCCGGAAAAAACGATCACCTATCAGATACCTTTCGGCCCGGGAGGGCAGTCTGACTTGGAAGCTCGGCGTCAACAGCCTTTGTTGGAAAAGAATCTTGGCGTTGATGTGATTGTCCAATACAAACCCGGCGGCGGCGGTTCGGTGGGTTGGGCTGAACTGGTTAAGAAAAAACCTGATGGTTACTTCATTTCCGGAATCAATATTCCCCATATCATCCTTCAGCCCCTGGCTCGCGGCAATGCCGGTTATAAAACCGAACAGTTGGAACCTATCGCCCTGTTCCAGGCCACGCCCATCGGTTTGGCAGTGTTGAAGGAATCCGAGTTCAAGACGCTTGAAGACTTGGCGAAGTACGCCAAAAAAAATCCGGGAGCGGTCACTTGCGGCGGTTCAGGCACCTGGTCAGGACACCACATCGCCCATTTGCAGTTCGGCAAAATGGCGGATGTCAAACTGACTTACATCCCTGCATCCGGTGCCGCCAAATCTATTGCCGCTTTCCTGGGCGGACATGTCAAGGCTGTCTGGGCCAACAGCAACGATTTGGTTCAGCATAAAGACAAAATTCGGATTCTGGCTTTCGGCACGGAGAAACCTTTTGAGAACACACCCGACGTGCCTACTTTCAAGAGCCTCGGATATAATCTTTTTGCCAGTATCGACCGCGGTGCCGGCGCTCCTCCGGGAACGCCCCCAGAGGTAATCAAGGTGCTTGAGGAAGCATTTCTCAAGATCGCCAATGACTCCAAGGTACAGGAGCTAATGAAAAAAGACGGCTTTGTGCCTTTGAACATGGGCGCGGACAAGACCAAAGCGTATATTATGCAGAAAAAAGAAGTCTGGATGCCGGTGGTTAAGGAATTTAAGAAATAAAATGGCTGTTCATTCATAACTGTTCATCCCCCCTGGTTCCCATGCTTCGCGTGGGAACCTTTTCAATTTTAACCAAATGAGGTTGACGCTATGCTACTGGAAGCGGCCTGGTCCGGCCTATATCAGGTTTTTCTGCCGTATAATCTGTTAGTTTTGTCAATCGGCGTTTTTATGGGAATCATCTTCGGCGCTCTGCCGGGTTTGACTGCTACCATGGGACTGGCGCTTTTGGTGCCTTTCACTTTTACCATGTCGCCGGCTTCCGGCTTGATCATGCTGGCCGGCATCTATGTGGGAGCCATGTATGGTGATTCAATTCCGGCGATTCTGATCAACACACCCGGCACACCGGCCGCAATTGCCACAACTTTTGATGGCTTTCCGCTTTCCCAAAAAGGCATGGCCCAGCACGCTCTTGTGGGCGCGGCGGTAGCTTCCGCGTTCGGCTCTCTAATGGCCAATATGGTGTTGGCCTTTGCGGCCCCGCCACTCGCTATGGCTTCTTTGGCTTTCGGACCGCCGGAATATTTCTGGCTGGGGATTTTCGGTCTGACGATCATCGCCTCTCTTTCGGCCGAATCATTGACCAAGGGCTTTTTGGCCGGTACAGTGGGGTTGCTTTTGAGCGCGGTGGGTATGGCTCCCATCGGCGGAGATGTGCGCCTGACGTTCGGTTTTCCCGAACTGCAAGCCGGCATTTCCCTGATCGTGGCTCTGATCGGCTTTTTCTGTCTGCCCGAAATTCTGATCAGCGTGATCGGCCAGCGCCGCGCCGCATACACGGAGAAACCGGTTAAACCGGAGCTGAAGGTAGTTTGGGAAGTGACTAAAATTCTGTTTCGCCATCCGGGATTGATGCTTCGATCCAGTTTCATCGGCACATTGATCGGTTTTGCGCCCGGTGCCGGCGGTAATATCGCGAGTATGGTCAGCTACAACGAGGCCAAACGGTGGGATAAAAATCCCGAAGAATACGGCAAAGGAACTGTCAAGGGCGTAGCGGCGTCGGAAGCGGCCAACAGCGCAATGGCGCCGGGTTCTTTGATTCCGCTTTTGACGTTAGGCATTCCCGGTTCGCCTCCAGCCGCAGTCATTTTAGGCGCTTTGATGCTCCACGGAATGAGGCCCGGCGCTGACCTTTTCACCACTTATGCGGATGTGACATTCGCTTTTATTATGGGGCTGTTAGTCGCCGCTTTCATGGTAACTCTAATCGGCAGTTTCGGCTCGTTCGTTTTCGCGCGCATTATCAATATCCCCTCTCGCTTTCTGGCCCCGGCAATTGTCTTTATGACCGTTCTTGGCTCTTACGCAATCCGCAACAACGTATTGGATGTATGGATTATGTTTCTGTTCGGGATCGTAGGGTATGTGAGCAGAAAGTTAAAATTCCATCCGGCACCCATTGTATTGGGGCTGATTTTAGGCCCCTTTATTGAGGAAGGGCTGGTTCAGTCCATGCTGGCCGGGCAAGCCGCCGGCGGAATTATCCGATACATGGTTTTTCGCCCCATCAGTCTGGTGTTGATCAGCCTTTGCATCGTTTCGGGTTTATGGCCTCTGTACGCCAATTGGAAAGCCCAAAAGAGTAAAGCGGCTGAAAAGGAGGGTAAAAAATGATGAACTCAAATCTTCTCGTCGGTTTATTTTGCGGCGGATTGGCTGCATTGGTTTTTGCAGTTACCCGGGATCTGAGCCGTCTGGGCGGTGTGTATGTCAATTTTACCCTTGTGGCAATGGCCGTGTTGAGCGTTATCATGGTGATCAAAGGATTGGCTAAAGGAGAAAAACTCACCCTGTTCGATTCAAAACTTGAACGAAAAAATATTCTGATCGGCGTTGCAATTTTGATGCTATATTTGGGTTTACTGCCGGTCGCAGGCTTTTTGCCTTCCAGTTACCTCTTCTATTTCGCCTTTAACCTATACTTGTCCGATGATGGCTTCAAGGCGCGGAATATTGTTCAATCGGTGGTATTAAGCGGTATTGTGGTGACAATATTTTATCTAATCTTTCACCATTTTCTGGAGGTGCCGCTGCCTACGTCTATGTGGTCTGAGTAAAGGTTTGATGTATTCGTACACTAAAAAATTACTGATTCTTACTGAATCCTATAAAGGCCATAATTCTGTAAATTCCGATTCAGACAATTTCCAAACGCGACCGCGCTTCGCGCGGTTTCAGAGACCAGAGGCTTCAGAGATCAGAGGAAAATGGGGAGAGCGCCACTCGAAAGCCGACGTCCCAGCCGAAGAAGTAGAGGTACCGAAAGTCCCAGTAGCGATACGCGCAGCGACCTCTTTTTTTGTCGAACCAAAATGACCACCTCTAAAAACAACCAAGCTATGTGGAGCAATTTTTGATATATTTTTCCAATCAATTCGCGGATCACAGGTATGACCATCATATAAGCTTAACGTCCATTCAAATACATTACCGCTCATCTCTTCACATCCATAAGGGCTTTGTCCTTTTGGGAAACAACCTGCGGCACTGGTGCTGTTAATATCACTTTCTTCAACATTAGACCGGTTTTTATCAGGTGCATCACCCCACGGATAGATTCTTTCAGGTTGGCCGTTAGGTTTCATTGGAACAGACAGTTGTTCAGCAATTTCTTCAATAGATTTGATCACCGGTTTTTTAGGCAAGGTTTCACCGCCCCGTGCGGCTTTTTCCCATTCTGTTTCAGAAGGCAGAATAACTGTCAGGTTTTCCGGCAAAAAGTTTGCCAGGCTCCATTTTTCGTTGAGCCAGCGGCTGAAAGACATGGCTCCATACCATGATACACCCAGATAATAGCCATTGTGATTTCGTCCATTTTGACCTCCTCTTATGATTTACATGAAATTGAAATAAATTTATGAATAATTCAGGTTAGAATCCTCAGCCAGATCAGCTTTAACATATAGCATTAACAATTCAGCTTTTCGATTTATATGTATCAATATGACTTGTTTGTAAGATTATGAGACAGTTGAAATGACCTATTATGACACACTAAAAATGGTCAATCCCCTGAAAAACCGTGTATAGTACTACTTTATCAGATTAAATTTTGAGCGAATAAAAATGCCATATTTGCGTCATAAAACCAACTCAATGCCCCTAAAGGATTAACTTTTTTGGTAAAATCAAGCATATTTTAACGAAAATCTGACATATTTTTCTAATCTGACAAAGTAGTAATACATGGGATGTGACAAATCTGAATTGTTGGCACAGAAGTTGCATTTTAAATTAAGATGTAGATTCTGAAGTCCCTTGTTTAAAGAGAAATTGCTGCTGATAGTCCTTGGACAGATTGGGTAATTTATTTTTTGGGAAATCCCTTAGTCCTGCACTCAACTTTCAGTCGGCAGAATGAATCCACCCGTTTTAACAAATGGAGCGGAGGAACGGAAGGGGCCTTCGCCAAAATAATACGCTGTTCCACAGTTTCAGCTCTTATATGAACAAATTGTTTTGAAAGGAAAACTATTAAGGAAAACTATTATGGCAGAAATATTGATTATTGATGATTCCTGGTTAACACGTTATTCTCTTACCAACATGTTAAAGCCTTCTGGGTACAATATAACTGAGGCCGTAAATGGTAAAGATGGAATTGAGAAAATTATCAAGTTTAAACCGGATTGTATTTTACTTGACCTTTTGATGCCTGAAATTGATGGTTTCGGCGTACTTAAAGCGCTAAATGAAAAAAATATCAAGTGCCCTGTTATTGTAATCAGCGCTGATATACAGGAAACTTCGCGGGAAAAATGTTTACAGCTTGGAGTTTTTGATTTTGCCAATAAACCTCCAAAAGATAACGAGTTGATCAGATCAGTTGCGAAAGCTCTTGAACAGAATAAGGAAACTTAATAATGATTACGCCGACGAAAAGACACCTCAATGCATTGAAGGAACTGATAAATATTGGTACCGGGCGTAGTGCGTCAGTACTGAATACAATGCTGCAATCACATATAGTTTTGCAAGTGCCTTGTGTGCAAATTATTCCCTACAATGACCTTAAATATGAACTTAAGACACTCGGAGGAAAATGGCTTGCAGCCGTTAATATGGCTTTTGAAGGAAAATTTACCGGTTCAACACAATTGATTTTTCCTACTGAAAGCGCTTCAAAACTTGTAGCAGCGCTGATCGGCGAAGCACCTTTGCCTATGGATGTTGATGAAGTCAGGGAAGGAACGCTTTGTGAGGTTGGCAATATTGTCTTAAACGGTGTGATGGGGTCTATTGCCAATATGCTTAAACTCAATTTTCAATACTCTGTTCCTTCTTTCATGGCGGACAGTGTTGATAAGCTGTTTGCGCAGAATGATGGAAAATCCGAGACGGTAGTTCTTTTTGCCCGAACCAATTTTAAAGTCGAAAAACTCTGCATAGACGGGTTTGTTGTCATATTTTTTGAAGTGGCTTCTCTTGATGCGTTACTCAATGCAATAGATAATTTAATTAAACCTTAATTATTTACTCGTCAGTCATAAGTTCTTGTAAGTTATTGCCATTTTATCCAATCAGGCATTGAAAGTGAAAATATGACACAAATTTTGTGAGTTTCAATGCCATAAGGGATTCGGGCAGGGAGTTACAAAATAACTTGAAACTTTAAACTTAAAACTTGTAACTGACGAGTTATTTATTTACAGGAATGAAAATGAATGAGCTTGATGGCATAACTCAGAAAGTCGATGTATTGAATCATGTTCCAATTGGCATGTTTCTTATTCGAAAGGATTATTCTGTTATTTTTTGGAACAAATGCCTGGAAAACTGGACAGGTGTTGGTTCAAAAGATATTATTGGAAAAAATTTAGGGGATAATTATTCTCATTTTAAAACACCCGCCTATTACGCTCGTCTTGGAATAATTTTTCAAGGAGGACCGCCTGCCATTTTTTCCTCCCAGCTTCACAAGCATATTATACCTTCACCACTGCCAAACGGCAGTTTCAGAATACAGCATACAACCGTTACGTCAGTACCTTCAATAGATGGAAAAAGTTATTATGCCCTTTTTGCCATTGAGGATGTGTCAGACATTTCACGCAGGATACAGGCAATAAAGGAAGCTGAGAAAACTAAAA
This sequence comes from Desulfococcaceae bacterium HSG9, assembly GCA_030378005.1. Taxonomy (GTDB): domain Bacteria; phylum Desulfobacterota; class Desulfobacteria; order Desulfobacterales; family JAUCGF01; genus JAUCGF01. The sequence continues at coordinate 18,606 of JAUCGF010000088.1, read as the reverse complement.
TTGAAAAAGAAAAATTAAAAGGTGTGATTGAAACAGCCGGAGCGGTGTGCCATGAGTTAAACCAGCCCTTGATGATAATTTCAGCATTGTCAGAAATCATTATGAATCAAATATCAGAAGGTGATTCCATGTATAAAAACATCAATAATATTTTTAAAGCTGTTAAAAGAGCAGGCGCAACAACCCAAAAATTAGCGAATATTACCCGGTATGAAACCCGTGCCTATGTTTCAGGTAGTAAGATAATTGATATTGATAAGGCTTCCGAGGCATCCTCCATTGTACCTCAAGAGTAATATTCTACTTTTCGATGGAGTGCCGTTATAAGTTCAGCTCTCCATATAATTGTCAGCCGGAAAATGAATGAAGGAAACCAAAATCTAAATATGTTTTACCCAGAGATCAGATTGCAACGGTTTCAACTGACGTCATTTTCATGAATGAATAAGACCCAAAATATGGATAAACTTTTAACTGATCAATTCAAAAAGATAATTGTCGAACGCACCGGGCTATATTTACGAACTCAGGATAACGAAAAATTGATTCAGGCCGTGAATCGAAGAACTGCGATTCTTAAACTTTCCTCTGCGCATGAATACTATTGTCAGTTGTCAGATGACTCACATAGCCAAAGCCCGGAATGGCAAAAATTCATCCTTATGCTTACCACGGCAGAAACATTTTTCTTTCGGCACAAAGGACAGTTTGGTTTGCTCCGCGATCATATTCTTCCCCAAATTCTATGGAAACACCGGCATGACCGAACCATGCGCTTATGGAGCGCGGGCTGTTCAACCGGCGAAGAACCTTACTCGCTGGCCATGCTTATCAATGAGTTGCTCCCGGATTGGGAGCGGTGGAATATTTTGCTTTTAGGAACGGATATCAACGCATCCGCAATCGCAAAAGCGAAAACCGGTATTTATGGTGACTGGTCTTTCAGAATGGTGGACCCGGATATTAAAAAGCGTTATTTTAAGTACAAATCAGGATGGGTGATCGACCGGCACATTCGTGCGATGGTAACATTCCGCACCGGAAATTTAAGACAGGACCCATTCCCCGACACGGCTTCTCAGATATACGACATTGACTTGATTCTTTGCCGCAACGTGTTTATCTATTTCACCTTTGAAGCGATTTCCGCAGTTGTAAAAAAATTTTGCGCTGCATTGACTGACGAAGGCTTTTTAATGACCGGCTACAATGAATTGCATGGTCAGAATCTTCATAATCTGAAAGCCCGGTCTTTTCAGACATCAACAATTTATCAGCAAAATAATGTTACCAAAAGCCAAATGCCTGGCATCACTTCAAAAGCAAAAAGCAGCCAATCCGTAAAAATCGGACAGTCTGGTACCGCGCTGACAGCACCGCCGAATAACCGCTTTGCACCTCATGTCACCGGTGATTTTCTGATTACACACTCACAATCTGACAAAAAACCGGCGTCCGAACCGCAACCTTCTAATAATTTTACTGTCTCAATAGAAACCGGCTTGCCTGAAAAAGCCGACGTCAGGGCTATTGATAAAAGCGCAAAAGTCACCCCTGATGACACCGCTGACAAAATTGAAGCCCTTTATTTAAAAGCCAAGTCTTATGCCAATTCGGGAAAACTCGCCAAAGCCATCACTTTTTGCCGGCAAATAATGGCAATGGAAAATTCCGACATAAACTCCTGTTATTTGCTGGCATGTATCATGCAGGAAAAAGGAGAACCCGAAACGGCCAAAAAGTATCTGAAACGCATTATCTATTTTCATCCAGATTACATCGCCGCTTATGTCGAATTGGCAGCTCTTTATGAAGCCGAACATGATTTTAAATGGGCCAAAAAAATGTGGTTGACCGCTTTGAACCTTCTCGCTCAAGTATCACCCGATGATCTGATAGCGCCTTATGATCAGGTGCGGGCTTTGACATTGACCCGGCATATACAACATCTTATCGGCCAAATGGATTAAAGACTCGGATAGTTTTGTCTATCTATCCAATATCATGGAAAATCCCCGCCTAATCACGGACTGCCAAGCTCTTCCGCATACCTCTGATTAAGGTATGACCGGCATCGAAATTCGCAGTTTTATCCAAGATGCGCTAACACCATCATCTGATTTTTCGATAAACTGAAAATCAAAAATCATATATACACGGAGGGAAACAGTTCGCATGCTTCTAACTGATAACAGATCGACAGGCCCGCCTGAGCAATCGGGCACATCTGCTGAAAAGCCAAATGCCCCTATTGAAGCTCAATCGTATCTTATCTTTCAATTGCATGAAACCTCTTACGGGGTTGAAGCAATGGCGGTGCAAGAAATTTTCAGACTTCCCGAACTGACACCAATGGAGGAAGCACCGGATTTTATCGCCGGTGTGTTCAATCTGCGGGGCCGTATCGTACCGGTTGTTGATTTGGATATGCGCATTGGGGGCGCTTCGGGACAATTTCACTTGTCCGACAGTGTGGTTGTTGTCGAAATCGGTGATAATGACAATTTGAATGTCGGCATGATCGTCAATGAAGTTCGTGATGTCATAGCCATTTCACCGGATGCTATCGAACGCGCCCCTTTCCTTGCTGACCGCAGCGGCAGACACACCAACCTGATCTCTTGTGAAGCTAAAACGGATGAAGAGATCATCATGCTCCTGGACCATGCCAAACTGCTTACTCCTGACCGTTCATATCAGACGCTTATGGCCGAATCATCGGGCCGTACCACAGATGATCTGACTCAACATCCAAGCAAAGACACGCCTTTGCACCGCCGCTTTTTTTCGGACGCAACCCCGGAAGAAAGACAGATTTTACATGAACGCGCCTGCAACCTTATGATGTCCGTCAAAAACCAGGATTTCACCGAACTGATCCCATTAGCGGTCGTCGGTCTGAACAGCGAATATTTCGGTGTAAGCCTGGAAATAGTGCGTGAGTTCGCCACGGTCGAGGGTGTCACACCGATTCCTTGCTGCCCGGAGCATATTATCGGCAATATCAATCTGCGAGGTGATATTTTAACACTCACAGACATTCGCGGTACGTTGAATATGCCAATGAACCGGGCCTTTGAAAGTGGCAAAATAATTGTTGTAAATAATGATGATCTGCAAGCAGGTGTGGGAGTGGATGACGTGTTTAACATTATTTACCTTCATCCGGATGATATGGCCCGAGTCCCGTCTGCGGTGAAAACCGTGAATGAAGATTATTTGAAAGGTATGGCCCCGTATAAAGATAAAATGCTGACCGTTATTGATTTAAACAACATTCTGACCCAAGGCGATCTGATTGTGGACGAAGCGGTTTAATTCAGTCAACAATAGACCGCCGACTGCTGACTGCTGACTTAAAACTTTGATATAAGGAGAAAATGTAATGAAACTGACGTTAAAAACGAAATTAATCGGCTTGTTTATTCTTTTAGGATTTGTACCGTTTATCGGTATCGGCACGTATTCATATCTCACGTCATCATCTTCCATGAAACAAGCGGCCTTTGATCAGTTAACCGCCATCCGGGAAATCAAAAGCAATCAGATCGAAGATTATTTTGAAGTGATGAAAGGGCAGTTAAAAACCCTTAAAGAAGATCCATATACCAGAAACGCCTTGGTTGAGTTTGACGCGGCATTTGATAATGCAGGAAAAACAACCGACTCGCTTGAATGGAAAACCCTGTCGGCCAAATACGATGGCCGTATGAAAAAAATCATGCAAAATTTTGGCTGGAATGACCTTTTTTTAATGCATCATGACGGTGATATTGTTTACACCGTCGCTCGCGAAGCCGACCTGGGTAAGCAGATTCCCAACAGTGAACTGCGGGATTCGGGATTGGGCAAAGCCTTCAGGGCTGCCCAATCCAAGAGCGCGGAGGAAATTGTCTTTGCCGATTTTGAACCATACTCACCTTCAGGTAACAAACCCGCCGCTTTTATGATGGGTCAGATGAGGGATGAAAACGGCGATTTGAAAGGGTATGTCGCTCTCCAGATTTCGTTGGATAAAATCAACAACATCATGCAAGAGCGCCACGGCATGGGCGAATCCGGCGAGACTTATCTGGTGGGAAGCGATAAAAGGATGCGCTCCGATTCTTTTCTGGATTCGGTCGCACATTCGGTAGAGGCTTCTTTTGCCGGAACCATAAAAAAAAACGGTGTTGACACCGAAGCGGCGCGTGAAGCGTTAGCTGGCAAAACGGATGCCCGTATTCTTAAAGATTACTGCGGAAACCCTGTTTTGAGCGCTTTCGCGCCTGTTGATCTGCTCGGAAGCCGGTGGGCCATTTTAGCGGAAATTGATGAATCCGAGGCATTCAGTGCGGCGAACAGGCTCCGCAACGCTGTCCTTATCTTCGGCAGTATTGTCGCCCTGATCATCGTAGCTACAGGATGGTTTTTTGCCAAATCAATCAGCAAGCCGCTGAACGCGATTATCAATACCATCTCCAGTTCTTCCACTCAGATTGCAGCGACGGTCACCCAGCAGGAGCGCACAGCATCGCAGCAGGCGTCATCAGTGTATGAAACCAACACCACGATGGATGAGTTGAGTCGTTCTTCCAGTCAATCCTCACATCAGGCCGAGGAAGCGTCCGAGGCCGCTCAGAAGGCGCTGGAACTGGTCCAGGACGGCACGGTGACGGTCGATAAAACCATGCAAAGCATGTCTGATCTTAAAGAAAAGGTGAGTGCCATAGCCGAACAGATTCTGCAATTGAGCGAACAGACCAGCCAGATCGGGGCGATCACCAATTTGGTGAGCGACATTGCCAATCAAACCAATTTGCTGGCGCTGAACGCCGCGGTGGAAGCCGCCCGCGCCGGTGAACATGGCAAAGGGTTTGCGGTTGTGGCGGCTGAGATACGCAAACTGGCGGATGAAAGCAAAAAGTCGGCGGCCAAGATCAACACTTTGGTAGGCGATATTCAGAAAGCGACCAACTCCACGGTGATGGTGACTGAGGAAGGCACCAAAACGGTGGATGCCGGAATCGGGCTGACCCAAAAAACGGCGCTGGTGTTTGACAAAGTATCCACTTCCATCGGCAGCACTTCCACTAACGTACAGCAAATCACGCTGAATATCCGGCAACAGGCCAGCGCGGTGCAACAGGTGGTGGCGGCTATGAACACCATTAATACCGGTGCCAATGAAACCGCCTCCGGGCTTAGCCAGACCAAAACCGGTGTTGAACTGCTGCATAGCGTATCCAATAATTTGAAAGCATTGGTGTAAAACGCGAAGTATCATCCAAAGAAATGCGGTTTAAAAAAAAACTGCATTTCTAACTAATGTTGTGTCAAATTTAAGATGATAGGTGAAAATCAGGAGTACAAACTTCAGTTTGCCGCTTTTGGAGCGTTTTGGCAAACTGAAGTTTGCACTCCTACCCGTCAGCTAAATGTTGACACAACACTAATCCATCCTCAATTTTTTGATTGAGAATACGAACAACCGACAATGATGAAAATAAAAGATAAGGAACTGCGCTATATTTTTAAAATCGAAAGTGAGGAGCGTCTGCAAAGGCTGGATGAGGGCTTACTGCTTTTGGAGAAGAATCCCCAAGATTCGTCTGTCCTGGATGAAGTGTTGCGTGAAGCGCACAGCCTCAAAGGCGCGGGCCGGATGGTGAGTCTTAAAAATATGGAGATTATCGCTCACCGCTTCGAAGATGTGCTGGGTAATGTCAAACGGGGCGAGCTGACACTTGAATCCGCAATCATCGACCGGCTTTACAAAGGACTGGACGCTATTCGCAATCTGGCGAATCAAGCCATCACCGGTGAACCTTCAGACGTCGACATCACTTCCGTTTTGATGAGTCTGGACTTGATGAATCCGAACCTGGAAATCGCCGCGGCTTCGCCACCTGAATCCTGCGAACCGTCCGCTTCAGATTCTGAAATTGAAATCCCGCCGCCGGAGAATCTGAAAGCGCCCGTACCGGATCAACCTGTGCCAAATCAAATTGACAGGCTAACTAAATCAATAGCGGTTGCCGGTGAAAATACGTCTGCGCCGGATCAATATAGTCTGTGTCAGGCTGATACGCTAGCCGATACGCCAATGGTTGCTGATGAGAAAACACATCCGGCCAAAAAACTCTATCGCATTGAAACTGTTCGGGTCAAACCGGAGAAACTGGACGCGCTGATGACACAGGCCGGTGAATTGACCGTGACCAAAATTCGCATTGCCCAGCGCACTTCCCAGATTGACGCGATTATTGAAAGTTGGGATGAATTAAGTCATAACTTGACCATGAATTTTATCAGATCGACATCCTTCGCAAAAAATGCTGATTTTAAAAAAATTGCCTCTGCGATGCGTTCTGATATTGATTGCTTGGGAGATTCACTTAACAAACTGAAAAATGAATCAACTGAAGACCTGACCCGGCTTGACCTGATCGCCTCGAATTTGGAAGAAGGGATTCGCACGGTGCGCCTGTTGCCACTATCCACTGTTTTTAATCTTTTCCCCCGCATGGTGCGCGATTTGGCGCGGACGCAGGAAAAAGAGATCGACTTGCACATCGAGGGCGGCGAAACCACGGCGGATAAACGTATCCTTGAGGAGATGAAGGACCCTCTGATGCACCTGATTCGCAATGCCGCGGATCACGGCATCGAACCGCCTGCCGAACGCCGGCGGATTGGTAAATCGACACCGGCCGCCATTCATCTCAGAGCCTTTCAAACTTCATCTGATGTTGTGATTGAGATTGAAGACGACGGACGCGGATTGAACATTGAAGCGATTAAGAACAAAGCGCGTCAGCGTAAACTTCACCATAAAGATGATCTGGCGACCATGACGCCGGAACAGATTCAGGTGTTGATTTTCAGCTCCGGTTTTTCCACAAGCTCTTATGTCACAGATGTTTCGGGACGCGGAGTCGGCCTTGACGTAGTACGCAATAATATAGCGAATCTCAAAGGAAGCATCAAGGTAGAGTCGGCGCCGGGGCGTGGATGCCTTTTCCAGATGAAATTTCCCATCACCCTGGCCACAACGCGTGTGCTTATTGTGTCTGTTGACGGCTGTAAATATGCTTTGCCGGTGGAGTTTGTCGAGACAACACTCCAATTGGTAATCGACGAAATTTTTTCTATCGAAGGACGCCAAACGATTATTTTTGAAAATAATCCGATTTCTGTGGCACGCCTCTCCGACCTTCTGGAAATCCGCCCGAATAGTTCAGAAATAGAAAACAGTCCCAACAGGCTGCAAAGCGACATTTCAAAGCGTCCGCTCTGTATTATTATCGGTTTCGGCGAAGAAAAACTCGGTCTGCTTGTGGATGAATTGACCGATGAACAGGAAATCGTGCTCAAACCCACCGGCGGCCTGTTGAAACGCGTCCGCAACGTCTCCGGTGCCGCTATTCTGGGGACAGGTGAGGTATGCATGGTGCTTAATCCTACAGATTTGATTCGATCTGTGCAAAAATATTCTCGCATCGGTGTCTTTGAGGAGTCCGCAGAGGAAGCGGCGCAGCAAACAGTCCTGTTGGTTGAAGATTCAATCACCACCCGAACCCAGGAAAAACGCATTCTGGAAGGAGCCGGCTATGAAGTGGTTACAGCAGTGGACGGCCTGGATGCGCTTAACAGTCTAAGCGGTCACCACTTTGACGCAGTCGTATCGGACATTGAAATGCCCAATATGGACGGCTGGACGCTGTGCGCAAAAATCCGCGAGGATAAAAAATACAGTGAAATGCCGATCATTTTGGTAACATCGCTGGCATCCGAAGAAGACAAGAAGAAAGGGGCGGAGGCGGGTGCCAATGCCTATATCACCAAAAGCGGTTTTGAGCAGGATGTGTTGTTAGACACCCTTTACAGATTGGTTTAAATTTGTATTGAGTTTTTGGCAATTAACCTGAGTTCGATGAGTTTTTCTATATTTTTATTGAGTTAAAATCAGTTTTTGTTATAAACTCAGTAGATGGAAAAAGTCTTTGGAGACCTCGTTTTTTTACAAGAGACCCATACACTTTTTTTACCTGCTTTGGGTATTTAATAATAAGCCGGTAGGGCAAATAGACAAAAAAGATAAACATAAGTAGAAAACCTATCACATATTCACAATATTCACCGTATTTATCGTACCAATCTATGATATCGCCGATGATTGGAAATTTATCCACTATTGTATCCAATGTCATTTTTTAATCCTTTTTTGTATTGGTAAGTTATTGAGTCACAGGTTAGTAACTGATATAAACATCTATCGACGCTATAAGTACCTGGACAAAAGTTTTCCGGTATTTTAGAAATCGGATTTTTTAGAAAAATCCGATTTCCAGCAGAATTTGTAAGCGGAAGCTTTAAGGAAAGTAAATAAGCGCTCTTCAAAATAGCTGCGTTAAACAGTATGCGCGGTTGTTAAGTCAAACTATACTGCCCGTATGCCGTGCGGATGAATAAACGTATCATAAAAATCAAAAACATCAATTTTAAAAAAAATTTCGGACATTTCAAATTATCAAATGATCCATCATTGTCCGGCGCGTACTAAACGCACATAGCACGTGGTGGAGAGGTAGTTGTAGTCGACGTCGCCGTAGTTGAAATAGACGAGCCACGCCAACCCCGACGAACCTTTCACTGTGTCAGAACTCCAGCACCAATTCTGCTTTTTCTGCTTTTTATCAAAGATAGGGTTTGTGTCAGAACTCCAGCACCAATTCTGCTTTTTATCAAAGATAGGGTTGATGTATAAACCCTCAGTTTGTTCTTCCGATTCCAACAAGGAGATCAGTTCCGGGATTGTAGGAAGTCGCCAGTCATCATAACCGGCAAAGCGGTCCTGATTCAGTTTTTCAATGTAAGCCTGGGCTTCTTTATAGGTTAACCCTTTTTTCGAACCTGATTGTTGCCACATCAAACCGGTAATGCGATCTAACACAATCACCCCGCGATCTTCATATTCATTTACAATATATTCAAGTGGTTTCCAATTATCTTTTAATCCAAACGTTTTTTTATAATCATCTTTAGAAACAGTAAGCGGTTTACTCCGCAATAATTGTGGTCTTGCCCCTTCTAAATTGGCACCTTCGGTCTTCGCACCTTTTAAATCAGCTCCGATCAGATTTGTGTCTCTTAAATCCGCCCCGCTTAAATCCGCACCGCTTAAATCCGCACCGCTTAAATCCGCATTGTTTAAATCCGCACCCTTAAAGTTAAGACCGGCTAAATTCGCGCCAGGAAGACAAATACCCGACAAATCGGATTTTTCCATTTGCAAGTCACTGAAATCAAGAAGCTCACAAAAATGCGGTTTTTTTTTGAATTCGGCAATCCATTTAAAGATTAAATCGGATACATGGATTGGCTTCTTGGGTGTAAACACCTTGTTGTCGAGCAGGAGTTTGGCCACACAAAATTCCTGTATGCTAAAATGGGAAAAGCGCCAGTGTCCTTCGGAATCGCGATTAATCAACGAGCGGCCCTTGATATTGATTTTTGTAATCAGCTTTACATTTCCTCTTTCCGCTATCAAACAGTCCAGGTCCTCATTTTTAATTTTGCGAACACCGCGTGTGTTTAATTCGGTTGCCAGGATAATACAGGCGTCTGACAATCCTTGGGTGTTTATTTCATTATTCTTGAATTTCTCACGCTTTAACCAGCTTTCGACCAGCGCGTCATAGATGTGATAATCGCTCTCGTTTTCACTTACTTTGGGCAACTCCATCAGCATGTCAATGTAAGATAAGAGCATGGGACGGCAGCGCAAATAGCCCATTTTGGTTATAATTTCTTGGGCTTTTTCCTTTTTTGGGTCCTCTATCAAGCCGAATTTTTTGGGAAAGCGCTTGGCAAGATAGGTTTCGACCTTGTGGTCGTCAAAGAATGCCAGGTATTTAACCGGACATAAAAACCCGCCGATATCAATCTGATCCGGACGTTTAAAAGAGTTTTCATCGCCTTTGGGAAAATACTGGGTGCGGCAGGTGATAATCACTTTTTTAAAATTCATCGTGGCGTTTAAAATTTCCTGTAAACGTTCGTTTACACGACCGTACGCGGTGGCATCTTCGTCTAAGGAGTCCAGCAATAGCACGGTTGTTCGGCGGGAGGGGATCTCTTTCAACTCTTCCAGGGTGTTCACCCCCAGTTTTTTTATAACGCAATCGGTATGTTGGGGCCAGAAGGCGGTCAAGTGGGCCAGTTTCAGCATGGTTAACAACGTGGTTTTGCCCATGCCGGCGTCGGATAAAACAAAAAGCTGATTGTCGCCGGGAAGCAATTTCACCTTACTTAAAAATTCGTCAACCAGTTCCATAATCGGTTGTTTGGTCACCAACTGGATTTCAGTTGCATAGTCGGCGGGATTATAATCCTGGCAATCAGGTTCAACGTAGTAACGCGCCAGTTCCAGGGGGTCGTGATACATCATATCGTTGATGGTGTTCAATTCCTGCGCTAATTTTTTACGCCTTCGGAAAAGATTTGTCCATAATTTGCCGATTAACGCAGAGCTGTTTTTGATACCAAACCATTCCAGAAACATATTAACACCCTTTTTTTATTTATTAATTCAAACGCTTTTCAAACATCGCCCTTGCGATCATTCAAACCGTCAGAAGTCTATCTGGCTACCGGCTTATGCGTGTGCCGCCGCAATCAATCCCATCACTATCGCCCCAGACATCCCTATTAGAGACATCACGATGTAAAATATAAATAGTTGGTAAAACCAACGACGTACTTTATCCCTTGAACTCTGTATAGCTGTTCCTAAAAGCGCACACCAGAATCCAACGGACCACACAGCACCAAATATATCTCCAAACCAATTGGAAAACAGAAGAGTATGACCATTTACGACAAATAACAAACTTTGTGAAAGAATCCTTTCAATATTGACAGGGTTTCTTCCACCTTGAGAACTCTGGATAGCTACAGCCAATATAAATAAAAGTATTAGAACACAACAAAGTCTTAGCCAAACAGTTATAATTGGATTCTTAATCAAGATTGCCTTCTATAATGCTGAATTCACCGCCAAGCGCCGGCCAATCCGGTAAAATGTTTTGTTATAAGCGAGCGTGCCCCATCAATCCACCCCATCGATAAAGGTCAGAACAAAGGCTTTAATCTTACTGATAATACGTTCCGATACCGAACGACGCTCTTTTAACCTGGGACGTTTTTGCATGATCTTAACAACATCATCCCGCATCGGGGCTTTTAAGGTGACGACAGCATTATCTGTTTTCAACTCCGTAGGAGCGGCATATTAGTAGAAACTCCCCTCCCCTGGTGGGAGGGGCCGGGGGAGGGGGACTGACAACTTGCCGATTTTTTTTAAATTGTTATTCACCCCCACCCCGACCCTCCCCCATCAAGAGGGAGGGAGAAAAGGAACTTTTCGATCTACTGATACTTGATGTGAGCCACATTGACAGGTAGAGAGCCAACGCGATTTGATGCAGTTAGCCTGACATTGCTACCGGTTTTTTGTCAGCCCTACACGCTTATAATCCGCTTTTTATATACAATCAGTAGATAGAAAAGGAGTGCTGAACTTACAGTTTAGCATTGTTTCACATGGGATTTTATGCTTCAGCACCTGCCAAACTGTAAGTTCGGCACTCCTTTGGCGGTATTTCATAAAACTTTTCCATCTACTGACAATCCGTGTAGATATCACTGCTTTGTCAGATTGCCGGTAACAGCCAAGCCTTATTTTATCATTATTAACCTTAGTAGCTGAAATACTGTTATATCTCTTTACCTTATTATCTTATCAATATGTAAAACCCCCTGTTTCATAACGGACTGCTGTTATCAAAATAAACATAAGGTAATAAGGTTTAAATTATATTTTTCGTGTTCTACTAAGGTTTTAAAAACTGAAATAAGGTTAGGAATACGAGTAACTTACTCTTTCACACATAATAACTACAGGGAAAACGGATAAGAACAGGAATCGTTTTTTCCTTTGGCGGTATTTCATAAAACTTTTCCATCTACTGACAATCCGTGTAGATATCACTGCTTTGTCAGATTGCCGGTAACAGCCAAGCCTTATTTTATCATTATTAACCTTTTTAGTAACAAAACTATGGAATCAGGCTGCAACAAGCTGAAATCCCATGGATTCAGCTTGTTTTTCTAAGCGTTTTTTCATATGCTTTTGATGGGCTTTTTCCAGCTCCGCAAAAATCGTTTCATCGAAAGTTTTTTGATATTTGACAAGATGAAAAATGATTCGTGCCAGTTTATGAGCGGTAGCCGTTATCGCTTTTGGCGCTCCATGGCGTGCACGCATGCGGCGATAATAATCGCCAAGGTAAGAATTACCACGCCAGAGTGAATCAGCTGAAAGCCGAAGCGTATTAGCGAGACGATTCGATCCGGGGCCGGTTTGGGATGAAAGAATTTTTCCACCGCTTATTTTATTATTCGGAGAAAGGTTTAACCATGAGCAGAAATGGCAGACATTTTTAAACCAGGAAAGGTCTGGTCCGACTTCAGTGAAAAAAATATGTGCCGTCAGATCGCTGATTCCGTCAATAAGAGTCAAATCTGTTCCTAAAATTCGGTGCATGCAGGTTCTCAAATCAAAGTCAGGTCAGTCAGCTATCGGTTTTGGAGATGATTTGCCGGAGGCAGGGGGCGGATTGTTCTTTAAATCAATGCGTGATTCGAATTCTCTCTGGTAACTTTCGATCTCCGCATCACAATCTTTGATCTGTTTGCAGTAATTACGATAGGACTGCAACGCCTGCCTGAGTGTGAAAAGATGCTCACGACGATAGTCACCGGTAAGCGATTTGGCGATGGTCTTTTTGTCGGCTCTGATCCGTCCGTCTCTCAAATCCGCCAATTTATTCGGGTTTCGTTCTCCTGAGAGTATGGCATCAAAAACAGCCAACCCCGTGACGCCGGTGATATCACTGATTACATTATGGATTTGAAGATTCATTCAGGTAAGCGATTTCTGCATATGCTGAATGTGAGATCCGGAAGCTTTCACCAAATTGTCCCGGTGCCTGAGTAAGGAACGAATAGCGCAAATATCCTGTGACGGTCTGAAAGAACCGTTCAAAAGCCCTACGGAATGGAGATATCAGAGCCATTGGCAGTCCAGGACATCGGTTTTACGTCCGGGTACATTTTTTACATGTCTGGCATTGACCTGGATGACTTTGAATCCATAGGAATCTGAAATTTGAAAAACGGGAATCCAGTACACACCTGTAGATTCCATAGCGATAGACTCAATATTACAATCTTTCAGCCACCAGGCAGCCTGATGCAAATCATCAGTGAATGTATCTGACCTTCTGACAGGCTTTTCGGATCGGTTTCCAGGCACGGCGACATATATCTCAGATGAGCTGATATCTATGCCTGCTGAGTCAGGTTGTATTATGGGAACGAGTTGAACTTTATTTCCGCTTTTTTTCAAATTTTTCTTTGCTGTCATCTGGTTCCTTTCGGTAATAGAGTAAAAACAGTGGCCGGATGGTGATAAAAGGGTATTCTTTTTAACGGGATAGCTTTGTATTCCGATTTAGGATATACAGCTTCACCAATGTCCGGGTCACGACATCCGGGGCCACGCTTAGTAACGGGTTCCTGTAAAGCAGCAGAAGACACCATTGATTTATCGGCCTGCTTCGCACCATTTTTATGAGCCTTGTATACATCAAAACGCTTGAAATTACCACTGTTACTCATAGGTTTGGTCTCGGTTTTGACCGGGGGGAACGCTTAGTAGCTGAAATACTGTTATATCTCTTTACCTTATTATCTTATCAATATGTACCCCCCCTCTTTCATAACGGACTGCTGTTATCAAAATAAACATAAGGTAATAAGGTTTAAATTATATTTTTCATGTTCTACTAAGGTTTTAAAAACTGAAATAAGGTTAGGAATACGAGTAACTTACTCTTTCACACATAATAACTACAGGGAAAACGGATAAGAACAGGAATCGTTTTGTCCTTTGGCGGTATTTCATAAAACTTTTCCATCTACTGACAATCCTTGTAGATATCACTGCTTTGTCAGATTGCCGGTAACAGCCAAACCTTATTTTATCATTATTAACCTTAGTAGCTGAAATACTGTTATATCTCTTTACCTTATTATCTTATCAATATGTAAAACCCCCTGTTTCATAACGGACTGCTGTTATCAAAATAAACATAAGGTAATAAGGTTTAAATTATATTTTTCATGTTCCACTAAGGTTTTAAAAACTGAAATAAGGTTAGAAATACGAGTAACTTACTCTTTCACACATAATAACTACAGGGAAAACGGATAAGAACAGGAATCGTTTTTTCCGGCTACCCACATAAGGCGGGACAGATGTAGGTTGGGTTGAGGAACGAAACCTGACATCAGCCTGAATTCGTTGGGTTTCGTTCCTCAACCCAACCTACGATTACATTTAGTGTCCCAGCTTATGTTGGTAGCCTTTTTTCCTTTTCTTATCCAATTTCCTTGTAGTTATGGGTACGAATCTGTAAACAGAAGCAGATACAAAAACATCAATTTAAAAAAAATTTCGGATATTCAAATAACCAAATAATCCATCATTGCCCGGCGCGTACTAAACGCACATAGAAGAAGTGGCCGAGGTAGTTGTAGACGGTGCCGTAGTAGAAATTGACGAACCACGCCAACCCCGACGAACCATATTTATCCGCACTCCAGCACTTCCACTGTTTTTTATCAAATACAGGGTCAATATACCGGCCATTTATCTCTTGCCGCTCAAGCAAAGACGCCAGTTCTTCAATTGTCGCCAGTCGCCAGTCATTGTAACCGGCCAAACCTTTATTGTTCAACCGGCGAACATAATCATCTGTATCTTTGTATTGCATAAGATTATCAGAACCTGACTGCTGCCACATCAAGCCCGTTTTCCGATCCGTTACCGTGCCGTTGTTGTTATCCTGAAAATCGTTTTTGAAATCACCGGATTTATTCCAATCTCTGTCATAAAAATTATGTTTCTTGAGCATGGCTTCGACGTCGTCATCGGAAAGCGCTTTAGGGCGACTGCGGAGCCTGACCACAGGTTCAGGTGTCGGCTCAGGCAAAACATGGATAATAGCAATATCATCATCGGATAAACCTCTATCATCTTCAACTCTGAGTATTACATTATAATAATTTGCTTTATCGAATGTTTTAGTAAAAAAAGGTTTATCTGATACAACTTTGTCATCAATACTCCATGAATGTTTTTTGATTTCCCCATCCGAATCCGAAGATTTTACGCCATTACATCGAACTGTAAAAGGAACTTTTCCCTCTGTATTGATACAGGTTATTTTAGCGGTGGGTGGTTTGTTAGGAGATAAGCATGTAGGCATAAAGATAGCTAAAATAGCTGGAACAAATACAAGAATACCGCAGATAAGTGTTATCCGATTGTTTGGTGACATAGTTTTTTAAATATGGCAAAGGTGCGTTAATAAATAAGATAAGAGCCTTCTTCAAAACCAAAAGACTTTTAATAACAAAACGCATCAATAGTCAAGAAAAGATAAAATCGCACACTTTTGCCCTGAGTTTTGGAAAAATACAAAATGTCTGTGCCGGGTATGTCACCGCCTGAACACATCCGCCTTAATATCATAACGCCGCATAATCTGTTGCAGGGCCTGGCGTTCCAAGCCGCATTTTTTGGCCGCATGGGTCACATTGCCATTCGTGTCTGTCAGCTTTTTATGGATATAAGACGTGTTAAAGCGTTTCAAAATGTGTTCTTTGGCTTTTTTGTAGGGAATATCTGTGAAATGATTTTCCTCTTCATTGCCCTGATTTGAGCCTTTTGTTTTCTGATAAAATGTGGCATAGCCATTGGATTTTGGTTTGTTTTGGCATGATTTTTGCCCGTACTACAAAAAGGGCTGTATCGGATGGATCTGACTAAAAATTGGCCATATTATCCCAAAAACTGTTGTTTTGTTAAAGGGGCAATTTTTGTGCCAAAACAAACCAAAATCTGACAACTATACACGCAACTTATTTGACAATTTTTGTGATGATTTTCCTAAAGACAACGAATATCAGTAGATAGAAAATGCTGAATTAAAAATGGAACAGCATCCTCTTACTCCGTTAGCAGAGGAACACACGGAACAGGTTTCATGGGCGGAATGGACAGTTTCTGATTTTCAACGCACTTCATCAGCAGTGGAAGGTGGTGACGGATGTCTTTCTCAATTGCGGCACAATGGGAGAGGTCAGTCCGGTAACCGTCTACGAGCATTAACCGCTATTCACAATTTCAGTTTGAGAAGGAGTGATGGCACAACTGCGGCAGAAAGGTTATTCAGGAGAGGTTTTCCTGATATTTCAGAATGGGTGATTGAGAGGGTTGGAGAATTACCGGAGCTGCGAAACTCTGCAAATTCACTTATGAGGATAACCTCTTGAATTTACAAAGTGTCCCGCCTTATGTTGGTAGCCGTATCATCTGTCACCATATAAATTTTTTTCGCGGGTAATCTTTCAATTTAATGCCATGAAATATTGCCGGATTAAGCTTATACATAAAAGTGCGCCACCGGTAAGTTTTCAGTTTAAAGCGGTAAAAAGCGTCTTTTCCGCCAGCAGACTGATGATCCCATTGTTTTTTGCAGAAGCTATGAATCGTATTCAGTTTAAGCAACGGAAGCATGAGTAGTATGAATAACAGATACGAGGCATGAAAACCCTGCTTTTTCACAATACCGGTTCGGCAGAGCTGAGTTTTGATTTTGAGAGCGGCGAAAAGACTGTCTGTCTTGGAATCTGAATTATTCAGTTCTTTTCGCAGACAGTTTTCAACTTCTCCTTTAAATTCAATCAGCTTATGAGAACTCATTTATAATACCCTCCAATTATTAAATTTACATTTATTTATAAGATGTTATGTATTATATGAATTCTCATAATGCAAGTATTTTTTTAAATAGTATCAAATTTATCTGCGCTTATAACTCTGAATAAAGGGTGCGAAACTTAAGTAGTATCTGCTGAATTTCTATTTTATCGGACTATCGGGTTGCCATCAATGTATTTGTGTATCATTTTAACTATATGATTTAAAGCATTTTTTAGCCATTTTCGGGCAGCCGGGGAAATTTTAATAAAGGAGGTCACACCATGGTCGAAAAAAAATTTAAAGATACATTCACCAGGGAATGGGTGGAACAGAATATCCCCGACAAAACTGACGAACCCGTCATTCACCGTCAGATTATTCCCTGGCGGAAAATCATAGACCGTCCGGTCTCTTTTTATAATGACAGCTATGGGCGTATGGGAATTCCCCTTCGCACTGTTGTCACCCTCTTCATTGTTGCAAAGTTGCGCCTGCTCAGTGACCGTAAGGTTATCAGCCAAGTAAGGTAAAACGAAAACGAGTCGAGGTGTTAAAAAAAAGCCTTTGACGGAACCCTGACCAATCACTGTGTGCTCGGCTCGGATTGCACGTTACCGGTCAAATCGGCGTATTTTGTTTACATGGATTCAACCGATCCGCATTTGTGCCCCGACGTCGGTCGTCAGTATGTGTCTGTCGGAGGACAGAAAAAAACCGATTCTCCAGGGTTGAACAATCCCTGGAAAGCGCTCTTTGGCAGTCTGATATACCCATCGGGTGAAGGTGTCTATACCATTCACGAACGCTGACGGCACCGGAAGTCAAAGCCCATTTGGAAGAATTGGCAGCCTTTGATCCCGACGGCTTTTATATCGTGGTGACAGATAACGCATCCGCTCATCGAACCCTGCGGCTTGATCCTTTTTGGGAAGAACACAAAGAAAGACTCTATCCGTTATTCTTGCTGACATACAGTCCGCATCTCAACTTGATTGAAAGACTGTGGCGGTTTATGAGAGGTCCGGTCACCAAAGATTATTACCGCCTGACGCTCACTCGATTATGTGAAGCGGTCGTTGAATGGTTTGAAAAGATATCCTTTCAAGAATTTTGCTCCTTGATGGGTATCAAGGAAAATGATCTCCAATTTGTTTGAAATATATATTTACACTTACTTAAAATCTGGTCAGTCGAGCGCTTTTTTACAATGTTACAAGTCAAAGTCCGCATATAGCTGGTGCTTGCGGAATTTTTTTTTAATGACGCGCAAAGTAGCACAGAATGGTACTTTCCAAACAGATGAGAAAAACTCAGTGAGAATGCCGCTTTGAACAACAGCCTCCGAAGGAATCACAGATGGGTAGTGGTGCATTGAGATGATGATACGCTATTTTCCCTTTTATATGTTGGAATCTGTATAACTGGCATTGACGCATATTCCTACGTATGTGTACGAGAACAAATAATTCACGGCATCATCATCTAAATGCACCACTACCGAAAATTTAATTAAAAATTTTCAAGCCAAAGGTCGTTTACAGGAAATTAATGAGATAATATTAGTATTCAATCATGCTAAATATAATTTAAAAAAATTACTTAACCTGAATTATTCATAAACTTCTTTTAATTTTACGTAATTTTTGATATATCAAATAGTTAGGTAAGCTCATCCAAAAAACAGAGTTTTTAAAAATTGCATCATTTTCCCCGCTGATAAAGGAGAGCCG
>JAUCGF010000181.1 GCA_030378005.1 Desulfococcaceae bacterium HSG9 | reverse complement strand
AGCTCCATTTTTTTCACCTCTTATTTGTTGTTTCATTTGTTAAGGTGATTATGGTATAAATTCGGGCATTTTTTCAAGATTAAAAAAAATTAAGTTGCTTGACCAGGAATTTGGGAATGCTCCCGCGCCAGATAGCATTCGCATCCGATAATCGGCTTGACACCGGCTTTGAGCGCTTTTTCATAAAATTCCAATGTGCCGAACATCGTGCCATGCTCGGTAATCGCCACGGCATTCATGCCAAAATCAAGCGTCCGGTCTAAAAGCGCATCAATACGGATAGCGCCATCTAACAGACTGTATTGGGTATGTACGTGAAGATGCGCAAAAGTGGCAGCGGTAGGTGAAAGCGTGTTATTCATGGTTTATTTATTTTCTGGTTGCAGGTTGTCAGTCATATTTGCCAAATAATTGATTCGGATTGAATGTGAATATATTTATTAATAATCAGAATGGTCATTTGAAGTCAAGCCTGAAACTATGAATAAAGCTGGGAAAAGAAAAATAGTCTATATCCAGTAGATGGAAAGTTCAGGAGCGCAAAAATTAAGCACAGCGTTTTTTTGCAGAATCCTAAATCTGCAAGCATTTTCCAGTGCCAGATGCAAAAAACCGCTGCGCTTAATTTTTGCGCTCCATCTCGTATTTTCAGGCATTTTCCATCTATTGATATCATCTTGTGGCGATAGCGACAAAATATTTATAGAAAAATGAGCGACCTTGATTGACCATTTTATGCTGTGTCCCGTCAGGGACATAATATCTATAGAAAAATCGCCTGACAATTAAGATAAGTCCCGTAGGGACGATATATTAAAAGCTATGGAACAAAAAAATCGGGGTTTCCAAAGCACTTACCTTCCGCCAATTTTATAGTTGCTTTTTCAATTAAACCACAATATGTTGTTGATAGTTAACTCAAATACACAAGAAAAAATAAGCGAAAGGCAAGAAAGCAAGGAAAAACCACGGAATTACAATGGCCAAGTCCCGATTTTAAGTCTTGGCGATTTTCAGGCTGCCCCGCCTTATGCCGGCAGCCGAATCAGCTAATCCGATTAATCTTTTAATCAGGCAAATCAAGGTTCAGACAATGTTTTACTTACATTGCATAATTTATAACCGTCAATTTTAATGAAAAGGGTGTAATCATGACAAAAAGAATATTTTTAAAAACGGATATTGCAATTATCGGAATCTGTATAACCGCTTTCTGTTTCCCTCATACAACCTGTGCGGCAAATATGCCGAACATCTCTGAACCGGACAGCTATACTGCGAAAAACCCGGTCACATCGGATAAAATCGATCCGGAAGTTAAACAAAAGGTGCTGAATCAAATGCGAAAAATGCCTTTGCCGTTTATTGAAAACCGCGGGCAATTGAATTCGCAAGTGGCCTATTATATCAGAGCGTCCCAAGGCTCCGTCTTTTTAACCCGCAACGGAGAAATCGTTTTTGATTCTATCAAGACAATACCGGCGGATCAATCCGCCTCGCCGGCAAATCAAAAAACACAGCGGCACACCGTGTTTAAGCTGGTTCCCTTAAAAACCGATGATAATCTGAACCGGATTAACGTGCAAGGCCGCAAAAAGACCCAGGCGGTGATCAACTATTTCAAGGGCAAGAAGAAAGATTGGATCGGCGGGATTCCCACCTATAATGAAGTGGTGTATGACGGCCTTTTCAAAGATACGCGTGTGATTTATCGGGCCGGAGCCGGCCTGATAGAGGATGTATATCAACTTACACCCGGTGCGAATCCGTCCCTGATTCGCTTTCAAGTCGAAGGCGCCGATAATTTGCGTGTGGATGCCACCGGCGCTTTGCAGGTCAAAACAGCGGCGGGTGAATTCATCATCCAGCCGCCGTTTGCGTTTCAAGAGATCAACGGACAAAAAATCAAAGTGCCTTGTCGTTTTGATGTTGAAGGTATGCAATTCGGATTTAAGCTGGATGATTATGACAAATTGTATGCGTTGGTGATCGATCCGCAGTTGGTTTATGGGACATTTTTTGCTGGTGTCTTTAATTGATAATGAATTTAATACGATTGCTGTTTATTAACTTTTCTTTGGAGGAGGATGTTTAAATGTTAAATAAAGTTTTTAGTTGGGCAAAAATCTCAATCATTATTTTGACTATTCTAATTATCGGTGTCTCTTATACGTATGCTAAACGAACCTGCGCTACAATGGATGTATTAGCACAGCAGTTGGCTAGCAATCCGAAACTTGCAGATAAGATGCAAGAAATCGAAACATTTACCCAGCAACGCATTCTTACAGGGAGGGCCCTCCAAGGCATAATCACCCTGCCTGTGCATGTGATTGTGGTTTACAGTACTGCCCTGCAAAACATCAGCGATGCTCAAATCGAATCCCAAATTACTGTATTAAATCAGGATTACAGCAAAACAAACACAGACTGGACAAACACGCCGGCTGAGTTTATTGATTTAGTTGCCGATTATAAAATTCAATTTACCTTACAAGGAATAGAACGGTATTTTGACAGTACAAGTGAATTGGGTTTATATGATTCCGTAAAATCCGCTTACCCTGCCTATCAACCTTCCACTCATTTAAATATGTGGGTTTGCAATATCGGCGGCGATTATTTGGGTTATGCTCAATTCCCGGGTGGCGACCTGTCAACTGACGGTGTTGTTTTCTCGCCCCAATATTGCGGCAGCAGTGATTATGATGATGGAACTTTTTATCTCGATGCACCGTTTGACAAAGGACGCACCGCAACTCATGAAGTCGGCCATTGGCTGAATCTGCACCACATCTGGGGCGACGGAGCCTGCGGAGTCAGTGACCATGTGGATGACACCCCTGATGCAGAAGATTCAAACGGTGGTTGCCCCACCCATCCGCACAATACTTGCAGCAGTAACGATATGTTTATGTTCACCGAGGGCCAAAAAACACGCTCCGGAGTTATTTTCGAGTCAGGCGGGCCAAGGGCAAGCTGGTACAATGCAACAGGTTGCGTTGGCACAGACGCTTGCGACGGAGCCATTACTTATACCTTGTTGACCGATAATTTCGCTTCAGAGACAAGCTGGGATTTGAAAAACAGCAGTGGTACGGTCATTCAGAGCGGTTCAGGCTACACCAACAACACGACCTACACCTTCAACTGGAATCTGGCTGAAGGACAATATACATTTACGATCTATGACTCTTATGAAGACGGAATTTGTTGCGCACAAGGCAACGGCTCATACTCCCTTGTCGATGGATGCGGCACGACACTGAAATCAGGCGGCGATTTCGGTAGTTCAGAAATTATTAGGGTGTAGTTCCTCTATTACGACGCCTTTCCACCTTGAATTACTGAAAGTTCAGGGACGCTTTTTTCATTATTGACAGGTCGCCGGCGACCATCATGATATAACCGCTTTCACTCCCGTCGGATATGAATTTCCGATATTCCTCCCAATCACCGCTTTGATACACGGCACGCAGCTTGAGAAGTGCTTCCGCGCCTTGAAGTCCCCATCTTGCGCCACTGATTTCAAACCGGTCTTTTACCGGATGTTCACAGGCGCCTTCAATGACTCCGGATGCAATGGGCAAGCCCGCTGCCAAGTATTCATCATAACGCATATACTCCTTATTTTCAAGGATATAATTTGCTGTTCTGTCAAGAGTTTCACGCTTTTTCCCTTTCAATTTTTTCCGAGTGGCGGAGCACCTTATCGCCGCCGCCGCAACATGGCACCCGCCTTCAAGAATCATCCGAAGGTGTTTATCGACCTGTCTCTCCGCCTCCCGACCGGTTTTACCGAGAGCGTACACCGCTTTCCACAAATATTCGATAACATGAATCATATCAAGAATAATAATAAATTTCAAACTGTTATTTTTAAATCCGGGTTTAAGAATATCAACGGCCGGATTCTGAATCGATTCAGCTCCGTCACATACGAATACAACTGTTTTATCCCCCGGATTCCTTTTTAAACCTTCTTCCGGCATTTCATCAAATACGAATTTTTTCTCTTTTTCAACACTTGCCCATACACGTTTTCCTTCAGGCTTTTCCCGCCTGCCCGCCGAATCCATCTCCCGGCACACCTCTCCCATCACATCATCGATGCTTCTGTTCCGAGGTTTTATGTCGTATACCGATGCTGCGAGCGCCTCCCTTTTCCGGTTCTTCTTTTCACCTTTGGAAAGCCGTTCAGACTTCTTTTGAGTTCTGCCGCGCAGACGGGTTTTATCCCTTAAAGCGTCTTCACGCATCACGACTCCCTTACCGTCGGCAGTCAATACGAGAATGTCGCCACCCGAAGACGGAAACGGTGTTTTCAGTTCATAAAAGGTTTCAAAATCTTCCGAACTCTTCGAAACAATCCCGATACTTTGCCGTTTGGGAACGTGCGCCCTCGTATATTTGCCGAGCGTTTCATCGATTTCATCATAGGATGACCGCACCGCCACCCGGCATACTTTCTCCTGAAGAGGATATGAATACAGCCTGCCGGGTGTTTCGAGCCTTTCATCATGGGGGAAAATACTTGATTCACCGCGATTTCCGTAGCCTGTACGCTTCGATTCGACTCTTCCGAACATTGTTTCCGGCGATTTTTCACCGATTCTTTTACAGCTCGGTTTTTTACCGCCCCTCGGATAATCGCCACACCGATGTCACCGTCGCCGCGTCTGTCCGAATGTTCCTGAAAAAGGCGGCGGCCAAGTTCAATTATATCGGAGAACTGTTCTTCTTCCACATCATCAATCGGCATATTTCGCGTACTTCCATTCAGATAATAAGACTTGAGGCTTTTGAAAAAAGAAAAAGATGAGTCTTCTGATTCCGCTCCGGCCGGGGCTTCATACACATTCAGTTTCACTATGTTCTGCATATATTCCATACTTGGTGAAGTTGATTGTAAAATCAGATTGGAATATTTCTGGTTCTAACGTATTTTGTGGTGGACAATAAATTATATCCCATGCTAATAATCCCCTTTCTAATCACTGAGCAAAGGGAGATTGTTATAGATGGAAAAATATGTCAAGCTTCCTGAATTGTTTCCATCAGATTTTGCAAACGGCCATACCTTTCATGATATCTCGACAGTCATAAGTTCTTACATCAAAAATTTAAAATTTTTTATATTTTTTTGAACTGCAAACTGCAAATCAGGTATAAACAAAGTTATTGACAATCATTATAATCTCCTGAAATTTAAATAGAAATAAGGAAATTAGAATGATCAGCTATTTTTTTAATGCGCTGTCCTTTTTCCGTCCTGTTTTTTCTCGAAACAGCTCCAGGCTGATATTTTGTATGGTAATTATCGGCTTTATCGGCGCTAATGAAATGATAGGCATCACCTCTTTTTGTCGTTTTCAGGAACTTAATGCTGATTTTTACCATACTTTGTTACATTTTTTTCGCTCCGAAGCATGGTCTGCAGCTATGCTTGTTAGCTGATGGCAAGCATTTATCGTTTCGCAACAGGCGGCTATTATGGCAGAGGGTCGCGCCGTTCTCGCCGGTGACCATACTTATGTCCCTGAAGACGGACGACGGATGCCCGGTGTCGTGACCCTGCGCCAGAATTCCGAAACTCAGTCCCGGCCCTCATACTTTCGCGGGTGTCAACAGGGAGCTGTATGTCTTATGGTCGGCACATTCACAGCGCCTTTCGGCCTCCCTTTATCACCAGGCATTCATCAGGGCATGGAACATATCACCGATGAAAAGGAAGAGAAAAAAGACTGCGATAATCTGAAAACCCGTATTATTCAGACAGCGCTCGACTTTACCGTAAGGCATAATCAGCCTTGTATCCTTACCTTGGACGCTTATTTCCCTGGCGCTTCGGTTTCCATTCCAGCGAATTCATTTTGGTCGATTGAACTTAAACAGCCATTGGTGACTCTGATTATCAGAGCTGAAAAAAAATTGCGTGGCCTACCATAAAGCTGAAGTGCCGGAAGGGAAAAAAAGGCCGGGCCGTCCGCCTGAATATGGGGTGAAAGTTAAATTGACTGACTTTTTTAATATGCCGCATCTGTTTTCAAAAGCGAAATGTCCGGTGTACGGAAAAACGGAAGATATCACCTTCATGGCTGTCAATCCGCTTTGGAAACCGACAGGCGAGGCGGTCCGCTTTGTCCCAGCCGTCACCGGTCGGGGGCCTGTTGTTCTGATGTGCGGTGATCTGCGCCTGGACCCGTTATCAGCTCTCCGACTATATTGTATGCGTGTTCGGGTAGAAATCATGTTCGATATGTTAAAGAACGTTCCTGGCGCTTTGAGTTATCGGTTCCGGTCGAAACGTATGCCGCGTCATTCACGCCGGCCTAAAAAAAATAAGAACCTTCAAAAGCCCTCCTCAGAGGATATTCACACGGTAAAACTTTGCCGGGAGGCTTATGAGCGATTCACAATGTCAGCTGCTGTCGCATTGGGACTTTTGCAACTGACAGCATTAAAATCCGCCCAAGAGGTTTGGAATCGTTCAGACTTTTTTTGCGTACTCGTTCAAGGGCGCCACCATCTGAGAGAACGGTCAAGTCAGTGATGACCGGACTCCTGACAAGCAATTTATTCATTGTCGCTCCCATAGCGATAATACGTCTGATTAAGGAACGCTATTTCAAAGGGGTATCTTCTCATTAGACATTATAGAATTTTAATTTATCAAAATTAAAAGTTATGAATATTATTGCTTCAGACTATTTTTTATCAGGGAGGATTCAGAGTTATGAATTATGAAAATTTATCAAAAAATTCAGTTCAATTTCCAGCCATGACAGGCTATACTGTAAAAGAGTTTGAAAATTTGCTTCCGCATTTTAAAATTCGACTTGAAGAAGAATTGATAACAAAGACATTGACCGGGAAACCGCGTTTAAAACATAAACACTCTTTGTATAAAAATTCACCGTTGCCCGATACTGAGAACAATCTGCTGTTTATTCTTATCTATTTGAAACAGGGAACAACTCAGAAGCTGTTTTAAAACCCCCTTTCTGAGATATACTTGGAAAGGTCATAATCAGTAATTTTAAAATATGGCTGATGCTTGTGATTTAAGATGCCGGTGAATTCTAAAATCACCGATTACGGCCTTCGCGAGTATATAATATATCTTTACCGAAAAAACGAACTTGGAAAACCGGGAGTGAAAAGAATGAAATCTCAGAAAGAAAAAATATATCCTACGGACCTGACAGATGAGCGGTGGTGTGTTATTTCCCCGATTCCACCCTTGCCGAAAAGCGGTCCCGGAAAATCGGGAAGGCCCGCGAGTGATCTCCGCACAATAGTAAACGGAATTTTATATGTGAATAAAACAGGTTGCCAGTGGAGGACACCACCGAAAGAGTTCGGGCAGTGGAATACGGTTTACGGATATTTCAGCAGACAGGCAAAAGAGTGGGTATGGAAAAAAATTATGGATGTTCTTCGCAAAAAAGAGAGAAAAAGGCAGGGGAGAAAAGCAGAGCCTTCCGCAGGTGGTATTGACAGTCAGAGTGTCAAAAGCGGTATTCAGGGGAGCTGAGTCGGTATTGACGGCGGAAAGTGAATCAAAGGGCGTAAACGGCATATACCGGTCGATACTCTCGGATTGACAGTCGCCGTTGTCGTAACACCTGCAAATGAGGGGGAAAGAAAAGGGTTAAAGGTTCTGTTGGAAGATTATTTTGAAAAAGGAGTGACACGTCTTCGCAAAATATGGGTGGATGCGGGATATTCGGGAGTCGCAATCCGGGAACAGGTCAGAAAACTGAAAAAGACTCATCAGATTGGCCTGGAAGTGAATGAGAATGAGGGTAAGGGATTCAATGTAATAAAAAGAAGACAGGTCGTGGAGAGAACATCAGCATGGATATTCAATTTTCGGAGAAATTCGAAAGACTATGAAACGGCGACGCTGAACAGTGAGGTGATGATTCAAATTTCAATGATCAATATTTTGATAAGAAGATTGGCTTAGAGGGGTTTTAAAACAGCTTCTAACGGTCAATTGGTTTATGTTGTCGGAGCGTTGCTGCCAAATGGTGAATATCTCATCCTCGCAACCGATAAAAGCCCTGAAACCGCCCTTGAAGAATATAAAAAGCGTCAGGGTATTGAAACTCTTTTTCAGTGTCAGAAAGGCCGTGGTTTTAATTTTGAAGATACTCACATGACATTGCCGGATCGTATTGATAAACTAATCGCTTTGCCAGCTATTGCCTTTAGTCAGTGCCATGCCACTGGTGAATGGTGTGTTTATCAAAAGCCCATCAAAATTAAAAAACACAGGCGCAAAGCCGTCAGTGTTTTTCGACCAGATTTAGATCACCTGGGAAGTATTTTGCACAACATTTCCGATTTATATCATGAATTTCTTAAGAACCTCAAAATTATTTTAAAACCTTTGATCTTATAAATTCTCAAGATACCTATTAGATTCCATTAAATAACTATTTTTTGTCCTGTACAGTGAAAATAATTTCAATTTTAGCGTGACTTTCAGCCAGTCTATGATAAATATTCTCGGATAATCCACTGGCCTTACAAGAGGATACTGAGAATATGAATATGAAAATGACCTTTACCGAAAGAACAATAAAACGTTTGGAAAAAACTGTCGGCGAAGCCTTAAAATCAAATAACTTGAGATTATTCAAACCAGCTGAATCTCTCTTAATGGTCGCAGAAGGTTATAGTATTGACCATATAGCCGCTTTTTTTAAAACCGGTTCGCGTACTGTTTATGATTGGCTCAAGAGGTTCATATATGAAAGATTCTCATGGCTCACTGGCCATCACTATAAGGGGCGCGGAGTCAAATCTGAATTATCTGAAAAACAAAAAGCCGAATTATATAAAACAGTCTGCGAGGGACCGGGAAAATATGGTTTTGACAGCGGCGTATGGAACTCACCGATGATCGCGGTGGTGATCAGGCTTGAATTCAAAGTACGATATAACCCGAGGTATTTATGTCGGCTTTTAAGAAAGATCGGCCTTTCGTTTCAAAAAGCGGCTTTTGATGCCGAACGAACTGAGGATAATGAGAAGTGACGAAAAGAACAGTCAGAAATAAAACAGCCCGAAATTCTCAAAAAGGCTGAAGCGACTGACGCTGTCATACTGTTCGCCGATGAGGTCACGTCAGCTCAACAGGGGTCGCTTTCAAGGACTTGGCGCCTATCGGACAACAGCCTGAAATTAAGACCGAAGGAAAACGAAAAGGGCTGAAAATGTCAGGGGCGATAGAATTTTTCGGGGGTGTTTTTCAGTATATGGAGGCGGAAGATAAATTCTGCGGGGAGTCTTACACAGTATTTTTAAAGAGAATATTATCACAATACGACTGCCCTGTAATACCAGTTGAAGACGGTGCGCCATATCACGGTGCCGGAGTTGTAAAAGATTTTTTGGAAAACAAGGGGAAAGATCGTTTATCGATTTATCGGCAGCTGTCATATTCACCGGATTTCAATCCGATTGAAAAACTATGGAAAAATACAAAGAGAGATGCCACTCACTGCAAGTTTTTTCCTGAATCAGATGATATACGCGCCTCTGTTCTGAAAACATTTAAAAAATATATTGAAGATGCCGCCAAAGTTATTTGCGTGATGAAAAAGCTTAGAAATTGTGCAGGAGTGGCATGACATATAGCTTTTGCGCATTTGAAATTATTTAGGTGATGATCTATATACTGTTAAAGGGCGACCGGAATATGTCCACTTAAAAGGTTTGGCCATAGTTCTATTAAACAATTTCACTGTACAGGACAAAAATTAGATATCTCATTTAAATTCAAGCGGTATCATGAGAATTTGTAGAGATTAAAGACCCTGAAATAATCTTAATATTTTTGTTGAATTCATGATATAAATCAGAAAAGAACGGAATGATTATTGCAAATGCAATTATCATGCCTGATTATATCTGACAATTTCATAAAAAATTGAAAAGTTCTTGACACTCCCCTCATGATCTGTATATCCTAATCCGTAAAGA
>JAUCGF010000046.1 GCA_030378005.1 Desulfococcaceae bacterium HSG9 | reverse complement strand
AATTGCAAGCAAAAAAGAAAACGGAAAACAGTTTGTGAGTTAGTGATGGAACAGATACCATACATGGATAGCTTCAATCAGAACTATCTGATAACAGGCAAGGAGGCAGGTTAGCTTGATGCATATGGGGCGCTACCCTTGTAGCATTAAACCAAAAAACGTAGAAAAAATATTGTCATTCAACATTTGTTTCTGAGTGTCCGATTGAAATCGGTCGCAATGTAGCGGTAGTGCTTAATCCGATGATGCCGAGGCCGGTCAGGATCATGAAGATGGTCTGATAGCTTCCCGTGATGTCAAAGAGATAGCCGGCTAAAAGAGGGCCTGACGAACCGCCGATGGTTGAACTGAAAATGACGATTCCAAGGATCGCTCCGTGCGCAAGGGAGCCGAACAGCTCGGCCACAATCGGTGATATCAAGGCAAACACCCCGCCATGTGCAAACCCGTGAATAATTGCAAACGCATAAAACATCCACAGTTTATCAGACAGTTGCAGCAAGCTCAAACCGACCAGCAGAAATCCAAAACAGATAATCAACGCCCGTTTGTTACCGATTTTATCGCTGATACCGCCCATGATAAACCTTCCCGCAATACTCAACGCACCGATTGTTGACAGAATACGGGTTGCACTGGCCGAAGCAACACCCATATCCGTTGTATGAGGAACGATATGCATCAAAATTGTGGCGAGACAAAACAGAACCAGCGAATAGGAAACACACAGCATCCAAAATTGGATTGTGTGGAACGCTTCCCTAAGTGTCATTCCGCTTTCCCCTAAATCAGAATTGGCATCAGACCCTAAATCAGAATTGGCGTTACCCGTTCGCCTGGCTCCATCCGGTAACAATCCTATGCTGGCCGGGCCGCGCACCATGAATTGGGAAAGGGCGATAAAGACGATCAGAATAATGATCCCTAAAATGGCAAAGGTATGGCTCTGACCATAAGAATCAAGGAGCCGGTTAATAATAAGAGGCATGATAAACATCCCAACGCCGGTGCCCACTTTAACGATGCCGCTCATCATGCCGCGTTTTTTGACAAACCATCGGGCAACTGTGGATAGCAGGACGACATCCACTCCACCGATGCCGATACCCACAATGATTCCGTAAAACAGATAAAGCTGCCCCAAATTACCAATTTGGGAAGTCAACAGAAAGCCTACGCCTAAAACGATTCCGCTGCCGGTCATAATCAGCCGAGGTCCCCAACGGTCGTTCAATATACCGAGTACAATACTGGCGAGGCCGTAAATGAAAAAAGCCAAAGCAAATGCACCTGAAACACCGGCGCGGGTCCACTGAAATTCAGACATCAAGCGCACAGCGAACACCCCGAAACTATTGAAAATACCCCATCCGACAGCTTGTAGAAAAAAAGCGGCTGAAACCACTACATAGCCGTAAAAAAAGGATGATTTTTTTAAATTGAATGTGCCGGTTATCGGTTTTGTTGTCAAAATAGGCTCCTGATGTTGAGGCCGTCTGTTATATTTAGTCATCATTCATAGGCTGAATTGCGTTCCTCAGCCCAGTTTACTTTAGATTATTGCATAATAAACATAAAAGAGTATCGGCGCAAGTAGCCTTTAAATCTCAATCCTGTTTTATTTTAAACACCATAGAGCTTTTTTAAAGAATGGATTGAAAAATTGATAAAAGTTTATTAGGATGTTCCAATATTATCGGATTTGGTATAAAATAACAAAAACAGAAGGAAGATATTATGCGTATCAGAAAAATCGGATCATTGGTAGCAGCCATATTTTGTTTTGTTGGATTTAACGCATCAGTCGTTATGAGTGCGCCTAAAACCGAACTGATCAAGAAAGATGGTTTCAGACGAGATGCAAAAGATGGGGATCCCGAAATTCATCTGAAAAGCGGCTATGTGCTTGAAGCTAAAAAGGGAGGGCATCTGGAAGTAGAAAAGGGTAAAAAAGACTTGGGGGACCGGTATATCATTCTCCCTAATAAAAAAGGTTCCCATAACGTCTATGTTATCAAAGGTAAAAAAATCATCGTGATCATGAAAAACGTGAAAGTGCGCAGAGACAAAGGCGATGGCGATTGGGAAATCCTTCTTTCGCGTAAAGGTAATCTCTGGTTAGAAATAGACACCGACTGCGAAAGCAAAGAATTTCTTATGGGAGAACTCGAAACCGGCACAGGCAAGGATATTGATTTAATCCGCCTTTTTGGCCGTCGTTGATGTGTACAGCTTTCCACCTTACCATGACTCAGCGTGAATAATGTTCCGATTGACACACGCTTCAAACAGGCAAACTCAATGTTTGTATTTAAAAAATTTATTGCGGCGTTTCTGACGCCCATGGCATTATGTTGGGAAATTGCGTTTTGCGGGTTAATTCTGCTCTGGTTCACCCGTAAAAAAAAAGCGGCCAAAATTCTTCTGACCATCGGTCTGGGGATGTTATATCTACTTGGTTTCCGACCAATTTCCAGCGCTTTTCTGATGCCGTTGGAAAATACTTATCCTTATTATAAAGGCCGGGATGCGGTCAGTTACATACTGGTTTTGGGAGGCGGCGCCGTTGATGATCCGCGGCTGCCCATTGCCAGCCAGTTAAGCGATCCGTCTTTGAATCGCCTGGTTGAGGGCATCGGCATTTATCGCCGTATTCAAAATGTCAAGCTCATTTTTTCAGGGGCAAAAGTAGCTCGCCTGATGTCTGCCGCAGCGCAATCGCTCGGTGTTAAGAAAAATGATATTATTGTTGAAGAAAACGCCCGCGACACTAAGGATGAAGCGCGTAATATTCAAGGTATCGTGGGTAAAGCGCCTTTTATATTGGTAACATCGGCATCCCATATACCACGGGCGATGGCTTTATTTAAAAAACGGGGGATGCATCCGATACCGGCACCGGTCCGGTATATGGTTCGTGGTGAATATATTCTTAATCCTGAATTTTTTTTGCCGAGCCCTGGCGAGTTATATAAAACCGGAAGAGCCTGGCATGAATATCTAGGGTTGCTTTGGGCCAAATTAAGAGGACAAATATGAATCGTGAGGTATTCAAAGCCTCTTTATTTTGTAATGTGACGATCAATTACCCAATTCCTGATTGTATGGATTGACAAAATACAATGAAATCATATATAATCAGTAGATGGAAAGTTCAGAATCGCAAAAATTAAGCATAGCGATTTTTTACATCCGGCGCTGGAAGCTGGAAAAGGCTTGCAGATTCAGGCTCCGGCAAAAAACCGCTTCGCTTAGTTTTTGCGCTCCATGCCGTGTTTTCAGGCACTTTCCATTGATAATTAATTATCTGAATAACACTACAATAATACAGCTTTGCGTATAGGTCGCGGCTACAAAAAAACGCCCGTTAAAATACAAATTCAATCGGGTTTCGTGCGAGGGATAAGTTTATGTCAGAAAAACCAAGCTATGAGGAATTAGAACAACAAATTCAAGTACTGGAGAAGGAAAATAGTAATCTGAAACGAGCCAATCTGGAGTTGGAAGAGTATAAAATCAATTTCAGATCGCTTTTCAATTCGACCCAGGATGCTATTATGGTCATCAATGCTACAAACGGCGAGGTGATGGCTGTGAATCCAGCTGTTGCTGATGTTTTGGGTTATGATGAAGAGGATTTGATCGGACAGCATTTTTCGATTCTTTTTCCGCCAATGCTACAATCTTCGGATGACTTCCTACCTGAAGAACCTCAATTTTTTGGCGGTGCTTTTAAACAGGAATTTTTTCGTCCTGATGGCATGGTGTGCCTGCTTGATCTGTCTGCTGCAATGGTGTCATGGGAACAAAAAACCGTGATTATGGCCACTTTTCATGAATTGCCGGATTGGTAATAGTAATCTTTATCAGGGAATCTCCATGATATCCTGATTTTGGTTTTTTGTGATGGAATACGCAAACCGAAGTTTGCACTCCTTTATTTCAGAAAAACCCAAATTGAATTACTATACCAAAGGCTTGCAAAGGAGATGTATCGAATATGAAAAAAAAATTTTTGACCTTGATGTTACGCCTTTTAACCTGTTTTTTAATTCTTTTTGTATTTGCCAGTTGTCGTGCCACGGAGAGGTATTTTTACAATACCGATAAATACACGTATCAGAATACGTACAAAGAGTATGCTCATCTGGCCTGCAACTATAAAGAAAAATCTGCAACATCAGATAGTTCCGCGCCTTGTTCAACAGATCAACCGTTAAGTTTGAAAAAAGTTGTTGAAATCGCCAGGGCAAATAATCCGGACAGCAACATGGCTGCCGCCCGCATCCACCAAGCTCAGGCTTTAATGCAGCTTGCGCGCGCCCCTTTTTATCCGTCTGTAAAATTTTATACCCAATACACCCAGGGAGATGCGCCCTCCGCCTATCTCTTTAAAACCATTGATCAAAGAAAACTGCCGCCGGATACTGATTTTAATGATCCGGGATGGTTTCAAAACCACGAAACTGGCGTTAAAGCGGATATTAATCTGTATAATGGCGGGAAAGATACCCTAAGTTATAAGATTGCTGAAAAAAAAGTCACTATTTCCAAGTCAGAGCGCCAAAGCGTTGACAACCGGTTAGTATCAACCGTGATCGGCATTTATTACAGTGCCCAAGCCGCTCGTGATTTTATCCGTATCGCCAAAAAATCGGTCGCCACCGTTGAAACTCAATTGCGTATTATGCGAGTCCGATTTGAAGCCGGCGGTGTGTTGAAATCAGATATTCTTTCTTTGGAGGTGCGGCTGGCCAATGCGCGTGAAAACTTGGTTCGCAGCCAAAGCAATTTGAAAGCCGCATTGGCCGGACTGGCCAAAGTCATGGGGTTGGACCCGGACACACCGATAGAACTGACTGATGTGGCTGGTCAGACGGCTGAATTTCCGCAAAATTACAATGATGGTGCCGTTTATGCTCTGGAACATCGACCCGAATTAAAAAAAGTTCGCGAACAGTTACTGCAATCGCGCATGGCCATGGATTTGGCGCATTCCGGATACTTGCCCCGCGTTGACCTGTCTGCCCGCTACTATTTAGATGATCCGAATCTGTCTTATAGCATTACCCGGAATAATTGGACCGCTGCGGTGATGCTAAATTGGGATATCTTCACTGGATTCAGTACGCGCAACACCCAAGCCAAAAGCTTGGCTGTGTTAGAAGAGATGATGTCTGCCGACCGTAAAACTATTTTGGCGATTAAATCCGATGTTAAAAATGCCTATTTAAAGATGGATGAAGTGCTTGCACGGATGCAAGTGACTGAAAAAAGTGTTGCCATGGCTGAAGAATCTTTACAATTAGTCAAAAAACAGTATGAAGGCGGATCCGTGGGAATTACGCGCTATCTCGAATCCGAACTTGCCCTGAGTCGGGCGCGCACGCATAAAACCGCCGCTTTTTATGATCGCGAAAAAGCACTTGCAGAGATTCAAAGAGCAATCGGTTTCTGGGGTGTTGCTCAATAATTAACTGAAAATGGCACCTGCTTTTTATATTTACAAAACAATTTTTTAAATCGTTTCGTAAAGGAGGAATCGAATGAAAATGGAACAATATATCAGGGCAATTGCAGGAATTGTTATTCTGATAACATTAACATTGGGCTATTTGCACCATCCATATTGGCATTTTTTTACAGCATTTGTGGGGTTGAATCTTCTTCAATCAGCTTTTACCAAATGGTGCTTGATGGAAGATATCCTTAAAAAGCTGGGAGTCGTCTGATAAGGATGAAATCAAACTTCCAACGCTAAATGATAATCATTAGGAATGTTTTAAAATGAAAAAAACAATCATAGTCACTATTTCAGTTCTGGCAGGAGGCGTTCTGATAGCTTTTGGGGCGTTTCACTATTTTTCCAAACCGCTGATAAAACCCGCTAAAATTGCAAACCCTTCAAGCGCAAACGCTCCTATTCCTAAAAAGCAGGCGCAGGCAGTCAAAGAAACAATCACTGAATGGTATAAGGCTGTGGGAACCGTGCGGCCGCGCACCGAAACCCGGATTGAATCTCTGATTACGGCCAAAGTTGTCAAAATAAATGTGAGACCGGGCAGTAAAGTCACTAAGGGGCAGGTGCTGATTGTTCTGGATAGCCGCCAGCCAAATTCACGTTTGGATCAGGCGCGTCAAGCTTTGAAAACCGCGATTGCCGGTAAAAAACAGTCCCAACAGGCGGTGATTGCGGCTAAAGCCAAATTCAACCAGGCCGAATCCGACTACAAGCGTGTTCAAACCTATTTTAAATCACAGGCCGCCACGGCTCAGAAACTTGAACGTGCCAAATCTGCTTTTTTACAGGCAAAAGCGGAAGTCAAACGCGCTCGCGAAGCTCAAACCGGCGCTCAATCCCAAATTCGCCAAGCCGAGGAAGTGGTTAAAGAAACCCGAATTGCATTAGAATACACCCAAATCAAAGCGCCTGAATCCGGTGAAGTCTTAAAACGCCAGGTTGAACAGGGCGACTTGGCGCTTCCAGGCAAACCGTTATTAATCCTGCAAACCGCCGGCGCTTTACGTTTGGAAGCTTATGTGCGCGAGGGGTTGATCAAACAAGTCAAACAAGGAACCGAACTGAAAGCGGTAATCACCACCTTGAACACTACCACCACAGCGACGGTCGATGAAATCATTCCGTATGCAGACCCCCAAACACGCACTTTTCTGGTAAAAGCCACCCTGCCGCCGATTGAAGGGTTATTTCCCGGTATGTTTGGCAAACTGCTGATTCCGGTTCAAGAACTGGAAGTGGTCATGATTCCACGCGAAACGGTGCGCCATGTCGGCCAATTGGAGTTGGTCGCAGTGCAGGACAATAACAACCGCTGGCGTTCGCAGTTTATCAAGACCGGCAAGCATTTCGGCGATAAGGTGGAAGTGTTGTCGGGTTTGTCCGGGAATGAAACGATAGGATATTGAACCCCTCAATTGAAAATCCGTAGCCTCTAAATGATAAACCACGAACCGGAAATCTGCTATGACAACACAAGAATATTCACCAAAAGGTTTTATCGTCGGAATCGTCCATAAATTTATCACCTCTCAAATGTCGATCATTCTGATCATCCTTTCCTTATGTCTGGGAATCTCCGCTGTGCTGGTCACGCCTCGCGAAGAGGAGCCGCAAATTGTGGTTCCCATGGCTGATGTGATGGTATCTGCACCGGGATCATCGCCCGAGGAAGTTGAAAAACTGGTGGCGACTCCATTAGAGCAGTTGTTATGGCAAATTGACGGCGTTGAATACGTTTATTCCATCTCCAGCCAAGATAAAGCCCTTATCATCGTGCGTTTTTTCGTGGGCGAAGATCGTGAAGATTCTGTTTTAAAACTTCACAATAAGATCGCTATGAACATTGACCGCGCGCCGCCTATCGTCAAGGGCTGGGTGGTCAAGCCGGTGGAGATCGATGATGTGCCTATTGTGAATTTAACTCTGTTTTCAGAGCGTTATAACGACCATGAGCTTCATCGTATCGGTGAAGAGGTGCTGGCGCGTTTGTCTAAAGTAACGGATATTTCCCGTACCGAAATTATCGGTGGGCGCAAACGGGAAGTGCGCGTGGAGCTTTTGCCTGAAAAAATGGCCTCATTGAGCATCTCTTTTCAGGAGGTGCAAAACGCTCTTAAAGGCGCGGATGCATCGGTGACGACTGACGGCATGATTCGCGCTGATACGGCTTACACCGTCAGCAGTCACTCCTTTTTGACCTCCGTGGATGAAGTGGCCGCACTGGTGGTCGGAGTGCAACACGGTCGTCCGATATATTTACGCGATATTGCTACAATTATTGATGGCCCGCAAGAGGCTGACACTTATTCCCGCATCGGCTATTCACATTATTATCGTCAGACCCATCAATTAAAAGATCAGCCGCTGACATTTCCGGCTGTTACCCTGGCGCTCGCAAAAAAGAAAGGGACCAATGCGGTCACCGTATCTGAAAAAATTCTGGCCCAACTGGACGTGCTGCAAAAAACGGTCATTCCGGATGATGTTCATATTGAAATTACGCGCAATTATGGCCAAACCGCCCAGGAAAAAGTTGACGGACTGTTAAGTTCTTTGACCTTTGCGATTATTTCGGTTGTTATTCTGTTGGCACTCACCCTCGGATGGCGTGAAGCGCTGGTAGTCGCCGTTGCCGTTCCGATCAGCTTTTCACTGGCGCTGTTCGTTAATTTTTTATTGGGCTACACCATTAACCGCGTGACCCTGTTTGCCTTGATTCTTTCGTTAGGGCTGGTTGTGGATGATCCCATCACCAATGTGGATAATATCCAGCGTCATATCCAACGGAAAAAATACAAACCGCTTCATGCGACCCTTTTCGCCGTGCAGGAAGTGCTGCCTCCGGTGATTATGTCCACGATTGCCATCATTATCAGTTTTACGCCGCTCTTTTTTATTACCGGGATGATGGGCCCCTATATGGCACCCATGGCCTCCAATGTTCCCATCACCGTTATTTTTTCAACGGGCTGCGCTCTGACCATTGTTCCCTGGCTTTCCTATCTGTTATTAAAAAAACGCGCTTCTGCGGAGCCTTCTGGAAATTCATCCTCTCAGGAAAAACCTTCTTCCACGTTGATCACACGCATATACCGCAAAATTGTAGCGCCTTTTCTCAATTTCCGTATCAACCGCTGGCTGCTGATGCTGGTGGTGCTGATGCTCATGGGCGCAGCGGTCTATCTCGCGCTGGCTCGCCTGGTGCCACTGAAACTGTTGCCGTTTGACAATAAAAATGAATTTCAGATCATTGCAGACATGCCCGAAGGCACAACCCTGGAAGCCACCAACGTCGTTGTTTTGGCCTTTGAAGATTACCTGCGCACGGTTCCCGAAGTCACCAATTTTGTTTCATACGTCGGGAGTTCCTCGGCAATTGATTTTAACGGACTGGTGCGTCACTATTACCTCCGAAAAGGCGGGCATCTGGCAGATATTCGTATCAACCTGGCCGATAAAGCGGTTCGTCAGCAGCAAAGTCATGCGATTGTTTTACGATTAAGAAAGGATTTGGAAAAAATCGCCCTGGCTCATCATGCGGATGTTAAAATTGTCGAACTGCCGCCAGGCCCGCCGGTTATGGCCACGCTGGTCGAAGAGGTATATGGCGACCCTGATAAATCATACAGTGAATTGATCGATGCTGCCGGGCGATTGAAAAAACTGATGGCGGACGAACCGTTTGTTGTTGACATTGATGATACCACAGAAGCATCCCGTGAACGGATCGATTTTATCATAGATAAGGAAAAAGCCGCGCTTCACGGCATTAGCGCCACAACAATTACACAAACATTAAAAACGGCGTTGACCGGTTCGATTGGCGCTACGGTGCATACTACCGGAGAACGCACACCGCTTTTGATTAAAATCATTCTGCCGCGCACGCAACGTTCAAGCCTGGCCTCTTTGACCCAAATACCGATTAAAGGCGCTTCCGGTGAAATCGTTCCGCT
Source organism: Desulfococcaceae bacterium HSG9 (assembly GCA_030378005.1). Classification (GTDB taxonomy): domain Bacteria; phylum Desulfobacterota; class Desulfobacteria; order Desulfobacterales; family JAUCGF01; genus JAUCGF01. Next base: position 866 of record JAUCGF010000046.1, on the reverse strand, counting down.
GGCCGAGTTGATTCATATAGCGCGCGTTCCTGAAGCACAGCCGATATATCATAAAAATTTGGAACGAGTGGTGTATGTGACCGGTGAAATGGCCGGGCGGGCGCCGGCTGAAGCGGTTTTGGACATGCAGAAAAGGCTCAAAGAAAATCCGTTGCCTTCCGGAATACGTGTCGAATGGGCCGGTGAAGGAGAATGGAAAATCACGCTGCGGGTGTTTCGGGATATGGGTATCGCTTTTGCCGCCGCCATGGTGGGAATCTACATTTTGTTAATTGTCACCACCAATTCGTTTTTTATGCCGGTTTTAATTATGATGGCCATTCCGCTCACCCTGATCGGAGCCATGCCCGGTTTTTGGCTGCTTAATGTTATCACAGGCGAAACCGTAGGCGGGTTTGGCAATCCGGTCTTTTTCACTGCCACCAGTATGATCGGCATGATCGCCTTAGGGGGTATCGTCATTCGCAATTCGTTGATTTTGATTGAATTTATTCAGGAAGCGGTGCAGCAAGGCACACCCTTTAAAGAAGCGATTTTGCAAAGCGGCGCCATCCGCATGCGCCCGATTCTGCTCACCGCCGCAACCACCGCGCTGGGCGCTATGCCCATTACATTTGATCCCGTGTTTTCAGGTCTGGCCTGGTGCTTGATTTTCGGGCTGCTGGCATCCACTCTGTTTACATTAGTCGTCATTCCGGTCACTTACTTTGCGTTGTATCAAAAATAATTCGATATGAAAGTTTCCATCCGCTGATTATAGCAAACTCAACACCACCGGATAGAGTGCGCTTTTCAAGGTTACAAAAATGAATTGGGAATGTCCGATTATCAGGTTGGAAAATCATAAACCTGACCCGTTTTGGCTA
>JAUCGF010000045.1 GCA_030378005.1 Desulfococcaceae bacterium HSG9 | reverse complement strand
TATTCTCCTTATTTTCAACAAAAATAAAGAAAAGAAAATCATAGTTGCAAAAGTTTGTCAAATATTTTATCCTGTCAGCCTCTTACGTTTTTGTAATAAAGTGTCCCGCTTTATGTTGGTAGCCCTTTTTTGGACATAATGCGGATAACAAATCAGTAAATTCGGTCGTTTTAGTGCCGTTATGTAACCGTTCACTCCCCCACGGCCTCGTTCCCATGCTTCGCGTGGGAATGCACTACGCCAGGTCTGACGATAATCGGCGCACAAAGGTTCCCACGCAAAGCATGGGAACCAGAGGGGAATTCGGTCGTTTTAATGCCGTTGTGTAACCGTTCACTCCCCCATGGCCTCGTTCCCATGCTTCGCGTGGGAATGCACTACGCCAGGTCTGACGATAATCGGCGCACAAAGGTTCTCACGCAAAGCATGGGAACCAGAGGGGAATTCAGTCGTTTTAATGCCGTTGTGTAACCGTTCACTCCCCACGGCCTCGTTCCCATGCTTCGCGTGGGAATGCACTACGCCAGGTCTGACGATAATCGGCGCACAAAGGTTCCCACGCAAAGCATGGGAACCAGAGGGAAATTCGGTCGTTTTAATGCCGTTGTGTAACCGTTCACTCCCCCACGGCCTCGTTCCCATGCTTCGCGTGGGAATGCACTACGCCAGGTCTGACGACAATCGGCGCACAAAAGTTCCCACGCAAAGCATGGGAACCAGAGGGGAATTCGGCCGTTTTAATACCGCTATGTAAAACAAATGTAAAACCGCTGAATTGTCTTGCCGCCCTTAGGCTTATCCATTAATCGAATACACATATTGACAAGGAAACAGATCAATTTTTCCGGATATGTTCTGACATTTAATTAAAGGAGCTAAAAAATGGATAAGCCTAAACCAGTTCATCCGCTAAAAACACGCGCCAAAATTTTGTTATCTGGTGTATTCGGCCCATACTCTCAGGATGATGCGTATGGCAGTCGTCGTATCAATCCGATGGAACTGTATCACAATCAGGTGACAAGGGTGCAAGGCGCTTTTTCACTTCGGATGTTTCACAGGTCATTCGGCTTGATGATGATGCAGGCCAACATAAAAGCCCCGTGCTATCTTCTGGATTTTCCCACCCTTGATCGCTTTATTGAAGAGCTGCAAGAAAAAAAATACGATATTGTCGGTATCAGCGCTATTACAGTCAATATCGGCAAAGTCAAAAAAATGTGCGCGCTTGTCCGGCAATATCTCCCTCATGCAACCATCGTCATTGGCGGACATATCGCCAATAAAGGAGGACTTGAGGAAACCATTGATGCGGATTATATTGTCAAAGGTGATGGAATAAAGTGGTTCAGAGAATTTCTCGGCGATGATACAGACGCGCCTGTCACCCATCCTTTAACCTATTCTGCCCATGATACGCGTATATTAGGGCATACCTTGAGGGAAAAACCCGGGGACACCGCTGCGATTTTAATTCCTTCGGTAGGCTGTCCGGTGGGGTGTAATTTTTGTTCGACATCCTCCCTGTTCGGCGGCAAAGGCAATTTCATCAATTTTTATGAAACCGGTGATGAACTTTACACAGTTATGCTGGACATTGAAAAAAGACTCAAAGTGCAATCATTTTTCATTATGGATGAAAATTTTTTATTGCACCGTAAAAGAGCGTTACGATTGCTCGAATTGATGGAGGCCGGTAATAAAAGCTGGGCGTTGTTTGTATTCAGTTCCGCACGGGTGATTCGTTCTTACACTATGGAGCAGTTGATCGGCTTGGGCATATCCTGGGTTTGGATGGGGCTTGAAGGTGAAGCGAGTCAATATCGTAAATTAAACGATGTTGATACGCATGAGTTGGTGCGGTCATTACAAGATGAGGGAATTCGTGTTCTCGGCTCGTCGATTATCGGTATGGAAGACCATACCGCCGCAAATATTGACAAGATTATTGATTACGCTATCAGCCATAACACCGTTTTCCATCAGTTTATGCTTTACACGCCCAATCCGGGAACGCCGCTGTATGAAAAGCACAAAAAAGACGGCAGCCTTTATGATGAAGCCGAATTTTCGACAGCCGACGCCCATGGGCAATATCGTTTCAATTACAGGCATAAACATATTGCTGACGGCCAGGAGGAGCAATTCATTCTGAATGCTTTTCAGCGTGATTTTGATGTGAACGGTCCCAGTTTGGCGCGATTGATTCAAACCCTGCTAAAGGGCTGGCAAAAATATAAAAACTGCGCGGATAAACGCATTCGTGAGCGCTATCGCAGGGAAACGATGCCGATCAGAACAACTTATGCGGGTGCTGTTTGGGCGATGGCTAAAAACTTTCGTCAGAATAAACCTCTGGCCCGGAAGATGAAAACGTTGCTTGGCGATATCTACCGCGAGTTTGGTTTAAAGACCCGTATCGTTACACCGGTGATCGGGCTTTACCTTTATATCAGTCTGAAACGGGAAGAAAAAAAATTGGCGAACGATTATTGCTATGAACCGGCATGGTTTTATGAAAAGAATAAAGCGGCTTTAGATTGGGAAAATGCTGAATCAACTCGAACAGTTCCTCGGATAACCGAATTGACAGGCAATATCGCACAGCAGGCACCTGTAATGAACCGTTATTAAGTTTCAAGTTATTGCATAACTTGTTAGATTGTAGGGTGCGTTAGGCGTCAGCCGTAACGCACTAACGGTTTGCTAACTGCCTGGGACGATAATACGCGACTCTTCTTCTTTCTTTTGTTCGGCGTTCATTTTTTCCAATTCTTTAACCATTTCGGCCATGGCTTTTTGCATTGCTTGAGGAAAAATATCCCACGCCTCACTCAAATTGTTGGCCTCCAGTTTGGCTTGAAGCGGAAGCGGCCCTTGAGGACTCATCAATTGGGAGCTTCCGATAAAAATAGGGGCGCGGCTGGTGTCTTCCTCCCCATTTGGAAATACCGGAACAAGGCGTCTTACGGACGCCACCTGAATATCTGTAAAACCTTCTTCACGGTAGAGCGATGTTTGGTCAACAATAAAATCAATGGTTTCATTTGTACCTGGCATAATTTTCCTTTCTCTTAAATTAATGTTGCGTAATAATATTTTGTTTTTGGTTTAGACTGAAATAGTTTACATTTTTTAAAGGATTTCAACCACTAATAAACGCGAATGATTTATTAGTGGTTCAAACTTCTTTATGAGGACCTGATTGTTAGCCGATATTCGTTCATACTTAAATATGAAAGACTATTTGTGCAATTCCTTTCGTAAATATCCGGGAACATTGGTTGTTACAGACATGGCACCCATCCTGATAAATCTTGTAGCTGTTTTAACCTTGTCTATTGTCCAGACATGATATTCATACCCGTTATCAAGAATCCGATTGATAAAAGTTTCATCCGCCGCTTTATGCGCCTTAGAGCTAAAGCCATCCGCATGTGTGCGTTGCAAAATCTTGAGTACTTCTTCTACCGTTGGCTTAAATTGACCGGTTTGCCGATCTTTCTTAAAATTGGATAAAAAAAACGCTTTGATGTCAGGTGCATGACGTTTCATTTGGTAAATGACCTCGGCATTAAATGAAATAATGATCGCTTGGCCCTGAGTTAGGCCGGATTTGTCCAATTCTTCAAATAATTTAGGCAAAATAAGGGGACCGCATTTAATCTCAATATATATTTTTTTACCTTGCGGAATCGTTTGAAAAACTTCGGCAATCGTCGGTATTCTGACGTGCTTCCATCGTTTTCCAAATCGGGAGCCGACATCAAGCAGTTTGAGTTCATCCAGGTCCGAATCTTGCACAATTTTTTGGGTATGAATGCCTTGGCGTATTATTTCATCATGAACACAAACAATTTCGCCATCGCGTGTGAGATGAAAATCGCCTTCAATCGCATCAGCGCCTTGCTGCCATGCCAATTCAAACGCCGGAAGGGTGTTTTCCGGCGCATCCTGTGAAGATCCTCGGTGAGCGACTAAAAATGGTTGCTTCTGTTTAACACTTTTTATTTCTGCAAGGGGCATCTGATTTATATTTCGTCCCTACGGGACTTGCCACATTAATGGGTTTGCTTTCTATAGATATTACGTCCCTAACGGGACAAAATGTTAACTATATTGTAGGGCGCATTACTGAAACCCGCATAAAAAAATCACTGATTATGATCTTTGAGAGTATCAGTAGATGGAAAATCCAAGAGCGCAAAAATTAAGCATAGCGGTTTTTTGCATCCGGCACTGGAAAAGCTTGTTGATTCAGGTTCCGGCAAAAAACCGCTATGCTTAATTTTTGCGCTCCATACCGTATTTTCAGGCATTTTCCATCTACTGAGTATAACTTAAAACTTGTAACTTAACACTTAAAACTTATCATTGCATTAAAGGCTGCTGGCCGGCAGAATCAACGGATGGCATTTCAAAAGCAACGTCACTTTTTCTAAAAAGGGTGCTGCCTTCATCAACTATGAGCGCATGGCCAAGCACCTCATCCATGTGTTCCACGGGAATAAATTTAATCTGTTTGGCAACGCTGGCAGGAATGTCTTTCAGGTCTTTTTCATTATCTTTGGGGATAATTATTTTTTGGATACCGCCACGGTGAGCGGCTAAAATCTTTTCTTTCAATCCGCCCACTTGAAGGACGCGCCCGCGTAAGGTTATTTCGCCGGTCATGGCAACATCGCGGCATACAGGTCGTTGGGTCAAGGATGACACTAATGATGTACACATAGAAATGCCGGCAGAAGGCCCGTCTTTGGGTATGGCACCTTCCGGAACATGGATATGAACGTCATATTTTTCATAAAACTCATCTTCAAGCATCAAGTCGCCGGACCTCGAACGGATATAGCTGAAAGCCGCCTGAGCGGATTCTTTCATCACATCTCCCAGTTTACCGGTTAAGATTTGTTTTCCTTTACCCGGCATAATAAGGGTTTCCACACTTAGCAACTCGCCTCCTACCTGAGTCCAGGCAAGACCGGTTACTAATCCAATCTGATCTTGCGCTTCAATCTCGCCGTGTTTAAATTTGGGAATATCCAGATATTTAGGGATTGAACTGGCGGTAATTCGATAGACCGATTCGGTTTTTGTATCCTCTTGTTCTTTGACTTCCTGATCCGTGCTTGAGTGTTCCTTGTCTGATTGTTTCTTGACCACCTCACGCGCAATTTTACGACAAATTGAAGCGATTTCACGTTCAAGATTGCGCACACCGGCTTCGCGTGTATATCGCTGAATAATCATCAGAACTGAATTTTTGGAAAATTGAAGGTTGTGGTCTTCCAATCCGTTGGCTTTGATCTGTTTGGGAATCAGAAACTGTTTGGCAATCTGATATTTTTCATATTCGGCATAACCGGCCAGGCGAATAATTTCCATGCGATCTTTCAACGCATACGGAATATCCAATGTGTTGGCCGTGGTAACGAATAAAATATCAGACAGATCATAGTCAACATCCATATAGTGATCGTTAAAGGTGTTATTCTGCTCAGGGTCAAGTACTTCAAGCAACGCCGATGAAGGGTCTCCCCTGAAATCCATACTCATTTTATCAACTTCATCCAGGCAATACACCGGGTTATTCACACCGGCTTTTTTTAAGGACTGGATAATTTTTCCGGGCATGGAACCGAGATAGGTGCGGCGATGGCCGCGGATTTCAGCTTCATCACGTACACCTCCGAGTGACAGACGAATATATTCACGTCCGGTGGCACGGGCAATTGAGCGGGCCAGCGATGTTTTACCAACACCCGGCGGGCCGACAAAGCAAAGAATCGGGCCGCGCACTTTTTTGACCAATAGCTGCACTGCAAGATATTCGAGGATGCGCTCTTTGGGTTTTTTCAAACCGTAATGGTCTTCATCAAGAATTGTTTCGGCTTTGGCAATATCTTTATTGACTTCGCTGATGTCGAACCAGGGAAGGTCCAGCATCCATTCAATATAGTTACGCACCACCGATGATTCGGCCGACATGGGGGGCATCATTTTAAGTTTGCGAAACTCTTGCCTGGCCTTTTCCATGGCCTCTGCGGACATTTTCTTTTCTTCGATCTGCTTTTCAAGGTCTTTGAGATCGTCCGAAGGATTTTCTTCAGTGCCCATCTCTTTTTTAATCGCCCGCATCTGTTCATTCAGATAATATTCTTTCTGCGTTTTATCCATCCGCTTCTTGACATTTTTCTTGATATTGATGTCCATTTCGGCGATTTCAAGTTCAATGCGCATCAAGTCAAGGAGCAGTTCAAGTCTTTCATTCAAATCAGGCATTTCCAGCAACTGCTGCTTATCTTCCACCTTAAAAGGAAAATGAACCGCAATTGAGTCAGCTAACTGTGAAGCATCATTGACAGACGCCATTTTATTAACCAGATCATCACTGATATTTTGGTTATATTTGGCATATTTTCCGAACAGTTCAATGATGGTGCGCATAAGAGCAAGCGCGGCCGGTTTGGTAATTTCCATCTCAATTAGAGGTTCCACTTCCACCTGAAAGAAACCTTCATTTTGAATGTAACGTGTGACACACCCACGCTGCTTGCCCTCCACCAGAGCTTTGACCGTTCCATCAGGAAGGCGCAACAATTGCAGCACTTTTCCGATAGTTCCGTTTATGCTGATATCGTTTTGTTGGGGGTTGTCAAGTCCGGCTTTTTTTTGGGTCGCTAAAAACACGCGCTTATCCGTATTCATGGCTTCCGCAAGGGCACTGACGGATTTGTCGCGCCCGACAAAAAGCGGAACCACCATGTGGGGGAAAACCACAATATCTCTAAGCGGCAACAGCGGAAGCAATAAACTCTGAGAATCGGTTTTACTATGTCTTGATATTTTTGGAAATTTTATCATATCGGCCTCACACTCTTAATATATATTCTGTTGATTTTGGCACGGGGTTGGTTGTAATGGGTATGTTGTGATCTTTCAGATTGCGTCAGAGAAGACGCAATCTGAAAGATTACGGTACAAGTTTTTAGCAAACCATTAGGTTTTCAGGCTAATTTTTTTTCCTGTTCATACAGTAAAATCGGAGTTTCATTGTTTAAAATGACCTCCTCGCCGATAACACATTCCTTAACATTTGGAATTGAAGGAATTTCATACATGATATCGGTCATGCTTTTTTCAAGAACCGCTCTTAATCCGCGCGCACCGGCTTTGCGTTTGACCGCTTCTTTAGCGATACTTGCCAGCGCACTGTCGGTAAAACGCAGATTAACCCCTTCAAACTCGAATAATTTCTTGAACTGTTTGACCAGCGCATTCTTAGGTTCTTGTAATATTCGGATAAGTGATTCTTCGTTTAATTCATCCAAAGTGGCGGTGACTGGCAAACGTCCCAGAAATTCAGGAATTAACCCGAATTTAATCAGGTCTTCGGGTTGAAGTTCTTTGAGGATTTCACCGATATTGCGGTCATCCTTACTGGCAACTTCGGCACCGAAGCCCATTGATTTGGAACCGAGCCGTCTGGTGATCACTTTATCCAGTCCGTTAAAAGTGCCCCCGCAAATAAAAAGAATATTGGATGTATCAACTTTGACAAAGTCCTGCTGAGGATGCTTGCGGCCTCCTTTGGGCGGGACACTGGCGGTGGTGCCTTCAATAATTTTTAAAAGCGCCTGCTGCACACCCTCGCCGGAAACATCACGCGTAATGGACGGATTTTCCGATTTGCCGGCAATTTTGTCAATCTCATCAATATAAATAATACCGCGCCGGGTTTTTTCCACGTCATAATCGGCATTTTGCAACAAAGACAGGATAATATTTTCCACATCTTCGCCCACATAACCCGCTTCTGTCAGACTGGTGGCATCAGCAATCGAAAACGGTACATTCAGAAAACGCGCCAAAGTCTGGGCTAACAAAGTCTTGCCGCATCCTGTGGGGCCGATTAGCAAAATGTTGCTTTTCTGGATTTCCACATCTCCGGTATTAACGGTTGTGTCCAAGCGTTTGTAATGGTTATGCACAGCTACGGACAGAATTTTTTTAGCATAATCCTGCTCCACAACATAATCATCCAGTTTTCGCTTAATCCTCTTGGGGATAAGGGATTGTTCCTGAATATTTTCATGTTCTTCGCCATTTTCTCCGATGATTTCACCGCACAATTCAATGCACTCATCACAGATATATACGGCCGGGCCGGCAATTAACTTTTTAACTTCTCTTTGATTCTTGCCGCAAAAAGAGCAAAAAAGATTGTCATTATCATTATCCTTTTTAGCCATTCTTAGGTCTCCGTCAATTCCGCTTCTTCAATGTCATCTCTGCTGGCCATCACATGATCAATGATACCATACGCTTGGGCATCTTTACCGGACATAAAAAAATCACGATCCGTGTCAACCTCGATTTCTTCCAGTTCTTTGCCTGTATGGTCAGCCAAAATCTGATTCAGCGTTTCGCGCATACGTAGAATTTCTTTGGCTTGAATCGCGATGTCAGATGCTTGTCCCTGCGCACCGCCCAGAGGTTGATGAATCAGGATTCTTGAGTGAGGCAGGGCATAACGTTTACCTTTAGTACCGGCGGCCAGAAGAACTGCGCCCATACTTGCGGCCTGGCCGATACATACACAAGCGATGTCCGGTTTGATATACTGCATGGTGTCATACACGGCCAATCCGGCAGTAACCACGCCGCCTGGTGAATTAATATAGAAATTGATGTCTTTATCCGGGTCTTCGGATTCTAAAAAAAGCAGTTGAGCGATGATAAGATTGGCAATTTCATCATTCATAGCGGAACCTAAGAACAGAATGCGGTCTTTTAAAAGACGGGAATAAATATCATAAGCACGCTCTCCCCGGCTGCTTTGTTCAATTACCATTGGCACTATCGGCATAATAAACTCCTTATTTTTTATGACTGCGCCGGAGCCGTCGCGGCAGACTCCGTATCCGTCAGATCGGATGGGACAACTGTTACTGAATTGCTATCTTGAATTAATTGGATGGCCTGCTTCTGAATTACGGTTTGCTTAAAAACATCCAACCGCTCCGGGTTTTCATCGTAAAATTTCTTAATTTGTTCACGGGCTTCCTCTGAATCGCCGGATATTTCATCCAACTCCTTTTCGAGGTCTTCATCCGAAAGTTCCAGTTTTTCCTGCTGAATAATCTGATTCATCAGAAGATAACGCCGTGTCTCATTTCGAGCCATATCAGAATACTTTTGTTCAAGTATCTCCTGGGTCAGTCCTTCACTCTCCATGGTTTTATTGTTCTGAGTCAGACTGGCTTTAAATTCTTCGATATAGGCATCAAGTTGGAATCGGACATAAGCGTCCGGAACATCAAAAGAGGTTCGTTCCAGAAGCTGTGTGTAAATCAGTTCATACAGTTCCCGTTCGGTATGTTGTGCATATCCCTTGTCGATATTGGTACGGATGTTTTCTTTTAATTGCGCCAGTGTTTTGAAAGGCCCGGCTTTGCTCGCCCACTCATCATTTATTTCAGGCAAAATTTCTTTACGGATTTCATTTAATACCACATGAAACCGAACCGTTGTATCAGCCAGCGCCGTGTTTTGATAATCTTTAGGAAAAGTGACCGTAATGTCTTTGCTATCCTCTTTACGCATTCCGATCACCTGCTCATCAAACTCTTTGGTGATAGCGCCGACACCTACTTTAAATAGCATATTCTGGGTTTTCTCTAACTCAGGGATAGGTTTGCCATTACGAAAGCCTTCATAGTCAATTAATATAAGGTCTTGCTCGACGACCGCACGTTCTTCTTCAACCGCTTCCGTTTCCGCCATACGGCTTTGCAACATTTTTATTTGCAGGTCAACCTCTTCATCACTGGCTTGGCGTACTGTTTTTTCGAGCGTCAGCCCTTTAAAATCAATATGTCCGATCTGGGGCTGAATTTCCACTTTGATATCATAACAGAAAGGTTCACCTTCTTTCAGTTCAGAGGGGTCAAGTTCCGGGCTGCCAATAATTGCCAAAGCACTTTGTTTAATCGCATCCTGGTATGTATCATTTACCAATCTTAATGTGAGATCAGCGCGCACACTTTTCCCATACATACGTTCAAGTAAAGATTTGGGGGCCTTGCCAGGACGAAACCCTTTTATCTTTGCGTTTTTTTTAAGTTTGTTAAACTCTTTATTCAGTTCTTTGGTAACCTGAGTTTCAGGCATCTCGACATGTACAATTTTTTTTACCGTGTTCTTATCTTCCACAGTAACTTTCATGGTTTTCCTGTCCTGTTAATTTCTCCAAATATATATTAGATATCTTGGTGGTGCGAGAGGGGAGACTTGAACTCCCATTCTGTTGCCAGAGCCAGATCCTAAGTCTGGTGCGTCTACCAATTCCGCCACTCTCGCAGCATTTTTGAAAAATGCTATGCAAAAATTTAAAAAATCAAATAATCGTTTCAATT
>JAUCGF010000180.1 GCA_030378005.1 Desulfococcaceae bacterium HSG9 | reverse complement strand
TTTGTCAGCCCGTTTTTGCATATATCAGTGCCGCTGCATTTTCCACACGGTATGTTTATCATATATTTTTCCTCCTTTTTATATATTATAGGAGAGAAATTTTATCAGTCAAAAAAAAACCACTACCCAATTATTATTATTTTTTTAAAATAATTTGGCCTCATTTTATAGGCTTTTTACAATTTAAACAACTGTTTTTGTTTGAATTTAATATAATTGTTTTAACACCCTTTATAAGAAGTTTTGCTCTCAATATTTTTAGAAAAAACGGTATCGAATGCATGAATCTTAAAAATGTCCTAAATTACGAAAGGGCTATGTACAGACAGTCACATATTACATTTCACAAGGCTAGAGAGAGAAAGCTGTATTGTAATACGCTGACGACCGATAACGCAGTGTGATTTAATATGTGACTGTTTATAGAACTGAACAGCCCTGCCTCCAGGGGTAGATTCTTTACCAAAATCATGCATAATTCAGCGCATACGGTTTTCTAAATCACTGTTTTTACAGCCCCTCGCAAATTTTATGCCCCAAAAAACCAAAATTGGAATACTATAAACCATTTGAGTGTAACCTTTTTGAGTCTATAATAAGCAACTATAAATATAGTACTTTTTAAAATAGTGCTTGTCAAGATATCTTCCAATATGCTAAAACATGTGGAATAATAAAAATGTTATAGCAAAGGATGGAAAAATGAAAGCACTTTCAGTAGAACAGTGTATAATGAACGGTGAAAAAGAATTACAAGAACTTTTTAAATATGTAGAAACTGATGCGCAGGAATTACAAGCCTATGATATGGAAAAAGAGATTTTTTCAAAAATAATGCAGATCGGATTAGCTGCGATGACGTGTCACTTTGCGGAAAAAGGAACCGGGGAGGTGGGCTGGGAATTATCTTTAGAAGATGGAACTGTGTTAAAAATGGAAAGCGCGTTGCGCAGTCGCTGTTATTTTTCTGTTTTTGGTGAAATAAAAGTTCCGCGTGCGTATTATCATTGTGAAGGTGTTCCCGGAGTGATGCCTTTAGATGTATTAGCGGATCTTCCTGACCGCGGCTATTCCTATCTGTCACTGGATTGGATGGATACACTGAGTATCCGTGACAGTTTTAAAGAATCAGTGATTACGCTGTCAAAGCTGTCAGGATTGAAAGTGAGTTCTGCCGTTTTGAAGTTGTGAATCAGAAAAGCGGTAAAAATTATGACCGGTTTTATGAAGAAAAAGAGCTGCCGTCATCTGATAGTGAGGGTGTGCTTCAAGCAGTTCAATTCGATGGTAAAGGAGTACCGGTTATAAAAAAGGAAGCCGCCTGATTAAAAGCGCGCCTGGGTGAAGGAGAGTGGCGTCTTAAGAAAAAATCAGCCATGGCAGGTGTCAGTTATACGGTTGATAAGAATGAACGTACGCCTGATGAAACAGCCGAAAATCAGATATATCCTGAAAGAGTCAGGGCTGAAAAAGAAGCTGATAAAAAAGCCGACGTTATAGTTCCGAAACCTCCTGAAGCTTGGAATATTCGTAGAACAGCCAGTCTTGAAAGGAGTAAACAGGAGGCTGCGAAGCCATTATGGAAGATGCCTGAAAAAGGAATCCTGATAATAATCGGCCATGGGTTGTGGTTATGGACGGAGCATCAGGATTGTGGAATTTAACAGCAAAAACGTTTAGAGGAACAGATTATGTCGGAGTACCGGATATTATCCATGTTGTGGAATATTTATGGGTGGCGGGTAATGCGCTATATGGTGAAAAAGTCCCTGAAACGGTGAAACAGGTCTATAAAAAGCTGTTATCGATATTGCAAGGCGATGTCGGACGGGTTATCGGGGGATTAAAACAGACGCTGACAAAACGAAAACCAAGTAAAAACAAGCGGGATGCGATAGAAAAGGTCACCAGATATTCAGAGAATCATCGACTGCATATGCGTTATGATGAATATCTGAAAGCGGGATTTCCGATAGGTGGCGGAGTGGTGGAATCTGCATGCGGTCATACCGTAAAAGGCCGAATGGAGGGAACCGGCCGCAGACAGTCGATAAAAGGAGCTGAATCGACCCTTCTTTTAAGGTCGGTTTACACCGGTGATGATTGGCATGTTTACTGGCAATGGCATATAAAGCCAGAAAGGATAAGGCTTTATGGCGGGATGTTTAAATCCGTGGGCATTGCAGATGATTACTATAATGACATACTGACAAAAAAAGCCGCATAAATGTTAAATCCATGCGGCTTTGATAGTGGATATTAAAAAAACTGAAAAAGGTTACACTCAAATCATATTCTGATAACATTCCAGCATTATAATTTTCTCCGTATTATTATGATTCAAAATATCTTTTTTACGGAGACGCTAGCAAAGTTTTAAGCTTTTGTCACTAAGAAAATGCAATTACCGACGACCTTGAATTACACACTATTGAATATAATAGAACCGGATTTATAATCATAAGCGAACTGCGGTTTGCAATTCGCATCCGAAGCGCTTCCGCCTGAACTTTTGTATATTTCTTTCAATTGACCGGAAACATCCCAGCTGGAACTGTCAGAAATAATGACCCGATTGAATTTCTGCAAAATTTCCGCAGAAACAGGTCAGTTTCGATTTTGTGCAATCCGCTTTGCGATAACAGTTTGCAAACAGCATTGAAGAAACGAAACCGCTCTTTCTGTGAATTTTTGATGTATGCCCGAACGACTTGCCGGTTTCATCAGGAGTGATGTCATCAACCGCAAAGAAGGGGGAACTGACGTCGCTAAACGAAAAATCAAAACCGTTATAAAATCAAAAGGATGAATTTTGCCGCCCTTTCGTTGTATAAAACCTGTTGATTCAGCCGCTTCCATCACTTCTTCTTCAGTTATAATTTTTGAAAAATATATTTCTTTAATTTCATTTTTTTCCATGATGTTATCCTTTCAATAATCAGTTTTTTAACAACATCATGGGTTTCATATTATTAAACAAAAGTACAGCTTTTTGACAAAAAATATTATCACTGTTATCTATACGGGATGAGATTTATGAATAACATCTTGAATATAAAAAGGATACCTCTTAGCTTAACACCTATGGCGTCCACCCCCTCGCATTGTCAATGGTGAACAGAGCATCGCCACAGACCTGAACCTTATCCCCTTATTACGGCAGACCGAATCCTGAGGAAGAGCCATACATTGTCAGTGGTCAGGCTGAGGCGGGTACCGGTTCCTTCTATGCATACGCTACCGTTTACGTTATCCGAAAGAATAAACGGGTCACTATAGCGATAATCGCTGTCCGGCATGATGAGACCTTCGTTTCGATTATCACCCGCCTCTCAGATAAAATAAGTGGTCTGAATCTGATAATCACCTGTCTTTACATCGACAGGGATTTTTTCAACGTTCCTGTCATACGCGGGCTGAAAGCGCCGGACATTCCGTTCGTGACATCGGTTATCATTCGTGGTAAAAAAGGCGGTGCCCGACGGCCGCTCAAAGGAGGTGGTGGCTATAAAACCGTTTATACAATGCACAGTCAGAAATACGGCACAGTCACGTTCGAAGTATGGACAGTCTGTGTTTACAGCAAAGGGTGGTACGGAAAACACGGACTTGAATACCCAGTCTATGCCGTATACAAGCCTCCGATGAGTCTGAAAGGAATTCAGAAGGCTTACAGTCTGCGTTTCGGCATTGAAACCGGTTATCGCCTTAAAAATCAACACCGCATTACGACGACTTCCTGAAATCCGGCAGTGAGACTGCTGTTCATGGGAACAGCTTATATTATCCAGGATATACAGGTCTGGCTGATATGGACATACGTTAGCTGTCCTGGAAAAGGAGGAAAAATACCATTTCATAATCTGTCACCTCTTAAACTGATGCTTACTTTTTTGCGTCAGGTGGCAGAGCGAAAGCACAGGATAGCGGATTCTGTGTATCTACAACCCATTGAGAGGGCTTAAAAGAAAACTTTTCGATCTACTGATACTTGGCTGTCGGCAAATAAATTCTCTGGAAACCTCAAGGCAATTGCATGAAATTTTAATTGTAATAAATACAATGGATTATGAATAGTCATTTTATAATTTGGATACGTTAAGCTTGATGGTGCCGAAAGTAACATATTAAATTCATTATCAATCAAAATTCATGCCAAAGTTTCATGCAATTGCCCTGCTGGAAACCTTGTGAAATATTGCCAAGTCAGTTATAGCTCCCCAAATGTTATGAATTTGTGCATAATATGCTTCAACAGCAATCATCATTCGATCATATGCGGATAACCTGGCAAGGCGTAAAAATTTATGTGGTTGAAACGCATCCATTGTCATGTCGGGAGTGGCATTTGAATTATTCAGTGCCATTGCAAGATCCATTTTATCGCTCCTTAGGTTAACGAAATATATTTCAAACTATATCTTAGGTTGACGGAATGTGTTTCACACTATAATTCTGAAAAAATATTTTACTATATATTTTTTAAATGTCGAGTAAGTGTCAACCGGTAAATGAAGGATGCCAATTAAAAAAACAAAAAACACTAACCAGGACAGTTTCAAGAAATGACGCTGACAATTAAAAATATTCATAAAAATCCTGCATATCCAAAATTGCAGGAGTGCATTGCCGGAGATATGTTCGACGACCTTTTACCTAAGCTTATGCTATCCACTGATGGCAGTATTTTTCAGAAATTGCCGGCAGCGGTCGTCTATCCCCGAACCGTTGATGATGTTCTGAATACGGTCCGCTTTGCTCAAAAACATGGTCTGGCAATTCATTCACGGGGCGCGGGCAGCGGTTTATGCGGTTCGGCCATCGGTGATGGCATTGTATTGGATTTCAGCAAATACATGAACCGCCTCATTTATCTGAACGTCGATGAAAAGTTGTTCACTTGCCAACCCGGATTTCGTCTAGGTGAATTGGAAAAAACGCTTGCCGGACACGGTCTTTTTTTCCCACCCGACCCTTCCTCCGGCGAATACGCCACTTTTGGCGGGATGTACGGCACCAATGCCAGCGGCGCGCATTCGGTTAAATACGGCAATGTAGCTGATTATATTGCCGACGCCCAGATAGTTTTCAGTGACGGGACCATCACGACGCTTTCACACATAGCCGACACCGCTTATGACCAATTGTCCGCAAATTTAAAAAAGTTGTTTCAACTTTACAAGACTGATGCGGATAAAATTCAAAAGGCATATCCTCCGACACGTTTCAACACGGCCGGCTACAATCTCAGAAAACTGGTGTGCAATCGAAAATTGCACCTCCATCGCCTGCTTGCCGGTTCCGAAGGAACACTGGGAATTGTCACCCAACTGACTTTCAGGCTATTGCCCAAACCGGCGTATAACAGTTTGGTAGTGGCGTATATGGACGATATTGTCGCCTCGGCCCGGGCTGTTCAGGATATTTTGCCTTCGGCTCCATCCGGCATCGAAGTGATGGATAAATCTCTGCTTCGGCTGGCAAGATCGCAAAACGCCCGTTTGCGTAAAGCCATTCCTGCGAATACGGATAATGTTCTTTTGATTGAGTTTGATGCGTTTGAACAATCGGAATGTATTGAACTGGCCGCGGCCGCCCGTAATTTGTTACAAATACGGGGTTATACGAAAAACGTGCATACAGCGGTTGCCGATGATGAAAAAACCGCTTTCTGGGCGGTGCGTAAAGCGGCGGTGCCGATCCTTTATAAACTTAAAGGTGAGAAAAAAATCCTTGCGCTGATTGAAGATGCCGCCGTTCCGACAGACCGGTTAGTTGAATATTTTGAAGGCGTTTATCTGATTATGAATCGCCATGATGTGGAATTCGTCACTTATGGCCATATCGCCAAAGGTCTGCTGCACACCCGCCCGCTTTTAAACCTTAAAGCGCGTCACGATGTCGCCCTGTTGCGCACCATTGCCGATGAACTGTATGAATTGGTACATGGTCTGAACGGCTCTGTTTCAGGGGAACATGGGGACGGACGATTGCGCAGCCCTTATATCAAGCGCCAATACCCGAAGATTTACGATTTGTTTATCCAAACCAAGGCGCTTCTGGATCCGCACGGCACGTTAAATCCGGAAATTATCACGCACCATGATCCGGACCAGATGAAAAAAAATTTGCGCTACGGACCTGATTATATCAGCCATCCGCTAAAAGCACGCCTGTTAAACTGGCCGGAAGGTGCCTGCCGGGAAATCGAAAAATGCCACGGGTGTTCCAAATGCACCACTGTGACAACTGCCACGCGTATGTGTCCGGTCTATAAAATCACACGAGATCAAGCGGCTGCGCCCAAGGCCAAAGCCAATATTTTACGGGCGTTAATCAGCGGACAAATTCATTCTGACGCCCTTTATGAAACGGCTTTTCAGCAAATTTTATGTCAATGCGTCAATTGCGGCAGTTGCAGCCTGGAATGTCCCTCCGGGGTTAATATTCCCAAAATGGTGTTGGAAGCCCGTTCCGAATATGCCGCCCGGTTCGGAACACCGTTGCGCCACCGTTTTTTGACCGATGTGGAAGCCTTTGCACGTCCGATCCATAAATTTTCTTCGTCGCTCACCCCGATAATGAACCTGTCATTCACACGCAAAATAACAGAACGCCTGACAGGAATTTCCGCCCAACGTAATTTAGTCGCATTTGCCCCGGTTTCACTCAAAGACAGCCTGGCGGCAACGCAAACTGAAGTTCGCACTCCATGCCGCCAATCGGGAGTGCAAACTTCAGTTTGCCATAAGACGCAGGGTAAGATTAAAATTCTGTATTTCGCCGGATGCTATGCGTCGTACATTCAACCCGCCATCGGAAGAGCGGCTATCAAAGTTTTAAGCAATATGAATATGGCTGTTCATGTCCCGGAACAGCACTGCTGCGGACTGCCCATGTTATCCAAAGGAATGGTGCCGCAAGCCCGCCAAAAAATTATTACGAATCTGAAAAAATGGGGCGTCCTTGCGGAGCAGGCCGATTATATTGTGGTGACTTGCTCATCATGCGGCTACGCGCTGATGAAGGAGTGGCAATATTTACAAGACAGCCCTGATATTGAGATGATTCGCCAAAAAACGATTCATATCACCCGGCTGATCAACATATATTTCGACCGTCTGAAGCTAAGGCCAGGTAAATTTTTGCCTAAACTGGCGTATCATGCGCCGTGCCATTTGCGCATTCAGCCGGATGCCGACTGTTCGTTCACATTGCTTGCCAGGCCAGATGGCGCAGATGTGCAAGATTTAAAAGGCAACTGCTGCGGCATGGCCGGAAGTTGGGGGATGACAGCCCAACATTATCATCTCAGCAAAACCATCGGTGCGGATATGATCAGCAAACTGAACCGCTCCCCTGCCGCTGTTGGCGTCACCGATTGCCCCACTTGCCGCATACAGATGGAACAATTTTCGGATAAACCGATTAAACACCCGATTGAAATTATTGCAGACTTGTTCTATTTATCTTGAAATTATTGCAGACTTGTTGTATTTATCCTATAATTGATTTTTGCAAAATAAGGATGCAATATGAAAAGGGCTGATTTGGCATTCAGCCGAACAGGGACCCTGTAGAGCAATCAACCCTTTTTTCATTGCTGAAAAGTGGAAAATTGCAAGCGATAAAAACGGAAGAGGCAACACTGCCAATATCAGAAACATTAATAATATTTCTGACATTCTGAATTGGAACGGAATGTTCAGCTTTAAAAACCGCTGTTTGATACAATACCTTCGCTAATGTTAAATTTTCGCTGTTTCTGCAAAATTACCAATTTTTATTTTTAGTAAAATCAATAAGTTGAAAAATCACATTTACCCATAATTTGCAATTTTTACAAATTGGCGAAGGTATTGTGATATTATACCAATTACAAAAATTAAACTCCCATCCAATTTTTGAATTAATGGTTCGGTAATTTTTTCTGAACTATTGTTAAATAATATGCCTACTTAACGATAGGACAAAAATCAGGTTTCTGAAGCGAATAAAAACTACGGCAGTTACAATATCCTGAAAACTCGATTTTTAAACTGTCCCGTCTTATGTTGGTAGCCATTAATCAAATCAAAGGAATAGGATAATAAAATGAATGGAAAAGTTTTTTTAGGTGGAACTTGCAATGGTTCCAGATGGAGAGATGAATTTGTAAAATTTTTAAAAGTTGGCTGGTTTAATCCCGTTGTTGACCAATGGACTGAGGCAGACTACCTGAGAGAGTTGGAAGAAAGAAAAAATTGTTCCGTATGTCTTTACGCCTTGACCCCGAAAATGAAAGGTGTCTATTCTGTTGCCGAATTGGTTGATGACAGCAATAAAAAGCCGGATAAAACAGTGTTTCTTATTATAGAAAAGGACAATGGAAAAAATTTCGACGATATTATGAAGAAATCACTGAATGCCCTGTGTAAGATGGTCAAAGCCAACGGAGTGATGGTGTTCTCAGATATGAAGGAATGTGCTGAGTTTATTAATAAGGTGATTACTTCTAAAAGTTCAAAACCTTGAAGTCTGGCTCTGGCGGCCTTGTGAGCTGAAACCGCTTTTTAACAGAGGAGAAATAACATGACATTCGATAGCACCGTTGATTCCGTCACATCCGAGACGGAAATAAAAACTGACACACACGAACCTTCATCTCTGATTGACTTTCCAAATGGCAATACAGCAAAATTGATCAAAGTGCCTTTAAATGCCACGCCAGATGATTTCCTGGAAAGGCTGGGTTTATCGCCGCCCAAGGCTTTGATTATCATCGCAGGCGGAACCAAAGACTTTGATGAACAACTGACATCGCGCATGTATCAGTTTTTCAGCCGGGGGATTGCCCGCGCCGCTTCCGATATCGACGCCATGATAATAGACGGTGGCACCCATGCAGGATGGATGGCGGTGATGGGTGAGAGCGTCGCCGGCCGAGGACACAAGACCCCGCTCATCGGTATTTCGCCCGCAGGCAGGGTGACATATCCCGAATCCTCGGAAACACAATCGGATCAAAATAAGGTACCCCTTGACCCCAACCATTCTCACTTTATTTCAGTGGATACATCGGATTGGGGAGGCGAAGTTAATATGATGTTTCGTTTTGCGGAACATCTCAAGGGAAGCAATGATATTCCTGTGATGACCGTGCTGGTGAACGGCGGTAAATTCTCGCGCGCCGAAGTGCTCCACAGTGTGCGACTTGGATCGCCGATCATCGTGTTCAAGGGAAGCGGCCGACTGGCGGATGAGATTGCTAAATTGCATGAAGAAATGCCAGATTTTATTGAAAATCCTGAAATGGCGGAAATTGTTCAGGAAGGCGATATCCGTCTGTTTTCCGTGGAATCGTCTATCAATGCGCTGGAACGCATGATCGCCCGGCAAGTACGCAGAGACAGTATGCTTAAACTGGCATGGAACCAGTTCGGGGTGTATGATCTGAATGCCATACGCCATCAGCGCCAATTTTTTCGTATTCAGAACGCCATTATTTGGCTGGGAGTGACCGGGACGGCTCTGGCCCTGATTCAAAGCTGGATACGTTGTAGCAATATATTTACTATTACATATCCGAAAGTTGTTATGTACTATCTGGTAACAGCGACTCCGATTATGGTGACTATTCTTGTGGCCGCGGCAAACGAATTCAAATCCGGCAACAAATGGGTTTTGCTTCGGGGAAGCGCTGAAACGCTCAAAAGTGAAATCTTCCGTTGCCGTATTCTGAACAAAAATCACAACATCCGGCAATCATCGGATGCGACAGAAACCGGGCTTGCCAAAAAACTGGAACAGATGAGCAACCGGTTGGTGCAAACCGAAATCAACCTGTCTGCCCTGAGACCTTACAAAGGCCCCCTGCCGCCCATGTACGCTACCGGACCGGGGGATGACGGCTTCAGCGCCCTTTCTCCGGAAAAATATCTGACCAGCCGCCTCGAAGACCAACTCAGTTTTTACATAAGTAAAACCGCAAAACTTGAAAAACGTTCACGGCTTTTGGGATGGCTTGTTTTTATTATGGGAGGATTGGGAACTATGTTGGCGGCATTTAATATGGGAATGTGGGTTGCGCTGACCAATTCAATGGGAGCCGCTTTCGGAATTCACATGAAATATGAGATGCTTCAGGAATCTTTGACAAAATACAATCAGACCGCCGTCGCTCTGACTAACGTGCGTAACTGGTGGCTATCCCTGTCTGTCACAGAACAAGCCGAAAAGAGCAACATCACGATATTGGTCGAAAATACGGAAGGGATTCTCAGGAGTGAATTCAGCAGTTGGGTACAGGAAATGCAAGATACGATTGCAGAATTACAAAAAGAAGAGGCAGAAGAAGAAAACGATGATAAAGAAGAAACAGGGAAAAAAAATGATGGTAAAATAGAGATAGGGAAAAAAAATGGTAACTACTCAGCCATAGAAAAACAGTCTGGGTAATTACTCAACCCTTCCTAAGAAGCTGTTTTAAAAACGCCTTTTTTGCCCGAACTCTGCGTCAGGCTGCAAATTTGAATCTTTAAAATATTTC
>JAUCGF010000179.1 GCA_030378005.1 Desulfococcaceae bacterium HSG9 | reverse complement strand
GCGCAGAGGCAATGTTATTACTCCGCTCATTCTATAAAGCAGGCCGTTGGGATATGCTTAAAAAATTAGCATGTTCAACGCCACTGGATATGGCTGCATGATACCAAGAAAAATGGAATGCTCCCTCGTCACCTTTCAAAAACTTTTCGATCTACTGAATGTCAGTTACAAAGTTATGTTAATAATAAATATGATTCTATTCCGAGAGATATTGATATTATTCCAAAAAAAGGTAAAATTATCATTCAGTGTGATGAAATGCGGTCTTTCGTAATGTCTGAAGATAATAAGGTGTGGATATGGATTGCTATTGATATCGGAACTGGAGAAATTGTCGGTCTATATCTTGGTGGTCGTGATGCGAAAGGCGCTCTGGGTTTATGGGATTCATTACCAGGTGTTTATCTACAATGTGCTGTTTCTTATACAGATTTTTGGAAAGCATATGATGTGATTTTTCCAAAGAAACGTCATAAATCTGTAGGAAAAGAAACAGGTCTTACAAATCGTATGGAACGTTTTAATTGCACGATGAGATAACGAATCTCTCGCTTGGTTAGAACTGGTCAGTCGAGATTTTGATGGCCTGTCTAAAATATCATAGAGCCACGAAATAACCGGACAAGCAATAAAAAGTTTAATACATACGATGAAATACCTGATTATATTGCAAGAAGGATAAGCCGGATACAATAAATGAAAGTTCTTTAGCACATGGAATTTTCATTATAACCCCTGCAAAATTATTACGGATGACATTTTTAAAGTATTTTTTGTATATCCTAAAGCATCATAAAAATTTTGTCAAGAAATAAATTCCGAAAACTGAAGTACTTCCAACTCCCCACTTATACATCCAACAATAGCTTGACAAAAATTGTAACGGCTTATAGTAACGAACCATGAATTTTAAAGATAAAGTGATCCTGTTTATGGCTACCGGTGGTCATACTGGCAATATTCCGTTTGCACCAGGCACTTTCGGAACGTTCGTCGGGCTTTTGCCCTGTTTTTTTTTATCTGAAATTAATACGGGTGGTGCGCTGTTTCTGATTATAGCTTTTACTGTAGGTGCTATTTGGATAGCGCACCGGGCTGAAGCGCTTTTAAAGCAAAAAGATCCAGGGTGCATTGTTATTGACGAAATTGCCGGTTTGATGGTAACATTATGGGGATTTCCGTTTAGTATGCTTCCGGTCGTATCCGGATTCATTCTGTTCCGGATTTTTGATATAGCCAAACCGTTTCCGATCCGCCTGGTAGAAAAAAAAATTCCCGGAGGTGCCGGTATTGTCTTAGATGATATCATTGCCGGCGTTTATAGCCATCTAACAGTACGAATGGTTTTTTATATTGTAGAAATGAATTAAAATCTTGCTTTAATAAGGACAACAAAATAAATTGCGCAATCGCGCAATAGGAAAATTTATAACATATTGAAACTGACAAAAGGATATTTACAAATTTGAAGAAAAAAAAAGAAACTGAAGAAAAAACTCCCACCAAAAAAAAGGGTGCTTTAAGGGAAAATATCGAAGCCATTTGTATAGCGATTGCCCTGGCGTTGTTTATCCGGGCATTTATTGTCCAAGCATTTAAAATTCCATCAGGCTCTATGAAAGAAACGCTTCAGATCGGTGATCATATTTTAGTCAATAAATTTATCTACGGCATTAAGCTTCCCTTTGCAGACACGAATATTATTCCGATCAGCGATCCGGATCGCGGCGATATTGTCGTTTTCAAATTTCCTGAAGACCCTAAAAAAGACTTTATCAAACGGGTGGTTGGCGTTGCCGGCGATACCGTCAAAGGTATTGGAACGAAGGTTTATATTAATGATAAAGAAGTGGATAACAGCGATGGACATGCCGTTTACAAAATGGCGATTGGAAAGCAGGCTACGCGTGATTTCGGCCCGATTACGATTCCTGAAAACAGCCTGTTTGTTATGGGGGATAACCGTGATCATAGCTATGACAGCCGGTTTTGGGGGTTTGTTAATTTGAAAGCATTAAAGGGCAAGGCATTTATGATTTATTGGTCATGGGACAAAGAAAATTTCCCTGGCGGGTGGGAATGGATGACTTGGTGGAATTGGGTGCGTTGGAACAGATTCGGCAAAATACTAAGATAACGCCACAGTGAAAATAGCCATGGAAAACAGCCCGATGAATATTTTGATAACGGGAGGTCAGGTGATTGATCCCGGACTTATGAATGATCACTTGGATATCTATATTGCTGATGGTAAAATTAAGGAAATCCGGCCGCCGACCGCAGCGGACAATGTTTTGGAACATTTTGACCAAATCATTGACGCCTCAAATAAAATTGTAACGCCCGGCCTGATCGATATGCACGTTCATCTGCGCGAACCGGGCTATGAATACAAAGAAACAATTGCAAGTGGGTGCAAAGCCGCTGCATGCAGCGGCTTTACATCAATTTGTCCGATGCCTAACACAAATCCGGTCAATGATTCACCTGATGTGACAAAATACATCATTGATAAGAGTATTGCCGCCCATTCGGCGCGGATTTATCCGGTTGCGGCCATAAGTACCGGGTTAAACGGCCAAGCTCTTTGCGATTACAGCGCTTTGAAAGAGGCCGGGGCTGTGGCTGTTACGGATGACGGATTTCCTGTTAAAAACAGTTTACTGATGCGCCGTGCTATGGAAAACGCCAAAAAGGCCGAATTACCGATTATTTCCCATTCCGAAGACCTTGATCTTGTTGGTGATGGCGTTATGAATGAAGGTAATACTGCTCGTAAAATGGGGTTGACAGGGATTCCGAATGCAGCGGAAAGTATCATGGTCATGCGGGATATTGCGTTATGCGCTTTGACAGAAGCGCCTTTGCACATTGCCCATGTAAGCACTGCCGAATCGGTGCGCGCTATCAGAGAGGCTAAAAAGCACGGTTTGCCTGTCACTGCTGAAACCGCGCCTCATTATTTTACCTTAACTGACGCTGACGTCGAAACATATCGTGCCGATGCTAAAATGAATCCGCCGTTACGTTCTGCTATCGACCGCGAGGCTGTTCGGGAAGGCCTTACAGATGGAACCATTGATGTGATTGCAACCGATCACGCTCCCCATAGCAAAGATGAAAAAAATACGGACTTTATCCATGCGCCCAACGGAATCATCGGTTTGGAAACATCCGTGCCTTTAAGCCTTAAACTGGTTGAAACAGGTGTGCTTTCTATGGAAGCGCTGCTCTATAAAATGGTGTCAGCACCGTCCAATATTCTTGGATTGAAAAGTGGCCTGAAAGCAGGCAATCCCGCGGATATTACCATTATTGACCCGGCCGCCGATTATACCATTGATGCCAGTCGGTTCAGATCGCTGAGTTCCAACACCCCTTTTGATGGCTGGCAAGTACGCGGGCGTGCTGTTTTGACAATGGTCGAAGGTGTGTGCGTTTATAATCAGATGACTTAACTATACCGATATGTATCCAAAAACTGTTATTGTCATACCCTGTTACAATGAAGCCAAACGTCTTAAACCGAATCGCTATCTTGATTTTCTGAAAAAGCATTCAAAGATTGATCTGATTATGGTGAACGATGGCAGCACTGATAAAACCCAGACCCTGCTGCAAACCATCCGCCAGGATGATCCGAATCGCTGTATGGTTTTAAATCTTGACCATAATTCGGGTAAAAGTGAAGCGGTTCGGCAAGGAATAATCAATGCGCTAGCCACAGGCGCGGATTATGTCGGTTATTGGGATGCAGATTTATCAACCCCCTTGGAAACAATTCCGCAATTTTGCACTATTCTTAATGAAAAACCGTACTTATTTATGGTTTTCGGCGCACGCGTCCTCCTTTTAGGGAAAAATGTTGAAAGAAGTGCTTTGCGTCATTATTTTGGTCGGGGATTTGCAACCATTGTTTCGCTGATGCTAAAAATCAAAGTTTACGACACCCAATGCGGGGCCAAGCTTTTCAGAGCGGGACCGGAAATCAAACGTATCTTTGAAAATCGCTTTATCAGTCGATGGGTATTTGATGTTGAAATTATCGCCCGTTGGATTCGTCTCTGCCAAACATACAAACTACCGCCTGTCGATAAAGTGATTTACGAATATCCGTTGCCTGTGTGGCTTCATGTCGCGGAATCCAAAATAAAAATCAGCGACGGTGCCACTGTGGCTCGTGATTTATATAAAATCTATAAATTCCTAACAAAGGCCGAGCCTGGAAAGTGATACGTATGCCACAAAGCAGACCTTACAAATTATTGGTTGTTGATGATGAACTCAGTATGCGCCAACTGCTGGAATTCATGCTGGAAAAAGAAGGTTACGACGTAACCTGCGCAGCAAACGGGCATGAGGCAATCGGGTGTATTCAAAAAAAACAGTCAGACCTTTTGCTATGCGATATCCGGTTAGGTGATATCAGCGGCCTTGAAGTCTTACGCGCCGCCAAGCAGAAGCATCCAAGTACGGTAGTGATCATGATATCCGCTTATGCTTCCACCAAAACCGCGGTGGAGGCCATGAATGACGGAGCCTACGATTATCTTCCCAAGCCTTTTGATGTCGGTGAACTTAAAGATACGATTGCAAAAGCGTTGGAACTGAAAACACTGGAACGTGAAAAACAAAGCCTTAACGGCGAAGTCAAAAAGAATCTGCATTTCGGTAAAATTATCGGTAATCATCCCAAAATGCAACAAATATACAGCCTGATACTTCAGGTTGCCAATACCGTTACCAACATTTTTATTTCTGGTGAAAGCGGTACCGGCAAGGAATTAATCGCTAATGCGATTCACGAGCAAAGTGACCGCCTCAAGAAACCTTTTGTCACCATTAATTGTGGTGGTATCCCCGATACACTCATAGAAAGCGAACTGTTTGGCAGTAAAAGAGGCGCCTTTACAGGTGCTGTCAAAGATCAAAAAGGACTGTTTCAAACCGCTCATAAAGGAACGATTTTTTTGGATGAAATCGGCGAATTGAGTTTGCCTTTGCAAGTTAAGCTGCTCAGAGCGGTTCAGGAAAAAAAAATCAAGCCGGTGGGCGGCAATGAGGATATCGAAGTGGATATCCGAATTATTTCAGCAACCAATAAAAACCTCGAAGAGGAAGTCATTGCCGGCCGATTCAGAGAAGACCTGTTTTACCGTTTAAATGTTATTGAAATCAGAGTGCCGCCGCTAAGGGAGCGTAGAAGTGATTTGCGTGCTTTAGCGCAGCATTTTCTTGAAAAATACGCTGCTATAATGAATAAGGATATTACCAAAATTTCATCTTATGCCATTGATCTGCTCAGTCGCTATAATTTCCCCGGAAATATCCGGGAACTTGAAAATTTAATCGAACGCAGTGCTGCTCTGACTATCACCAATATTATTCTTCCAGACAGCCTTCGACTTTCAATGCATAAACACAAAGGACTGGGCGACAATGAGAGCGATCTTTTCGATTTGGATAAAGTACCCCAAGGCGTTGCTTTGGATGATATTTTAAATGAAATAGAGTGCGCTTATGTTCAAAGAGCGATTGAAGAAAGCCATGGCAGCAAAAAAAAAGCCGCAGAATTGTTGGGTATCAACACCCGTTCCATTCGCTATCGTCTGGAAAAATTCGGTATTGATTAAGCCTGAATTATTCATAAACTTATTTCAATTTCATGTAAATTATGATATATCTGATAGTTAAGCTGGATCATCAGCACAACAGAGTTTTTTAAAAACACATCATTTTCCCCGCTGATAAAGGAGAGCCGGATGAATAATTCCACCGCCGTCCACAAAGATATCTCCCCTGAATTTACTTATCCTCAGCCGAAAGATGAAATCACAATCGGTGATATTGAGATAAATCTTTATCACCAGATTTCGACGGCGGTGATATAAGCTCGGATGGCGGCGCCCTGCTTATCAGGGTGGTCGAGGCACAGATCAATCCATGGCCGCCGGTGTCATCCCCGACTCCCGGGACGCGCGTTATGTCAGGCATACGCTCACCGACCTTCTGATGAAAAAAAAGGAAAAGTAAACAAACGGTCGAATTATGAACAAAAAAAGAGCCTGCTGAACAAATAAAACAATTGACGAAGAAAGAAGCCCTTGCAAAGACACTGAAACAACTTCAAAAGCATCTTCAAAAATTCAATGATGAAGATATGTTGTTTTTTGCACCGCAACTGCCCGATAACTTTGAAGTGGATTTGAAAATTGATAATTTGGGTCATATAAAATGGGGCAAAAGGGACCGCGATTGAAAGTTTTGGAATCTGGCCACTACCCTATCAACAGCCAGTATTTGGAAGTCAAATTACAACCCGCCATTCAGATTCCGGAAGGTAATATCGGCATAATGACCCGCAAAATCAGCGATGAACCGCCAATCGGAACTGTGTTGGTGAATAAGGAGTCGCAGTACAGGGGAATTGTGCGCGAAATCCTGAATCCTGGAACCTACTACTTCAATCCTAAATTCGATAGTCTTGAACTTTGGATAAATAATTCATCCATATAATAACTCGATAGTCCAAAGTTCTCATAACTTATTGAAATTATTGGAAGCAGTGAAATCAAGACTAAAAATTTAATTCTATGATTCCAATAGGTTACAAAATAGTGAGTCGGCATTTTACAAGAACTTTGGACTATCGAGATAATAATACCTTCGACAAATTAAACTAAAAGCTGGTGGAATTAAAGCTCGACGGCCTAAACCGCCGACTGAAAGAGAAGATGTCTGAAAGACAGTGGTTTTAGACCACGGGCCAAGCGCCTTCGGCGGGATAAAACCGCCTGCCGGAGTAATAAAATATTAAGATAAAATTCAGAGAGTTAAAGTAAATTTTCGCGAGTTTTGTCAGTCAATCAGGGCAGTCCCTTTGACGAGATGCTCCTTTGGTTTATCCAACGACTGAAAATGAAGAGTCTTTATTGATCTTTCGTAAACGGCTGTAAAAACCAATATTACATTGCCGTTTTGTGAACTCCATTTCATAAGAGACCGGTTCTTTATCGTGATCGCACCCGGCTTCACATTTAGTAATTAATTGAGCCATCATAATGCCAACCGCTGGTGCATTTTTGTATTGGTTACCGGATGTACCGATTGCCATATAAAAACCCGGCAGATCTGATTTGTCATAAATAGGAATCCAGTCATCACTGCAATCGTAAAGACTGGCAAGCCCCTGGCGTTGGCTTTGGGGAACAGGAAGTCCTTTGATGCGCTGTGCCTGCCGCATAACCTGTAAAGACCATTGATCGGTGAGGTTCTGGTTATAATTATCCGGATCATCAACCCAGTCCAAATCATCGCAATCGGGTTCTTCCGAACCGATCAACACATTGTTGCCGACTTCGGGTCTGGAATAATTGCCGACATCCCCATCTGTCATCATTATTCCCAGGTTGTTGTAGTCAAAACCTTCAGGAGAGGGGACATGACTGACCTCCACCCTGAGCGGCCGGGTGTTGATATTCATTCCACCAATAACATCGGCCATCTCGTTAATCTGATACCAATGGGGGCATGCAACATTCACCACGATAGGGGCATGAATTTTTGTGCCGTCTTTTAATTTTACCCCATCCGCACAACCGTCTTTTTTGAGAACATCCGTAACCTCGGTGTTGTATAAGAATTCACCCCCTCTTGCTTCACAGGCTTTTTGAACATTTTGAGTGCTCAATCTTGCATCGTTAATGTATCCTGTTTCAGGGATGTACACTGTACCGGGAAGATTGTCTGCTGTCTTCGTTCCAAAGCCGGGATCATCCTGACTTACGGGTGGGCCATATTGTTTTGAATCGACGATTGCAAGTTTTTCTTCCATTTGTTCGGCCGGTCAGTTCCTGGTAAACAACGCCAAGCTCATCCATGCTTTGCATAAAATTTTTACCATAGTTGTTTCGATCCGTTTTGATCAGCATACACCCGGTATTGATATACTTTGCCATTCCGGCCGGATCAACAAGCCCCAGATAGTGCCCCAGTTAAGCCAGTAAAAATATCCTTCCCTGGCCATGGCAACCCCATCCGGTGTGGAATAGTGAAACCGGATGATGGCACAGGTATCTGAAGTGCTTCCATCCCCTGCAGATGCCAGTTAAAAAGAAATACAGCATCCGATAATACCAGCGCCGATGACAATGGCATCATATTGTTTTTCCATTATGCAATTCCTTAATTATTTTTTATTGAGTTGAAACCCAGGTTCCAACATTTTTAGATTTATCTTTAACAGAGCATGGCCTGGCAATCTATACCGATTGGACCATGGGCACTTCTATCTTTTCATTTGCCCGTGCTGCTTTAATGGGATTTAATTCACCAGGGAAGCTCTACTTCCAGTGTTTTTGCATCTGATCAAACGCCTGAACAATTTTTGGTGACAGCAGTTCCGTCTCGTGGGCCATGGCCTTGAGGGTTTTTTCCCTTAAACGGTCTTCAAAGGTTTTGGATCCGGCGTCTTCCCATGTTTTGAAAATAGTCCGATCAAACAGGTCTGAGTACCAGACATTTTTAAAATTGTCCATGGTATGCTGTTCACTGATGAAATTGCCGCCGGGGCCGATCTTGTCAATGAGGTCAACCGCAAGAGTTTCGTCACTGATTTCAATACCTTTCATGTACTGATTGACCATGTGCAGAATTTCATTAACCATGACCATATATGCCGGGGATACAAGGGAACCATGGTCCATCCATGAGCTGCAGTCATGCACCAGGCTGGACCCAACAAGTCCTGCAGTAAGCGTCTGAAAAGTGGCTTCAATTCCAGCCTGAGGATCGTTAAACTTGGCATCTGTGGATCCAGCTGTGCCGAAAAAAGGCAGTTCGTAAAATTGAGCCATTTCAGCCATTGCACTTATCATCAGAGCCATTTCCGGTGCTCCGTAGGAAAAGATGGTTGTGCGCATATCCATGATGGTGGTCTGGGAACCAAATATCATAGAGGCTCCGGGGCATGCATTCTGGCCGAGCACCAAGCCGCTTAAAGACTCTGCAATGCCTTGTACAATGGTTCCGGCAAAAGTGGCAGGTGAACTGCCGCCCAGCTGAGGGGCGGAAAAATTAATCAGGGGAATGCCGTTTTCAACGCTGAAAAGGATCTTATCAACGGCCGGGTCATAATAGGTCAAGGGTGAAATAGGTTCGGAATAATGAACGATTGTGGGGGCTTTTTCAAAATTTTTCTTTCCTCCACAGATCGCAAGTGCCATTTCAAACACATCTTTTTCATTTTCCACACTATGGGTACAGAAGACCAGGGGTTTGGTGCTGTGGGTCAGTGCCTGACGGGCGATCACCCGGTCAGAAATCTCGGGTGGTACATCAGAGGCCATGCCAATCACCATGGACCAGTCAAAATTCGGTAGATGATCCGTTAGAGATGCCGTAATCCGGCAGTGGTCAGCAGTAAAATCCGTTCGGCCGTTGGTAGCAGGATCCAGGTATTCCATACAGTCAAGGCTGGGTCCGTAAAAGGAGCGGTCCCCTTCCAGAAACACAGAGCGTTCTCCGTTCCGTTTGCCTAAAATCAAGCGGGAGGGCGCTTTCAGGATGGCATCTTCCACCAGCCAACTCGGGATGCGGACCCGGTTACCACTCACTTTGGCGCCTGCTCCGGACAGAATTTCCAGGCCTTTTTCATGGGTCATTTTTATGCCGGTTCTTTCAAGGACCTCCAATGCAGCCAAATGGATTTCTTTTTTTTGCTCGTCGTTCAATACGGCAAGCCGTGGGCGATTAGATAGTTTGGGCCTTGCAATTGCCATAACAATTGTCCTTTACTGATATTCGTTTTTTTTGGATTCGTGGGGAGAAACAGCCTGATCTGTTCAGGCTGTTTCTCCATTTTCATGTCCGGGTAATGATAGAAACCGCTTTATAAAGGGTTTCTCTATCTATTTATTTCAATTATTCAGCAGCTGCAGCTCGCGCTTCTTTCAGCCATGCATCCATTTGGTCGCGGTTTTTTGCAATCCATTCCTCAGCAAGGCCAAAATATATCTCAAATTTCTCGCCTTTCTGCCGGGTTATATAGATCGCTTTACTACAGTCTTGAGCCGGTACAGTCAGGACTTCCATAAGCTTTATAGCTGCTGGGTTTTCATTGGCCCACTTTGTGTTGACAAAGGTTTTTATGCAGCCTGTGGGAAAGCCTGTATTTGAACCGTCAGGCTGTGTTGTATCCAGTTTGGGGTCGATATGCCAGGCAGACTTCGGTACACCCAGCCATACTGCGTCGATCCCCGGTTTGATTTCCGCATGACTCCAATCCGGTGTCCAGGCATGCCTGAAGAATGGCTCTCCGCGTTTGTATCGTGCCATCATATCAG
The DNA here is from genome assembly GCA_030378005.1 of Desulfococcaceae bacterium HSG9. Classification (GTDB taxonomy): domain Bacteria; phylum Desulfobacterota; class Desulfobacteria; order Desulfobacterales; family JAUCGF01; genus JAUCGF01. Next base: position 568 of record JAUCGF010000179.1, on the reverse strand, counting down.
CGAACATGACATTATAGGGGGATTGATTCTGGGTTACAGTGTCTTTCAATTCATATGCGTCAATGTGGTAGTTGATGGCGTCGGCACAAGACCATCCGGGAATACATCCAACAAGATCGGCTTTTCCGTCTCCATCGTTGTCGAATAACTTGGCAATATTGGGGTCTTTAAGCTGGGAAAGATTGGTAATATTGTATTTATCTGCCGTTTTTTTGTCTATCATATATCCATTCATAACCGGAGCAACGGCCGTACCAACGATAAACATTTTTGGATTCTTTGAACGATCTCCCCCGCCTGCATTCTTGAATAAAGTATTCTGGTTGGGGTACCAGTATCCAGCACTCCATGGCGTCTCACCTTTGGCAACGGACAAATGTTCAAGGGGTTGGTCTACAATCAGAAATTGCGGCTTGTTCTCCCATGTATACCCCAACTCTTCTAGGAGGCTGTCCGAGAATTCAGCTTTCAAAAACAGCAGGCTGCTCAAAATCAGAGCTCAAAAGTAGGCTGGATGAATTTTTTGGACAAATAAAGGCTGACTATCTCTAACACACCCCTCTTTTAA
>JAUCGF010000178.1 GCA_030378005.1 Desulfococcaceae bacterium HSG9 | reverse complement strand
CTGTTGAATTCGTTAATTCACCGACGGCCACCATGATTCAGTCGACACCGTAAAGCATGCAATATGATGAAAAATAACTTTTTATCACAGGATAAAACAGTCGATAATGATGCTTATATTCGACACCCATGAGGTGGAAAAGAATTACGGATCGAAACATTCTTGGTAGTAGTGCATTGAGATGATGATACTCTATTTTCCCTTTCCCACGCTGGAATCCGTACAACTGGAATTGATGCATGTTCATACGCATGTGTACGAGAACAAAGAATTCACTGCATCATCATCTCAATGCACCACTACCAAGGATTGAATAGTGTATACAATCTACGAAGAGATTAAAGAGATAGATATTTCTTCATTTCAAGGGCATTATGACTAAATTTTAAATTTTCATAAAAGCATCCCATCCTATGATTACAAATCCGCTTTACGCCCCTGCGCCGGCTCCACTTCTTCACGTGTCATCCACACGCCATGTTTAAAACGCCGTGCCAAGCGACGCAAATCGTTTAAAATAACCAGCAGACTGGGAATCAGCAGCAGCGTCAGCACTGTTGCAAACGCAACGCCGCCGGCAATGGAAAGCGCCATGGGAATCAGAAAACGGGCTTGCATATCTGTTTCTAAAATTAACGGCGTCAGACCGCCGACCGTGCTTAACGAAGTCAGGAAAATAGCGCGAAAACGCCGGGCGCCGCCTTTTTTGATTGAATCTATAAACGGCAGCCCCATGGCGATATTTTCATTCACGCGTTCAATCAGCACAATGGCATCATTGACCACAACGCCGGCCAGCGCCACCAATCCGAAGATGCTCATCATCGAAAGATTGAATCCCAACAGATAATGCGTCCCCACACCGCCGATAATTCCGAAAGGAACCGTGAACAGGATAATGAACGGCTGGATGTATGATCTGAAGATAGTGGCGATAATGATAAATATACCAAGAACCGCCATGGGAAAACCGATTCGCAGGCCGCCGAAAGATTCACGCATTTTTTTCTTTTCGCCCTGCATTGCGATAATCAACCCCGGATAGCGATGCCGCATCCGCGGAAAAAATGAATCGCTCAGGTCATCCAGGATTTCATAGGCATTGGCTTTATGGTTATCGACTTCGGCGCTGACCGATACGCGCCGCATTCCGTCAGTGCGTGTAATTGTGGCATAACCCGGCGCGAAACTGACATCAGCCACACTGAAAAACGGATATCATCCCGTCCGCGCTGTAAGCGTAACGCTTCATCGCCGAAATAACCGGCATGAATCTGTTGTGTCAAATCATCGACGGTCAGTCCCAATGTGCGCGCTTCGGGTTTGAGCGCAAGCCGCATTTCATTTTTGCCGGGTGTGAAATCGGAACGAATCTGAAAAACACCGTCAAACTGGCGTAACCGGTCGGCCAATTCATCAGCCGCAGCCAGAATAGCTTCCATCTTGTGGCCCTGAATCCAGATTTCAATAGGCGCACCCGGCGGGCCGGCGGACAACCCCGAAAAGGTGAGCGCTTTGACACCCGGAATCGTTCCTGTCTCTTTTTCCCATTCCACCATAATTTCTTTGGAATGCACCCCTCGTCTTTCCGATTCCAGCAAAATCACCTGCACACCGCCCATATTCGGCCCCGATTCCGGTACCTCGCCCAACGTCTGTCCCAACAACGTCAGACGGTCAATAATCATCGGCTCGCCCGTCAGCGTGGATGTTTCTTTGCTCCACCCGTAAAATGGCGTCTTCAACCTGTTTGACCGCCTGTCGGGTTATTTCCGGCGGCGTGCCATGCGGAAACTCGATGTTTGCCGTAACAATAAAGCCGTCCAATTCCGGGAACACTTCAAATTTTAAAAACCCTCCCTTGATCAAGCCGATAGTGAGGAGCAGAATTGTGATAGCGATACAGAAAGCGACATAACGCCATTCAAGGTTTTTTTTCAGTACAGCCGCATAAATATGTTCAACGAACCATTCCAGGGAGCGTCCCGGAAAGCGCTGCAAGCGGTGGTAAAACCGGCTGAAAAAATTTTTATCTTGCAGACCGTTGTTCAGATCCGGCAAATGACTCAGATGCGCCGGAAGCAGGAATAAACATTCCAACAAAGAAACCACGAGGCAGGCAATTACCACAACCGGCATAATTCTGTTTATCGAATTTTACCACGCGGTTAAGCCGTCCTTCCCAGAAATGCCCCTCCCGATTCTCGGTCCATCGAATTTTGCAAATAACCGGTTCGGGACGGGCAAACCAGGCCGTTTTTGTCAAAGACGGATTGTCACCGAAACGAAGCCATTTCCGAGCGTCACGGCTGTCTAACGAGACATGAATTTCCAACAGGGCGTCATCGGCCAAAGTGATAACATTTTGTCCGGGTGTGACATATTGGCCCGCTTCCAGTGTCACCGCTTTGACACGTCCGTCAAAAGGAGCGCGCACCTCGCATCGCTGTAAGCGTATTTGAGCGATTTCTAATTGTGCCCGCCTGTTTTCTATTGTAAATACCAATAGCGGCTATCCGAACACCGAATTTCAAATTAATTAGAATTATCAACATATATTTGTAAACTGCAAATCAGGGGTCGCGAAGACGCTCGTCCTTTATTTATATGTCTCAATATGACACCTTTTTTAAATTTTGAGGCAAATAAAACGACCTATTATGATACATTTCACCGTAAAATCCCCTTCAAAATCAATAATAACGCAAAATTCACTCCCTATAATACGTTGGCATAAAGTTTGCATTAAATAAGGATGATCCGGAAACAAGATAGGCAAATAGCCTGGGAAAAGCCTTTCCGAGATACCGATTATAGCCAGGGCGCGCAAACCAACCTGCAAATACGGAAACATGTTAACCGCTTCTAAAATGATGTGAAGGACTCCTTAAATCATGATCATTTTTTATTATAACCAAGATATTAAAATAATTTTAACAATTACAAGAAACGATGGAAATTATGAGTAAAAGTGACATGTCTTTCATTTTACGAAGTCACAGCAATGCGCCGGTCTGGCAAATGACAGTATCCAAACCTTTTATGGGTTTTATCAGTTTTTGTCTGTTATGGACTTGTTTTGGTTTGGGAGCTTTCATTTATGGTTACACCTTCTTGAAAACAAAAGTAACTTATCATCAGGCGCTCAGACTGAAAGTGATCGGCCAGTCAGATCAAATTACGGATCAGCAAAAAAATATTCAAATATTTTCTCAGAGAATTAATAAATTGAAATTTAAATTGATGCAATTAAGTGATTTTGAAAATGCGGTTCGGGAGATTGCTAAAATTGATAAGGGCGATGTTGAAAGCGGATCGAATGGCCTGACAGGTGTTGGCGGTGCTATTCCCGATGATCTTAATTCGCAAATTCCGCTGACTGAAAAACATGATGATTTGATCCAAGAGATGAGCAAACAGGTTGCATATATCAACAATACGTTGAATAGCCAAAAGAAAAAAACCGGTTCGTTTATCAACAATATGGACGACGACACATTAGAAATTTTAGCATGCGCCCCTTCCATCCATCCTTGCCGTGGTCGTGTGACATCCGGGTTTGGATATCGCGAATCTCCATTTAAGCGTAATAAACTCGCCTTTCATAGAGGTTTCGATATTGCTACGAAAGTGGGAACGCCAATTAAGGCCACTGCCGACGGTGTTGTAATCTTTTCCGGTTATCAACGAGATTTCGGCCGATTGATAACAATTGATCACGGAAATAATATCACGACAAGTTACGGACATGCCAAAAAGCTTTTAAAGAAAAAAGGAAATATTGTAAAAAAAGGGGATGTTATCGCTAAAGTCGGCAAGTCGGGAAGAACAACCGGATATCATGTTCATTATGAAGTTCATGTAAAGGGCATCCCGGTCAATCCTGAAAAATATTTTCTTGAATGATTCGGAGTTGGGAAAAGCAGGCTGAGGCAGTCAACTAAACACAATCAGTAGATGGGAAATGTATGAAAATACGGCATGGAGCGCAAAAATTAAGCAAAGCGGTTTTTTGCCATCTTCTGACAATTCTAAAAAATGGAGGGCAAATGATTTTTAATACTATCAAAAAAATAGCGATCTTGATTTGTTTACTTCTGACGATAACAGGATGTTTTTCACACAAGGAACCGATTGGTGTGAATGTGACAGTCAGTGCAATTGAAAAAAAATGGGATACGGTAAGAGTATCCACTGCAATGTCCTGGGTTGACTATAACGCAACTATGGATACACGCAGCGAAGTCGATTTTGCAAACGGTTCAATTAAAGTTGAAACGGTTCTTCCGGCCAAAACAGATCGCCTGAAACAGGTCAGCGAAAAGAAAATCGCTTCCCAGGCAAAAAAAATATTTCAGACTGAAACAGCTTTGAAGTCATCTATTTTGAAAGATCAGGTAAAAAATGCTAATGGTGAGATTGTTTCGTCAAGCAATGTAAAAAAATTTGTAAAACATCTGACGCCTAAGTTCGTTAAGAAAGCATATATCGACAGAAATGGTGTGCGACGGATTAAAACGAGTGTTAAAGTAAAGATGGTCCGCAATCATATCAATATCAGAGCAAGACAATACGCTAAGATTGTGACGAGCTATGCTCGGAAATTCGGCATCACTCCCCATTTGGTTTTGGCGATTATTCACCGGGAATCTCGTTTCAACCCTCTTGCCGTATCCCCGGGCGGCGCATTAGGACTGATGCAACTGATTCCCAGATACGGCGGAAAAGATGCGTACAAATATATCTACAAAAAAAATAAAATAATGCATAAAAACTATTTTTATGATCCTCAAAAAAATATCGAATTGGGGGTGGCATATTATTACTTGCTCAAACACAGATATTTCGACAGCATTAAAAATAATATGAAAAAACGTTATCTTTCCATCTGCGCATATAATACAGGACCGACTAGAATCAAACGTTTGGTGCCTCTTGACACTGCAAAACAGCTCAACGCTCCTCAACTATATACTTTCTTAAAGAAAAAGACACCCCCTGAAACATGTAACTATTTGAAAAGTGTTACCCATTTATCAAAAAAATATGCTAAATGGTAACTATTGAAAGTACTCGTTTTTTACAATAAATACAAACCCTTTTCATTATTTCTTTCTTACCCGTCACCCCGTTGCTCTTGACACTTACTTAAATATCACCCTATTATCATTTCTCTGATAATTACACTATTCAATTAATTTATTGTCAGTAGATCGAAAATTCAGGAGTGCACCAAAGGAGTGCTGATTGTTATTAAAAATGATATGGCTATCGTGCCATCGTGTTTTGATTTGTTTTGGCATGATTTTTGCATTTAATTTTTATATGGCACATATTGTGCCGTTCTGACTAATAAATTGTGTCATATTATTCCTAAAACGGTCTAATTTGGTACGGGTCAATTTTTATGTCAGAGCAAACTTAAATCCGACAACTATATCCGTTATCTTTATCAATGTATTCCCGAAAAAAATTCATGCGGTGCTTCCACAGAGATTTGCCTTGAAAGTTATGAGTTTTATCCTTGTTTTCGCTATTCAGTCTTTATAGGTAGCAAGTTGGGTTAATTAATCTTGCAATAAATCATAATTCTGCTATATTCAATCGAAATACACAAGCTAATTGCCGCAGTGCGTTTACAAATTTTCGGACTAAACCAAACAATAAAACCGGCTTGCTTTAACTGCAATGGGCAGTGAAACCAGGGCGGCGTAAAATTCAACAGAATGAAATCTCAATTCAGCTAAAAATCCAAAAGGAGGAACATTGTATGAAACGGACAATCTTGGCAGTAAATTTATGTGTGGCACTTGTACTCGGTTTGATGAATAACGTCCAGGCGGACAAGAAAAAGGTTTTGTATATTGATTCATACCACGCCGGTTATTCATGGAGTGACGACGTTACCGAAGGAGTCAAAGCCGTTCTTGACGGAAAGGATGTCGAACTCAAAATTATCCGCATGGACACCAAACGCAATAAATCGGAAGAATTCAAAAAAGAAGCGGCCTTAAAAGTCAAAGGTGTGATAGAATCATGGAAACCGAATGTGGTAATCGCTTCGGATGATAATGCTTCAAAATACCTTATTGTCCCTTTTTTCAAAGATGCCGACATTCCCTTTGTCTTTTGCGGAGTCAACTGGGATGCGAGTGCGTATGGATTTCCTGTCAGTAATGTTACGGGCATGGTTGAAGTCGCTTTGACATCTCAGGTCATTGACACCTTGAAACCGTATTCCAAGGGGGCCAAAATTGGTGTCATAGCTTCTGATACGCTTTCAGAAAGAAAAAATGCTGAAAATATGAAAAAGAAATTCAACCTTGTTTTTGAAGAAGAACGCTATGCTAAGACTTTTGACGAGCTTAAGAAAAATTTTATGGAATTGCAGAGCAAATGTGACATCCTGCTTTTTCTTGAATGTAAATCTGTTACGGGCTTTGATCATGAAAAAATGGTTGCATTTGTAGAGAAAAACACACGTATCCCAACAGGAGCCATGCAAAGCTATCTTGCTTCGTATGCAATGGTTACTTACTCTAAAATGGGAAAAGAGCAGGGAGAATGGGCATCCCAGGCCGCTTTAGACATACTTGGCGGAAAATCTCCCAAAGATATTCCGATTGCAGCAAATAAGAAAGCTAAGATTTATTTGCAAATGCGGATTGCAAAGAAACTGGGAGTCAAATTTCCCATGAAATTAATAAATACCGCTGAATTTGTTAAATAACACCCCAAAAAACCTGAACAAAGATAACCGTTCACCGCCCTCTTGTTCCCATGCTTTGCGTAGGAACAAAATTCGTACGTCGGATAATTTTTGTAACATGCTGTTTTTATTTAGTTTGATGATTTTCAATATAAAAGTTAAAAACCTATAATTTCAGCAAGTCAGCTTTTTCATTATCCTTTATTTTCAAAAACCGTCCGAAGTATTGAGCGTATAGACTTTCAGGTAATTAATGTCACAAGGCTAGAAAGAGGAGATAATACAGGTAGTATATCTCCGACCGATAACGTAGTGACATTATTTATCTGAACGTCTATAGTACAGCCTACTGAATCAGACTGGGATAACAATATGAAAATCAATACCATTCAAGTTAAGCTTTTGTCACTTATGGCCATTGTATTCTTGTTTACAACGATCAGCATTGCCCTTCTGTCAAATTGGCAGCTTACAAAAATTATCGACAAGAGTCAGACCACGGTATATTCAGAAAAATTAGAAGCCATTCTTAAAACGATTGAACGAACACACACGATGCTTCAGGATACAGGCATGGTTGAAACTTACCTGGAAGACTTTCAGCATAAAGTTTTAAAAAATTTGCGCAAAGATTGTTATACCTCGCAAGATCTGCAGGTATATCCATTTATCTGTGACAAGTCAGGAATGATTGTTCTCCATCCCTCTTTAGAACATGATGATGATTCTTTTGCGAGTGAAAGATTTATGCAAAAGATACTCAAAGAGAAGGACGGTAATTTTGATTTTACTGACAAAGACAAAGGGCAGAAAACATGGCTGATACATAGGCAGTTTGAGCCATGGGGGTGGTATGTGGGATATATGATACCGGTAGAGATTAAGTATGCTGAAGTCAGCCATTTTATGAAAGAGCTGCTTATCATAATGGTTACAATAGCAGTGATCGTACTCATCATTTTATCTGTAATCATTACGCGATTCACGAAACCGATCATTCGTCTGACCCGCATTTCCTCTGAAATAGCCCGGGGCAACTTAAAACAGCCAATTTATATAACGAGTAAAGATGAAATCGGTGTTTTGGCACGTAATTTTTTGCTTATGCGTGATACGATACAAACTCTTTTGAAAGAAATCAATAGCCTGATTCAGGCTGTCCAAGAGGGAAAACTTGATAGTCGCGGTGATATCGAAACATTTGAAGGCGATTGGCGCGAATTGGTTCTGGGAATAAACAATGTCATTGACGCCTTTGTGGATCCGATTGACATGGCGTCGGAATCTGTTGAACGGATTGCCATAGGCGATATTCCTGAAAAAATTACCAAAGAATATAAAGGCGATTTCAACATCATAAAAAGCAATTTGAATAAGCTCATCGAAGCTATGAATTCAACCGCTGTGATCGCCGAAGAAATCTCTGACGGCAATCTGAACATAGACGCAAAAGTGCGTTCGGAAAACGACCGCCTGATGAAAGCCATGAATGCGATGATCGCAAGGCTCAAAAATGTGATGCTGGAGATGAACGAGCTGATTAATGCAGTTCGGCAAGGGAATCTGTATATACGCGGCAATGCGGAAGATTTTGACGGTGGCTGGCAGGAACTTGTCAAGGGCGTCAATTCGCTGATCGACGCTTTTGCCAAACCCATTGGCATGACGGCGACCTATATCGACCGAATCTCCGAAGGCGATTATCCGGAAAAAATAACGGAAACATACCACGGCGATTTCAACGAAATAAAAAACAATCTCAACAAATTGATTGAAAACGGATTCCAAGCGGTTCAGGTGGCCGAAAAGATAGCTGAAGGCGATTTGACTGTCGAAGTCAGCATTCTTTCTGAAAAAGATATTCTGGGAAAATCCCTGACCGAAATGGTGCGCACTGTCAAGAAAATAGCCGGCGAAATCAACGCCCTGACGGACGCCGCCCGGTCCGGAAATCTGAATATTCGAGGAGATGCGGGTAAATTCGGCGGCCAATACGCCGATATCATAACAGGAGTCAACCGCACGCTGGATGCGGTGACAGACCCTTTGAACAAGACCGCCGATTATATCAGTCGAATTGCCAAAGGCGACGTTCCTGAAAAGATTGTCACCGAGTACCAAGGTGACTTTAACAAAATCAGAAACAACATCAACACTATGATTGCAAATCTCGTTCATTTCGCTGAAGATGTTCAGCTGACCGCCAAGAAGGTGGCCGGCGGAAGCGATCTGCTTAACGAAAACGCGGAACAGGTGTCTGAAGGTGCGAGTGAGCAGGCGGCCAGCATCGAACAGGTATCGACTTCCATGGAAGAGATGAGCGGCATGGTGAGTCAGAACGCCGAAAATGCCCGGATGACCGCTTCCATTGCTGCAAAAGCGGCCGGAGACGCACAGGGAAGCGCTGAAGCGGTGAACGAAACTGTCATCGCTATGCAAAGCATCTCAGAAAAAATCGGCTTTGTTGAAGAGATTTCCCGGCAGACCGATATGCTGGCGTTGAACGCCGCCATCGAAGCCGCACGGGCCGGTGAGTACGGCAAAGGATTCGCGGTTGTCGCATCGGAAGTCCGCAAACTTGCCGAGCGCAGCCGAAAAGCCGCCCGGAATATCAACGCCCTTTCCGTTTCCAATTTGAAGATCGCCGAACAAGCCGGCGGTCTGCTGACGGAGATGGTCAACGGCATACAAAAAACCTCGGAACTGATACAGGAGATCAGCGCTTCGAGTTCAGAACAGGCCGACGGAATCGAAGAGGTGAATACAGCTATCCAGCAGACGGATATGGTGATTCAACAGAACGCGGCTTATACCGAAAATATGGCATCGGCAAGCCTGAAATTTAAGAATCAGGCCAACCGGCTTCTTGAATCGGCATCATTTTTCAAGGTTCCCGAAACTGTTCGCAAATCAGAGATAAAGGAGCGAGTGCGGCTTGGAAAAGAACGTGTCAGTGCAAAAAGTGACGAAAAACAGATATACCCAATTCCTGATATCAGCACTCCTAAAAATATACGAGATAAGGGAAGCGCCTTAATTGAAATGGACGATGACAAGGATTTTGAACCGTATTAAAATCCGGTAAGGATCAAGGACGAAATAACCACCCCACATATTGTGCTTCGCATTTTTTATCAATATATATTCTGACTCTATGGTCATTAAGGTGAGCCACTGTCTTGATATATATAGCCTGTTCAGCAGCCATATATCCATCTACTGAATATGGTTGATTTCAGATATCAGACCTCCTGCAAAACGGCTGTTTCCCGCTGGCTGTGCGGAATTTGCATCCGGGTTGATTTGCTTTGTCAGGCGCTACCTCCGGTTTTTCTTGTGCTTCATTACGGTTTTACATAATTTCCCGAACTGTTTATCTTTTCGCTTTTTCTCCAAATATGACATTTCATTATAAATTGATTCTTTCGTCATTTTTATATAATTCAGGTATCTTTTCTCTGGCACTTGTCCGATTTCCACCGCCTTTAAAACCGCACAACTTTTTTCATTAATATGGGTACAATCATTAAATCGGCATTGTTCTGACAGCGTTGTAATTTCTGAAAATGTTTCATCGATGCCCGTTTCTATAGAGAAATTTCCTATCTCTCTCATTCCCGGAGTGTCTATCAGCATCGCTTCGCAATCTAACTTTATCAGTTGCCGGTGTGTTGTGGCATGCCTTCCTTTACTGTCTTTTTCTCTGACGGTTTTCGTTGTGAATATCGATTTACCGACAAGATTGTTTAATAAAGTTGTTTTACCGACTCCCGATGATCCTAACAAACAATATGTTTGTCGAGGAGCCAGAAGGTCCCTGACGTTTTTCAGACCTGATTCATTTTCATTACTGAATGGCAGCACATGCAAAAAGGGCATTATTTTATGAATTTCGGAGACTCTGACAGCAACTTCTTCTTTATCGAGCAGATCACTTTTGCTCAACAACACGATAGGCTTGATATTGCTGTCTTTAACCATCACCAAATATCGTTCAAGCCTCCTGAGATTAAAATTTATATCCAGAGATTGAACAATAAACGCGACATCGATGTTGGCGGCAATCAACTGAAAATCGACTTTCTTACCAGGAGTTTTTCTTTTAAGCAGTGATTTTCTCGGCAATACATCATGAATCATTGAAAAGTTATCTTCATCGTAGAAAGTCGCCAATACCCAATCGCCCACAGCAGGGTAATCAATCGGAGAAGACGCACTGAAAATCAATTTACCGATCAGTTCGGAAAAAATATCGTCCTTGCCATTATTAATAATATAACTGTCTTTATGAACAGCCATCACTCTGGCAATATCAAATTTATCCAAATCCGCCAGATCAACATTATCCTGG
>JAUCGF010000071.1 GCA_030378005.1 Desulfococcaceae bacterium HSG9 | reverse complement strand
AGTAAATATACGCAACTGCCCGAATTGAATTTTCAACCTGCAATCACTTATTTGAAAAAGGTGAATCATAATAACAGAAAAGCATAGAATATTATTGATTTAATCCTAATAATCTATTATTCATACTATAAGTAGTTTACTTAATGCTTTATTTATAATTTGATTAATAGAATCGCAAAGAGAGGGGCTTATGAAACAGATGAAAAAGTACTTGGTAATTCTGGTAGCTGTTATTTTTAGTTTAACAGGTTGTGCAACGGATCAGGCTTCTGTTAAACAAGAACTTATTAATGAACAATCTGTTGAAAATCAAAAACTTCAGGGAAAACTTCAAAAACTTGAACAGGATTTAAAGAATCTTGAAGCTCAATCAAAAAATCCGTGTATAAAGCAAACAGAACAGGAAGTTAAATCAAGGACAGAGAGAATAGAAATAAAGACTCTTTCTATATCTCAAGATTCCGGCTCGGAAGGAGTTCCACAGGGTGCTCAACCTGGTGATTGTTATTCTCGATGTGTTGCTCCAGCAAAATACAAGACTGTTACCGAAAAAATATTAGTTTCTCCTGCTGCTGAAAAAGTTGAAATAATTCCTGCTAAATATGAATGGACAACAGAACAGGTTGTATCAGAAGAGGCATCTGAAAAAATAGAAACTGTTCCTGCTAAATATGAATGGGCAACTGAACAGGTTGTATCAAAAGAGGCATCTGAAAAATTAGAAACTATTCCTGCTGAGTATGAATGGCGTGAAGAAAAAATTATGGTTAAGGAAGCCTCGGAAGATATCAAGGTTATTCCTGCCAAGTATGAAGAGCGCGAAGAAAGAGTTATGGTTAAGGAAGCCTCGGAAGATATCAAGATTATTCCTGCCAGGTATGAATGGCGCGAAGAAAAAGTTATGGTTAAGGAAACCTCAGAAGATATCAAAGTTATTCCTGCTAAGTATGAATGGCGTGAAGAAAGAGTTATGGTAAAACCGGAATCTACCCGAATTTCTAAAAGCGGACCAAAATACAGAACAGTTACAGAAAAGGTGCTGGTAAAACCGGCATCTACCAAATGGGAAAAAAAATGGTCTCTTTGTTCACCCGAAGACATAGAAGAAGGTTTGACTGAATGCGAAACATTATGTCTTGTTGAAATTCCTGCCAAGTATAAAACTATTACCAAAAAAGAATTGATTCCTGGCAGTGCTCGTGAACAAAAATTTACAGTTCCGGCTGAATATAAGACTGTTAAAAAGAAGGTATTGGTTGAACATGCTAAAACCCAAAGGGTTATTATTCCAGCTGAATATAAGACTGTCGAAAAGAAAGTGTTGGTTGAACCGGCTAAAACCCAAAAGATTACAACTCCGGCCGAGTACAAAACTGTAAAAAAGAACGTATTGGTTGAATCGCTTAAAACCCGGAAGATTACAATCCCGGCTGAGTACATAACCGTAAAGAAAAAAGTATTGATTGAACCGGCTAAAACCCGGAAGATTACAATCCCGGCTGAGTACAAAACCGTAAATAAGAAGGTTGTAAGAGAAGAAGCTAAAACAAAAACTATTGCAATACCTGCTGAATACAAAACAGTCAGAATTAAGAAACTTGTCGAAGAAGCAGGGGAAAGGCGTATTCCAGTTCCAGCTAAATACAAAACCATTACCAAAAAGATCAAAGTAAGTGACAGTAAAACAGTTTGGCGGCCCGCACTTTGTGATATAGAAGTTAATAATTTACAAATAAAGAAAATTCAAATAGCTCTTAGAGATGAAGGATATGATCCAGGCAAAATTGATGGTATTTTTGGAGATGCCACCAGAAGTGAAATCAAAGCTTTTCAGGCTGATAACGGTTTAGCAGAAGGAGAATTGACAATTGAAACTCTTAGGGCTTTAGGTCTTCATTAATTATTTATGTAATATGATGAATAAAATAGCAGGGATGCTAAGTATCCCTGCTTTTATAAACAAAGTCAGATAGTCTTGTATTTCTCTGCTAATAACTTCATGAATTTCGAACAATGCCTTGTTTATCTGTACCTCGTTTTTACATTTAATGGATAAAAACAGCAAAATCAGACAGATAAAGGATAAAAGCGGACGTAAATATACTCAAATGCCTGAATTGAATTTTCAGCCGGCAATCACTTATTTGAAAAAGGTGAATCATAATAACAGCAAAGCATAGGGCAGCGATATATTAACCCGACAGAGCTTGAAGTAAGTAAATGTTCCAATAGAAATCCATTGACATGATATTAAAAAATCGAGACACTGATAAAAGGCAAATAGAAGAATTAAAAAAACTTATATCTTATGATATTGCTCCTAAACAAAAATTTTTAATTCAACGAGCATTAAATGCGGTCAAAGCAGGCGCTTCCGGTGAAGATGATGCAGCCTATTTTATTAATTTTTATTATGGAAATTCAAAGAATTGGGTTATTATACATGATTTGAGAATCGTACATGAAGGGAATACAGCTCAAATAGATCACCTTCTTATTAATCGATTATATGATTTCTATATTTTAGAATCAAAAAGCTACAAAAACGGTATTAAAATAACAGAAAATGGTGAATTTGAAGCATTATATAAAAACAAATACTATGGAATCCCCTCTCCTGTTGAGCAAAATAAGAGACATATACACCTTCTTGACAAATTTTTAAGGCAGAACGATATTTTGCCAAAAAGAATAGGAATAACAATAAAACCGAAGTACTTTAATTACATTCTCATATCCCCTCGTTCAATTATCAAAAGACCGAATAGCAAAAAGTTTGATACAAAAAATATAATTAAAGCCGATACAATTCAAACCGAGATCAAAAAAAATGCTGATAATATCCCTATATCAGAAATAGGTTCAATAGTAAAATTAAGCGCATTTTCCACAATAGAAACTATGGCTAAAAAAATTGTATCTAACCATAAGCCGATAACTATTAACTGGAGAGCAAAATTCGGAGTCAAATACCAAACACATAATGACGCACAAAAAAATAATACCGCTAAATCGTTCTGCGCAAAATGTAAAGCAGATGTTTCTGAGAAGGTTGCAAAATTTTGCTGGGACAATAAAACAAAATTTAAAGGCAGAGTATACTGCTTTAGCTGTCAGAAAACATATTGAAAATGCTCCAAATCGGCTCGTGCCAGGTAAAAAATAATGGCTTTCACAGATTTCAAATCAGTTGCCGAGGTTCAGAAAAAATATAATATCAGATATGAGGAGGAGGATTTTATTGAATGTCGGGAGTTGTCTCCCACGGAAGCTTTTCTGGACGAGTTCGAATTCAGCCTTCGGAATATGGATGTATTCGCATCCGAGGCTTCGAGATGTGAAAACGTCATTTATCCGATTTTGAGGGAAGTTTACAAATCTTTCGTGGGGCGGTACTCTCTGGAGTCACAAATCAATCTCGTATGACAGCGACCTGACCGGCATACCCGATTACATAATTTCGACAAAATCGGAACTGGGAAAAACGGTTCTTGGGCTTCCGATAATTTTGATCACTGAGGCAAAACAGAACAATTTCACTGAAGGATGGGGACAGTGTCTTGCGGTGATGCTGGCATCGCAGAAAATAAACGGGGAGGAGATGTTTCCCGTGTATGGAATCGTGACAGACGGCGAGGTGTGGCAGTTCGGAATGCTTGTGAAAGATGTGTTTACAAAAAACAGAACACGCCTTCCCGTTGATAATATTGACAGAGTTTTCGGAACGGTGAGTCATCTTATCGAAACAGCGGAAAAGCACAGAAACGACTTATTAAAAGACGGGTGATGACCTGTTGTGAGGTTTTAGGAGAAAAAAATGATAGGAGCAGTTATCGGAGATATAGTTGGTTCTATTTATGAAGGCAATCCTTTAAAAACCACTATGTTTCCGTTTTTCGGTATGAAAGCGGATTACACTGATGACACCGTTTTGACAGTCGCGATAGCCTATTCTATTTTGGAAGGAGTGGATTATGCAAAATCCATGAAACATTTCGGAAGAAAATATACTGCCGGATACGGAGCCAACTTTTATAACTGGTTGTACAGTTCGGAAAACGAACCCTACAACAGTTGGGGGAACGGCTCGGCGATGAGGGTCAGTCCTGTCGGTTTCGCTTTCGATTCCGTTCAGAAAGTGTTGGACGAAGCAAAAAAGAGTGCCGAAGTCACGCACAATCACCCAGAAGGTATCAAAGGCGCGCAGGCAACCGCCCTGGCTGTATATCTGGCACGTATGGGAGTTGGCAAAGAAGAAATAAAAAGTGAAATCACAGAACGTTTCTCTTATAATCTGAACCGTACTTTAGATGAAATAAAGCCTTGTTATCATTTTAAAATTTCGTGTCAGGAATCGGTTCCCGAATCCATAATCGCATTTACCGAGTCAGAAGATTTTGAAAGCGCGGTCAGAAATGCGGTGTCTCTCGGAGGGGATGCCGATACAATGGCATGTATAGCGGGCGGAATTGCTCAGGCTTACTATAAGACAATACCCCAAAAAATAATTTCTGAGGCAAAATCAAGAATTCCGGAAGAATTTTCGGAATTAATTGATAAGTTTAATAAAAAGTTCAATATCAGTTTGGAATGATATTTGGGAATTACTTTGTTACCGGTTGTCAGATGGCGATATGAGTCTATAACGCCTTGTTAAAAACGGAGGCTGACTCATCAGAATTAAACTGGCCTGCCATGCCCAAAAGCCGGAAAAGGATATATTGAATGGCTGATATGGTATCAGCAAAAGATGTCACCTTGTACGATCTTGAAAAAAGATTTAATCTCCGCTTAAATGAAGACAGGCAGTTCTTCTTGGAATGGCAGCCCGATTCGTCGGAGATAAATTCGGAAGACAAAAAGTTTCTTGATCTGGCAAAATCAGCTTATATGAATCTGATCAGATACCCGTCAATGCCTGAAAATGCTGTCAAGCTTACTGTTTTGTCTCCGCTTCTTCATCTGGCAAATCTTCTGCTGCCGCCGTTTCATATCAGAACCGAGGCATCTGTGAACGTGACAAATCCAGATAAAAGTGTCACTATCGAAGGCAGAATTGATATTCTGATACTGGAGCATAATTTATGGGTACTTGTCATCGAATCAAAATGTGCCGAACTTTCAATCAAGGTGGGGATCGCACAGATATTGTCGTACATGCTTGCCGCCCCTGCCACTGGCAAGCCGTGTTTCGGTCTGATAACCAACGGCGGCAGCTATGTGTTTTTGAAACTTGTGCCGGGCGATTCTCCGACTTACGGCATGTCAAAAGTGTTTGATTTGCTTAATCCCGGCAATGATCTGTATCAGGTGCTGACTGCGTTGAAAAACATAAGACGACTGGTAATTTTAAACGGGCAGACAGATACAGAACTTGAACGGATAACACCTGAGTCTTTGTGACTCAGCGAACATAGTCAATCAACCGGATAGCTGTGGGCGTCTGCTTCACTACAACCTACAACCGCCGGTGACTTCTGCGTTATTGTGAATTATATAAAGGAGGCTAATTGAATCAACTCACGTATGGAAATATCAATGACAAAGTTGTAAACTCCATGGAACCGCCCGGTAAGCCGTGGATGGTCAGCATGGTTCTGATTCTCGGCGCCCTGAGCATGGGGGTCTTTGCTTGGGCCATTCAGATCAGGCATGGTCTGGAATGGAGCGGCATTAATCATCCTGTTGCCTGGGGAGTTTATATCACTAATTTCGTTTTCTGGATCGGAATCGGTCATGCCGGAACGCTGATTTCAGCCGTGCTTTATCTGGTGCGAGCGCCTTTCCGTAATTCTATCTACCGGGCTTCCGAAGCCATGACGGTTTTCGCGGTGATGACCGCGGGTCTGTTTCCGCTCATTCATCTGGGGCGTGCTTGGTATGCTTACTGGCTTTTGCCGTATCCCAACCAGCGTGAGTTGTGGGTTAATTTTAAATCCCCGCTGCTCTGGGATGTTTTCGCCATCTCGACGTATGTATCCGTGTCTATGGCGTTTTTTGTTTTGGGGCTGATCCCGGATTTAGCGACCATTCGTGATGAATCCAAGGGGCTGAAACGTTTTCTTTACAGTATTCCGGCACTCTGTTTCAGGGGAACGAACCACCAATGGCTGCATTATATGCGGGGTTATCTGATTTTCGCTGCGATTGCCACGCCGCTGGTTTTTTCCGTTCACTCGATTGTGTCCTGGGATTTTGCCATGTCCAGCCTTCCCGGATGGCATTCAACCATCTTTGCACCCTATTTTGTGGCCGGGGCGATTTTTTCCGGTTGCGCTATGGTTTTGACCATCATGATTCCATTACGCCGTGCCTTTCCCGGCTTTAAGGAGATTATCAAGGTCAAAGACCTGGAAGGCATGGCCAAGCTGATCATCTTTACCAGTTTGATTGTCACCTACGCTTACGCGGTCGAATTTTTTATTGCTTACTACAGCGGTGCGAAATATGAGAGAGCGCTTTTTTGGTTTCGCCCTTTCGGGGAGATGCAAGGTTATTTCTGGTTGATGGTTACCTGCAATTGTATTATACCGCTGACGCTTTTTGTCAAAAAAATCAGAACCAATATACCAGCTCTGTTTGTTATCTCGCTGTTTGTCAACGTCGGCATGTGGCTGGAACGTTATGTGATTGTCGGTACTTCTCTGGCACACGGCTTCTCTCCGTTTGCATGGGGGAGTTACCAGTTTGAATGGGCCGAACTTTGGATCACGGTCGGGAGTTTTGGCTGGTTCTTTATGTGGTTTTTTATCTTTGTGAAAGTTATGCCTTCTATCGCTATCGCTGAAATGAAAGAAACACTAACACCACCACTCAGGAATAAAAAATGAGACTAAGAAAAAAATTTTCAGGTGCATGGGCAACCTTTGAGTATCTGGATGACACCTGCGCTGCCATTAAAGAGTTGAAAAACGAAGGATTCGATCTAATAACCACGCACACGCCATGCCCGCGACATGAAATCGATCATGCTCTGGGCGATCCGCAAAGCCGGGTACCTTTTGGGACTCTGGTCGGAGCATTTATCGGGTTTAGTCTGGCTGTGTTGATCATCACCAAAATGGCGCTTTATTGGATTATACCGGTCTCAGGCAAACCTATTTTGTCCGTGCCGAATATTGTGCCGATTGCGTTTGAACTTTCGGTACTTGTGTCGATCTATTTTACAATAGGGGCCATGTTGCTGATGGTTCTGCTAGACACTTGGAAACATCCTGTTCCCCAAAGTCGCAAATACAAAAATTACGATAGATTTATGCGTGACCGCTTTGGTATTGCAGTCGCCTGCGGGGGGCAAGATTTGGAGAAAATAGAAAATATTTTAAAAAAGCATCAGGCAGAGGAGGTCAATCTTGAAAGTTAAAATTCTGCTTTTTGCCGGTATTTTTCTTGCGGTATTGCTAATCGCAGCCAATCTTCCGGCAAAATCGACCGTGTTTACCTTGATTTATGATATGTTTAACCAGATCAGCATCAAGCCACAGGAAAAAGGAAGTATGAACACGTTTGTCGTTGGTGCTGTTTCGGTCGATGGTCACGAAATCGAGGACCCTGAAGATCGTTTCACTCGAATCGTTGATGA
This sequence comes from Desulfococcaceae bacterium HSG9, assembly GCA_030378005.1. GTDB lineage: Bacteria > Desulfobacterota > Desulfobacteria > Desulfobacterales > JAUCGF01 > JAUCGF01. Next base: position 192,571 of record JAUCGF010000071.1, on the reverse strand, counting down.
TATCATATCTGATACCGCAACGATCAATCCTGCTAAACCGGATGCGGTGTCGCTTGCCGACGGGAAGCGTAAATTTGACACCTTTTGCGCTGTATGTCATGGAAGTACCCGGGAAATCAATGAAACGGGTTTCGCCAAAACCAAAGTCAATGAACTGGGAATGATTGCGCCGGCCGTTATCACACTGACGCCTTTTTTCAATGACGGCTATATCTATCAAAAAGCCAAGTATGGAGGCTCGGTGATGCCGGCTATGGGATATGCCGTATCGGCTGAGGAAAGATGGAATATTGTCAACCATATTCGTGAATTGGAGAAGCAGAAATGAGCAGAGATAACGAAATGAGAGCTTTGCTGGAACAAACACGTTTTCGCATCAACGATCAGCTGCAAAAATTTCTGCTGTATTTTTTTGTCGCTATCGGTATTATCGGGTTTATCATCGGATTGATTGGAAACAGTTCTTACCTGGCTTGGCAGGCGTTGCTTGTCAACACCCTGTTTTTCGGCGGAATCGCTCTGGGCGGTTTGGCTTTTTCCCTGATTTTCACCATCACCGGTGCAAAATGGGGAAGGCCGATCAAGCGCTTGGCAGAGGCGTTGAGCGCTTTTATACCTATCGGCGCGCTTCTGCTATGCCTGCTGTTTCTCGGAGCCGACCATTTTTTTGAATGGGTTGATCATGACAAAGTGATGCACGCCAAGGCCGGATGGTTGAACTTTCAGTTTTTTGTCATCCGCAATGCCGTTTTATTGGGATTATTTGTTGTTGTCGGCGCTTATTACCTGAAAAATTCAATCCGGCCGGATATCGGACTGGCTGGCAAAATCAGCGGCTCCAACAATCCTTTTCCTGACTGTTTTATTAAAAATTACGGTTCACAAGAGGAGGAAGAGGCACGCGCGGAGAAAAAAACGCGCATTATCGCTCCGCCATTGGCGTTGCTTTTTTTCTTACTCTGCACGCTTTTGGCATTTGACTGGATGATGTCCATCGATCAGGAGTGGTTCAGCACAATGTTCGGCGTGCAATACGCCATTTCAAACCTCATCGGAGCCGCTGCCGTTTTGTTGATTATTGCCGGAATCGCCCGGAAAAAATTTCAATTGGATGAATATATCACCATCGACCGTTATCACGACTTGGCTAAATTGACGTTCGCTTTTTGCGCCCTGTGGACGTACATGGTTTTTTCCCAAGTTCTGGTGATATGGTATGGAAACCTTCCCGAAGAAACCCCTTACCTGATTCTCAGAATGGAATCCGTGGAATGGGGGTGGATGTTCTGGTTCATTTTTGTTCTGATGTTTATTATTCCCTTTTTTGGACTGATGAGCCGAACCGCATGCAATTCGATCTGGTTTTCACGATTGGTTGCCATAGATGTGCTTGTCGGTGTCTGGCTGGAAAAATATTTCCTGATTGTGCCTTCCATCCAGGAAAATAACGCAAGCGCGGGTTTAATTGACGCAAGCAACGGACTTCCAGGGTTTTGCTTGAACTTTTATGATGTTTCAATCACACTGGGAGTATTGGGAATGTTTCTGTTAAGTTATTTCTGGTTTTTGAAACGAGTGCCGGCAGTTCCGATTTCGGATCCTCTTTTTTTCAGAAATCCGACTGACCATTAGCGACATGTTAATAAGGAGGTAATGTGGAATTTTTAGATACGATTTTTCCCTGGATCGCTTGGACAGTGTGTGCCTTACTCTTTCTGCTTCAATCACTGTTCGGTGCAGTGTTCACTTTTTCACTGCTTGGCCACCTGACTCAGTTTGTTTTTAAAAAATCGCCATTGCGCGTTGAACGAATGTAGATTTGGTATTTTTATTGTTCAAACAGCTTGGTCTGAAGCAACGACTCTGAAGATGCTTTGCGCATTTAAAATGGTTTCCTGTTTTCGGCCCACATTTGGCAGTGATGCTGTGAATCGCACATTTGCAGATGGGCTTTTACCTATTGCGCAAAGCAGATTATTACGACAATGACCCATCTGTTCTCCGGCTAATGAACCCGCAAAAAATCCCCGATGTTTTAATCGCCTAGCGTGCGCTTTCTGCCATGGGAACCCAAGATAAGGAAATAAAATGATCAGAATTAACGAAAATTATCTTAAATTACAAGCATCCTACCTGTTTAGCGATATTGCCAAACGTGTGGCGGTGTTTCAACAACAGAATACGGACATTGAAGTGATCAAGCTTGGCATCGGCGATGTAACCTTCGCTCTTCCCCAAGCCTGTATCCAGGAATTTCACCGTGCGATTGATGAAATGGCTGTGGACAGTTCTTTCAGAGGATACGGGCCTGAACAGGGTTACGATTTCCTGCGCACCAAGATTGCTGAAAATGATTTTAAACGATGTTCGGAGCCAATCCCACCGGATGAAATCTTTGTTTCCGACGGTGCTAAATGCGATACAGGCAATTTTCAGGAAATTTTTAATGATGCTATCAAAATTGCGATTCCGGATCCGGTGTATCCGGTGTATGTGGACACCAATGTAATGGCGGGCCGCAGCGGTCTTTTTAAGGCAGGTCGCTATGATGGCTTTCTTTACCTGGAAAGCGGATGGGATAATAATTTTGTCCCTAATCCGCCGGATGTGCCTGTTGATCTGATTTATCTGTGTTTTCCCAATAATCCTACTGGCGCGGTGATCACTAAAACGCAATTGCAAGAATGGGTGGATTATGCCCGTGAACACCGGGCACTGATTCTTTTTGATGCCGCTTACGAAGCCTTTATCCGGGATGATCGCCTGCCCCATTCGATTTATGAAATTGACGGCGCCCGTGAAGTGGCGATTGAATTTCGAAGTTTTTCCAAAACGGCAGGATTCACTGGAACGCGATGCGCTTACACAGTTGTGCCGAAAAACTGCATGGGTTTCGATGCCCAAGGCAAAGGCCATTCGCTGCACAATTTATGGAACCGGCGTCACACCACCAAATTTAACAGTGTATCTTATCCGGTACAGCGAGCCGCGACAGCGGTTTATACAGAGGCCGGTCAGGTGCAGGTGAAAAAGCGAATCGACTATTATCTTAACAATGCTGCCATTATTCGACAAGCCGTCACCGATCTGGGGTTTAAATGTGTTGGCGGTGTTAATTCACCCTATATCTGGATTGATGGCCAAAGGGATTCGTGGGAATTTTTCGATCTTCTTTTAAATAAAGCCGGTGTTGTGTGTACACCCGGAGCCGGATTTGGTTTGTCTGGCAAGCCATTTATCCGTATCAGTGCTTTTAACACGCTTGAAAATGTGCAAAAAGCGATGGGGCGGGTAAAAAACGCTTTGGCCTAAGCAAATTCATTTTCGCTAATCACCGCCACACTGTTCATTTGCAGTAATATGGCGGTGACGCCTTGCCCCGATCTTCAGTACACCAGAAAACCGCCGCCATAAACTCTGAGTGGCGAATGAACAACAATTAAATAACTTATTAATTAAAAAGGAGGCGCTTGTGAGTAATCCGACGACCTATCAGGATAAACCATGGTTATCTTTTTACGAAGAAGGAGTTCCCGAACATGTAAATTATGAAGAGATTTGTTTGCCGGCACTCTTTGAACGCTCTGTCAAAGAATATCCGAACAATATGGCTCTTCTGTTTCAGGGCTATCAGGTTCCTTATCGCAAGTTAGGGAATATGGTGAATCGCTTTGCCGCTTATTTAACCGATTTAGGCGTCAAAAAGGGGGATAGCGTTGCGATTCTGTTGCCCAATCTGATTCCGTGCGTTACCGCTTATTATGCCATTTTAAAAATTGGCGGTATTGCGGTGATGAACAATCCGCTTTATTCAGACCGCGAATTGGAGCATCAATTTAACGATTCCCAAGCAAAAGTTCTGATCACTTTAGACCTGCTAGGCAATCGTATGATTGACCTCAGACCGCAAACCGGCATCCGCGAAATTATTTATACCTCTATCGGTGATTATCTCCCATTTCCGAAAAGTATTTTATTTCCGTTTGTCGGTCCTAAAAAAGGACTGGCCGCCAAAGTAAAACCGGCCGATAATGTTTACAAATGGAAAAATGCGCTATCTAAAACAACATCCGCACCGCCGAATGTAACACTTTCTTTTGATGATACGGCGATGTATCAATATACGGGCGGCACTACCGGCGTTTCCAAAGGCGTTATTTTAACTCACGCTAACTTGAGTAAACAAGTGCAGCAGCTTGCCGCATGGTTTCCGGCCTTTGAGAAAGGTACTGAAGTCATGCTGGGTGCGCTTCCGTTTTTTCATGTGTTCGGGCTATCCACCTCAATGAATCTGGCGATTGTGCTGGGCTGGGGTAATATTCTGGTACCTAAACCGCAACCGCAGCCGCTTCTCGAAACGATCCGTAAATTTAAACCGACATTTGCACCGTTAGTGCCAACCATGTATATCGGCCTGCTCAATTATCCCGATCTTCAACCGGATGATTTGAAATCAATCAAAGGCTGTTTTTCAGGCAGTGCGCCTTTGCCTGTGGAAGTGCTCAAAGAATTTGAGGAACGCTCCGGAGCCGTTATTGTAGAGGGATACGGGCTTACCGAGTCCACACCGGTTACACATATTAACCCCTTTAAGGGTAAACGCAAAATAGGCTGTATCGGGCTGCCTATCTCGGACACATTATGCAAGATTGTTGACCTGGAAGATGAAACCACGGAGATGCCCGTGGGAGAATCCGGCGAATTGCTAATCAAAGGCCCTCAGGTGATGCAAGGCTATTGGAACAATCCGATAGCAACCGCTGAAACCTTAACTGATGGCTGGCTGCATACCGGCGATATTGCCGAAATGGGTGAGGATGGCTATTTTGCCATTGTTGACCGGAAAAAAGATATGATTATCTGCGGCGGCTATAATGTATATCCCCGGGATATTGAAGAGATTTTTTTTGAAAATCCGAAAGTCCTGGAAGCCTGCGCCATCGGCATCCCCCATCCGACCCGCGGTGAACAGGTGAAAGTGTTTGTCGTGTTAAAAGAGGGGGAAACTTCCGACCATAAAGAGATGATCGCCTATTGTAAAAACAAACTGGCAACTTACAAACTCCCCACTGAAATAGAATTTCGTGATGAACTTCCCAAAAGCAATGTAGGCAAAATTCTGAAAAAAGATCTGCGTGCGGAAGAATTGGCAAAAACAAAAGATGGATGATAAAAACATAGCCTATAGATGACTCTGTTGATTTACCGACAATCTCCAAATGCTGACTTTATGCAATTCAGTTGTTGAAGCCAGTTCAGATAGTGAAATTGGCTATAAATCACTCTCGAAGACTGCAAATATCGTCTTATTCCGCCATTTCTAAGATATTATCAGTAGATGGAAAGTTCAGGAGCGCAAAAATTAAGTGCAGCGATTTTTTGCATCGCCACCCGGAAAGGCTGCGGATTCAGGGGTCGGCAAAAAACCGCTTCGCTTAATTTTTACGCTCCATGTCAGAACAAAGAGGAGGAACTGACGTTTCGCAAAGCGTCAGAGGCGGCCTATAAAAAAAGATTACAGCGGTCATTTATTGTTCGGTTGGTAGGCGTACTCTATATGCTTATGGCGGTTATTTCCTATAAGCCTTGGCTTTCTGTTCGCCAAGCGGTTCATTGCATTTCGGACAGATACCAGCGTGACGACTGACTTGTCCCGTCCATCCGCAACCGCTGCATTTTACGATTTGGTGGTGCCGGTCAACCTTGTCGGACGAAAATAATTTTTTTACAAATTTCAAAACAATCACGATACCTACGACGATGCCGGCAACAATCAAAATTTGTTGTACTGTGTAATTTCCAAAAACAATGGTATTCATGGTTTCTCCTTCCGATCCGGGAAATTATTTCGTCCCCGAACCTGACTTTATTGTCCCAGCTCCTCTTTCAATCGTTTGATCTCCAGATTCGCTTCTTTTAGCGCTTGACTTGCCAGACGCAATTGATATGCAAAGGTCTCAGCAAAGGCTCTGAAAAGCAGATATTTAAGTGGTATGTTCTCTGTTTCAGATATTCCGTCCACTTTGGAAAGATCAAAGGTTAGTAAAGATGTCACATCAATGGCTCTGACAGATGCGGCTTTAATCAAACCATTAACCATCCCTTTTTTTCCAATGTAGTCTCCGATACGGCGTAAGACCATGAATTCTTTGCCATGTTTAATAATTCTGGCTTTCCCGGAAATCAAATAATAAACCCAATTATCATCGCTATTTTCGTCAAGGATTATCTCACCCGGTTTATAATTTCTGATTTCACCCCGCTTCAATATATTTTTTAATTCATCATCATCGGAACATTCCAAGAGTGGAAATTGCTTTAATATTCCAATAAGTTCTTCGCTTTGTTTAACACAATCGGATGCGCTCATTTTGTTTTCCATTTTTAAGGTATGGGGAAAATAGGGTAAGTAAAAATAAAATTACGTTATTCCATTAATTATCAAAATATAATATATGTTGAATATAGTGATGTAAAGGTTTAATTTCAATTAAATGATGATAAAATTGATAAAAGTTACAATAGTTGTAATTACGGTCTTGACCTTTTGAACATGGTTTGAAATATTTGCCAATCTGAAGCTGCAATAATTTGAAACTTTGATTTAAAAGGAGGAAAGAAAATGAAAGTTCTTGTAAGTGACGTACTGTCGGAAGCGGGCGTCAAAATTTTTCAGGACGCGCCCGGAATTGATGTGGATGTCAACACCGGGCTTTCCGCAGAAGCGTTGAAAGAAATTATCAGTGCATACGATGGCCTTGTGATCCGCAGCGCTACCAAAGTTACCGCTGAACTGCTGGATGCGGCTGCTAATTTGAAAGTGGTCGGTCGTGCCGGTATTGGCGTTGATAATGTTGATTTAGCCGCGGCCACCGAACATGGTGTTCTGGTTATGAACACCCCTTTTGGCAATACCGTAACAACTGCGGAACACACTATCGCTATGATGATGGCGGTATCTCGCAACATCCCACAGGCGACCGCTTCACTTAAAGCGGGCAAATGGGATAAAAAGAAACTGAAAGGTTGCGAAATTTTTAATAAAACATTGGGAATTATCGGTTCCGGCAATATCGGCATGATTGTGATCGACCGCGCCCGAGGATTAAAGATGAACGTAATCGTTTATGATCCTTATATCAAGCCTGAAATTGTCGAAGAGAATAATCTTGAAATGGTGTCTATGGACGAACTGCTCCAGCGAGCTGACTATATCACCATTCATACACCCAAAAATGATGAAACTGCTGACTTGATCAATAAAGCCGCTTTGTCTAAAATGAAACAAGGTGCCTTTCTGGTTTGTTGCGCCCGTGGAGGGATTGTCAATGAAGATGACCTCTATGACGCTTTAAACGATGGCCATTTGGCAGGTGCCGCCCTTGATGTTTTCGGTACCGAACCGCCCGGAATGATTAAACTGATGGAACTGCCTAATTTTATTTGTACGCCGCATCTCGGCGCTTCCACTTATGAAGCTCAGGTGAATGTGGCTGTGGATGTTGCCAACCAGATGGTTGACTACTTATTAAATAATAAGGTAAAGAACGCCGTAAATAAACTATAATTTTATATAGGGTAGGTGAAGCGTAGCGTAACCTGCCATGATCGCCATTGTTACTGAAAGGTGGGTTACGCTATGCTTCACCCACCCTGCGTTAAATCCAATTTTTTAAATACTACAGGAGGTATTATGAAGGTTAAAAAAATTTTTCTACCCGAATCGGAATTGCCGCGTCAATGGTATAATATTATGGCGGATATGCCCACGCCTATGGAACCGCCTTTGCATCCGGGAACCGGCCAACCCATAGGCCCGGATGAACTTGCGCCAATTTTTCCCATGCCCCTGATTGAACAGGAAGTCAGCCAGGAGCGATGGATTGATATTCCCGAAGAAGTATTAGACAAATATGTGATTTGGCGGCCTTCACCGCTCTATCGGGCCTATCAACTGGAACAGTATCTGGATACGCCGGCTAAAATCTATTTCAAAAATGAAGGTGTCAGCCCGGCCGGGAGCCATAAGCCCAACACCGCAATAGCTCAAGCCTATTATAACAAAATTTCCGGCACCAAAAAAATATACACTGAGACCGGCGCCGGTCAGTGGGGCAGCGCACTTTCCTTTAGTTGCGCCCTGTTTGGTTTGGAATGTAAAGTCTATATGGTCAGAATCAGCTTTAATCATAAACCCTATCGACGCATTATGATGGAAACCTGGGGAGCGAACTGTGTGGGTAGCCCCAGCACCGAAACGGCCTCCGGACGCGCCATTTTGGAGAAAGACCCGGATTGCCCCGGCAGTCTCGGTATGGCGATCAGCGAAGCGGTCGAACGCGCGGTGGGTGAAGAAACTGCCAAATATGCTTTGGGAAGTGTTCTTAACCACGTCATGCTGCATCAGACGGTTATCGGCTTAGAAGCCCAGAAGCAGATGGAAATCGCCGGCGACTATCCCGACATTGTGATCGGTTGTTCCGGTGGCGGAAGTAATTTCGCCGGGCTTGCCCTGCCTTATGTCTTGGATAAAATTAACGGCAAAGAAATTGATATTATCGGCGTTGAGCCAACCTCCTGCCCAACCATGACACGCGGGCCTTTTTCTTATGATTTCGGTGACACCGGCCAATTAACGCCGCTTTTGCCAATGCACACGTTAGGCCATAATTTTGTACCAGAAGCCATTCATGCCGGCGGCCTTAGGTATCATGGCATGTCTCCCATCGTCAGCCAGCTTATGATGGATGATTTAATTCGTGCCGAAGCCATTCCACAGATGGAAACATTTGGCGCCGGCGTCAAATTCGCCCGGTCTGAAGGCTTTATCAGCGCCCCGGAAACGAATCATGCCGTGGCATGTACGATTCGAGAAGCGCTTAAAGCCAAAGAGGAAGGCAAAGAAAAAGTCATTTTATTCAATTGGAGCGGACATGGTATGGTTGACTTGGCTGCTTACAATGATTTTAATTCCGGCAAGCTTGCTGATCACGAATTGGCGGATGAAGAAATTCAAAGAGCGCTTGATGATATCAAAGAGCTTCCCAAACCGAAACAATTTAAGGGATAGTCTTATAAAAATCGCCAAGACTTAAAATCGGGTCTCGGTCATTGTAGCTCCGGAGTTTTTCCTTGCTTCAGAAACCCGATTTTTTGCCCTTTAAAGGCTAATCTTATAAAAATCGGGTCTCAGTCATTGTAGCTCCGAAGTTTTTCCTTGCTTCAGAAACCCGATTTTTTTTACCATCAAAACAATTAGAGTTTAACGGAGTGCAAACTTCAGTTTGCATATAGAACCATGAAACGTACTGACACACCACCAAATGACGATTACCAGATTCGCTGCCCCCGTTTAGGGCACCAGATCGCTTTTTCATACTGCCGCGTAGAAAACAAAGGGCTTCCATGTTTTAAAGCGGTGGATTGCTGGTTTGAACATTTTGAAGCGGAGCCATATTTAAAAGCGCAATTGACGCCAGAGGAATGGGATAAAGCCTTTAACACACAGACACAACCCAAAATGCTTACGCTTCTGGATTTGATTGAACAAGCCCAAAAAATCAAATCATGACAGCGGCAAAAGTTATGAAAGACACGATGATCACTGAACAAGCAATCCATGTCTTAAAAATCGAAGCCCAGGGCATTCTTAACCTGATTGACCGGTTAGATAACAATTTTGCCCAAATGGCCGAATTGATTTATCATTCCAAAGGCCGCTTGATTATCGGCGGTATTGGCAAATCCGGCTTGGTGGGGCGAAAAATTGTCGCCACATTGAACAGTACCGGCACGCGCTCCTTTTTCTTACATCCTGTGGAAGCTATGCACGGAGATATCGGTATGGTCAGCGCTGAAGACATTTTTCTGGCGCTTTCCAACAGCGGCGAAACCGATGAACTCAATATTTTGCTGCCGAGTATGCAAGAGATTGGTTGCACGGTTATCGCTTTTACGGGCAATTCTGATTCCACCCTGGCACGACAAAGTGATTTGGTTATCAATGTTGGTGTGGAGCGCGAAGCCTGTCCCCTTGGCCTTGCCCCAACAGCCAGCACCACTGCATTGCTCGCCATGGGGGATGCTTTGTCAGTCGTTTTGATTAACATGCGTGATTTTAAATCGGGCGATTTTCAAAAAAGCCATCCCGGAGGAACCTTGGGACGCCGTCTGCGCAATGAAGTTCAGGATGTCATGCTGACCGGCGCTTCGGTCCCCCGTGTTTATGAAAATTGCTCCATGAAAGAAGCGATTTATGAAATGAACCGGCTACAGTTGGGCTTAACCCTTGTTTTAAATAAAAATGAAATTCTTACCGGTATTATCACTGATGGCGATTTGCGGCGTGTGATTACGACCTCCGCATCTGTTTTTGAAATGCCCATACAATCTGTGATGACTTCCCATCCACGAACGCTGCGTCCGGATTCACCGGTATATGATGCGCTTAACATTATGGAAAAATTCCAGATCACGGCACTGCCTGTCACTGCTGCCGATGGCAAAGTTGAAGGTGTTTTGCATTTGCACGATATTTTAGGTAAAGGTGACTTTACATTTAACGGAAAAATCAGAATTTAGGGGCGTATATGGACTTTGACAGTATTGACACAACTGTGCCTGCTTTGGGAAAATCGAAAATTCAATCTCCTATTCGAGCTGATAGCGAAGATACCCGTAGATTATTTTTCGTATCTGACCAAGACCGCGTGATTATCGACATCAATCAGGCCAACTTAGAAGACCGAATCAGACGCGGTCAAAAAATTCCGTCATTTGAAGCCGCCGGCCCCAGAGCGAAAATCTATTTCGACCCAAGCAAGTTGCGTTGCGCCCTGGTAACCTGCGGCGGACTCTGCCCAGGCCTGAACGACATTATCCGTTCGATTGTTTTGGAACTTTACCATGCGTATGGCGTGCATCAGATTTATGGTGCGCGCTATGGTCTGCAGGGCTTTATCCCTGCTTATGGGCATGATTTTATGAATTTGACGCCTCAATCAGTGACTGATATCCACTACATGGGAGGAACTGTGCTGGGTTCATCCAGAGGTCCGCAACCTATTGAGGAAGTTGTTGATTGTCTTGAACGGATGAATATCAGGCTGTTATTTATGATCGGAGGTGACGGAACCCTGCGAGCCTCCAGCCTGATCGTAAATGAAATTACAGCACGGAATTTAAAAATCAGTGTTGTGAGCATTCCTAAAACCATTGATAATGATATTTATCTGGTGGCTCGTTCGTTCGGATTTGAAACAGCCGTCAGTGTCGCGACCCAAGCAATCGTGGCGGCGCACAACGAAGCCAAAGGCTACCCTAACGGAATCGGTCTGATAAAATTGATGGGGCGCTATTCGGGATTTATTGCGGCCAGTGCCGCTATCGCCCAACAAGATGTCAATTTTGTGCTCATACCGGAAGCGGATTTTGATTTGCACGGCAACGGCGGCCTTCTTGATGCTGTTGAAAAACGCCTGCAAGAACGCAAACACGCTGTTATTGTCGTGGCCGAAGGTGCCGGTCAAAAATTTTTTAAGGATAAAGCCGAAGCCCGAGATGAATCCGGCAATATGCGCTTGATGGACATCGGCCGGTATTTGAAAAAAGAGATACTGGCTTATTTCAAAAGCAAAAATATGGACACCACGGTCAAATATATCGACCCAAGCTATATGATTCGCAGTCTGCCAGCCAATTCCAGCGACAATGTGTATTGCAGCTTTTTAGGCCGCGATGCCGTTCACGCCGGAATGGCCGGCAAAACCGGCCTCCTGGTGGGACACTGGAACAACCAGTTTGTCCATGTGCCTATGAGCGCATCAGTTGGTAAGCATAAACAAGTGAGTCCTGACGGAACACTATGGCTGAATGTACTGGCCGCGACAGGACAGGGGCGATTGAAAAACTGTGTCATGGGTTTGGCAAGCTAATATCAGTAGATCGAAAAATTTTATGCAATGCGGCCAAAGGAGCGCTGAACTTACAGTCAGAAATACAAAAAAGCAGGAGAAACAAAATGGGAAATCATAAACTCAGGGCAATTGCATAAAACTTTGGCATGAATTTTGATTAATAATGAATTTAATATGAACTGGTTTAAACTTTTATTTACGAACGTAAACATTTAAAATTTATAACTTTTTAAAGAAAAGCGAACATATTTTAAAATCTCTCTTCCCAAAAAAACAGTTTGGTAATGAGAATAAGGCGACTTCCGGTAACAGCCTGTTTTCGGGATTTTTTACAAAAATACCAAGTTGTCTCTTGTAGTGACAATGAATGATATTCATTATTAATACATTGTAATTATTGATATAAAAAGTTTAAATCAGTTCGTTCCCATGTTTCGAGTGGGAACCCTTGCCATCACCTTTCAGGATGAGCAAAAAAAACGCCATATAAAACAACGAATTAAAATCCGGGTAGTGCTACACATATAATGGTGGCACTACTATTTTATCTTCATGGGTTTTAATATTTGACTTTCGGATTTATTGTTTTTTAGAATCCGATTGGCTGGAATCTTGTGGTATTACGGCTTTCATGCCAGGTCCAAAAGCGCTTTTGAGTATTTTTTTGATCGCTTCTTCCTCATTGCTGGTCCATGAAATAATTCTGCCACCGGTCTGCATTATTGCGACTGCTAACCATCCGAGCAGCAGAGCGCATCCGCCACCGATAATAATCGCGCTTATATGTGCCATGGAAAAAGTTCGTTCCCCCAAAGTAAACGTTAACGACTTTAAGGCAGGTGTCTGCGCCCATTGATTTATGACAGAAGCGATTTGCTCAGGCTCGGTCAATGCACCATATATCAGCGTAAAAATATCAATACAGAGTTTAAAGCCATACAGCATGATAACAATTCCTGCAATTGAAGCGGCCAGGCTGATGAATGCTTTAAGAGACTGAACAGTTGATGGGCTATTGTCGTGATTTTGTCTTTCCATAGATAATCCTTTCTATAATTTTAAAAAATATGATACGTTATGGTTGTTTTCCAAAAATTATCTTGTTAATGTCAGCTTCTTCAAATATATAAACCGATTCTGATTTATATAAATCTTTACTTTAAAGATTCCGAACCGAAAATTACATTCTGAATATTTATATCCTATCAGGGTTGAAATGCAAACGATTTTGTTGCGGATTACAAATATGAGTGGAAGCGGCCGGTCGATTATTCATACTGATTGAACTTTCAATAAAATAATGCAAACGGAAAAACAGAACAATAAAAATAGATTATACTCTTTGTTGCAAAAAGGGTATGCCCGTTTTTTAAAAATTAGAGGCCATCCTCATGAAATTGCTCTGGGACTGGCTCTGGGCTTATTTGTTGCCATGACGCCCACAATGGGATTTCAAATGGCTATCGCCATTTGTATCGCAACCTTTTTTAAGTTGAATAAGGTAGCGGCGGGTATCGGTGTGTGGGTGACTAATCCGGTGACAGCGCCAATTATATATCCGATCTGCTATTACATAGGCTCCCGGATATATAGTGTTCCCAAATCGCAAACAATGGGTGCCGGGCTTAACGTCAAACTATTTTACACGTTACTGGTTAAAGCGCCTGAACTGTTTATCGCTTTAACCATTGGTGGTGTCATTATCGGGCTGCCGTTAGCCGTCGCGGGCTATTATTTCGCCTATTCCGCCATTCGCCGCTATCAAGACGAAATCAAGCTTAAATTAGCCCAGCGTAAAGAAATTAAATTAGCCCAGCGTAAAGAAAAAAGAGCAATCAAGGCTCAAAAAAAACGGAAAAAGAAAAAACATAAAAATAAGCGCAAACGCAGGCGTCCTTCAAAATAGCCTGAAAGCAATTTGTTTTCATTATCTGAATCAGAAACTTTAGGCACTTGCGCACAATATAGACTTGACATAAAGCCTGTCTTTGATAAGATTAGAAACTCTTCTGACGCTTTCTACACACAATCTGGATTAAACAAAAAATGAAGCGTATTATCATTATTTTCGGCATTCTTGCCGCTTTTAGCTTGATCAACACAAATATCGCACTTTCAAAGCAAAAAGTGTATGTTATTTCCGTATCCGGAAATGTAGAACCCGGGATGGCGGCTTTTCTGAAAAGGGCGTTAGCCTCCGCAGATACGCCTGATCCTTTGTTTGTGCTGGAATTGGACACTTTTGGCGGACGCGTTGATTCCGCCCTTCTGATTACGAATACGCTGTTGAATGTTTCCAAGGGGAAAACAATCGCTTTTGTGAAAACTAAAGCGATATCAGCGGGCGCGCTGATCGCGTTGGCTTGTAACGAATTGGTAATGAAACAGCACACCACTATCGGTGATTGTGCGCCGATTACCTATTCTCAGGAAGGGCCGAAAATGATGGGCGAAAAATTCCAGTCGCCTCTGCGCGCCAAATTCCGCTCGCTGGCCAAACGCAACGGCTACTCGCCGGTGCTGGCGGAATCTATGGTAACTGAAAAAATGGCTGTGTATGAAATCAAAAAAGATGGTCAAGCAGAATACATAGACGCCCGCAAATTTGATGAGCTGAGTGATTCGGAAAAAGAAAAGATAACATCCAAACGCACCGTTGTTGAAGAAGGTGAACTTCTGACAATGGATGCGACGGAAGCGCTGGCACTGGGTTTTTCCAAAATGACGGTCACCGGTTTGGATGATTTGCTGACTAAACTGGATGTTCTTAATTATGAAATAATTAAGATAGAAGAAACGTGGTCGGAAACATTAGTGCGATTTATCACGACGATTGCACCGATTTTGATGATGATCGGCCTGGCTGCACTTTACATGGAAATTAAATCCCCCGGTTTTGGTGTGCCGGGCATTATCGGAATATGTTGTCTCGGGATGGTTTTTTTCAGCCAGTACCTTGTTGGAATGGCTGATTATACGGAGCTGTTATTGTTAATCACCGGAATTGTGTTATTGGGCATTGAACTTTTTGTACTGCCCGGTTTTGGTTTTGCAGGCCTTGCAGGTATCCTGTTTATGGCGGCGGGTATGATTCTTGCTCTTCAGGATTTCGTTTTGCCGGATCCGGCTTTTCCCTGGCAAGCTGAATTATTAACCCGCAACATCGTCCAAGTGCTTGGAGCCGCATTGGCCGCTTTTATTCTTTCTATGTTAGCCTTTCGTTATCTGCTGCCCCAACTCGCAACAGTCGTCAATGGTCCCTATCTCGGAGCAACGCTTAACAACGCGCACGCCGACTCCAAAGAAGTGCAGGATGTACAAGTCGGAGACAATGGTGTGGCACTTTCTTTCTTACGGCCATCCGGAAAAGCGGAGATCAATGGTGCCAGGTCAGATGTGGTGACTGAAGCTGAATTTATCGAAAAGGGGACGCCGATTATTGTGTCTGCAATTGATGGCAATCGCATTATCATTTCCAGGAAAGAAAACGAATGAACGGTTTAAGTTATCCAATCATTTTACAACTGGCTGGCATTGTCGTCATTATTGCCGAAATTATTCTGCCTTCCGGCGGATTGCTGACTGTTTTGGCAATCGGTGTCTTTGGTTATTCCTTGTTTGTGGTGTTCACCCAATTTTCAGCCATGATCGGTGCCGTTTTTTTAGCGCTTGATGTTGTAATGATCCCGACGCTTGTAATTATCGGCTTGAAAATGATAGCCAAATCACCGGTGACATTGAGTGCGGCACTTTCCAGCGCGGATGGTGTTATTTCACAAAATCCGACCATGGAACAGTACGCCGGTAAATCAGGAAGGGCCATCACCAATCTGCGGCCGGCCGGCACCGCGTACATTGAAGGCAAACGGGTTGACGTTGTGACTCAGGGGGAGTATATTGAAAAAGAAACCGCAATCAGCGTACATGCTGTCACCGGCAATCAGATTATCGTCAAAGTGGTAAAAACTGACGTTTAAATATCAGTATAGTGTTTCAATTTTCAGTTGTTCATGTTAGCGTACGCAAATTGAATTTTGCACTCCGCTATTATGGAAAAACAAAAATCAGTTCAAAATAACTTTAAACTTTAACTTTGTAACAAGGAGGCAATTTATGGATTTTACAAGTATTCTTATCATTATTCTAGTTATCGCAGCCATTATTTTATTTTATTTTGTCGCATCCGCTATCAAACTTTGGGTGCAGGCGCTGGTTTCCGGTGCGCGTGTGGGCTTGTTTAACATTGTCTTTATGCGTTTCCGTAAAGTGCCGCCTAAATTAATTGTCGAATCCAAAATTATGGCAGTAAAAGCGGGACTGATCATATCAACCGATAATCTTGAGTCTCATTTTTTGGCCGGCGGACATGTCAGCCGTGTGGTGCAGTCTTTAATCGCCGCGGATAAAGCCAAAATCGATTTGAAATTCAATCGTGCTGCGGCCATAGATTTGGCGGGGCGTGATGTTCTGGAAGCGGTACAGATGAGCGTCAACCCCAAGGTGATCCAAACACCTTTAATCGCCGCTATGGCCAAAGACGGCATTCAGCTAAAAGCGACTTCACGGGTAACGGTACGCGCTAACATTGATCGTTTGGTTGGCGGTGCCGGTTCTGAGACAATTCTTGCACGAGTCGGGGAAGGTATTGTAACAACTATCGGATCAGCCAGATCCCATAAAGACGTTTTGGAAAATCCTGATATGATTTCCAAGACCGTTCTTTCCAAAGGATTAGATTCCGGCACGGCTTATGAAATTCTGTCCATTGATATTGCCGATGTTGATGTGGGTAAAAATATCGGTGCCGAACTGGAAACCGACCGAGCTGAAGCGGATAAGAAAATTGCTCAGGCCAAAGCCGAAGAACGTCGGGCCATGGCCTTTGCCCGAGAACAGGAAATGAAGGCGCGGGTTCAGGAAATGCGTGCTAAGGTGGTTGAAGCCGAGGCGCAAGTGCCGTTAGCCATGTCCTACGCCTTTAAAAAGGGCAACTTGGGCGTTATGGACTATTACAAAATGAAGAACATTATGGCTGACACTCAGATGCGCGACACCATCGGTGCGCCGGATAAAAAGAAAAAAGAGGATGAAACCGGTTAGTCGTCCTAAAAGTCAGATAAGGTGCGTCAGGCTGTCGCCTTGACGCATCGTACAGGGGTGAACAGTATGGAATTTGAAAATATTGTCGTCATCATAGCGGTTATCTGGTATGTGGTGTCTTTGTTTAAAAAGAAGAAACCCAAGCCAAAAGCGGTCGATAGATCACAGAAAGATGCCCAAGCAAAGCAGGGCATCATGTCACATTTAGGTGATAAAATCAGGGAAACTGTTAAAGAACTTGAAAGACAGGCGGCCGAAGCGCAACGAAAACAACAAGAGGCTAAAACGGATTCGGGTGATTCGTCCGGCGAATGGGATCGTTTCCGTGAAAAAGATGAGGAGTTGCAATGGGAGGCGGAGTCTGATTTTGAAAATGAAGATAGCGAGGAAGACACTTTCACCAGACCCGCCAGAGAGGTAAAAGTCACCGCCCCGCCTCCGGCTGATACGGATCAAAAACAGGGGACAGTTTCCGCAGCCATCACTTTACCCGGTGAGGCTTCTTTTACACCCGAAATTTTACGCAACGCTGTTGTATGGTCGGAAATTCTGGCTCCTCCGCTGGCTTTGCGGGAAGAACGTGGGTCTATGCACGACTGAAAGCACATCTGAATCATCATTTATCAGATTTTTGATAATTCTAATTCAGATATTTTTAAATCTAAAAAACAACATCCAGCGCGTTAGCATCAAGCAATTGTTTTAAACGAAAATAGGTTGGGGTTAATTTACCTTTGCTTCCGACCACATAAGTGCGTAACAATTCATAGCAGCCTGTGCGATTCAAACGCATCAGGCGCGCATCAATTTCTTCTTTGGGAATTTCTAATTCATTGACCAGGGTTTCGGTGAAGGATGCCCAAAACCGGTTTACCCGCTGCCCCTCATTTTCACCCTCCCGAACCGGGTGTTTCGTTTCATGCGCTTCGAGAATTTCCAGAATATTGATCTCTTTTAGCGAAAGTTCTTCAAGAATTTTAAGATGCTCCTCATATTCATCAACATCTGCAAAATTACCACTCATCGTGTAAGCACCCAGCAAGTTGGCGTACTTACGTATTTTTTCCTGCTGATAGGTGTTGATTGCGGCTTTAAGAGTGGCAAAACAACAATGCAGAAAATCTTCGGATACCAATAATTCGGGGTTTAATTCAATATCTAAAAGGGCCAATTCATCAAAAAAGGTGATAATACGCTTATCCCGAAAGCTTTGCAGATGGGTCATTAACAAAGTATTCAAGGCATCAATATACGGTGTGATCAATTGCACCAGCGCTTTGACAACCGGTTTATCATTATATTGTGCGGCAAGTTTCCGAATGGGGGTAAGTTGGGGCATAATTATCCTTTTTATACGTTTTCAGATTTGCGGCCATTGTTCTTAACTGTGCAAATTTTCGCATTCACCCGAAAATTACAAGTTTAAATTACAGGCTTTAACCCTTTTACTCCTCATCAGCCTCATCAATCATATTGCTGAAAATATTTTTATCAATCGCTTTTTCGTATGCAGCTTCGACGGTTATTTTATCATCTTCGATCAACTTCATCAGATGTTGATCCATGGTTTGCATTCCGATACCTGTACCTGTTTGAATCAGCGAACCTATCTGGGTTATCTTGCCATCTCTTATCATACTGGCAAGGGCCGAGGAACCGAGAAGGATTTCATTTGCCGCACATCTTCCCTTGCCATCCTTTGTTTTCAGAAGTTGTTGCGCCACAACAGCTCGTAATGATTCCGAGAGCATTGTACGGGTTTGGGCCTGCTGCTCTTCAGGAAAAGTGTTGATAATACGATCAACCGTTTTTGCGGCGCTGTTTGTATGAAGGGTTCCGAAAACCAAGATACCGAGTTCGGCGCATGTGAGCGCCAGAGCGATTGTGTCAATATCGCGCATTTCACCGACAAGAATAATGTCCGGGTCTTCACGGCTGGCTACCATAAGTGCGGCGCTGAAGCTTTTGGCATGGGTGCCGATTTCTCGTTGTGTAAAAAGACACCGTTTGTTCGGATGCACAAATTCCAGCGGGTCTTCAATTGTAATGATATGCGCGTCACGGGTATCATTGACATAATCGATTACCGCGGCAAGCGTTGTTGATTTGCCGCTGCCTGTGGGGCCTGTTATAAGCACCAGTCCTTTTTTATAGGCGGCTATGGATTTCAAGACTTCAGGCATGTTTAGCTGTGCAAGGGTCAGTATTTTTGTTGGTATTATTCTGAATACTGCGCCTACCCCCCTGAACTGATATAGAAAATTGCATCTGAAACGTGCTACATCCTTGATTTCATACGCCATATCAAAGTCACGATTCTGTGTCAGATATTTTTGTTGCTTGGGAGTCAGAATTTCAAACAGAATTTCACGGTTTGATTTGGGGGTCAGGCGCGGCTGCCCCTTGATGGGCACAAGTTCACCACGAAGACGAAGCAGAGGGGGAAAACCGATAACCATGTGCAGATCACTTGCCCCAAGTGCTTTCATTTCTTTAAAAAGCTCATCTATTTTGGCCATTACTGTCCCTCCCCATTTTTCTGTGTCTGATCAGTTTCCGGTTTGGGCATATAGGCTTTAAAAAGATTTGCGCTGTTTGCATACTGAACCGCGACTTCCGCAGCCACTTTATCCTCTTTGACGAGTTCAAGAAGAGACTCATCCATAATCCGCATCCCCAGTCTTTTACCTGTCTGCATCATTGAGGGAATTTGAAACACTTTGTTATCACGGATAAGATTCGCAACCGGCACGGAGCCTATCAATATTTCAATGGCAAGTTCCATATTTTTTCCATTTTTATTGGGAACAAGCCGCTGGGTTATCACAGCTTTGATCGCTTCGCTTAACATGGCGCGTATCTGACTCTGTCCTCCGGCCGGGTATGAATCGATAATACGGTCGATTGTTTTCGGAGCGTTTGAGGAAGAGAGGGTTCCGATCACAAGATGGCCTGTTTCTGATGCTGAAATAGCCAGTTCGGTTGTTTCAAGGTCTCGCAACTCACCGATGGCGATAACATCAGGGTCTTCACGCAAGGCGGCTTTTAAGGC
Organism: Desulfococcaceae bacterium HSG9; assembly: GCA_030378005.1. Lineage (GTDB taxonomy): Bacteria > Desulfobacterota > Desulfobacteria > Desulfobacterales > JAUCGF01 > JAUCGF01. The sequence continues at coordinate 172,504 of JAUCGF010000071.1, read as the reverse complement.
ATTCCCATAAGACAGAGTGCCTGTGCCGAGTTGGCGCTGGTTCACAACACCTTTTTTTAAAGGATGCACAAATTCAATCGGGTCTTCGACTGTGAGTACATGATGCGCGCGTATGGTGTTTATACGATCCACCATAGAGGCAAGAGTTGTCGATTTGCCCTGGCCGGCCGCTCCGGTTACAAGTATCAAGCCCTGGTGATTATCCAGAATTTTGTTTATAATTTCAGAAGGCAGGTGCAGTTCCTCAAATGAAGGAATTTTGGGCGGTATGATGCGGAAAGATGCGCTCAAGCCGGAATTGTGCATCATGGCGCTCCCGCGAAATCTTCCAAGTTTCGGTATTTCATACACAAAATCAAGCTGAAAATCATCCTGTAGTTTTTTTCTCTGTTTTTCAGTAAGAATTTCATATATAAGGGCTTTACAGCGTTTAGCCGAAAGCTTTGGGTTTTTCAGCTTTTGGAGTGTGCCTACTCTTCTCAATACATAAGGCTCACCCGGAGCAAGATGAATATCCGATGCGTTAAAATCCACACCGGCTTTAAACAGTTTATCTAATACAGCCATAAATGGTCTCCTTATTTTTAAGCGTTTTTGCCAAATCGGTATGCCGTATAATTTCAAACTTCCTTTTCAGATTCAGAAGTAAGCACAGGTATTTTGACAAATTCAATTCCTTCATCTTTAAGCGTTTTTTCTTCTTCCGGCGTGCTTGAACCTCTGATACTACGGGGTTCAGATACACCATAATGAATTTTCAGCGCTTCTTTGGAAAAATCAGACCCTACATTATCAAAATTTTTTTCTACAAACTCAGCAACGCGCTTGCCGATTTTTTCAATATCGGCATATTTGTTTTGCAGGTTTGCAGATAACTGTTTTACAGGGTTCGATGATTTTATCGCAAAAGCGGAGGGCATCTTAAAAACCGAGGTTGTGCCGCACACGGGACACTCAATCAGGCCATCAGCTTCCTGTTGGTCATAAACGGCTCCGTCCTCAAACCATCCTTCAAAAGCGTGATCATTGACGCACTTTAAATCATAAACAATCATATATATTTCCTGTTTCAAGTTACAAATTACAAGTTTTAAGTTGACAGTTAAACCTTCTAATTAACCCGGAATAAGCTCAACTTTAATCTTTTGAGGTGTAACTTCAAAAATATCAATTCCAAATGTTTCGTAACTCTTCATCATTAAACTATCGGCGAGTTTTTTGCCATCTCCCTGAAAACGAACAGTTATTGCGGCTTCATCCGCTTGCATCTCTTTTATCTTAATCTCTTCAACACCAGGTAATTCGCTCAAAACTCTGCGAAACATAACGAAATTGGAAAGCGACCCCGTGCCTTCAACAACAATTTCAACTGTCTTGGCAGGGCTTGTGTCAAATTGTGAGCTGTCATCCGTCCAAGCTGAAACAATTTGAGCAGCCAGTATTTTACCTGCAAGCACACTTGCATCTGTCAAAGCCTTTTTACGACCGGCGTTTTCATCATCACTGACCGTTACCTTGGCTTGCTCAGAAGAAGCAATCATAGTGCCTGAATCGGTACGCAAAGCGCGCAGATTTACAACACTTTTAAAAGAACGGACATCCGCTCCCATAGTATTCGGTGCGAGTAAAGCGCTATATTTGCCGGTAATAACAATATCCGCTTGCATACGTTGTCCGAATTTAACAGCGTCCGCATCTGTTAAAACCGCCGGAGTTTCCGAATCTTCAGGTTTAGCCATTTTAGCTAATTCATCGGCGCCAATCACTTTCATATTTTTTTCGGCAAATTGCCCGGCAATCAAGTCAGTAACAAAATGCTCGCTCAATTGTGTATCCACGGCGGACTCATCAGACTTAGATTCGGCAGCGGGTTCCGAACGTGACAGAAGAATCAATATTTTAGGCAGGTCTGTGGGCTTGTTTAGCAGTTTCAAATCGGAGAGTTTCCCATGAATTTTCGGAGTTGCAACGGTCGCCTGAACCATGACGCGATACATTTTACCGCCCAATGCTTCCGTCAGGACTTTATAATTATCCACATATTGATCCGTATGCCCGAATATTTTTTCATTCAGTTGTTTAAATTCTTTTATTAAGATTTCTTTCGGAAGATGTTCTGCGACGATACGGGCGACCGAAGCGGTCAACGCATTAGCAATCGCCAGCTCACGCGCTTTGGCAACATCTTTGCCAGTTATAGCGGCAGTTCCCAGCACTTCAATCGCCTGTCCGGAAGTTTGTTCCTCGGCTTGTGCATTCGGAAAGAATACAGCGGTTATCATTACGAACACCGTTATCAGCACTCCTGTTTTAATTGCAGATATGAACATTTTAACAGTCTCCTGTTTTCGTAGGGTGGGCGAAGCGTAGCGAAAACCACCGTATTTTTGAGGAAGATAGTGGGTTTCGTTGCGCTTCACCCACTCTGCATGACAAAAATTACGATTTGCGCGACAAGGCATAATCGGCGACATCAAGAAGGATTTGCTTTGTCAGGGACGGCTCAAAAACAGCCAGCGCGTCTTTAGCTTCAGCAGCATACTGAGCTGCCTGTTTTTTAGTATATTCGATTCCCTGATATTTTTTCAAGAACAATCTTAACGTTTCGAAATCTTCTGAATTGAAATCTTTGTTAATAATAATTGCTTCCATTTGTTGGCGGATTTCAGGTTCAGCCTTTTTTAAAGCATATATCACCGGAAGCGTTACTTTGCCTTCTTTTAAGTCAGCACCCACTTCTTTCCCCAGAGCAACGCTGTCCGTAGTATAGTCAAGCAGATCATCCGCCATTTGGAAAGCCAGCCCCAGATTATAACCGTAATTTGCCAGAGCGGTTTCTTCCTCTGATGATGACTGGGCTATCAGAGCGCTTGCACGGCAAGCACCTTGAAATAACACGGCTGTTTTAGATCGAATCACATCCAGATACTCCGCTTCCGTCAAATCTGAACGATTTTTATTAAGCATTTGTCGAATTTCACCTTGGGACATATTTTCAGTGATATAGGCAATGATTTCAACAATTGCGGGTAAACCGGTTTGCGCCGCAATGGATACCGATCTGGCCAAAAGAAAATCGCCTACTAAAACCACAGTTGAATTTTCCCATGTTAAATGAGCAACCGGTTTACCTCGGCGTAGCGTTGCGGCATCGACAATATCATCATGAAGAAGAGTCGCAGCATGCAAATATTCAAAAACACAAGATAAAGTTGTAACCAAAGTGCCTTCATAACGGCATAGACGGGCCGAAAGGATCGTGAGAAGGGGTCTTAGGCGTTTACCACCGCTAAATAAAATATGATTGGCAATTTGGGAAACAAGCTCAAAATGAGGGTGCAAATGATCTTGCAACGCTTTTTCAATGGCTTCGAGGTCATCTTTGACTGCGTCAAGAATCTCCTGTTTACGTTTATTCATGTGATTTCTCCTACTAAATCGTATTCCAGAGCATCCGTAATCTTGATGTCTGCAAATGAGCCGATTTCGAGGTTAGCAGAACGGATATAGGTGATTCCATCGACTTCAGGGGCTTGAAAAGCGGTGCGTCCGATATAAAGGTGATCTTCAGGAGATGTCTCAATAAGCACCGGAAACACCTTATCAATATATTGGGCGTTATTTTTTTCCGATATTGTTCTTTGTGCGTCCATAAGGTGATCATGGCGTGACTTGGCCAGTTTCTTGGGAACGTGATCGGAAAGACGATGAGACGGTAAATCATCGGCATCCGAATAAAGAAAGACACCGAGATGATCAAAACGAATCTTTTTGATAAAAGATAGAAGCTCTTCAAATTCATCGTCTGTTTCACCGGGAAAGCCGACCATGATTGTGGTACGAAGGGCGGCATCCGGGATATGGGTGCGAATCGTATCGAATAAATTAAAAAGAGTTTCAGTGTCATAGTAACGTCCCATTCTTTTTAAAACAGACGGGCTGGCATGTTGAACAGGGATGTCAAAATAGGAACAAATATTCGTGTGCGCCGCCACCGTTTTTATAACAGCCGGATCAATGCTGTCAGGATGACCGTATAAAATTCGTATCCGGTTTTCGCCGACTAGCGGCGCCAATACATCCAAAAGCGCATTAAGGCTGGCAGGCGGGTTCAAATCAGCGCCATAATCAGTCGTATCCTGGGCTACAAGGTTAATTTCTTTAACGCCATTTTTGATCAATATTCGCGCTTCCGCAAGGATATCCTTAATATAACGGCTTCTTTGCACGCCTCTCAATTGAGGGATAATACAATAGGAACAATGTCGATTGCATCCTTCCGCGATTTTTAAATACGCCGAAGGCGCTGAACTGATAATCCTTTCCGACGAATTCGTTTTGACAGCCGCCAACTCCGGTTTAGGTAGCAGACAACCATCTGTTTTGACAGAACCTTGCGCAATGCCAAGTATCTTATCAAAAGCACCGGTTCCGACAAAAAAATCCGCTTCCGGCATGGTTTTAATAATTTCATCTCTGAATCTTTCGGGAAGACAACCGGCAACAATCAGACGGCGGCATACACCTTTTTGTTTGAATCGCGCCAATTCTAAAATCGTGTCAATAGACTGATTGATAGCGTCTTCAATAAAACCACATGTATTGATTACAATAGTTTCAGCCTGATCGGGATTATCGGTAAGCACCCAACCGGCTTCCTTGAATTGTCCCATAATCATTTCACTGTCAACCTGATTACGGGCGCATCCGAGTGTTTCGATGTATATTGTTTTTGGCATTTCAGATACTTTAAACTTCAATTACCCTCTCAATTCTTCAATTGAAATGATACGCTCTGTATCGGCAACATATTTTTGAACATTTTCAAGGCCGCCTTCCTGCCGATCCACCAAAATAACGACCTTGATCACTTTCATGCCTTCTGCACGCGCCCGTTCAATCGCTTTGATTGTTGAACCTCCGGTGGTAACAACATCGTCAATAATCGCCACCCGATTTCCCGGTGCCAAATCACCTTCGATCCATTTGACAATGCCGTGATCTTTTTGGGTTTTACGGATTGAAAAAGCCTTGATCGGATTTTGCTTCAGTTCAGATGTATAGGCCACGGCCATGGCAATCGGATCCGCACCGAAGGTCAGTCCGCCAATACCGTGGATGTCAGAATTTTTCACCGCATCATAGATCAGATGTCCTGTTAAAAACATCCCGCGTGGACTTAAAATTGTCGGTTTACAATTGACATAGTATTGGCTCATCCGGCCGGACACCAGCTTAAAAACCGGTTCCTGACTGTATTGAAACGATTTATTTCGAATGATTTCGATTAGCTCTTGTTTCATTGCCCTGCGCCTCCTGCAATCTGATTCTTTCTTTCATATAAATTTATTGCATTTATTTCAATTATAATATAAAAAAGCCTCCACTGAATATGGAAAAAGCTTGTTTAATGGGATTCAGTGAAGGCTCAGAGCAAGGAAAACTGGAAACAGCACTCCTTCAAGCTCGTTTGTTTTTTATATCAGCATTTTTTCTGATGGTCAATCTAAAAACAGTCTGCATGGTAATTCTGTTTGAAACCAAAAAATAAATCGACCTGTGCGGTTTAATTTTCCGTAGAGTGGGCAACGTATTTACAATCAATTGATTTATATTAAATAATCAGGCCGAACGACGGCCTTTGTTAAAGGAAACGGCCTTTACCCACCCTACATAGAATAACACAGGTCAAAATAAATTGAGAGACTCGTGCATCAACGTATTGACGTAAAAAAGACTATGATACCGATTATTCGTATGTTCGGTGTTAATCAATATTATGGCCGTAAAAAGGCGCTTAGGGATATAAACCTTGATATTTACGAAGGCGAATTTATTTTTATCAGCGGCCCCAGTGGCGCGGGAAAATCAACTTTACTGAAATTGCTCTATTTGGGGGAAGCCGCATCCCATGGACAAATATTGGTTGATGGTGTCAATCTTTCCAGAATTGTTTCCAAACGCATTCCATTTCTACGCCGCAAGTTCGGAATTGTTTTTCAGGATTACAAATTGATTTCTTCAAAAACGGTTTTTGATAATATCGCTTTGGTACTCGAAGCGATTGGACATAAAAGGCGTTTTATTCAGAAAAAAGTAAACAGTGTACTTCGCTCGGTGGGATTGGAAGAACGTCATAATGCCTTTCCGTTAAGCCTTTCCGGCGGTGAACAACAAAAAATTGCCGTGGCGCGAGCCATTATCGGAGATCCTAAAATTATTTTAGCTGATGAACCCACCGGCAGTCTGGATGCCAAATCTGCCAACATTATTTTTGAGTTGTTAAAACGATTCCATCGAAGGGGCGGTACAGTCATTGTTGCAACTCACGATATGGAGCTGATTCGTAAAAATAAAGGACGGATTTTTTATCTTGATAAGGGAGTTATATGATTATCCTTTTTCTAAGACGAGCTGTTAAGGATTTGATTAAAAACCGTTTTCTAAACGCGATAACGGTCATAACGATAGCTCTGTCAGTATTAATCGTCAGCGCTTTTATTTTATTTTTTATCAATATTAATGATATTATCGATTCTTGGAAAAAGGGGATTCGGATTATGGCATATCTGAAATCTGATGTTTCCCCAATTGAACCCGAAAATATTGAAAAAAAAATCAAACTGATGGATGGTGTTATCAAAACACGTTTTATATCAAAACACGATGCGCTCATACAACTGCAAACACAGATGAAACGGCAATCTTCCCTTTTTACAACGTTAAAAGAAAATCCGCTTCCGGATGCTTTTGAAATCCGTATGATACGGGAAGCGGTGAACAACGAAAAAATTGAACGCCTGGCAAAACAGATCGAAGCATTACCCTCAGTTGATGAAGTCGAGTATGGCCAAAGTTGGGTGGGACATTATATCAATATTATTCACCTGTTTAAACTCACTGGCTATGCGCTAAGTGGTTTATTTTTTATTGCAGCGATATTTATTGTGGCAAATACGATACGATTGGTGTTATACTCTCGTCAGGAAGAAGTTGAAATTATGCGTTTGGTGGGTGCGGAGGACAGATTTATTAAAGCACCTTTATATATAGAAGGCATTATTCTGGGAGCGCTGGGAGGAATAATCGGAATGTTGGCTTTATATATGACCTTTTTTTATATATCTTCAAATATGGAACGACATTTGATATCCGGTTTTTTCAATATTCGTTTTTTTCCTACTGAAATATCTTGTGGATTGGTGCTGTGCAGCACATTTGTCGGATGGCTTGGATGTTTTCTTTCACTCAGGCAATTTTTAGCAAAGAACAACCGCATTTAAAATGCTACTGACGATGCTTGTATTCAAAGCTAAAATTCAACGAACATTCGCAATTTTATGCTTGACGTTGGGGATACCGTTTAGCATCCTGGCGGAGCCAACCGCACTTACCGCTAACGCGGCTGTATCTTCGGCACAGCGCATCAAAAAAATAGGCGTTGTTGTTGCAGATCGACTCAATTTTCGCCAAAAACCGAATATCAACAGCAAACGTTTAAGAACGCTGAAGAAAAATACCACGATCAAAATTATCGGACATCATAAGGACTGGTTGAAAATAAAATACAAGGGGCAAATCGGGTTTATTATCAATCGGAAGCGATATGTTCGTATTCTTACACCTCGTATGGAAAATTATAATAATAAAGTTAAAAAGATTGAGCGTCAGATTGCTCAATCCAAAGCCGATGTTAAAGCCTTTGCTAAAAAAGAATCAGAGCTTGTGGATGATTTATATGAAATCGAACATATTCTTAATGTTTCGCGTAAGCGTCAGGACTTGTTTAAAATTGACTTAAATACCATTGCAGAAAAAAATAAAAAGGATGAGCAGGAGGCTGAGACACTTAAAGAACAGATTCAAAAAAGCGAAAAATATGCCAACAAACGACTGGTCGCTCTTTATAAACTCAGTAATTTGGGCCATCTGTCTTTGCTGACGTCGGCTGATTCAATTTATGACTTTTTTAAACGTAAAACGGCTTTAGAACGCATTTTGAACGCTGATGAGAATATCCTGAACCAATTGACACAAAGTAAAATCCGATTACAAGATAATTTAGATCGTCAAAAAGTACAGATGAAAGAGAAACGAGCGCTGGAACAAGAATATCTTGCTCAAATAGATCTGATGGCTAACAAACGAATTGAGCGTACCCAATTGTTAGATTATATTCGCACAAAAAAAAAATTGAAAAGGACTGTGATTAAAAATTTAAAACAGGCCTCCAAATCACTGGATAGAAAAATCAAAGCATTAGCCAAAGAATTAGCGGATAAAAAACAGGCCAAACATAAACGAACCAAACCAGTACAGGCCAAACATGAACGAACCAAACCAGTACAGGCCAAACATGAACGAACCAAACCAGTACAGGCCAAACATGAACGAACTAAACCAGTACAGGCCAAACATGAACGAACTAAACCAGTACAGGCCAAACATGAACGAACCAAACCAGTACAGGCCAAACATGAACGGGCTAAACCAGTACAGGCCAAACATGAACGGGCTAAATCAGTACAGGCCAAACCGATTACATCTAAAAAATTTTTTGCTCAAAAAGGGTTGCTAATGATGCCGGTAAAGGGTAAGATAGTCTCTCGTTTTGGGTCATATAAAAATTTTACATACAATGTTACCAATTTCCGAAGCGGCATAGATATTCAAGCGGACAAGGGGGAACCGATTCGCGCTGTTTGTGACGGCAAAATTCTTTTTGCCAACTGGTTCAAAGGCTATGGTAACATGGTTATTATTGATCATAACGATAATTACTATACTGTTTACGCCCATATTGAAGACATTTTTAAAAAAAAGGGAGACGCTGTTGAAACCGGTGAAGTGGTTGCCACAGTCGGTGACTCAGGCTCGCTTAACGGCCCCGAATTGTATTTTGAAGTGCGCCATCACGGCAAACCGATTGATCCGCTGAAATGGCTTAAAACCGGATAAAATTTTAGGTGCCTCAAGTTTAGGTATTTTTCTATTCTTTTTATTTCGGTCGCCTTGAAAATAACTTTCAACTTTAAACTAATTATCAAGGAGTTATTGAATGACAACAAAGAGACACAAATTTATTAAATTAGGGCTTTTACTGGTAATCATTGTTGCCTGTGTTATAATCGCAACAGGATTTAATCGTAAAATTGCGGCAAGCAACAATGAGACTTATAAAAGCCTTAAAACATTTACCGATGTATTGGAAATTGTCGAAAAAAATTATGTTGATGAGGTAGATACCAAAGACCTGATCAACAAAGCGATTCAAGGCATGGTTCACGGTTTAGACCCTCATTCCGCTTTGCTTCCCCCGGAGGCATTTGATGAGCTTCAAATCGACACCAAAGGCGAATTTGGAGGTATAGGCATTGTCATTACCATGCAAAAAGGAATTTTAACCGTAATTTCACCGATTGAAGGCACACCGGCCTTCAAAGCCGGCATTGAAGCTCAGGATAAAATTATAAAAGTGGATGGGGAATCTACCCAGGATATGAAGCTTTGGGAAGCGGTTAAAAAAATGAGAGGGCCAAAAGGCAAAGAGGTGATTATTACCGTTGTGCGCAAAGGCGTACCCAAACCCATCGAATTTAAGTTAATCAGGGATATTATTCCGGTCGAGAGCGTCAGATCGATTGTTTTAAAACCCGGATATGGCTATATACGCATTACTAATTTTCAGGCGAATACGGAAACAGACATTCTCACAGAATTGAAAAAAATGGAATCCGGTAAAGTCGCGCTTAAAGGACTCATTCTTGATTTACGCAACAATCCCGGCGGTCTTCTTGATCAGGCAATCAAAGTTTCCGACATTTTTCTAGAGAATGTGAAAATTCTTTCTATCAAAGGCCGCTACAAAAAAAATAATAAGGTGTTCAAAGGAACCCCTAACACACCGGCGCGCACCTATCCCATTGTTGTTCTGATTAACAGCGGCAGTGCCAGCGCATCGGAAATTGTCGCAGGTGCTTTGCAGGACAACCATCGCGCGCTTATTCTCGGAACAACGTCTTTTGGCAAAGGCTCCGTGCAAACTGTGGAAGAACTTCCGGAAGGCTATGGTCTTAAATTAACCATCGCCAGATATTACACTCCCAATGGTCGATCTATTCAGGCCAAGGGAATTGAACCGGATATTGTTATTAAACATAAAATCATCGAAGAGGACGAGGAGAACGATGACGGTGTTATCACAGAAGCAGACCTGAAAAATCATTTGGAAGCGGAACCGGATGCAAGTGATAAGAAAGAGACTCGGACTTCGGATAAGAAAAAACGCAGTGTTGCCAGTAAATATGGTAAGCTTCAACTGGATAATCTCAACGCTGATTATCAGGTGATGCGCTCGCTTGAAATTTTAATCAGTTATAACATCTTTAAGAAATAATGGCAGCTTTCATATCGCCTCGAAAAGTAGTCTTCACTTTTGTTTGGCGATAAATGGAAGGGTGCCACAATAACCCTCATTCATTAAAAAAGATTAAAAAGGAATAGAAAATGGAACTGCCCTCAAATTCGATTGAAAATTTTATGAAAGAACAGTTGGCAAGGTGGAAAGAAGCCAAATCAAACAGGGATAAAAATATAGAAGGTTACAAACCGGTAATCACTATCTCATCTGAACCGGGAAGCAGTGGCGAATCGAAATTGGCACCCGGACTGGCCCGCGAACTGGAATTTGATTTATTTAAGCGCGATGTTATCAAAGAATTTTCCGAAAGCGCCCATATCAGTGCTAAAATATTGGAAACGATTGGGAAAGATCGTCGTGCAGATGTTGCTGAACATATCGCAACGGTCATTGCGGACCGCTATCTTTGGCCTGGCCTCTATCTTGAACATCTGATGAAGGTTATTGGCACCATCGGCAAACATGGCCGTGCCGTGATTGTGGGACATGGCGCTAATTTTATCATTCCGCCCGCCGAACGATTGAGTGTGCGCGTTATCGCACCTTTAAATACAAGAGTACAAAATGTAACCAGAACGCTTAAAATGCATCAAACTGATGCTCAACGGCGTGTTCTTAATCACGAATCCGAACACCGCGCCTTTATCAGACAGTCATTCAATGCGGATGCCTCGAACCCTAACAACTATGATATCGTCATCAACACTCATGGCTTAGATATTGAAATCGCCATTGATGCGATCTCTAACTTTTGGGACAGCAATTATAAGAAATATAACAAAACATGGTTGCCTGATTCAAAATAGCGCGCTTCATTATCTTTTATTCAGGATTAGAAATTAAATAACTTACACATATTAGCAAAGAGGAGTGCAAGCTTTAGCTTGGCTTGCGCCACGAGCAAAGCAAACCGAAGCCGACACTCCTGATAGGTAAGTTATTTATAAGCCGCATTCATTAGGGATTTCCCCCAAATAATATACTTAATTGTAAGGTACGCCAGGTACCCGCCATAACGCACCTAAATCATTTTCCTGATTTTTTAATATTAACATAGCGAGTTACGCTCCATTGACACACCTATATTTTAGGTAGTTTATTTTTTGGTACCCCTTACCATCGCTTTTATTATTGACAGAAATTTTCTTTGCCATTATATAGATAGCTACATGTTTATACAGATTCGTAAGGGATTTGTCCAAATTGTAGGTTTGGTGCAGAGAAACGAAACCTGTAGAATTCCGATTAATGGCAGGTTTCATTTTCTACGCCTACTTACACTAACGCAAAATTTGTAACTTTCGAGTAACTGACAATGAGGTGGAAAAATGCAATTTCCGATTAATTTAGAACAGTTAAAATCACCTGTATTCGATCTGTCACAAAGTGAGATTACCCCGCAGCAGAAACTGCAATTGATCGATAATATACAAATCGCACGAGACAGCATTGTTTTTTTTACCGCTTACGCAAACACCAAGGGACTCGGCGGCCATACCGGAGGTGCGTATGATATTGTGCCTGAAGTGCTGATTACAGACGGATTTATGAAAGGTTCCGAATCTGTTTTACCGGTTTTTTTTGATGAAGCCGGGCATCGCGTAGCCATTCAATATTTGATGGCAGCAGTGAACGGTTTTTTACCAATTGAATCATTGCTACACTATCGTGAATATAAACACGGCTTATATGGCCACCCGGAAAGGGAAGATAAGAATGGTGTGTTTTTCAGTTCCGGGCGTTTGGGACATTTGTGGAGTTATGTAAACGGGGTGGCCAGTGCCAATCCGGATAAAATTACAGTCATGTTCGGTAGTGACGGATGTCAACAGGAAGGCGGTGATGCAGAGGCGGCGCGCTATGCCGTCGCCCAAAAGTTAAACATCAAACTGATGATTGATGACAATGATATCACCATTGCCGGAAATCCCAGCGAGTATCTCAAGGGCTTTGACCTGGAACGAACAATGAACGGACACAGCCTGATGACAGATACGGGTGAGGGCGAAAACATTGAACAGTTATTCCAAAGAATTCAAAAAGCTCTGACTGTCCAAGGCCCGGTTGCACTAATCAACAAAAGGAAAATGGCCATCGGAATTCCCGGTATTGAGGGCATATCCAAAGGGCATGATGTCATTCCAGTTGATTTAGCGATTGACTATCTGACGGCGCGAGGACACGACAAAGCGGTTAATATCTTGAAAGAGGGGGCCTCTAAAAAAGCAGCCGCAGTTTATCAGGGAAGTTCATCAGAAAAAGCAAAAAACAGGGATAATTTCGGTAAAATTGTTTGTGATATTCTGACTGAAATGCCGGATCGAAAAGATAAAGTGCTGGTGATCGACTCTGATTTGGAAGGATCATGCGGTTTACATCACATTCGTAAAGCGTTTCCTGAAATTTATGTTCATGGCGGAATCATGGAAAGAAATAATTTTTCCGTTGCGGCCGGATTTGGCTCTGAAAAAGGCCGTCAGGGAATTTTCGGCACTTTTTCCGCATTTCTGGAAATGGTTGTTTCTGAAGTTACCATGGCACGTTTAAATCGAGCCAATGTGTTAGCCCATTTTTCCCATTCCGGCGTAGATGATATGGCCGACAACACCTGCCACTTTGGAATCAATAATTTTTTTGCTGACAATGGCCTTGCCGAAAATGATGCCACGCAGCTTTATTTCCCGGCAGATTCCAATCAAATGAAAGCGATTATCAACGAGGTGTTTCATGATTCGGGCCTGCGCTTTATTTTTTCCACACGTTCAGCCACCCCTTATATTCAGAATACCGACGGAACGCCTTTTTACGGTCCGGAATATCGTTTTACAGCGGGTCAGGATGAGATTATTCGCCCCGGTGATATAGGATATATCGTTTCTTATGGAGAAATGTTGTATCGCTGCCTTGATGTTGTTGAAAAACTGAATGCCGATGGCATCAGAGTCGGGTTGATCAACAAACCGTGCCTGAACACACCAGATGAAAAAATGCTGGAACATCTGAATGGAGCCGGCTTTGTCCTGACGGTTGAAACGCAGAATATCAAGACAGGTCTGGGTTCCAGATTAGGGACATGGCTTTTGGAACGCGGCTATCATCCGGTATATCGGCGGATGGGTGTGGTCAGAGAAGGCCGCGGCGGCCTGAGTGAACAAATTCCCTATCAAAATTTGAGCGTTGATGATATTGAACGCAAGGTCAGAGAGTTGATCTGAACTTAAAACTCTTGCTCTTAATCGAATTAAATGAGCAAAATTAAGAGCAAGAGCAAGAGCAAGGCAAGAGTATGCAAATTGTTGATCCAGATAACCCCATCCCCAAATATTTGCAGATCAGTACTTGGTTAAAGGAACTGATTGAAACCGGCAGCTATAAAGTTGGTGAAAAGCTGCCAGCGGAGACAAAACTCGCATTAAGGTGCAATGTTAATCGCAACACATTACGCCAAGCTTTGGCTGAGTTGGTCTCTTCAGGTTTATTGCGCAAAGAAAAAGGGCTAGGCACATTCGTAGCATCTCCTCAATCAACACCTTTTAAACACAAACTTGATCACATCACATCTTATAATGCCAATTTGAGTGATGCCGGTATGAATAGCGATGTTAAGGTGTTGCACAAAGGCATTGAAACCGCTTCCGAAATGGTTGCGCAAAAGCTGTTTTTAAGGAAGCTGGAACAGGTAGTTGCTGTGCGTCGTCTGATCTATGGCGATGACATTGCGTTAATTTATGAAGAAACCTATCTTCCCCGCCAGACATTTAGCAATATTTTGAATATGGACCTTACCGGTTCTATGTATCAGATCTATTCAGAAGTGTATCTGATTAAGCTGGCACGCAGCGGACAATCTATTCAAGCCGTTAATCTGGCCCCTGAAATCGCATCTCTTTTTGGTCTGCAAAGCGGCGCGGCCGGGCTTTATATGGAAAGCATCACCTATAATCAAAATAATATGCCCATTGAGGTGCTATGTTCCTATTTCAGAGGGGACAAATCCGTATTTGAAGTGGAATTGGGTCAATTGCAAGCGCCCGTTCAGTATCCGTGACTAAATATCTTTCCTATTTTTCTTGCTCTTAATCTGATGTAAGGGATTTCCCCAAAAATAAACTACCTGAAATGTAGCGACTGTTATTAATGTCAAGCTAAGTGAGCAATTTTTTCATGCATGCGACAACGGCTATTTATCCCTTCGTAGCCGCCCGGCTTACGTTTTTCCCGAGGTCAGTAAAGCCCGGCAGGAAAGCAACCAGGAAGCCCCGTTTGTGATTGCCAAACTGTAAGTTTGGCACTCCGGAATAAAAATATTGATTCCATAACTTTATCGAATGCTAAAAATAAATTATAAGCTATCTACCCGAATTCGCAATATAATATATCAAAATAGGACATTACCGTGGTTTTCCCTGGGAACGCTGATGTTTATTTTATCGCGACTTTACAAAATCAGCGTTCAATTAAGAGCGTTCAGCTATAAAAAAAAATTGTTCAAAAGCCACCGCCTTCCCTGCATCGTTATTTCAATCGGTAATTTGACTGCCGGCGGAACCGGTAAAACGCCGATGACAATCTATTTGGCGCGTTTGTGCCAACGCCTCGGCTATCGAACCGTGGTTGTGTGCCGGGGATATAAAGGCCAGGCTTCCAAACAAGGCGGGATTGTCAGCGACGGCCAAACCGTGCGGATGAATTATGTCGATGCAGGCGACGAACCCCTGATGATCGCCCGTCTGCTCCGTGACATTCCGGTTGTCATCGGAAGCAGTCGTTATAAAGCCGGGTGTCTTGCCATTAACCGATTTTCACCGGATGTGATTATCTTAGATGATGGGTTTCAGCATTTAAGACTGTCGCGCGATATCAATATACTTCTTTTGGATTATGCCCGCCCCTTTGGCAATGCCCATCTTCTGCCAAGAGGCCCGTTGCGTGAACCATTTCAAGCCCTAAAACGTGCCGATACCTGTATCTTTACGCGTTGTGACAGCAAACCTTCAGCCGGCCATGACAAGGCTATGCAAAAAATTAATTTTATACACGGTCGCAGGCCGCTTTTTAAAACGGTTCACAGCCCCATAATCAGGGGTATTATTCCGGCCGGAACAACTTCGCCTGATCGTTTGGTTACAAACATGAAGATTGAAACAGAAAATATCGCTGTGTATGCGTTTTGCGGATTGGCGCATAATGCTGATTTCAGACGAACATTAAAACGACTGGGATTCCAAACGGTCGGTTTTTCAGGATTTCCGGATCATTATGCTTACACTGACAGGGATATTGATACAATTAAAACGGCTGTGATTTCTTCCGGCGCTGAATTGATTATTACCAGTGATAAAGATTACACCCGTCTTGATTCCTCGATAAAATGGCCGACCGACCTCGTCGTGATAGGCGTTGAAATTAAATCAAAGGGAGATGAGCGCCTGTTTGATGACTATATTGAGCAACGTCTTATGGCATTGAAATCTGAAATCACTTGAAAGCAATCTTAATTTGTGGTATTTTGATCAAGTGATAGAAATAACTAAAAGCAACTGGTTCATTTTAATATAAGGTCACCAATCAATATCCATGAGCGCACCACTTCATATAACCGCCTTTTTTGACGGAAGCCCCGGACACAACAAACAAACGGATGGTGTCCTCAGAGCATTACAGAAATTAACGCCTTTATCAATCACCCACATTAAGACGCCCCCACCTGGTTTGCGATGTTCTGTCAAAGACTGGTTCAACTATTTCAAAGCAGCTGTTATCCCCGGCCGGAACATACATGGTGCGGTCAGAGTAGATCTGATTATCGGTACAGGCACTCACACCCATATCCCCATGCTTCTTTTAAAAAAAGCGCATCCTGCTAAAGTTGTTACCTGTATGAAACCTGGTTTTCCCTTATTTAAGAAGATTGACCTTTGTTTTATTCCCCAGCATGATAAAGTTAAGCTTGGGAAAACAGACAATATTTTTTTAACCGTGGGGCCGCCGGTTGTTTCGGAAGCCAAAGGCGCGCATGATCACCAAAAAGGACTGCTTTTAATTGGCGGTGTGGATAAAAAAAGTCATCATTGGGATTTGGATCAGCTCAGGGCGCAGGTCTATAGTATTCTGGAACGCAAAACGTTTATGCAGTGGACGATTTCATCTTCACCGCGAACCCCCGCTGACACCATGCTGATGCTCCGTAAAGTGGCCGCCGATAATCATCCCAACGTTACTTTTTTCACTTCCCAAGAAACGCCTCCGGGTTGGATTGAACGGGTTTATACTGAATGCCAGACTGTTTGGGTGACGGCGGACAGCATTTCCATGGTGTATGAAGCGCTGGCATCCGGATGCAGTGTCGGTCTGTTGCCCGTTAAATGGAAGCGTAAAAACAGCAAATTCCAACGGAGTATCGCGTTTCTCACTGAAACCAAACGGGTCATCACATACCCAATGTGGGTGGCCGGTCATCCCATGGTGCAAGGCGCTGTTTTGAATGAGGCGCAACGCTGTGCAAAGGAGATATTAAGGCGATGGTGGCCCGACCGCTTACCGTAATTCAGATGCTTCCCGATTTGGACGCCGGCGGAGTGGAGCGCGGCACCTTGGAAATCGGCCGTTTCCTGTCGTCTGAAGGACACAAGTCACTGGTGATTTCGGCCGGAGGACGCCTTACGCCCCAATTAGAGGAAGAAGGCAGCACCCATATCCGTTGGCGCGTGGGTGAAAAATCGCCTAGCTGTTTGCGTTATATTATCCCGTTGCGCAATTTAATGCTGCGGGAAAAAGTCGATATCCTGCATCTGCGGTCGCGCTTACCCGCGTGGATTGGCTATTTGGCATGGAAAAACATTCCTCATCACCAACGGCCGGCGCTTATCACCACTTTTCACGGATTTTACTCGGTCAATCTTTATAGCTCTGTTATGGCTCGGGGTGAGAAAGTGATTGCGGTTTCAAAGGCGATTGCCAGGCATCTTCGAGAACGATATGCACTTTCCGATGACCGCATTGTTCTTATTTATCGAGGAGTTGACGAACATTTATTCAACCCCCTGGCGATTAATCACTACAAAATAGATGCGCTTCGAGTGCGCTGGGGAATAAAAGATAACCAAGCGCCAATCATCATGCTGCCCGGACGCATCACCCGGCTCAAGGGCCATGATCTTTTTATAGAAAGCCTGGCGCGGATCAGAGACACGCCCTGGCTTGCCGTTTGCACCGGCGATACAGAGGCAAATCGCTCTTTGACGCGGCGACTGACAAAAAAAATTGCACACCTGAAATTGACAGATCGTATAAAACTGGTCGGCCATTGTGATGATATGCCAACTGCTTTGATGCTTGCTGATGTCGTGGTGGCCGCGTCTGTCAAACCGGAATCTTATGGCCGGGTGGCGGTGGAGGCCCAGGCAATGGGGAAACCGGTGGTTGCATGTGCGCATGGCGGCATTGTTGAAACTATTTCTGACCGCCAGACCGGGTGGCTGGTCAAACCTGATAATATTGCCGAAATGGCGAATGCGTTACGCGAGGCGATTGTAAACACCTCGTTAAGAGAGCAGATGGGAGGTCGTGCCCGTGAATGGGTGAAGAGCCAATTTTCGATCCGCAAAATGTGCCAATCCACACTTGATCTGTATGCTGAACTCGTTTCAGCGCAACGCGGACAGAAAAATGGGAGATAAGGCCATGTCAAAAATTGATGGCCTGCATCTTCTGTGGTGGGGAAGAGCGGATTCTGATTATTCACGCAATCGCATTGTCCTGAAATTATTAGCGCTGCTCGGTGTGCGCGTATCTTTTTTTCGACCGCTTTTTAGCCGCACCGGAGGAATTGAAGCCTATCTGAAACGGCTAACCCGACCAGATATGATATGGGTGCCTTGCTTTCGTCAAAACGATATTCGGTCAGCTTCTTTTCAGGCGCGCAAATGGAATGTTCCGTTGGTTGTCGATCCGTTAATTTCGGCGTATGAAAAAGAGATTTTTGAAAAAAACAAGGCTCCCCGGAATTCGTTAAAAGCTGAAAAACTGCGTTTATGGGAGCAAGATTTGTTTGCACAGGCGGATATCCTGGTGGCGGATACACCGGCGCACGGCACTTTTTTTCAAGACACCTTGGGAGTCGATTCACAAAAAACAGCGGTTTTATATGTCGGTGCCGAAACAGACCTGTTCACACCGCAGCCAATGCCGCCTGATGATGCGCCCTTTGAGATTCTCTTTTACGGCAGCTATCTGGCATTACAAGGCGTGGATGTTATCATCGAAGCCGCCAAAAAATCTTCACCTGATCTGCAATGGGTCATCTTGGGAGATGGAAATTTGCGGGCATCAATGGAAAAACAGGCACAAGGAGCAGCCAACATCCGGTTTGAATCCTGGCGGCCTTACAAAAAACTTCCTGAAAGAATCGCCCGCGCGCATATATTGCTTGGCATATTTGGCACCACCATAAAAGCGAACTTGGTGATTCCCAATAAAATGTTTCAGGCAATGGCCGTAGGACGCCCGGTGATTACCAGACATTCGGATGCTTTTAAAGACACTTTGGCCGGCTCCGATGTAATCGGATGGGTGCCGCCGGGCGATGCTGACGCTCTATCGGCACTTGTGAACCATTGGGCGGCGCATCCCCAGGATTTGGCGCAACGGGGGTGTGCAACCCGACAACTTTCAGATGATTATTTTAGTATGGATAAATTGGCGGTTATGCTGGAAAATATTTTGAATATTGTGATTGAAAGTAATGCGAGCTTCAGGTTGCGTGTTCCACGCAATTTTAAATAAATTCATTCCGGCTAATATGCAAAATTTTATATTTGCCGGAAAAAACCGTATAATAACTGGTTATGGTTAAAAAAGCATGAATTTTAAAGTAAATAATTATCAATTTTAAATGAAAGGATAAAATATGTTTCTTAATCAACTTAATCTTGAGCAACGAAAAACATTTATTGAACTTGCGCATTATACCGCTAATGTAGATGGAGTATTTGCAGATGAAGAAAAATATCTAATTGAAATCTATAAAAATGAAGCAGGGATTTCATATTATGACCCTAAGGGTAATAATATATCCCAAATTGTTCCAGTTTTTGATACTAAAAGTTCTCAACGAATTATACTTTTAGAAATTACTGCTCTTATTTATTCTGATGATAAAGTAACTGTTGAGGAAAGTAAACTTCTTAAAGAATTGCAGATGAGTTTTAAATTTTCTGAAGATGAATTAAAAAGAGCAAAGGATTGGGTTGAAAAGTACGCAAATTTACAAAATGAAGGATTCAACTTTATTGATGGATAAATTTTGTTGTAAACAGTGTGGGATATGTTGCACCAAACTAAATTTTAACAAGTTATACAAAGTATTAGATCGAGGTGATGGTACTTGTTTTTATTTTAATGAGAAAACAAGGAAATGTGAGATATATCCTACTCGCCCACTAATCTGTAATGTTGAAAAAATATATATAACTTATTATGCAGATACTTTATCAAAAAATGAGTATTATTTGATGAATAAAAAAAGTTGTGAATTATTAGCAAGGAGATAAATTATGCCGATTCCGTTTATTTTAGGTGGGATTGCTATTGGAGCTGCGATAGTAGGCGCGAAAAAAGGTGTAGATGCCAAAAGTGATTTTTCCTTAGCCAAAAGAAAAGGTGAAAAAGCCCAAGATAAATTTAAAAAAGCTCAAAAAAAAGTAAACAAAGAAAGAGAAGTTCTAAATGATCATTTTAAAGAATTTGCCAGATATAAAATTGATATTTTTCAAATTGAAATCAAGAGTTTGATAGATGTTATAAAAAAGTTTAAAGATTCGAAAAGTACTGCATCTATAGAACAAAATTTTTCAGAAGAAGAAGTGAAACAAATTAGTAAAAATATTGACCACTCGGTAAACATTGTTTCTTCAAGCTTGTCATCTGCTAGTGCAGGTGCACTAACTGCATTCGGAGCATATGGGACAGCTGGTGTGCTGGCAACGGCTTCAACAGGAACGGCAATTTCCTCGTTATCTGGTGTCGCTGCAACAAATGCAACTTTAGCTTGGTTTGGAGGTGGTTCTCTAGCCGCTGGAGGATTTGGGATGGCCGGTGGCACTCTTGTATTAGGTGGATTAGTTGCTGGTCCAGCTCTTGCCGTTATGGGATTTATGGCAGCAGCAAGTGCAGACAAAGCCTATACTGATGCTTGCAAGTATGAATCAAAAGTAGATGAAGAAATTGAAAAAATCAAAGTTGCTATTGAAATTATGCATCAAATTAAAGAACGTATTGAAGAACTCAAGTATGTTATAGGACAACTTCGAAACAAATTTAATGAAAATTTTACCGACGATAACAAGGATAAACATTTTGACACAATGCTTGCTATTGGTAAGTCTCTGAAACGATCTCTTGAAATTTCAGTCTTAGATAAAGATGGTGATTTAAAAATTAATGAGAATATTAAGTCAGAAATTATTGAATTAGAGGTATAAGTTTATGAACAAAGCTATTATAAAAAAAGCAGGGAAGATAAAACCTAGTCCCACAATGATTATTGACGGGCTAAAGGCTGTTGTTGAAGCTCATAAAAGTTTAAAAGTAACAGCGGAAGAAGAAAAAACAAAAAGATCTCAAATTAAAGCAGATAAAGAAGTTTTCATAAAAAAAATTCATGCACAAAAAGAAGTAATGCTCTTTGCATTAGATAAAAGTTTTAAGGAAAGACACCTAAATTTCGAAAATATGTTTGAGAAACTTGATCAAGCAATTAATTCAGATAAAGTTGAATTAGCATCACATATTTTGGGTAGTATCGTTGATTTAGCCAAAGATACTCCATTTAGAGATATTCAGCGTACTATTTCAGATTTTCACAATGAAAATGTGAATATGATAGAAATATAGCTAATTCATCAATACTCAGTAGATGGAAAGTTCAGGAGCGCAAAAATTAGGCATAGCGATTTTTTGCATCCGGCACTGGAAAAGGCTTGCAGATTCAGGCTCATGCAAAAAACCGCTGCGCTTAATTTTTGCGCCCCATGCCGTATTTTCAAGCATTTTCCATCTACTGATAAGGAAGAAGTCAAGTGGATAATGAAGAGCAGCATTATATAATTTAAGGAAAAACAAGATGATAAATTCATTTTATATAAATAATTTTCGATTATTTAAACAACTGACAATTAATAAGTTAGGCATGGTAAATTTGATTGTCGGTAAAAATAATTCAGGAAAAAGTTGTCTCTTGGAAGCGATACGCATTTACTGCGCTAATGCTTCTTCTAATATATTATTTGATCTTATCAGAGAAAGAGGGGAAGATTGGGAAATTCAAACACAACGAAGAAAAGATCAAGCTATTCAGGAAATCGAAAATCCGCTTCGTTACCTTTTTTATGGTTACCGTTTTCCCAAAATTGGTGAAGACTCTATTGAAATCGGTTTATCAAGCAGTCCTCAAGAGCGATTAAAACTTAACTTACGAGCTTATAAATTTATTGAAAGTGAAGAAAGTAGAATTTTTAGCCGTATAGAAGATAAAGATTCAATAGAAAATGAGTTGGATGATGCTGAACTTGTTATTGAACTTGAGGAAAATAATAAAACCAAACCTATTGTGCGATTAAATAGAGAACCACGAGTTTATCTTAACAAACTTAACAGAGTTCGTTATAGCTATCGATCTGACAGTGAAATAGAAATGAATGTCCAGGTTGTACCGACAAAGCATATAAATGATGAAAAGCTTGGCAGTTTATGGGATAATATAAATATTCATCCTCATTTAAGAAAAGAAGTATTTGAAGGTTTAAAGCTGATTGATCCGAAAATTGAAGAAGTTGTATTAATAGGACGTGAAAGAAATATAAATCCTATTTTAATCTATGATAATATTGATGAACGAATCCCATTAAAAAGTATGGGAGACGGCATGACGCATCTATTTCACGTCATACTGTCATTAGTGAATTCGCAAAATGGATTACTTCTTATTGACGAATTTGAAAATGGATTACACTATTCAATACAGCCTGAGATTTGGAACTTAGTTTTTCAGCTTGCTAAAAAACTGAATGTCCAGATTTTTGCAACAACGCATGGGTGGGATTGCGTATCAGCTTTTCAGAAGGCATCACAGCATCAGGAGATTGATGGAGTGCTACTGCATCTTGGCCATAGCATTAAAGAAAAAAATAAAGTGATAGCAACTGAATACGATAGAGATGAACTTCAATTGGCATCACAGGCCGACTTAGAGGTCAGATGATGGATACAACTTCGATATTATTGGTGGAAGGCCAAGCCGATGTTGATTTTTTTGAAGCTTTACTCAGAAAATTAAAAATGCTTGATAAAGTGAAGATCAGCCCGCCTAAAAATTTCGACTTTAAAACAAATACAGTAAGTCACTTCCCAAAGCTTATCAATTTGTTAATGAAAAGAATGAATACAGGCCAAATACATCATCTTGGAATTGTTGCGGATGCCGATTATGTTAGCGGCGGTGGCTTTGAACAGCGATGGAAACAATTAACCGCATCTTTTGCAACGTTTGGTTATCGAATACCGTCAAATCCTCCTAAATTGCCTTATTTAGGAAGTATCTTTCATCATTCTGAACTGCCATCAGTAGGGTTATGGCTTATGCCAAATCATGAAAAAAATGGTATGTTGGAAGATTTAATTTTTAAGACAATAAAAAAATCTGACAGTCAGAAAAAATTATTAAATACAGCAGTTTCATCTGTTGATAATTTACCAATAAAATTATTTTCCACTTATCATCACACCAAAGCTATCATTTATTCTTGGTTATCATGGCAGAAAAGGCCGGGGCAAACATTAGATGTGACAGTTAATGGTAATTTGATTGATTTAGAATCTAAAGAAATGCAAGGATTTATAAACTGGTTATACAAAGTATTTGAAATTAACAATTAACAATTAATATAATATGTTATAGTGCATCATGGGATGCCAATCCCGCATTTCAGCAGACGCCCACATCCTCCGCAAATAAGACAAAAAACGATTTTATAAAAAAGATGAGGCTGTACTTGGAATTTTATATTTTTACGAAAAAATACTGTAATCATGCATAATATATCGTTAAAAAGCTTAATTTTCAGATTCAAATGGAAAGTACTATTCACCTTTCTTTTGGTTGTTATTGAATCACTTCTGGAAATTCTTTACCCTCTTTTAATTGGTTTGGCAATTAATGATTTGTTGGACAATAAATACAACGGCATTGTCCATTTGGCCGGATTGGGTGTGCTCTCGTTAATCTTTGGCAGTGCGCGCAGATTTTATGATACAAGGATATATTCAGAAATATTTTGTCAGATAGCACCCGAAATGGTAGCAACAGAAAAGAAGAGAGGGAGTTCTGTTTCAAAAATATCAGCTCGATCAAGCTTACTTACAGAGTTTGTTGAATTTTTAGAAGAATCCATGCCTGAGATTATCGGAGGCTTCGTTTCTTTGATAGGAATTCTGATAATAATCGCTTCACTCAATTTTAATGTGTTTTTCGCTTGCTTAGGCATTCTGGTCGTTATGTTTGTTGTTTATGGATTAAGTGGAAAAATTAATTACAGGCTGAATGCTAATTACAATACTCAACTGGAACAACAGGTAGAAGCCATAGAAAGCGATAAATCTGATATTATCAAAAATCATTATAATTATTTAATGAAATGGAATATTAAACTTTCCGATTTGGAAACAATAAACTATTTTATAATTTGGATTAGTATCATCGTCTTGTTCGTTTATACTCCGATTGCTGTTATAGAAGGCGGAGTGTCAAAGTATGGTTTAATATTCTCTACATTCATGTATGTTTTTGATTATACTGATAAAATTGTTACATTTCCACTCCATGTTCAACAACTTATCAGATTACAAGAGATTTCCAACAGGCTGATGAAATAAGGCGAATTGGTAAGCAAGATTTTTAGAAAACCGGAGTTTGAGAAACATGAAAGAGAAATCTGATTTGGAAGCGGCTCCGCTTCGTTATGCCGGTGTTGCCACTTTGTTGAGAAGACCTTTGGTAAACGACCCGTCAGGTGTGGATATCGCACTGATTGGTGTGCCCTATGACGGTGCAACCGAAAACCGACCGGGTGCGCGACATGGTCCTCGCGAAATTCGCAATATGTCCAGCCTGACCCGTTCGATTCATCATGTGACGCGGGTGAATCCTTATGAGCTTTGCAACATTGCAGATTTAGGTGATGTGAATTTTTCAAATCCTTTTGACTTACAACAATGCTTTGTTGATATCACTGATTTTTACCACAAGATTTGTTCAGCCAGCGCAATACCCCTGAGCGTAGGCGGCGATCACTCTGTCAGTTTACCGATTTTACGTGCTGTGGCGGCTGAACGTCCGGTGGGTATGGTGCATATAGATGCCCATACAGATATGAGTGATCATGAATTTGGGCATAAGTTCACCCATGGAACCCCATTCCGACGGGCGATAGAAGAAGGTCTCATTGACCCTGAAAGGACGATTCAAATCGGTATCCGGGGTGCACAGAACTCAGAAGAAAGTTGGCGGGCATCTGAAGATGCGGGGATACGTGTCATTTATATGGAAGAATTCACATCTTCAGGGATTGATGCTGTTCTTGATGAGTTAAGACGTGTGACAGGCCAGGGAGATACATATATCTCCTTCGATATCGACAGTCTCGATCCCGCCTTTGCCCCAGGCACCGGAACGCCGGAAATAGGCGGCCTGACTCCTATCCAGGCACAGGCGCTGATACGAGGACTTGCAGGCCTTAATTTGATCGGTGGGGACATCGTTGAAGTATCACCACCTTTTGACCCTACTGGGAATACTGCCCTTGTTGGTGCCACAATGCTGTATGAAATTGCGTGTGTTCTGGCGGATACGGTCGCACGAAAAAAAAGGTTACAAAAGAATGCCTGACAAAAAACAAATGGAGTATTGGTATCCCAAAAAAGTAAAATATGCTTAAACGATTGAACCCTTCACATTTTGACCAGACCTGCCTGATTCTGGCCGCTTTGGTTCCGACAGGCATTGTTATCGGCAATGCCGCCTTTGAAACCATGATTGTGCTAATCGGGTTCGTATGGATAGGGCGTTGTTTTCAGTTACGCACCAATCCGTTGCCGGGACTGCTGGCACAAGAACATCCGCTGGTGATTCCCTGGATCGTTTGGTTTGCGGCAATCTTTATCAGTTTACTGTATAATGGGGCAGGAAATAAAGGCTGGACGCATGATTTGGCTTTTATTCGTTATCTTATTTTTGCATTGGCATTGGCAGATATAGCACTTCGTCAGGATATTTCACGCTATCTTATCGGCGGTTTGGCCTTGGCCGTAGGATGGGCGGCTATCAGCATTTTAACTGCGTATTTGACCGGGACCGATTTGTTAGGTAAACCGCTTTTCAGATATACTGGCAAATTGAAGGAAGCGGCGCGTATCGCCGGGTTAACCGCATACGTAGCGCCGTTTTTTCTGACTTGGGGTGTAACCGACCATAATCTGAACACCCGGCGTAAAAGTTTTATTATCGGCATCGGCCTGATCGCGCTGTTTATCGTTTTGCAAACCCATGTGCGCACAGCGGTCTTGGCTGTGTCAGGCAGTCTTTTTTTTATTACCGCGCGGCTTATTCCGCGACGCTATCTTAAAATCGCTATACCAAGCGTTTGCGGAATTATGCTTGTCGGAGGCTTGCTTTTTTTTCAAGAAGCCTACCAATGGGACTTGCGCACGATTTATGACCGCTTTTATTATTGGAAAGTCACCGCCATGCTCTGGCTGAATCATCCAGTTTTGGGTGTAGGCGTTTCCTCTTTTCAGGATGCGTATCGTGAAATGGCGCTGTCCGGAACCGTATCCGGTTTTGTCGCGCCGGATGGAGAGGTGTTTCAACTAGCCGAAGTCAGTCATGCCCATAACCTTTTTCTGATGCTGCTGGCCTGCACCGGCCTTTTCGGATTTGGCGTATTTATATGGCTGATTGTCAGTGTTGTTCGTCCGCTGATAAACAATTGCGATGGCTGGCGGGTAGGTCTTACTTCCTTGCCTGTCGTTTTGCTACTCATCGGTTTAACGGGATTTAATATCTTTCATTCCTGGTATCACGCCCTTTGGACATATCTCATGGTTCTGGCTTATGTCGCCGGCGATTGTAGAAAATTTCAGAGCAGGAAGGGCGCTAAGGAGTGTTTAACATAATGTTATCAAAACCGCTTACTGTCGTTCAAATGTTGCCTGGCCTTGAG
Source organism: Desulfococcaceae bacterium HSG9 (assembly GCA_030378005.1). Lineage (GTDB taxonomy): Bacteria > Desulfobacterota > Desulfobacteria > Desulfobacterales > JAUCGF01 > JAUCGF01. The sequence goes on along the minus strand of JAUCGF010000071.1, from coordinate 145,810 downwards.
TCCGGAGGTGTGGAGCGCGGCACTTTGGAGGTCGGCAAATATCTGGTTTCTCAGGGATGCCGTTCTCTGGTAATTTCCGCTGGCGGACGCATGACAAGCCAATTAGTGCGTGAAGGCAGCACTCATTTTCGCTGGCGGGCCGGCGAAAAAACGCCTCGCTGCCTGGCTTCATTTTTCCCTTTGCGCCGTCTCTTGACAGAGCAAAAAGTCGATATTTTGCATCTGCGCTCGCGTATGCCCGCTTGGCTCGGTTATATGGTTTGGAAAAGTCTTCCCCAAGCGCAACGCCCAGGGTTGGTGACTACCTTTCACGGCTTCCATTCGGTAAATCAATACAGCGCAATTATGGCGCGCGGAGAGAAAGTAATCGCCGTTTCCAGAGCGATTGCCGACCACATCAAAACCCGGTATGGCATTCCCGATGAACGTATTGAGCTTATCTACCGCGGATTTGATGAAACGCAGTTTAACCCGGAAACCGTGGCACCCCAAAGAATCGAACGTCTGGCACGTCAATGGATGTTAGATGATGATTCTCCACCTGTGATCATGCTTCCGGGAAGATTCACCCGTTTAAAAGGGCATAAACTTTTTTTGGAAAGTCTAGCGCGAATTAAACATATTCCCTGGATAGCTCTCTGCATTGGCGATCCGAACGAAAACCCTTCTTTAATTGCCAATTTGAAAAAAAAAGCGGCCAGCGTAAATCTTTTCAATCAGAACCATCAACTGAGCCGTATCCGTTTCCCGGGTCATTGTGATGACATGCCGGCAGCCTTGATGCTTGCGGATGTTGTTATGTCCACCTCAATCAAACCGGAAGCATGCAGCCGGATTATTTTGGAAGCTCAGGCAATGGGTAAACCAGTAATTGCATCAGCCCACGGCGGCAGCCCGGAAACCATATCCGATCATAAAACCGGCCGCCTGTTTCCACCCGGAAATGCTACGGAATTGGCGGAAGCGTTAAAACAGCCCCTTTCCGACCCGCAATTAAGAGAGCAATGGGGACGCAACGGACGTGAGTGGGTGCAGAAGCGTTTCACTATCAGCCGGTTATGCCGTAAAACGCTAGCTGTATATAACGAATTGGCGAAATTACGCACACCGCATTCCTGATTCCAAATTGCATCAATGTTATTTAACTCCTTTGCCTATCTTTTTCTTTTTCTGCCTATTGTCCTTTACGTTTATTATACGTTAAACCGCTACCGGTCGGCTATGGCTGCGCGTTGCTGGCTAGCAGGTGTATCCCTTTTTTTCTACGGCTATTGGAACCCGATCTATCTACCTCTTATTGCGGGTTCTGTTACGGTCAACTATATCATCGGTGCAGCACTGGGACAAAATCAGACGGATCTGATGAAACGCAAAATATTGCTAATCGGAGGCGTTTTTTTCAATCTGAGCTTATTGGGATTTTTCAAATATACCGATTTTATGATTATCAATGTGAATCAGCTCACCGGTATGAACGTTCAAACGCTCTGTTTAGTGCTTCCGTTGGCCATCAGCTTTTTTACCTTTCAACAAATCGCCTATCTGGTCGATAGTTATCGGATGCAGGGCAACGAATCAAACTTCCTTAATTATGTGCTTTTTGTCACCTTTTTCCCCCAACTCATCGCCGGTCCGATTGTTCATCACCGGGAGATGATACCCCAATTTATACGACCTGAAACCGGACGCATCGACTATGAAAATCTTTCCCGCGGGTTGTATTTGTTTTGCATGGGCTTATTTAAAAAGACCGTTATTGCCGATAGTTTGGCTGTATGGGCGAATTATGGCTTCAGTCATCCTTTGACACTGAATTTTGCAGAAGCCTGGATGACCTCTTTAAGCTATACTTTGCAATTATACTTTGATTTCAGCGGATATACGGATATGGCTGTGGGTGCGGCTCTGATGTTGAATATTAAACTGCCCATAAATTTTGATTCGCCTTATAAAGCATTGAATATTCGTGATTTTTGGCGTCGCTGGCATATTACTCTGGGACGGTTTTTACGCCAATATTTATATATACCCCTGGGCGGCAACCGCAAAGGCGAAATGCACACACACCGCAATCTTCTGATTACGTTTTTGCTTGGCGGTATCTGGCATGGTGCCGGTTGGACATTTGTTCTATGGGGTGCGTTGCATGGCATCGGGACTTTGATTCACAGGCAATGGCAAAAAATGCCCCCTGTTATATCAAATTTGGTCACGCCGCCGATGGTCGCTTGGCTGCTCACTTTCAATTTCGTCAATGCTTGTTGGGTAATTTTCAGAGCCGCGAATCTGACTGACGCCTACCTTATTATAAAAGCGATGACTTCAATTAAAACAGATAGCTGGAGTCTGGGAACGCTGTTTGTCGGTGAAGCTGGTGCAGTTAAACTTATCCTGATAGTGGTGATAGGTCTGCTTATCTGTATTTTCAGTCCTAATTCCATCGCACTACACAAACGACTGCCCCCCAAATCAGTTTATGCCCTTTATATTACGTTGATTTTATGTGTCAGTTTGGTAACGATGTTTTATTTAAAAACACCTTCTGAATTTTTATATTTTCAATTTTAGTGATCTCTGATAAATAAAGTATAATTTTGAATGCGGGTGTGCAAAATTTTTCATGTTCATGTATTTGTCCTTATACCGGATACGAAAAATTGGGAAAAAAGGATAAACAATGACAAGAAGAAAATTTATTTTATCACTTTTAGGTGCTGTTAGTTCCGCAATTGCCAGTTTTGGAATTTGGGATTATGTGAAAAATATGAAAAAAATATTTAAGTCCGATCATTTTGTGAGCGGACGATTCAGAAATAAAAACCTTATTTATGAGATGGGAGAAGGAACCCGTCTTGATACTGCAAAAAGATGGCTCTTTGCTAAGAAAGATACATTCCCAAAAAAAGAATTTCATTTTAAGGCAGATAAATTCCCACAAAAGGCTTCTGACAGCCTGAAAATAATGTGGAACAGCCATTCATCAGTTTATATTGAAATTGAAGGTAAACGTTTTTTGTGTGATCCGATCTGGAGTATGAATTTGTCACCAATCGGATTCGGCGGCCCGAAACGGTTTTTTGAAAGTCCGTTAAACAGAAATGATATGCCGTATCCGGACGGAGTTTTAATATCTCACGATCATCTGGATCATCTGGACAAAAATATTGTAAAATATCTATCCCCCAAAGGCGTGCGCTTTTATGTACCGGTCGGAGTCGATCATATTTTGAAATTATGGGGTGTTCCGCAAAGTCAGATTTATGCGGCTGACTGGAATGACAGCATTTTAATAGACAATTCAATAAAACTCACATCTCTCCCTACCGTTCATTTCTCAGGACGCGGTCTGTTTGATAGAAACAAAAGTCAGTGGACATCATGGATAATTGAAGGTCTGAAGAAAAAAGTGTATTTCGGTGGTGACGGCGGATATCATAATGAATTTAAAACGTTTGGGAAACAATACGGTCCTTTTGACATGACATTTCTTGAAATCGGCGCATACGACAAGAACTGGGATAAAATTCATCTTGGCCCGGAATCGGCTGTTCAGGCACATATAGATTTAAAGGGAAAGGTTTTATTGCCAATTCACTGGGGCGCATACGATCTGGCAATCCATCCCTGGAAAGAACCAGTGGAAAAGATAATAAAAGTTGCTGAAAAAAACAAAGTGAATCTTGCTCTTCCCAAACCGGGACAGTTACTTTCAGAAAATAATTTTATTATCAATACAAAATGGTGGGAAACTTAATCGGTATATTTGCCCTGTTCTTCGATTAACGAAAACTCTTGCAATTTTATGATGATTATTTTATTATAATAAAAATGTTAAACTGTGTAAGTTCAGCACTCCTTTTCAATCTACTGATTCTTCCTTAGAAGGCCTTGAAATTTATTCAAAAATTATTTTATTTTGCCCCAAAAAAGTGAAGTGTCCGTCAAATTTTGAAGAGTTCGCCGTTTATGACTGCCGCGTAAGACCTGTCAAAACCGATATGGCTTCCCATTCCCGCATTCATTTAAGCGGAAATATTCCCAAGTGTATTAATAAAAGGACGAAAAACATGAAAATAACCGCATTAGGCGCCAATTCTGCATTTGCAACCGGAACATACGGGGACGTGATCACATTGGAAGATGCGTGCGAAGTCGCTTTACGCGTCGCAAATTCACCGGAATTTAAAGGCGCGTCCGCGAGTGAGGTCATGGATGAAATAAAAAAACGAAAACAGCGTCGTTATCGCCCTCTATGGCAATCGACTTTTCTGATTGAATTTGACGCTCCCAGCAAAAGAGGTAAAGATTGTTACCGCCTGCTTATTGATGCTGGCGGAGATGTCCGACATGCTATGAAAGGAGTGGGGCTGACCGCCAATGACATTGATGGGGTTTACATCTCCCATCCGCATAGCGACCACATCGGCGGGATGGAATATATAGGGTTAACAACCATTTTCAATCCATTCTATACGGTGGCAAAAAAAAAATGGTTGGGAGATCAGTTTATTGTCGATAAGTTATTTCTGGAGCAAAAATGCTGGCCTCACCCTCCTGATAATGCCAAACCCGATCTTTTTATTCATCGAAAGGTTCTTGAACCCTTACAACGGGCAATCGCCCCAGGTTTGGACACCATGCAAGGTGTGCCGTATGTCTCGATTAAAACTTACTTTGATATTCATTTGGTTGGAAAACAAGAGGATGGCGAAGTAAAAACACACCTGTTTCCAGATGGTGAAGGGCATTGGGAATTGACCCCTCTGTTTGCCATGCATGTAATTTCGAGTTCGGAGGAAATGGCAAGTTATGGCGTAAGCTTACAACATTCCGATGAGTATAATGTTTTAATGCCCACCGATACACAGCACATGATGCCACCTCAACTCGCCGCCCATTACAAAAAGGCGAATCGGATTTACATGGATTGCGAAACATCCCCTTTTCCATCGGGTGTACATCCGCATATTTCTGATTTAATAAATAATATGGACCCGGATATCCAAAAAAAATGTCTTCTCTATCATTACGATGAATTACCAGAGTATCCCGAAGGCATGTTTTACGGCATCTTAAAAAATGGAGATTCGCATTCCTATCCGGCTTGATATTTCATTTCCTCATTTCAGAAGTCAATCTCAGAGTATATATGAACCTTGGTAAAGTAGCAACTTGATTATATAGTCGCTGACCGGCCTTTATAAATCACGGATCGTTTTTTTGATAACACCACCGCCAAAAACGATGTCATCGTAGTAGAAAACAACGGATTGTCCCGGTGTAACCGCTTTCTGTTCCTTCTCGAAGATTACTTTGATTTTATCTTTATCATAGGGATAAACGGTTGCTTGGACAGGTTGTGTACGCAGACGGATTTTGGCCGTTACATGATAAGGGCGGTCGATATTTGAAACTTGATTTAATCTGACATTTTCGGCAATCAACCCGGATGCATACAAGTGTTCTTTTTCACCTACAATAATCTGGTTGGCTGCGGTATCAATTGCCATTACATAAAGGGGCGTCGAATGTGCGATTCCAAGTCCGCGGCGTTGTCCCACGGTATAATGAACAATACCGCGGTGTTGTCCGATAATTTTGCCCTGATCATCAATGATATCGCCCGGTCTCAGTTCTTCTGATTTGAAAAGCGTGGCGTAGTTGCCACTGATAAAATCCTGACTTTCAGGGCGTTCGGCCGTTCCAAGCCCGAAAGAACGCGCCAGTTTGCGGACTTCCTGTTTTGAATAATCACCAATCGGAAAAAGCGTTCGTGAAAGCTGTTTCTGGGTCAGAGCATAAAGAAAATATGTCTGGTCTTTGGAAATATCGACCGGTTTTTTTAATATAAAATGGTTTTTTACTTTGACGATGCGGGCATAATGACCGGTTGCAAAATAATCAAAACAGATGCCCGCTTTTTTAGCCATATCTGGCAAAAAACCAAATTTTACATGTCGATTACAAATGATACAGGGATTCGGCGTTCTCCCGGTAAGATATTCCTGCCTCACATAATTGATAACATGATGCCGAAATTCTGTTTTTAAATCAATAACCCGAAATGGTATGCCGATCTGCCGGCAAATCGCAGCGGCTGTTTCTGTGTTTTCTTTTTCACCCGGACTGTAACAACTGTGAGAGGTGCCTTGTTTAGCGATGTCAGGCCCGTCGTAAATTGACATGGAAATCCCTACGACATCAAATCCCTTTTCCAGAAGCAAGACAGCGGCAACCGAAGAATCGACACCTCCGCTGAGTCCGATGGCAACTTTAGTCCGTTTTTTTACCATGTTTATCCTTATGAATAATTATTAAACACGTCAGGAAGATCGCTGTCGTACAAGCTGACGCACGCAAGTTTCATAGTCTTCCATTACGTTCATCTGTATCTTCTCAGACATATTATCCTGATTAAAACCGCTTTTTTCATAAAGTGTGCGGCCATAGGCATACAAACCGGCGCGTTTACAATGACGAATCCATGCCGCCAGGGTTGCATTGTCTGGCTGTATCTTAGCGGGTATTTCACGGTTTTTTTCGATATAGCTAAGATAACGCTTAATACGCCTTAAAAGACTCCGGTTACGGCCATCCGTTTTATGTTGTTCTTCTGTTGCCGAGCCAGGCAAACGATGACAATTATCATCTGTAAGAAAAAAATAGTCACTCAACCATTCGACCAACGGCCTGCGAGGTTTGTCATCAACTGCATAGAGGTAGTGTTCAAAGAGCTTATCAAAAGGGATGCCTGTGATTTCGGGATGCTTGATCAGTTTTTGGCGTATAAATTTTTTAAGAACCGCGGCAGCTCGATTTTCTTTGGCCGTTTCAGCAGAATTTGTAAGTTTAAACTCCGATTCCTGGAGATACCAGCGCGCGTGTCCGTTTTCATCAGGAACATTGCATGCAATCAGTTTTAACAATTCTTCAAAATCATGCGTTTCCATCTGTCCGGTACGCATCAGACGGCTGACTGCTTGATCATAGATACGATCTTTATCCGCTCCGGGAAAGCGTTCTAAATATTCCCGTATAATAATAAGGACAATTTCATTAAAAGAGTGACCTGCCCAATTATCCGGCATCTTAACGGAATATGATGCCAAATCCGTTTTGGGTTTACGATAATTTATTACCAAATCCCGTTTGATAATTTTATTTCCAACCAATTGATTGTAAGATTTTTGCCCCGTTTCAATAAAAATGGCGTTATCAGTCTGTTCGGCTATAAAACCGGCTTTTTGCATAATCTGCTGAATCAGCGCCCAAGTTCCTTCGGAACGATCATGATAGCAGAGCGATAAACAGCGCCCGGGTTTAAGTACACGATAACATTCCCGCATGGCCTCAAGCATCATCTCTGCCCATTCAGACTCAGTTCTGCCGCGGGTGCGATTAACAATGATTTCATCATTGTGCCAATTCGTATCAAAATTAAGCCAGGCTTCCCAGATAAAGTTCAATTCACCATACTGCACATTATCTGAATAGGGCGGATCTGTAAAAATGTAATCTGCCGATTCATCAGGCAAGTTCGTATGACGAGCATCGGACGTACTAATCATCAATTGAGGCGCAATCGTATCAATCGTTCGGAAACCACGAGCAATATCTCCCACGGCCTTTTTCATATAACGCCATACATTGATATCATGCAGAATATGGGGAATATAAAACGTACCTTTAGTGATTCGTCCAGCACCATCGCGGTTTTGAGCCATCATGCGTGAGCCTTTTAACAAAATACTGGTAAAAGCGAACAAAAGGGCGTCGCGATGATGATCCGATGTGTTGATTTTGTTTAATAATGCGGCCAGCGCCCAAAGATTACGCTTAGTGAAAAAATCATCAACATTGAATATTCCATGTTGAGCCAACCGTTTACCAACACCGATTTCAGATCCGTGAATCATCGGAAGATGAGGATACCAATAGGGTATTGGCCGATCCTCAATTTTTTCAAGTTTAACCAGGTCATATTTTTTGAAATAGGCACGCTTTTCAGGATTGTCATCATTATAACGTCGTTTCGCCAGGGCGGGACGACATCCGTTCAGACATTGATACGCCGTCATAACCGGAATCAAATCCGTTTTGGGGCCGCGCGTGTTAATAGCTTCAACATGATTGTGCTTCAGACAATGGGGACAGGCGTTGATTCGTTTCATCCGACCCTTAGACGTCAATCCTTTGGCTTCAGGGCAATCCGTCAGCGGGGTCTGTTTCAGACAACGAGGACAGCTAAAAATCCGTGACCAAATCGTATAAGTAATCATCGCACGGCCGCCGCATCGGTCACAAAAAGTTCCGTAAAGCCATTCTGTTTCAGCCGCCATTTTTTTTTCAAGAGCGGAAAAAGCGGCTAAAAGAGAATCGGCGTCAACAGGTGTGCAATAATTTTTGGTAATAAAAGCGGCCGCCGGACTACGGTCAATGGCAATCACTTTACGCCCTTCAAGCAAAGCGGCCAGAGCGGTTCCGCCGGAACCACAGAACGGATCAAGCACTAAATCGCCGGGCCGGGTATAATGGGTGATATATTGCCTGATCGCATCATGCGGCTTTTTAGACCAATAGGTGTGCATCCGATAAATAGATGTGGCCTTGGTTGTTTTTATCGGTTTTTGAAAAACAGGCGGATCGTAATTATCCGTTTGGGGATTATAGGGATGGGTTTTAAGATGCCGGGCGGCAAAGGTATGCAAATTGGGATTGGGCTGATCCCTGAAATAGTAGCTTTCCGACGTATGACGCATTTCCGCACAGGAAAATTTCAGAGGCTTGTCAGAAGCGCGCCTTTTTGAGGCCATATCAGTTCTTTTGTCACCTTAATTAATATAACCGGAGTGCGAGCTTTAGGTTACGATAACGCCGCAAGGTAAAGTTTGCACTCCTCTTCAGACCAGCCAATTTTTTAAGTGTAAATACGGTTTTTCTTTTTTTGCTTTCTTTTCTTTAAAAACCCTCTAAGTATCAACAAAACTATAAAACCGGCAACATAGTAAATCACATTATTGACCCGCGCCCAGTAAATCATGCTATCAAGTGAATAGCCAAGTCCGCCGCTGACACCTTCTTTACCGGTGCTGACTTCGTCTTTATCCACATATCCGAAGTCTTTTTTCACCTGATCTGATTCATCACCCGCCGCAATACAAACACTGCCGTAAAACAATAACACCGAGATAATACTAATCATGCGCATCATTTTCATACTAATAGTCCTCCTAATTTTAAGTCTTAGGGACTTCCCAATAAATAACGTACCCGATATTTGTAATATTGCAGGGTAGGTGTATTATTTTCAGGAAAATCTCTATCTGTTTAAACCATAGATGTTCAACAAGCCAACTTACAGCGTTATACTAAGGTCTTCGCAGATGAATTGATACTACAAATTAATCTAACCCCGCGTTTAACATAATTTTCGGTAATAAAAATCGGTATCAATTCATCTGCGAAGACCTATAATCCAATTTTGGTTTTTCCAAATTAGGGGAGTGCTGGCTTCAGCTTGCGTATGCAGTCACGGAAAAACCAAAATTGGAATACTATATCAGTCATCAACGTATAAAATATAGCTTCCTAACTCTATCTTTGTGAAATTAATTATCAGAAAGTCGGCTACCAACACAAAGCGAGACACAGTTAATAGCCTGAAAGCCAATATGCTGATATGATTTCAGCTTTTATTTGAATTAAAGCGTTGCTGAATTTGTTACCAGATAAAAAGATTATGACGATGGAGCGGAGTTATTTGTTCCGGTTTAAGCTAAATTGCAGCTTATTTTTTGAAATGGCAGAAAATATAAAGAACGTCTCGCCACCTTTTTCGTTTTGAGGGAGAAAGGCGACGAGAAGAAGACTGCCTTATGCGCCGCAACCTCCTCCAGTTGAAGAAGTCCCGCAACCGGAGCATGCCGATGCAGTCGCACCGAAATCATAAGAACTGTCTAATCTGAAACCGTAGTTATTGAAATCAATTTTAATGGGTTGTGCCTTGGCCATAAAATCTTTCTCAACAATATATTGAAAACCGTCAATTTCATAGAAATTATCATCCGTTTTTTGCTCATCCAGAGCCATAGCGAGTGACGGGCCGCCTCATCCGCCATCATTTAAAAAAATTCTGATAGGGGAAACTTCTTTACCTTTAAAATATTCAGCAATTTGATTTGTTGCTGATTTAGTGACTTCAATCATAATATCCTCCTTAAAGAAATAAGTCATTTGTTTATTGCCAGCTAAACCAAATTAGTCATAAGAATCCTACTTGTCAATGCGATGCCATCAATTTGTTTGACTTAACTGCCAGTAGGTAATTATTCGGGGGCGGAATAACTTTGAGGTTTCAACTTTACGCTTTCAAAGATCGTAAAGTGTTTCGTCAATATATGGTTTAATTGGTTTATTTTTTAGTTGTTTTCCTTTAATTTCAGGCATAATAAAAGGGTCTTCATTTTCCAAAAGGTCCCCCATCTCAGCTTCGATACTGTCAGGGTCATCACCTTTTTCCAACCGGTCAAGCGCCTCATTCATTCCATCACCTAATTGGATACCCGTCATATCGGAAAGCCGGCGCATAAGGTTGGCCGCCTGACGAGGATCATCTTCATTTATTTGACCAGCCTCTTTTTCCAACATGTGCATCGCTTTTTCCATTTTGCTTTCATCCAATGGAAGATCATCCATGCCGGCATTGTTTTCCTCGGCTTTGCCTGTGCAAGCAAACATCGACATTTTACGCTCTAATGTTGGAGTTTTGCAACGAGGGCAATCCGGGACTTTTTCAGTATTGACAGTTCTGGAAAAAAAATTAAAAATCGTATGACATTGTTTGCAATTAAATTCGTAGATTGGCATTGAACCCTCTTATATAATGTAGAATCAGGGACAAAATAATCATCCCATTTGTGATTTTTGAAATGCTAAATGTGATGGGTGAATTCACGTTTCCTGATATAGACTTTCAGATAATCAATGTTACTGCGTTATCGGTCGTCGGCGTATTACAATACAGCCTTCTCTCTAGCCTTGTGACATTAATTATCTGAAAGTCTATAGCTTAAGGATGCCGTTTTTTATCATTCAAATGTTGTTTGCTTCCAAGGGAAATGTTAATGTGAAAGCCGCTCCTTGACCTGGCTCGCTTGTAACACTTATTTCACCTCCGTGAAGCTCCATAATATGCCGGGTGATAGCAAGGCTTAGACCTAAGCCTTTATTATGATGCAATATGTCCCGAATCGCAAATTCATCAAATATTCTGTTAATCCAGTCCGGGGGAATGCCCTCGCCTTGATCGGTAATACACACATAGCAACATGAATGGTCGGTATCTAAGCCGATTGAAATAACACCATTATCTGGAGAGTACTTGACCGCATTGTCGAAAATAAACTGAAGTGCTTTCATCACCAAATTCCAATCACAAGCCAACTCCGCATCATTTTTGATGTTTAAATCTAAACTGACTTTTTTATTCAGATTTTCAAGATTATATTTAACAATTGTCAAAGCAGATTTTAAATGAATAGCGATTGATTCTTTTTGAGTACTCAATTTGGAATTGTATTTAAGGTTACACAAGGTTGATGCTTTCTCAACAAAATCAAGCAAACGGTAGCCACTATCGGTAATAATGCGAATATGATCGCGTGTTTTTTCATTTAACGACGAATCGTTCTGAAGAAATTCAGACATGCTGATGATTCCGTTCAGCGGTGTCCTTGTTTCATGGGAGAACAGCATCAACAGTTCAGTTTTAATCTGGTCCATCTCTTCAGTATGTTTTAAGCGTAGAAAAACACGGATTTTCGCTTCCATTTCTTCCGCAACAAAAGGTTTAGTAACATAATCATCGGCCCCGACTTCATAGCCTTTAAGTCGTTCCGCTATCAAAGCTTTGCCTGAAACCAGAATGATTTTGGTAAATTTATAACGTTCATTGTCGCGAATATGACGGCAAACTTCATACCCATCAATACCCGGCATCATAATGTCCAGCAGTATCAAATCAGGACAAAACCTGGGTAATATTTCCAATGCCGCTTCACCGGAATTAACGGATGCCATTTCATATATATCCCCGATAATCTCTTCGAGAATGTTTAAGTTTAACGGGTCGTCATCAACGACAAGCACTTTAAATTTTGTTTGCATATTCAGTTTCCCGCTCAAAGCCAATTAGAAAATCATTAATTAAATACAGTATAGCCCCATTTAAGATTTGAATTCAAGCCATTTTTTCCCTGATGATAAAAATTGATACAAAACACAATCAACACATGCTGCTAAAAATCATAATTACGGCTACGGGTGGATTGACTTGCGACAGATCATCTGGTAATGAATTGTAAATTTAAACTTAACTACACAAGAAAGGACACGAAACATGGAAAAAACATTATCAATTATCAAACCCGACGGTGTTTCAAAGGGATTAATCGGAGAAGTTATTAAAAGGTTAGAAGCCGCTGAATTTCAAATTGTTGCTATGAAACTCATTAATATGACAAAAGCACAAGCTCAAGGATTTTATGCCGTTCATAAAGAACGCCCGTTTTTTGACAGTGTAACGACATTTATGTCATCCGGTCCCGCTGTGGTTATGGTGTTGAAAGGGGTAAACGTGATTGCTGAATACCGCAAAATCATGGGTGCCACGGATTATAAAAAAGCCGATGAAGGAACAATTCGTAAAAGCTATGCCACGGATATTGAAAAAAATGTGGTGCATGGTTCCGATTCACCCGAAACGGCGGCGTTTGAAATCAGTTACTTTTTTAACCGTTTTGAAATTGTGGATTAATGCCAACACATCTACCGGACAAACCAGCATTTGCAAAAGTCAATTTAGATAACATCACAATTGTTTTGCATAAACCGCGTGTGCCTGAAAATATCGGTGCGGCCGCTCGGGCTATCTGCAATATGGGCATCCCCCGTTTGATTGTCGTGTCGCCCTCCCATTTTGACCTTATCAAAGTGATGAAGCTGGCGACACATGCCGCTGCCAAAATTGTTGAAGGCATTGAAAATTATGCAACTCTTAAAGAGGCGCTGGCTCCTTTCCATTATGTCGTGGGTAGCACCGCACGTCTCGGTGGCCAGCGCCAAATTATCAGTTCGCCTTCCACATTAGCTCAACGCCTGATATCGCTATCACAAAACAACCGGATTGCCATCGTATTCGGCCCGGAAGATCGCGGTTTGACCAATGCTGAACTTCGCTATTGCCAAGACCTGGTGAATATACCCACAGCCGGTTTTGCTTCCCTAAATTTGGCTCAGGCCGTTTTGGTAATCTGTTATGAAATTCTGCAAGCCCGGATAGATGCTTTAACAGATAAAACGGCAACATTCACTCCTCGTATGGCGCAACGCCATGAATTGGACGGCATGTATGACCAACTGCGTACCGTACTCTCAAAAATCAGTTTCATTAATTCAGAAAACCCGGATTACCAGATGGGAAAACTGCGCCAATTTTTTACACGCCTGGAATTGCGCGCTAAAGATGTGCAAATTATCCGGGGACTGTGCCGACAGGTGCTATGGTATGGTAAAAAGTGTTATGAAGATGGACATCGTAAAGCGTGACCAATATTTCGGAGTGCAAGCTACATCTTGCGTACAGCTTGCGATTGTAGCTTGCACTCATCTTCCATTCATCCTTACACCTGTATTTACACCGCAACAGTAGCCACACAATAACATCGCAAACAGCGTTCCGCTTCGGCTATAGCCGCAGATGTGGCAAATCCCTGCTCAACTTCATCAAACGTGAATTTACGTGTATCCGGCGGCAGCATTTCAAGTTGATGACGTGCTTTGCATGTAGTGACTTCAACCTTTTCATCCGGATCATATACTTTCACTGAATCAAACAATTGATCAAAATAATCCTCTTCGCTCAACTCTAACGGAAGGCCGTTGATCATGCGATCAATGCTGATAGCCGCTTTACGACCGCCTGCGCATGCGGTGATAAGCGCTCCGGGTCCGGTTTCACAATCACCGGCGGAAAAAATCTTGGGACGCTTGCTTTGTTTGGTCACTTCATCCACAACGAGCGTATTCCAGCGGGTGGTTTCAATACCTTCCACACCTTCTAAAAGGGAGAGATCCATTGTCTGTCCGATGGCCGGAATGATAATATCGCAATCAATGATATATTCCGAGCCTTCGATAGGAATAGGGCGTCGCCGACCGCTTGCATCCGGTTCACCCAGTTTCATACGAAGACACTCAAGACCAACCACCTTGTGATTTTCGGCAATGATACGTTTAGGCGCTACCAGATATTCAAATTTTACATGCTCCTCTTCGGCATCTAAAATTTCAACAGGATCGGCCGGCATCTCCTTTTTAGTACGACGGTAAAGTAAGGTTACATCGGTTTTTTCTACGCGAAAAGCGCAACGCACGCAGTCGATGGCTACGTTGCCGCCCCCCACGACCACGACTTTTTTACCTTCGGGATAGGGGATGCGTCCTTGATTGGTGTCAAGCAAAAATTCAACACCGGAGATAAACCCTTTGTAGCCTTCATCCTCTCCTTCAACCCACATAGAGGTGCCTTTATGAGCACCGATACCGATAAAAACGGCATCATTTTTTTCTTCAAGTTCAGCCAGAGTGACATCTTTGCCAATTGTGGTATTGTATTTAATCACAACGCCCATTTTCTGAATCTGTTCGACTTCGCCTCTTAGATTTGACGCTGGCAGGCGATAGTCCGGAATGCCGACATAAGACATGCCTCCGGGTGCGTCGAGATGTTCAAAAATTGTTACCTGATGTCCCTTTTTAGCGAGATGAAAAGCGCAGGTGACACCAGCCGGGCCGGCACCGACAATAGCGACCGTTCCAGTCTTATCAGATGGCGTGATTTCATAAGCAGGCGTTTTGCCAACGCTGAGTTCGCAATCGGCTACAAAGCGCTTCAGGTATTTAATTGAAATGGGTTCATCCAGGTTGGCTCTGCGGCAGTGTTGTTCACAAGGTCGAAAACAAACGCGGCCTACGATACCCGGAATTGGCAGACGATCCCGAATCACATCCAATGAATCTAAAAAGCGTCCCTCCCGGATATGCCCCACATAAGTTGGGATATCCAGATGAATCGGGCAGGCGTCCATACAAGGTGCGGTTAATTTGGAACGATAAGTGCCGGCGGCTATATCTGATGGCTGGGTAACGGCCTTTTTAAAGTCATTATGAAAATATTGCAAGGCGTGGCGAATCGGAACCGGTCCGGATTGCCCAATCTGGCATTTGGATGAACTGCTGATAAATCCAGACAGTTCTTGTAAGCGATTCAGATCATCCGGTCGTCCCTCGCCATTACAAATGCGAACTAAAATATCAGCTATAATCCGGGTTCCGATGCGACAAGGGATGCACTTGCCGCAAGAATTGTCATGCACCGCTTCCATGTAAGCACGACAAAGATCAATGATATCGATATCCGGATCGCGTAAAATAATGCCATACCATCCGATAATCCCCTTAATCCCCTCATCTTGTTTAAAATATTCTGGCAACGCAACATTGTTTACGGATGCAAAAACTCTGATGTTTTTTCCACGGTTGTCAACAATTTGGTCACCCCAGGAACTGAAATAAATTTCCGTCATTCTGTCTTCTCCTATCTTTCATATCGCTTTGATAATTTCCTTAAATGTGCCATTAACACATAAGAAATTATTTTGCAATTGTTGTTTAGAATTGCGACCGGCAAGCCGGCAAGATGATTGCTCGTTCATAACATACCAACTTTTATGACTTTTATGACTCTATTGATTGTTTTCAAGGCCAAGATAAAAATATTGTAAATCAGATTGTTAAATAATTAAAATCAGAGTATGATAAAGATAGTATTACAATTTTGTTTTTTCTTTTCTTTTCTTTCCTGCAAGCTAAAGCTTGCACTCATCTATAGACAGTCACATATTAAATTTCACAAGGCTGGAGGGAGGAGGCTGTATTGTATACGCCGACGACCGATAACGCAGTGTGATTTGATATGTGACTGTCTATATTTCGGAAAAACTGAAAGTGCAGGAGGGGCATCGCACCATGACATCTTGTATGAAAAAAATAGGTTGCGGTTTGTTTGTTTTACTTTTTTTCCTTATAAATCCAGCTATATCACGCGCTGAATTTTATAAATATGTCGATGAAAACGGTGCGGTTCACTTTGTTGATGATATTAATAAAATTCCGGTGCAATACAGGTACGATCTGGATAAGTATAAAGAAAAATATGATGATCTCCATCCGAAAGATAAGGCTCTGAAATTGGCGGAAGAACGCCGACGTGCTGAAAAACTCAAAGCTGAAGAAGCGGCTAAAGCCGCTCAAGAGGCAGCTCGGCAACGTCAACTTGCCCGACAAGAGATGTTAAAACGTGTGGAAACCAAAGTGATAATCAATGGCAATCAAATATTAGTACCGGTAACGATGTGGACGGGATATAATAAGCTCAATACGCTCTTGCTTTTGGATACAGGCGCCACAGTTATCGTATTGCACAAAAAAATTGCGGATCAATTAAATCTGACTCCTATTCAAAAAGGCAAGATCAGAGTGGCTGGCGGTAATGTTATTGATTCATATAGAGGCCGATTAAGCCGTTTTGCTGTCGGTCCTTACAAGGTTGAAAACATCGGTGTTACCGTTATTGAACATCAAGGACCAAAAATTGATTACAGCGGCCTGCTGGGTATGAATTTTCTACGAAATGTAAAATACACCATTGACTATCAGAATCAGGTTATACGCTGGCAGGCGCAATAGGCGGTCAGCGTACGGCACGATTACTGCATTTCAATACAGCACCCCTTAAATGATAAAATTCAAAATACCGGTTTCATATTGAAATTTCGGACAGTCAGCGGAAAGTGTTTTTTATTAGCGGAATATGCGATATTCATACCGAACGGTATTGGCGTTCAAGATACCGATAAGACTATTTTATAATCAGTTCTAAAGATCGTTGGGACAATACTTCGCATCCGTTTTCCGTAACAACAACGGTTTGCCCCGGACATATAGCGTATCCTGACTCGCTATCCATCAAAATTATATGAATGAAAAAAACCATATTCGGTTGAGCCGGCAACGGGTTCCCATGATATAACATCGGCCAATCCATCCAATTCGGAGCAAACAAAGCTCCCAAGCTATATCCGGTCGCATTCAAACGATGAGCTTTCATACCGGCACTGTCACAAACATCGGTGTATGCGTCAAATACTTCACCAACCGGGCGACCGGGTTTGAGTGCTTCCAGACACGCCTGCATCGCTTCCGTAGCGACGCTGTAAAGTTCCAAATGCCGTGATGTCGCCCGGCCAATCGGAATGGTGCGCATCATGGCTGCGTGGTAGTGGCGATAAACACCCGCCCATTCGAGCGTCAGTTGATCCTGGCGGTCAAGTTTGCGACGACCGGCTTTATACCGACACAATAACGCATCATTACCCGAACCGATAATAAATTCATTCCCCGGATAATCACCGCCTCCGGCAAAAATCACTCCCTGCATGGCTGCTAAGATTTCACCCTCATCTGCGCCAGGCCCGGCCAAACGATGCGCTTCATCAAGCGCACGGTCAGCGAGTGCTGCCGCCTTGCGAACATAAACCAGTTCGGCCGGACTTTTTACTACCCGCAACCGGTTCACCAAGTTGGAAGCATCTTCAAGCGCACAAAAACCGGACAGCGCAGCTTCCAAGCGTTGGCCGTTTTTTGCAGTTAAACCATACGCCTCATATTCAACCCCCAGCCGTTTTTGGGCGCAGCCATGCTCTTGCAATATATCCTTCAATTCCAAAGCCGGGGCAGCATCAGGCGCATCTGTCCAGATACGGATATCCTCAATCATCGAGGTATGCCGTGCCTGACGTAAATCTGGCGCACGGGTCAGCAATGTCATGGTCCCATCGACACCGAGATAGAGACATTGAAAGAAAACATATCCGAAAGAATCATATCCTGTCAGATAATACATGCTTTCTTGGCGAAAGATCAAAAGTCCGTCAAGTTCTTTGGCTTCCAACGCTTCGATTGCACGTTTGCGACGGTCGGCCAATTCTTCAATTGTAAAATGCAATGCCACAAATTCACCTCATAAGGAAATATTGTTTGAACTGAGTGCCTTTCCGGTTTACACTTTTGGTCAGGTTAACCGACCACCGAAAAACTGGAATCCGGATTTATCTGACGCAAACGGGAAAAAAAAGCCATGTTAAAACTCCTTCCCGTATGGATCATTGGAAATTGAACCGGGTTTTTGTCATGATCGCAGCCGGCTTCGGTCTGCTCAATCAGGTGAGCCATCATCTTGCCGACCACAGGCGCATTTTTATATTGATTGCCCGATGTTCCCACCGCCATATAAAATCCGGGCAGATCCGATTTGTCATATATGGGAATCCAATCATCCGTCACATCGTACAAATCAACAATGCCCTGTTTTTGGTTCGGGATCGGCAGATTGCGGATGCGTTGCGCCTCTCGCATCACCTGGGCGCTCCAGCGGTCAGACAGGGTTTTGTCATAATTATCTGGATCATCCACCCAATCCAAAGTGTCGCAATCCGGTTCTTCAGATCCGATAAGAATATGGTTGCCCACTTCCGGACGGGAGTAGCATCCAATGTCACCATCTGAGATCATTGTTCCAGCGGTTTTGTAATCCAAATTCTGCGGCACAGGCACATGGGCGACCTCCTGACGCAAAGCTCTGGTTTTGATGTTCATACCTTGCTCAACTCCCGCCAGTCGATTTATAATAAAGGAATGCGGCCCGGCAACATTAATTATATTGGGTGCATCAATTGTGCGCCCATCTTTGAGCGTAACACCGCACGCATGCCCTTCTTTTTTATTAATTCCAGTTACTTGAGCGTTAAAAAGAAATTGTGCGCCATGCTTTTCAGCGGCTACCTGAACGTTGTGGCACGATAGCTGCGGATCGCTGATAAAGCCCGATTCCGGAATAAAAATAGCGCCGTCAAGCGCATCACCGGTGGGCTGGCCGAACTCAGGATCATCGGGGCGTTTGGGTGGATGATATTTGTGAATGTCAAGGAATGGATATTTCCGCTTTATCGCAGATGAATCCAATTCTTCATAATCAACGCCGAGATCATCCATACTTGCCATCACATTTTTTAAAAATTTGTTTCTACCCGTCTTGATCACCAGGCAGCCATAGTTGATATAATGAGCCATTCCGGACGGATCGTTGACGCCGAGATACTTTTCCCAATCAAGCCAGTAAAAATAATTTTCACGGGCAATGGCAACTCCGTTCGGTGTGGAATAATGCAGTCGAATAACAGCGCATGAATTTGAAGTCGATCCGTATCCCGCGGCCGGCAATTTGTCAACGTTTAAAGTTCGATATCCTTTTTTGGCAAGCTCAAAAGCGGTGCAGCATCCGATGATTCCGGCACCAATGATAATGGCATCATATTTATCAGACATTTAATACGCTCCTTTACGGTGATTTACGAAAAAGAAAATACCAATCCTGCTTGTCTTTTTTACCGTCTTCTGTGTTGCATCAGAGGCCGAATACATAAAATATGCAACCTCTGCCGCGCCTTGAAGACGAAAAAAAATCCTTCACAACTTTGGTATTTTCTTATCCGCAAAGCACCTAATCATTTCACGATTGGCAACGAATTTATAATTCATTGACCCAATCCCATTGAAATAAAAAAGACCCGTTTCTGATAAAAACGAGTCTTTGCTTTATTTTTGGTGGAGATGAGGGGATTCGAACCCCTGGCCTCAGCATTGCGAACGCTGCGCTCTCCCAACTGAGCTACACCCCCGAATTGCTAATTTAGAAAAACTTAGCAGATTAAATTCAATTGGTCAATCTAAAAACAGCGCTGATGCACAATATTTTTAGCGGTAAACTCAATCGCTGCGTTTGATGAGCATGGTTGACGGGTCTAACAGTAAAGATGGTTTTTCATTTGTATTCACTCCTTTTAGTGCCTGGACATGAACTTCATTGCCATGCGTTTGAAGGCGGATAAGCACATCAAAAAATTTACTGATAGATTCAAAAGATGCCGGCACGCCTTCAGAGGTGGACATATCATCACGATGGACCACAGCGGTGAACCAAATATGCAGGCCATGATTTTCAGCCAATGTTTTCAGACCGGTCAAAGAAGAGCGTACATTGTTATCAAAAGGTAATCCGTCAATAATCAGCATTTGCGGAAAAAAAACGCCTTGTTCGGTCAGGTCGGTCAATCGTTCTTCGAGTTTGGGAACGCTGAAACCTTCGACTTTAAATGTCATAATGAAGCGGTGCGTCAGGATATCTTCCCATAATTCGTCAATAGCTGTCACCTCATCCTGCGCTGTGATATTGCGGAAGATTTCCTCATACCACAAACACACTTTATTCACCGGATCATCCAAGCTGATATGAAGAACATTTTTGCCTCTTAGCAGGGTGTTCAGCGCGAATTGAACCATCAATGATGTTTTTCCGACACCGGCGCGCGCCAGTACACATCCGAACCCGCCTTCCGGGAGGATGTCTTCATTTTCGGCCCTCATTATTCTTAACGGATTCCGAAGAATCAGGTCATTCTTACGCATTGTTCTATTTTCCTTTCATACTTTCTTTCTATGGAGCGGCTTAGGGATTGTTCGCTCTATTTAACCTGTTTTTCCTGGGCTTTTTTAGCCATTATTTCATCAATAACACTTTTAGGCGCTTGTTTATAAAGTGCGAATTCCATTGTATATTGGGCCTGCCCGCGTGATAATGATCTTAAAGCGGTTGAAAAGCCGAACATCTCCGCCAATGGCGCCTGAGATTCGATAACAGACAGCACGCCCTCATCCTGGGAACCGATAATCATTCCCCTGCGTTTATTAAGCAATCCCATAACAGCACCTTGAAATTCGGTGGGTGTTTCAACCACCACTTTCATGACAGGTTCGTGAATAACAGGTCCGGCGCGATGATAGACCTCTCGAAAAGCGCCGCGTGCGGCGGCTTGGAAGGCCATTTCAGATGAGTCAACCGAATGGGATGCGCCGTCATTAATCAACACTTTGATGCCGGTTACCGGAAATTCGGTCAACGGGCCTTTTGCCAAACAGGATTTAAAGCCCTTTTCACACGATGGGATATACTGGGTAGGAATTTTACCGCCTACGATTTTATTTTCAAAGACAAACGTTTCATCACTGACCGGTTCGATATATCCGGCAATACGACCATACTGGCCAGCACCACCGGTTTGTTTTTTATGGGTGTAATTAAATTCCGCTTGGCGCGTAATGGTTTCGCGGTAGGCAACCAACGGAGGCCCCGTACTCACATCAGCATCGTATTCCCGCCGCATCCGTTCAACATAAACCTCCAAGTGCAATTCACCCATTCCCTGAATGATCGTTTCACCGGTTTCATCGTCGGCATACGTATGAAAAGTCGGGTCTTCTTTATTAAACCGATTTAACGCTTTACTCATGTTAATTCGCGCCTTGTTATTTTGAGGGAAAAGCGCCAATGACATGACCGGATCGGGGACAAACATAGATGTCATTGTCAGATGCAGTCCCGGTGATGTGAATGTATCACCTGAAGCACAATCAACGCCGAACAGGGCGCCGATATAGCCGGATTGAATGGTTTGAATGTCTTGCATTTGGTCAGCGTGCATCCGCACAACGCGTCCAATCTTTAGTTTTTTGCCGGTGCGAACATTAAATATTTGATCGCCCTTAGATAAAGACCCTTGATAAACACGCAAATAGGTCAGTTGTCCATAAGGCCCGTCTTCCAGTTTGAAAGCCAAAGCCACTGCCGGTTTTTGATTATCCGTTTCCAAAGCCACCGGTTGTTCCTCATTATCCAGGTCCAACGCTTGATTTTCAATGTCCTCTGGTCGGGGTAAAAAATGCGTAACCGCATCCAGAAGCGGTTGGATACCTTTATTTTTATACGCCGATCCAATGAACACGGGAGTCATTTTTCTTTGCAAGGTACCTTGTCGCACGGCATCAATCAGCAATTCGGTTGAAATCTCTTTTTCTTCGAGAACCGCTTCGGTCAGATCATCCGAAAACAATGACGCCTTATCAATCAAGTGTTCACGCTTTTCCAGAGCGTCATCTTTAAGTTCATCAGGAATGTCAGCAAAACGCAGTTCTTCGCCATGTTCGCCATCAAAGTAGATCGCCTGCATAGTGATCAGGTCAATCACGCCCTGCATATCGGCTTCCAACCCAATCGGCGTCTGCAACGCAACCGCATTGTGTCCCAGTTTAGCGTTTAATTGTTTTATCACGCGCCAGGGGTCTGCGCCGCTGCGATCACATTTGTTAATAAACGCGATACAGGGAATTTGGTAGCGTTTCATCTGCTGGTCCACAGTTATAGATTGGGACTGGACGCCGCCGACCGAACAAAGCACCAATATCGCGCCGTCTAACACGCGCAAGGATCGTTCCACTTCAATTGTAAAATCAACATGTCCGGGTGTGTCAATGATATTAATCTCATAGCCCTTCCATTCGCAGAAAGTGGCGGCGGATGCGATTGTGATGCCCCGCTCCCGTTCCAATTCCATCGAATCCATCGTAGCTCCAACGCCGTCCTTGCCTTTAACATCATGGATTTGATGAATGCGTTTGGTATAATATAAAATTCTTTCGGTCAGCGTAGTTTTACCCGAATCAATATGGGCGCTGATGCCGATATTGCGTACATTTTTAATGGTGCTTTGCATAAAAAACTCTTCTTTCATACGATAAACAGGTTGATACCGTTTGGTGATAAATAGCGTCCGCTATTTTAATCTGGCATTTATAATTTACTGGGGATTTAAACCAAAAAATGTCTGAAAATTTTATTAGGATCAAAAAAATTTGGTATTCCTTAACTGTAAAGATGATCAATATAAAACGTATCGAACATTTGTCAAGTTCAGGGAATTGTTCGGAAGTGGAACATCTTTCCGCTTTACATCTTATTTTAGCGTGCGCATCAAAAGCTGATTTTTTAATCGTTCAAATCTTGATGATCCTCTTCGGCCAAACGTGCCAGTGTAATCGCTCTCTTTTTTCTGACGATAATAAAACATACTGTGATAACAAGCAAAAGCAACATCGGCGGAAACAATTCGGCCAGCATTATCATACTTTCCCCCGGTTCCATCGCGGGTGACTCAATACGTTCTATTCGGGTTTCAGTTTTGATCCTTGAATGGATGGTGATAATAATTGCCCCGATATATAAACTGACAAAAATAATCGCCAAAATACAAATTCGCCTTTCAAATTTACGCATTTTCGCTCGCCCCCTTACCAGTCATATTACCTATCGTAAAGCTCCGATCTACGGTGCGGAAGAAAGAAACGCATCCGATGATTCCGTACATAATTAAGCGCCTCGGCTTTCAGTTCTGTGACCAAAAGCCCTTCTTTGCCGCAGATGTCTTTGTTAATTATATGTCCCGATGGATCAATAACCATCGCAATTCCGGGAAAAGTAAGCCCGGCACCGTTTTCACCGGATTGATTACATACGATGATGAATAACGCATTATCAAAAGCGCGCGCCGTGAGATGACGCATCCAGGACTCCATCTTTTGGTCCGGTGTGCCACGGGGAGATGCATGGGGGATAAAAATAGCATCGGCACCGCGCAAAGCCATCTGAGTGGTCAGTTCAGGGAAATGCGCGTCATAACACAACTGAACGCCAAAACAAAAATCCTGAATTTTAAAAACTGCAACCGTATTTCCCTGAGTGAAAACGGATTGCTCCGGTGGCGCAAGATGTAATTTACGATATACCCCCACAGGTCGATTCGGCCTCACAATTAGATGCGTAACGAACAAACGTCCTTGAGAATCTTTTTCCGCCATTCCCGCCAAAATAATGATTTGTTCGGAAACCGCCAGTTGCTCTAATGTTCGGGTGATTGGACCCGGAATCAGTTCCGCAACGGTGATAACAGACGGACAGACACCGTAACCGGTGATATTCATCTCAGGAAAACAGATTATTTCCGCTTTGTGTTCGTGAGCGGCTCGTACCCATAGTTTTATGCGATCCAGATTAAGACTTTTTTCACCGGCCGGGGCGTTGAAAATCACTGTGGCAATACGAATATCGCGCATCGGTTACAGATCAAAATGAGCTTTGATTTTAAACACCTTGGTAGCCGGCAAATTAAGAATATCCGTAATGCCGGTTTCGCTGGCAATTTGCGTCAGATTTTTCTCAATTTCCTCCATAGAAGGTGAAATGAAGGTAAACCAGATATTATAATCATGCTTTCTTAAATAATTATGGGTGACGCCGGGATAGCGATTGACTGTGCGGGCAAACAGATCGATTTTATCTTCCGGTACGCGAGCAGCGCAAAGTGTGCTGGTATATCCAAGTTTGTGAGGCACAAAATTTCCGCCAATACGGCGTATAATTCCGCTTGTTCTTAGCTTGTCAAGGCGTTTTAAAACATCTTTTTCAGTGATGTTCATATCTTTGGCAATCGCCTGATAGGGGTGCGCGCAAATTGGAAAATCTGATTGAATGCGGTTTAACAATTCGCGATCCGTATCATCCATGGAATGATCGACTGAGGGCATGATGCATCTCCTTTATTGAGCGCGGGTATTGATTGAATGTTTTGGAGGAATGATTTTCATGAAAAACACTTTACATGCACCTTGCGGGTACGCGGACCGTCAAATTCACAAAAAAAGAGACCTTGCCATGTCCCCAACACCAGGCGGCCTTGTTCGACGGCCACTTGCTCGGATGCTCCTACCAGAATCGATTTAATATGGGCTGCGGAATTGCCCTCCAAATGGCGATAGTTGTCATTCCAGGGAATCACTTTGTTTAAAACGGATAGAATATCGGTCTTTACACTCGGATCGGCACTTTCATTAATGGTGATCGCCGCCGTTGTATGGGGTGTAAAAATAAAACAAAATCCGTTTTCAAACTCTTTTTGGGAACGAATCGCCTGTTCAACTTGAGCGGTAATGTCAATCAATTCAGTTTGTGCGTGAGTTTTCAAGGTAATTATCATCGAATTTTTCCCGATATTGTATTCAAATTTCGAAATCAGCCGTAAAATTAAAAAAGGCTCTGCGCGAGTAACGCAGAACCTTATATTTCAAATTCTGTTTAAAACGAGTGTTCCATCGTAAATAATTGACAGAATATGATTAAACACATCCGGTCGGTTTTGGTAAACCGGCCATTTTACAAGCTCCCTTGCCCGGACCTGACGGGAACAGCTCATAAATGTGTTTCAGTTTGAACTTGGTGACTTTGGAAAGAACGCGCACCATCGGGGCAATTCCATTTTTTTCATAGTATTCCTGAAGCATTGATACTACCAAGCGATGCTCATCGTTCAGTTCATCAATGCCTTCTTCATTTTTGACATATTGAACCCACTCTTCGCATTTGCCGGCTTCATACTCTTCAATGAAACCATCTTCATCAATTACAAACTCTTTTTCCTGAAATTCCACAGTTGCCATTAAAAAAACCTCCTTGATTTTTTGTTTAATTATTTCAATTTAACCAGTTTATTTTTATATAATATCTTATCAGGTGATTAAATCAACCTTTATATATAACTGTTTTTTTCATTAATGTCAATATTAAAAGCGATCTTAATCTATTTATTTCAGTTTTCCAGGCAAGATCCGCACTGTGAGTTTTGCACGCCTCTATTTTGGAAAAACTGAAATCGTATAGGGCTTATATATCAATTATATGTGAAGCGTGAATTCACACTTCACACTTCAAAAATAACAACTAGGGCGGTTATTTTATCCCTGATCCTTAGTATTCTTTGGGTGTTTTATTCAACTCCGCAAGAGTAAACACCGGCCCGTCTTTACAAACAAATTCACGGCCGATATTGCATCTTCCGCACATACCGATGCCGCATTTCATTCTGTTTTCCAGAGACATAATAATATGGTCGTGTGAGTATGCGTTATTATCTAAGACGGGTTGGGTAAACTTAATCATAATCGGCGGGCCGCAGATAATCGCATACGTGTCATCATCACCCGGAGGGGCCTTTTGATCGGCGATGGTGGGGACAAAACCGGTAAGGTATTTCCAGTCGGGATCATCAGTGCCGTCAACCGTAATGTGCATATTGATATCGTCGCGGGCTTCCCATTCGGCCAGTTCATCGCGGTATAACAACATACCGGGCGTTCGGGCGCCATAGATCACATCAATATTGCCATAATCAGAGCGATTTTGCGGGTCAAGCAGATAAATAATCGAGGATCGTAATGTGGTGAAGGCAAAACCGCCCCCAATAATCACCAGGTTTTTTCCCTTGAGCGTATCCCAGGGGTAGCTGTTGCCCATAGGACCACGAATTCCCATAATATCTCCGACTTGCATGGCGTGAAGATGCGATGACACCAAACCGACTTTATTGACGGTGAACATCACAAAGCCCTTTTCAGTGGGCGAAGAGGCGATGCCAATGGGAATTTCCCCTTTGCCGGCAATGGAAAGTTCGGCAAACTGTCCGGCTCGATAAGCGAATTTTTCTTCATCTTCCGGATTTAAAAAGACATATTTGAACGTTTTCAGGTTTTTATCTTCGGTTTCAGTGATAATTTCATCAATCCGAACCGGGTAAGGCAAATATGGATTCTGCATATATCCCCCTTTGCGATCACGATGCCGGTTCTTCGACGGTATCGGGGTTATAGTGATTCATCTGGTTACAAATTTTACGAATGTCAATGTTGACAGGACAAGCCCGAATACAACGGCCGCACCCTGTACATAAAGTGCCGTTTTCATATTTATCCACATAATATTTCAATTTGTGCATAAACCGTTGGCGGACGCGCTGCTTTTTGGTTCCTCTGGGATTATGGCCGGTGCCGTGCATGGTGAAAAGCGGAAACATACAACTGTCCCAGTTGCGCATTCGTGTGCCTTTGGCGCCGCAGGTTTCATCTTGTATGTCAAAACACCAGCACGTTGGGCAGAGATAGGTGCAAGTTCCGCAGTTGATACAAGCAAACGCGGCATCTTCCCAAAAAGGGGCTTGATGGAGTGCGGTCGTATCAAGTTCTTTCAAATGATCCGTGTCAACAGAAGAACTGATACTTTCTTCAGCGGCGGCTTTTAAGCATTCGATATCTTCAGTAGCCGAATCAGAGTCGGCCGGCGTATCCCAACCAGCCGCTTTGGCAAGCGCGGCGCCTTTGTCAGTAAGCACTTTAGCGAGGTAATCATCACCAATATCTACGAGCAAGATGTCTAATCCCTGTTCACTGAACGGCCCTGAACCGGATGTGGTGCAAAAGCATGTTTTGTGCGGATTTTCACAGGCCAGTCCCACCAGCGTTGTCTTGGCATAAGCGTTCAGCCAGTAAGGGTCTTTATAGTCAGGCGCATCAAAATTGCGCTTTACCAATAAAAACGCATCCGCATCACAAGGACGAATACCTATTACCGCTTTTGGCACATCTGTTTTAACCGCTTCTTTGAGAATATGCGCATCTTCGGCGTTTTCATCCAACGAATAGGTGAACATGGTCTCTGATTGCGGATAAATGAGCGCTTTGGGTGACAGGCGCGTGTTTGTGAAATTCAAATCCGGCTGCTCGTCTTGTTCCAAGCGTTTAAATTCATGGCAACTATCTTTCTTTACAGGGCCGAATAACTGATAGCTTTTTTTTAAAGCATCCAAGCCCGTAGCAAGATGGTCTTTTTTTATTTTTATGATTTCCATGGTGTTTCTGTTCCTTACAACTCAAGAGTTACAAGTTTTAAGTTTAAAGTTGCAAGTTATTTCATAATGTGCTTCCCAAATCCGAAGAAAACAACTTAACACTTTGAACTTTAAACTTAACACTATTTGATAAACGCATTCGAATCGCTGACATCAAACATATCTAAAGGTGGGCGCGTGTCTATGGTCAGACCAGCCTCCCAATTGTATAACTCGGCACAATCTTTTTCCAGCTTTTTGGTTAAAGTACGCATATTGATCCCCACCGGACAGGCACGTTCGCAAGCACCGCAGTCTGTACAACGGCCAGCACAGTGAAAAGCTCGTAGAAAATGAAATGTATGAATGTCGATTGTATCTTGGCCTTTACCCACCCACTGAGGGCGCGATTCGTCAACAAAACAAGTGGGGCAGTAACATAACGGACAGGCGTTGCGGCAGGCATAACATCGGATGCAGGCGGAAAACAAATCGGTGAAATGCCGCTGTTTGGCTTCAACCGACAGTTCCTCAATTTGACGTACATCAACGTAGCGATCTGTATCGGTTTGCTCTTCAACTAAATCCGCGGCTAAAATATCATAAATTACCGGATTGCGATGGGTACAGTTCAGGCAATTTTTCTGCATGACATCATCCTTAGGCGAAGTGCTTTCAAAATCAGCGCCTTTAATCATCACACTGTCTGTACTTTCATCCACGGCAACAATTTCACCGGCAGCCATATCAGCTAATTTGTGACGATCGATCATTCCTTTGCATGGAACTCCGATAATATAAAGTTGTTCACGGCTGATTTTATTTTCAATGATATGATTGACAATATTGCGCGAATCACAACCTTTGGCTATCACACCGATTTTTTCAGTCCGTCCTGCCAGGTAATTGGCCAGATTAATACCGCAGTGGCTGTCCCAAACTAAGTTTTCGACATCATCAGGGTGTCTGATGATACATGGTTCATTCATCATGGGAACACTACCCTGGCGAAAGCCGATTACCATGTCAATTTTTTTGTCTTCCAAAATGCCTTTGGCAATCTCTCTGATTTTATCAATATATCCTAACATTTTAAGCCGCCTTTAAGCCGGTTTTGATAAAGTGGTTGTTTGGGCCAAGCGCCTTTACCGTAGCGGCGACTTCCTTGGCGACATCTACAAATTTGGTGGCTTCAGCCGATGAAATCCATGAAAATTGGATGCGGTCCGGTTCAACTCCGATATGTTCCATCAGATTTTTAAACAGCACGAATTTTCGTCGAGCATAATAATTACCGTCCAGGTAATGGCATTCACCTGGATGTCAGCCGGACACCCAGACGCCGTCAGCCCCGTTTCTTAAAGCTGCCAAAGCAAATTTGGGGCTCATCCGACCGGAACACGGAATTCGGACCACTCGAATATTGGCTGGATACTCCATGCGATTGACCCCCGCAAGATCAGCCGCGCCGTAACTACACCAGTTGCATAAAAAACTTACGATTTTAGGCTCCCAATCGGTCATACCAGACTCTCCTTCAAATAGGCAAAATGCGTTTTGTCAGATAACCTTACGCTTTTACATGTTTTTATATTATTAATACTGATCCGATTATAAACTTTCAGATAACTGCATGAAATTGTTTTTCCGAACGTTTATAAAGATGCTACCTGATAAGCCATTGATGGTGAGGTTGTCAATAAAATTTCCTAAATACATTTCGGAATCCCTTTTAGATTTTGTGATTAAATACACTTATCCATTGAGCAAGAAGATGAACTATTCCATGTAATCCCCTTTTTGTATTTGTATATTAAGGCAGATTACGTTATCAAATGGTTAAATGGCTGTGTTGGAATAAAACGGCATGAATTTTTAACGTCTGTATTTTCCGGTTCGATAATTGAACAGGTAACTGTCAAATTGAAATCATTTTATTTAATCAAACCCTATTTTTTAGAAAAACGCTATACGATCCTTATGGGGCTGTTTTGCTTAGTCTTAACGGATTTACTGCAATTGTGCATTCCCCGGGTTATCAAATGGGCTGTTGATGACCTTACACTTTTCAGAATTAATCAAAAGCAACTCTTAATTTACGCACTTTATATCGTGGGCATTGCTACCATGATTGCCTGTTTACGTTATGTATGGCGACTGTGTCTGATAGGAACATCACGCCGGGTGGAAGAAGGCTTGCGTAACCGACTGTTTGCGCATATTTTGACTTTTTCCGCTTCCTACTTTGATAAGCATAAAACCGGAGACCTGATGGCACATGCCACCAATGACATCGGACATATTCGTATGGCCTCCGGTATGGGGATGGTGGCTTTGAATGATGCTATCATATTAGGGCTTACGGCCATCGGCTTTATGCTTTATATCAACGTCAGACTGACACTTTTCGTATTAATCCCCATGCCGCTGATCTCTTTAAGCGCCCGGTTGATCCAAAAGAAAATGCACCACCGGTATAAAGAGACACAAGCGTCGTTTGCTGATTTGACAGAAGCGGTAAGGGAACGTCTGGCTGGTATTCGTGTGGTTAAGGCTTATAATATGGAAAAAGCATCCATCCGACAAATTGAAATCAAATCATCCGATTACGTTGATAGAAATATCAGTCTGGCGCGAGTTACCGGATCATTTTTTCCCATGATGCTGCTGTTTTCCAATTTAAGCATGGCGATTGTGCTTTATCTTGGCGGACGGCAAACGATTTATGCGACGATTACGACCGGAGACTTTGTTGCCTTTATCGCCTATTTAGGATTGCTTACCTGGCCGATGATGGCTGTCGGGTGGGTTATCAACCTGATTCAGCGTGGCGGCGCATCCTTAGACCGCGTCGCCAAGATTTTGGAAACCAATTCTGAGATTGCCGACCCGCCTGTCCAATCAAATCAGCCTGCTCAACCCATTGAGCGCGTCAAAGGAAACGTTACCCTTGACCGGGTTTCTTTTACTTACGAACCTGACCGCGCACATGTTCTGCATAATTTCAGTTTTAATCTGGCGGCCGGTCAGACCTTAGGATTTACCGGTCCGCCGGGTTGCGGCAAAACAACGTTATTAAATCTGATTCCCCGTCTTTATGATGTTACTTCGGGACGCATTTTAATTGACGGAACCGACATCACCCGAATGCGGCTTTCCGACCTGCGTGAACAAATATCTTTTGTGCCCCAAGAACCGTTTTTGTTTGATGGCTCGGTTCGTGATAACATAACGCTGGGTCAGACCGATTTGAATGAATCCCGGTTGAGCGAAGTCATCCGGATGGCGTCATTTGATGAAGCGGTGCGTTCATTTCCCGATGGCTTGGAAACGGTTATCGGTGAAAAAGGCGTGATTTTATCCGGCGGGCAAAAGCAACGTTTGGCACTGGCCAGAGCGTTCATGCGCTCTGCACCGCTTCTGATTCTGGATGATCCGATCAGCCAGGTGGATGTGGTAACAGGCAGCCGGATTATAAACACCGTCAGAAAGCTGTCCCTCAGTAAAACCGTAATTATCGCCTCCCATCGCCTTTCCGCTATCCGTTTTGCCGATCACATTATTCTTTTGGACCGCGGACGAATCACCCAAGCGGGAACCCATGATCAATTAATGGCATCCGATGATTACTACGCCAAGACATTTCGTTTGCAGGAACTTGAAGTGAGATCGCCGACATCCAAATCATAACCTTCTCCTAAAACATCATATAACAAAGCGTTTATATCCTCATAGCGTTTTTCTCTGATCATGGCCAAAAGCCCGCCATCAAGCAATTGCTCAAAAAGAGGTTTGTGTACTTCCGGTTCGTGTGCGGCGCTTAACAGTTTTTTACGAATCGCACCCATCAGGTTTAATAAAAGGCGGTACTCCTCGCCGAATTGTAATTCGAGTTCTTTACGCAACTTTTTGGCAAAAGCGGGGCTTTGGCCTGAAGTGGATATAGCAATCAGCAAATCTCCGCGGTTGACAATGGCCGGCAGAATAAAGTTACAGAGTTGCGGTTGGTCGGCAATATTGCAGAGCATATTCCGTTGTTCGGCATCTGCGTTCACTTGCCGATTGACGGTTTTGTCGTCAGTGGCGCCGATGACCAGAAACATTCCTTCCAAATCAGACACCCGGTAGGAACGTTGGTATAAAGTGATTTCACCTTGCGCCAATTGCATCAATTGTTTGTCAACGTGAGGGCTGACAACGGTAACGATGGCACCGCATTCTAATAATGTTCGCACCTTACGCTTGGCTACGGCGCCACCGCCCACTACCAGACAATGACGCTTACGAATATCAAGGTTGATGGGATAATAGCTTTTTGATTTTTTTAACATTTTAATTAATCTCAATTTTCATCAAATCTTCAGCGATTATTAACGGACCGTCATATTCTTGACGGCATTGTGCGCGGATATCGGTTAAATCACATTCTGGATAGAGATGCGTCAAAACCAATTTACGCGCATTGGCCTGTTTGGCGATAGAACCCGCGAGAGACGGCGTTAAATGCCCTGGTATTTTATGTTGATCCGGAAAAGCGGATTCACAAATTAAAAGGTCAGCGTCTTGAGCAAGCGTTATCAGGTTTGTGCTAAAATCCGTGTCACCGGAATAAACTACGGATTTGCCTTGTAAACTGTCAATCCGATACGCGATGCTTTCAGGATTATGCGCGACCGGAGTTGATAACACTGTAAACGCTTTATATGCCCGCCGATCAGCGGCCTTATTGTCAAGTTCGCTAATGTTCAGCGATCCTTCTTCAAGTTCAATCCAATTTCCGTAAACCGTCTTCAAACTATCGTAAAATTTTTTAAAGCCTTTTCCGGCAGTGATAGTCAACGGCGTCAGGCGTTGTTTTTCGGCCGGATATTTGGTGGCAAATAAAAAAGGAACCAGTTCGCCGGTGTGATCCGGGTGAAAATGGCTGTAAAAAATAAAATCAATGTCAAAAATGGTCGTACCGGTTTCAAGCAGACGGCGCATAACGCCGGCACCGGAATCAAACAGCAGTTTTTTACCGCTGGTTTCGATAAGAACCGAGCAGGAAGTGCGTTTTAAGGAAGGAACGCAGGTGCCAGAGCCTAAGATGGTTATATTTATGTCACTATTGGTAGTATTCATACAAATCCAAATGTTATAAAGTAACTTTACATTTCAAACTTCACACTGTTTTTTGGGCTTTGGACTTACGGCGTTTGGTGCTTTTTTGGATGCATCTCATAACCCAAAGCAAAATAGCGTGATCATTTTGAACCTTTACAGTGCCTTCAAGATTGCTAACCGGTATTTCAGCGCGCGCCATGCTTTTATGGCCACCGGCCGACCCGAACGCGCCGAAGCTTTGTTGAGCCAGTTTGCCGGCGTTTTTACGGATACCGTCATTTCTGAATATAATAACGAGATTATTTTTATAGTATCCTGAAACAATGCTCCAATTGACATTATTTAAGCGCATAAAAAAATCGGCTATAATAACGCAAATATCAGGATTCTGAACTTTACCCAGATTGATAAAGGCTTTCTGTTTGCGTATTCGTCGGGTACGAAGCGCTATTTCAAAATACTTCAGAAAATCGGGCGTTAAGTCGGCCAGTTCGATGCGGCGCACCAAGTGCATGTTGGCATGGCGGAAAAGAAATTGAAAAGCCCGGATATCTTCAATCAGAGTTTGGCGCTCAAAGTCGTGAGTGTCCGTTTTAATGCCCAGAAACAAGGCGGTTGCCAGTTTGGCCGACGGTTTAATTTTGGCCGCTTTCAAATATTCGGTCATAATACTGGCATTAGCGCCATATTCAGGACGAACATCTTTAAACGGCGCCTCGGATTCAGTTATAGGATGATGATCTATAATAACGTCAAAATTAAATTTCTGAAACAATTCGCTGTGGTCGGGTTGTGAATCAACAATGACAAACCGTGTATATTGGTCGGCCTTAATCTTGCTGATGTGGATGAGCTGCGTCTTAATTAAGCGAATCATGGCGATATTGTCAGGACGCTTGATTATATTGATGTTTGACAGCGTAACACTGGCGACTTTGCGCCACAGCAAGCGCTTGACCGCTATCGCGCTTGAGATAGCGTCAGGATCGGCATTAATTAAAACCAGAACATGGTCATTGCCCGAAAATTGAGCATAGAACTTTCTTACGGTTTCCGCAGCAGAACATTTCATAATAGGGTTGCTTCCAATCGACACTCCTTTGATATCTATAAGGACAAATACCAATCAATAGCGAACAAAAACATTTCTTGTCAACTTAAAAAATACAATCAATGACTGACAGCATCAGCCAGAGCTTTAACCGCTTCAAGATACGCCTGCATTCCAAAAGAGAAAATATTGTTATGATTGGCCTTGGGTATTTTGAGCAATTTATTATACGCTGCCGGGCTGGCATCGAATAATGCCTGGCCGTCACCAAAGGGAATAATGTGGTCGTATTTGGCATGAATCACAAGGGTTGGCTTTTTAAAATTCCTGATTTTATCCAAATTGCGAAAGCCCTGCTCTTCGGTGAGATTGTATGCATCTGTGTTAATGCCCAGAAGTTTGAGTAACGGAAGGGCGTAAGCAAAGCCGCTTTCAATAATAAGGCCGTCGATTTTTTCTTCATAATGTGCGGCAATTTCAAGTGCGGATGCGCTTCCCAAAGAGCGCCCCATAACAATCAATGGGCCGGTATAACCATGTTCGCCAAGCCATTTTTGAGCATAAATCAACATCTTATGGCTGTCATGTATCATCGCGGTAACACTGGGCGTACCTGTGGAACGGCCATAACCACGAAAATCCACTGGAAAAAAATTGATGCCGAGTTTGGTGTAAAATGGAGCCAAATCATCATAATCCGCAACAATTTCACCGTTGCCATGAAAAAACAGAATTACCGGATCATCCGGTTTAGCCGGATAAAAGCGCGCTCCCACTTCCACATTTTTAGCGACCGGAATCATAAATTCCGTCACTTCCGGTTTCGATTTGAAAGATGATGCTTCAGGGCGTGGATGAAAAATAAATTGCAAAATTTCGGAACGGTCATATTGGGAATAATCGGTCAGGCTTGCCGTTGTCATGGCCTTTGCTCCTTTTTTGTCTGATGGTTTTTTATTTATCGCCGCCAATCTTGCTTTAGCTTTGCCAGCGTATTCGCTATCCGCATATTTTTCGGCAACTTCCTGATAAAGCCTGATTGCATTGGCATTGTTATGCTGCCGTTCTTCCAATTGAGCAATATCATACAATTCCTGTGCGGCCTTATCGGAACATCCTGCTAAAAATATTAGCGTACAAAAGATAATGATGGTTCTTTTTATCATCGGGTTAATCCTCGTAAGTTATAAATTTTTGTAAACTACAGAAATCATTGAAACTGAATGTTATGGGATAGCTTAACACTTGTAGATGCTTTGTTTTTCCAAATTTTTAACCATATCAGATAAGGGCGGCTCCAGTAATTTCCACTTGGGGCTTACGGCTTTGTTTTTATGCCAAGTGAATTCAACAGCTTCGTATTTTTCCGGGATCACATTCGTATCAGCTTTACCATAAGTCACTTGCGGATAGTATTCCACCCATAGCGTTCGTTTCGGATCAATACCGAATTGTTTGGTAACCAATGTGGCGATATGGCTGGCGCAGCTTTTAATCGTCATATCATTGATTTTTTCTCTGGGTTCATCTGTGAGTACCACAACAACAGGCTTTAAAAAAACAACACCATTTTGCTTGCTTTTGGTCAGATCATATATGCGCATCCGGCATTTACCGCTTGCCAGTTGTAATTTGCCTCCCCATCCTTTCCAATGATATAAACCATCATAAAGTAGCATCATTATTTTTCCACGATTCATTATCGTTATGGCATTTACAGTTTTGCATGTTTCTGTCCGTTTCCGCTTTAAATTGTTGGGTGCGGCACAATTCGCAGCGATCATCACTGCACATCTGACAGGCAAAGCAGTCGGGACATGGATGCTTTTTAACAGCATCCGGTTTGAAATCAGGGATAAAAATTTTACCTGGAATCGTTTTTCCTTTGATAAACGTCATTACGCTATATCATTTTTATTAAAAATGTTGTTCATTAGTTTCTCTATTGCCTTTTAACATTTATTTCGTTAATCAACAAATAAAAAATTAATTTTTGAAATACTATAATTAAGGAGTCTTTTTCATGACAGTAGCAAACAGCGCATATATTCGAACATCCGGTCAGTATGTGCCGGAGACAATCATAAAAAATGATGAATTACCCAAAGAGATGGAAACCAGCGATGAATGGATTCGGCCGCGTTCCGGTATCAGTGAAAGACGATATGCAAAGCCGGGCTGGAAAAATTCGGATTTGGCTTTAAAAGCGGTGCAAAATCTTTTATCCAAAGGTGAGATCGATGAACGGGAAATCGACTGCATCATCTTCGCAACTCTCAGCCCGGACATATTTTTTCCCGGGACAGGCGTTTTTTTACAAAATAAACTCGGATGGGCGGAGCGATGTATCCCTTGTTTTGATATACGGCAGCAATGCGCCGGATTTATTTACGGCCTTCAAATGGCTAAGGCGTTTGTAGAATCGGGAATTTACAAGAATGTTTTGTTAGTCGGATCGGAGTTGCATTCTAACCTTTTAGACTATAGTGTCAGGGGAAGAGCCGTCACCGTCCTTTTTGGAGATGGCGCGGCGGCAGTGGTGGTTTCCCGTTCTACCGCCCCCCAGTCAGGTATTTTATATATCGAAAATCATGCTGACGGCCGCGGTGCCATGAACGGCCTGCACATGAAAATCTTTGACAACGGGAAAAAACCGGCTGTGGATTATGATCCGTACGATTTTAACGCCAATGCCGATCTTTACCCTCAAATGCCCTCTTCCAAAAATTTATTCTCCAATGCAGTGCGTCGGATGACCGAAGTCAGTCTGTCCGCCTTGAAGCATCTGGAATTGTCAACAGACGACATTGACTGGGTATTGCCGCATCAAGCCAATAAACGCATCAATAAAGCGGTGGCGGAAAAATTGGAAATTCCTGACGCCAAAGTCCTCTACAATATCCACAAATATGGCAACACTTCAGCCGCGACCATACCGTTGTTACTATCCGAATTTACCGCTGACGGCACGATTCAACGAGGCGATCTCTTACTTTTGGTGGCATTTGGTTCCGGTTTCACCTGGGGTGCCGCTATCATGCGATATTAAGTTTTAAGTTAAAAAATCACTTTCGCACTCACGATGGCAGGCCGCAAGATGGCTGTCGCCCTGGGTGCCGCTTGCCGGAATCAATGGTGGCTCTTCCTCAATACAGCGGTCAATGGCGTAAGCACAGCGCGTGTGAAAGCGGCATCCGGCGGGCGGATTACGCGGTGAGGGCACATCACCATGCAGGATGATTTTATCACTGGCATAAGCCGGATCTGGAACAGGAATGGCGGATATCAACGCGCGCGTGTAAGGATGTCGCGGGCGTTGATAAATCGTGGCCGCATCAGTAAACTCAACGATTTTACCCAAATACATCACCGCAATCATATCCGAAATATGTTTGACCACCGCCAGATCATGCGCGATAAACAGGTAGGTCAGGCCCATCTCCTGCTGAAGTTCGCCGAGCAGGTTCAAAATCTGGGATTGAATGGAGACATCTAAAGCCGACACCGGTTCATCACACACAATCAAACGGGGGTTCAGAGCGATTGCTCTGGCGATGCCGATGCGTTGACGCTGCCCGCCGCTGAATTCGTGTGGAAAGCGATTCAGCGCACCGGCCGGCATACCCACGCGGTCTAATAAACGCAAAACCTCCTGACGTCGTTCGGCGGCAGAACCGATTTTGTGAATGACAAACGGCTCCTCAAGGATTTCCGCAATAGTGTGACGCGCATTTAAAGATTCAAACGGGTCTTGAAAAATAATCTGCATATCCCGCCGTAAATTCCGCATGGCACGGGATGAAACCTGCGCCAAGTTGCGTCCGTCAAAGAGCACATCACCGGATGTAGGTTTATAGAGCCTCAATAAAGTGCGTCCCACGGTGGTTTTGCCGCATCCTGATTCGCCCACCAGCCCCACTGTTTGGCCGTGTTTGATTTTAAAAGAAACTCCGTCAACCGCTAACACACGCCCAATAGTGCGCCAAAGAACACCGCCATGCACCGGAAAATGTTTTTTCAGGTGTTTGACTTCAAGGCAAAAATCCGTTTTCGCCGATTGGGGATTTTGATTATGATTGGCGTTGCGGATGGCAGCCCGGGCCGCCTCTACACCAATTTCATTTTGAAGTTTGCAGTCCTTTGAATGACAATAGCAGCTCACGAGATGGCCGGCGTCTGTTTCTTCAAGCGGCGGCGGAGCGGTTTTACAGATCGCCTGAGCAAAATCACAGCGGTTTTGAAACCGGCATCCTGGAGGTAAATTATCCAAACCAGGCACCATCCCACGGATGACATGCAAACGGGTTTTACCAGGATTTTCAAGCCGCGGCATGGAAGCTAACAAACCGCGCGTATAGGGATGTTGCGGGTTTTGAAACAGGGCTGTCACCGGAGCTGTTTCAGCCACACGTCCGGCGTACATCACCAGAACTTCATCGCACATCTCGGCGATAACGCCCAAATCATGGGTGATAAAAATAATCGCCATACCGGTTTCGCGCTGCAATGATTGCATCAACGCCAGAATCTGAGCTTGAATGGTCACATCAATGGCGGTGGTGGGTTCGTCGGCAATCAGGATATCCGGCTGGCACGCCAGAGCGATTGCGATCATCACGCGCTGGCGCATTCCGCCGGAAATCTGGTGGGGATATTCTTCGAGCCGCTTCTGAGGATCCGGAATGCCCGCTTTATGCAACAGTTCCGAAGATGCGGTTGCAATAGTCGTCCGGGTCATTTCCGGATAGTGAATCCGAAACACCTCACCAATCTGTTTGCCGATTTTGTGAACCGGGTTCAGCGCGGTCATGGGTTCCTGAAAAATCATGGAGATACGCGCGCCGCGAATCAACCGCACGTCATCAGCCGCCAAAGCGGTGATATCCGTGTCGCCCAGCAGAATCTGCCCGTCTTCAATACGCGCCATGGGTTGTGGCAAAAGTCGCATGACAGACAGCGCGGTTACACTTTTGCCGCACCCGGACTCGCCCACAATGCCCAATGTGCTGCCTTTGCGTAAATCAAAACTGACATTGTCAACAGCCCGGATCGGGCCGCTTTCGGTGTCAAATGTGGTGATTAGGTTTTTAACGCTTAAAATGGTTTCTCTGTTCATAGTTTTTATAAATAAGGCTGTTTTGTTGTGTTTTAACATGCCATCTACAAGGATTTTTTATAAGAATAGGGATTCATAAGAAAAGGATTGAGGCTATGGTGTTCGTTTCGGCCAAATATAACAACGGATATTAGGATTAAGGGAATTTACAATAATTAATCTGCGCATCAGTTTGTCAGAAATTTCAATTCAGCAAAAATCCAAGTGGAGTGCAAAAGCTTGCTTTTGCAAGAAAAAGCAAGCTTTTTCACTCCGATGGACGATTGAACCCATATTTGCGTAATTGCGTAGATTATTTCTTGGGAATTCTCTAACCGGATTTTTATCCGTTAAATCCCCGAAATCCGTTGTCATATCTTTGTCATAAGGCCGCAACGAAAGTCAAGGCCGGATTGAGCATCAGGTTTTTAATATGCTGCCAACCTAACATCGGAAAAAATCGGGTTTCTAAAGCGTGGAAAAGCTACGGGAGTCGCAAAGGCCGAGAAACCCGATTTTTATGCTGTCCCGCCTTATGTTGACAGCCTTTTAAGACGCAATCAGCCCGAATCCCTTTCTTATAATCCTCTTCTTATATAAAATCCTTGTAGATAAAAAAAATTCGCGGCCTCCGGCGGTAAAGGGTAAAAGGGTAAAAGTACAAAGGTTAAATTTTAGTCCTGGAACAACGCAATCCAACAAGACTGCCCCTAAGGTCCGGGATGAACCTGTACCGGTTGGCGCAGCGCACGTAATCATGGTCGTCGTCCCACGACCCGCCGCGCAAAACCGACAGTGTGCGGTCTTTCTCATCCATCCTTTTAATATACTGATCCAGAAGTTTATCTTTCTCTTCGCCCGAACTTTTCCCATGCGCATCTAACAGTTTTTGTATCTCAGGTTCATAATCAAAATCTGACAAACGTTGTTCAGAATGATAATCGGAGGCAGTCCATTCCCAAACATTTCCGGCCATATCGGCAACGCCTTCGGGAGTATCGCCTTTTTCAAATAAACCGACTGCGGATGTTTTTTCAATACCGCTTTCTTCGGAATTGCAATAATTTTCCTGCCATTCTGCCCCCCAGGGATATTTTCTTTTATCAAAACCGGTTGCGGCCGCTTCCCATTGATTTTCATCCGGCAAAAAATATTGATAATCAGAATCATTTTCCGTCAGCCAGCGGCAAAACGCATCGGCCTCATACCAGCAAACGCCTACAACCGGAGAGTTGGGGCAATTCCATTGTCTGTCATACCAGTATCGGGGCGCTTGCATTTGATTTTCCTCCAACCATCGCAGCCCTTGTTCAGACCAGTATAATTCCTTTTCATAGCCCTTTGCATCAACAAATTCCTTGAACTGACTGTTGGTTACCGGATATTTGGCGATTTCAAACGGTTTAATTTCCTTCTTACCAGCAGATAAGGTATAGTTGCCTGGCTTCACGGGTATAAATTTTTTCAAATCACGGTTATCGCCTAATCGTCCGAGTATCTCCCCGGCATCGGCACGATGTTTAGGTTCGGCGTCCGAATGCATGATTTGTGTCAGACGGGTTCGCGCTTTTTCAAGCGTGGGTTTTTCTCTGTTGGCGTGGTGAATATCCACAAGGGTGCGAGCGGCCAGACGCCAGCAATAATATGGTTTTTGATATGGTTTTTCAAATACTTCCAGGATAATTTCGTTGGCGATGCCCCGACTGTCAATGCTCAGATAACTGATATACAGTTCAATCACTTCCTGCCACCATTCATCATCCCAATAATCACGAATCTCCGCGGCATGATCCTTCCTGACATTGGCCGTTAGAGCAATCGCCGTCAGAAATTCCTGAAATGTCAGGTGCAGGAAACCATACTGGCCGTCTTTTAAATGCAGCAAAGCGCATTTCGGCTCAATATCTTCAAACCGGGCATCAATACGTTGGCAAAAATCATTTTCCGGTTCGTTTACCCCGCACGTATATTTTTTGCACAAAATATCAACGGCGTGATTCCGGTCGATTCCCTTGACGCGGCGTTTGTGCATATCGTATGCC
This sequence comes from Desulfococcaceae bacterium HSG9, assembly GCA_030378005.1. Classification (GTDB taxonomy): domain Bacteria; phylum Desulfobacterota; class Desulfobacteria; order Desulfobacterales; family JAUCGF01; genus JAUCGF01. Next base: position 104,740 of record JAUCGF010000071.1, on the reverse strand, counting down.
AACTCCATCAAAAAGTTGCGCACTTTTTCAGGTTCTTTAAAACGCCGGTGCAGCAGGTTATTGACAAATTTATGGTACAATTCGGCACGCTGGTCTGGAAGCTCTTTATCATCATGGTATAAAAGGCAGATCGCTGTGAGCATCAACGGCGTATCGGTCAATTGGTCGATAGACGGATGCGATTTGATTTCACCGATCATATCGTCAGCGGTTTTGCTGACAAATTGGGACTCTCTGGAAAAAACATGAGCAAACCATTGATGCACAAACGTTTCAATCTGCTCCATCGTAAGGGGTTCTATGCTCACAAGTTCCTTGCTGAACCATTTGCGCACCGTTGCATCCACACCGTGGGGACGCCCTGTCAAAACCAGTCTGGCACCCGGATTCAATCTTCTGAAACCGGCGCAGGCTTCGGTTAGAAACGCTCTTAAATCCGGCCTGATTTCATCAAGGCCATCCAACAGAAAAACAGCTTGACCTTGTTTGCAAAAGCCTTGAACTGTTTTTAGATCGAGACCGTTTTCAGCTTTTTCAAGATAATGCTCTATTAGGTTTTCAAAGGCCGTGGCATTGGGATAGTGTTCTTTTATGTCAAACGATTGCAAATCTTTGAGAAATATTAAAACAGGCAGACAATCATCTGATACGCTCTTTCGCTTTTTGTCGATCATTTGAAAGGCATAATGCTTGATCAACGTGGTTTTGCCTGAACCCGCCAGACCCTCAATAACCAGAGCCTCGTTTTCATCAATCAATTCTTCAATATCCCGGTTGCGATCCTCAAAAAGAGACATTTGTTGTTTGGCTTGTTTACGATATTCAACAGCCTTTTGCGGTAAAGGCGCGAGCAGAGGAATGAATATTTCCGGCAATCCCACCTGAATCACCTGGCTTGCGCCGATCAATTTAGTGAAGTCCATGTCACGACAATGATCAATCAGCCAGTCTTTATATATTTGGGGGATTTCGGGAAGTTGTTCATCGGTTTCAGATATTTCCGGTTGGGATGACTGTTTTAAAGAGCACCTCTCTTGACTGTATTCGTACCATTTTTCCTTACGAGGATCGAATTCGTATGTGATTCGGTCGAAAATTCTTGAGCTGCTGTTAATTTGAAAGACAGAGAAATTATTTCGATATTGGGCGCGATTGTACGTAGCGCCGCCTGAACAAAGATAGGCGCCGCTGGCGATCCTGTCAGGTTTTTTAGGCGCGCCATGCGTATGTCCGCAAAGCATCAAATGACATTTTTCGGCCAAATAGTTAAAAGCGGGCATACGATCATTAAAGCTGTATCGCTCGGCTTCATTCAGCATATCGGGCGGATGGTGGAATAGAACGATTGTAAGGGGCACATCGTCATAATTCTGGGAATTAACCAACAGACCTTTAGCGTCCATTACCTGCAACTGCGGCAGCCCCAGCCAAAGATTGTCGCGATCATCATCACCTCTGCTGCAAAACCAAGCAGAATTCAGCACAATGAAATTTAGCTCTCCAAAACGCCATTGACCTAAAAGGAAAGAAGATTGATCGTTGAGTGTCAGAGGTGCTGCGCCGAAATGTTCATAAAACCGGGTATAATCGTTAAAAGGCCGTATGAAATTTTCCAAATGTTCGCTTTGAAGCCATTCATCCGCTTGTTGAGCAGATGAAGGCGCGGCCATGCCGAACGTTTTGTTTCGGTCCAAATCGTGATTGCCGGCACACATAATCAGTTTATCAGACGTCAGATTAAGCGTTTTAAGCAGCTTTGAAAGCCATTCCTCTGCCAGGTCATAATCCGTTTGAACGCCCTTCCATCCGATGTCGCCGGTAATAGCAACCATGTCAGGTTTCCATGCGCTATCAAGTCGGTTGAGTGCATCAATCAGAGCGTTAAGGGTGTTCAGTCGTTGCGCTTGAGCAGTGGATACCGGATCAGAGGTGGGTTCAAAGCCAAAATGTAAGTCGCTGAGATGAAGGATGTTTATCGGTTTGGACATTTTGGGGTTCTCCAAAAATGTTTTGTTGTGTTTTAACTCGCCATCTACAAGGATTTTTTATAAGAAGCGGTATCCTTCGGCAAAGTCGAGTTTCCAAAAAGAACCGGGTGCTTTCAATCTTAGGCAGACAACCCGGCGGATTTCGCTTTCAATAACACCGGAACCGATTGGGACATAACTTTGCTGAAAGCTTGCATATCGCATGCGGTTAGCGTTTTTCACAAAACAGTTTTTCTGCTTTTTTATGATATTACTGTCGGATTTGGATTTGAAAAGAGATTTGACCGTATTGACAATCTTATTGATAGCACCCTGAAACAAAAGCGCTTTCAAATTTTTAAAATCTGCCTTTTCAGCCTTTTTTTTCGACAGCATACCAAAGGCTGACAACAGGTTTTGTCAGGCATGAGTCCGGTCGATAATTTCGGTGACTTTCATTTTCAGACCACCGATTTTTCGAATCAGGGCCGGACCGCGGCCTTTTTTATTTTTCTGTCAGCGTAATCTGTTTTGACGTTTTTAAAATATTTCCTGATAAGCGTGAAATACTTGGCAAATATTCACCGATAAGTTCTTGCTCGATTTGAAAATTTAATTTCACCTTACAAGATATCTTGGCATGTTTATTGCATTTGCAAGTATCATTCCGTTCTTTTCTGATTTAAGACCGTTCCAGAAATATTTGTCCACCAGTTTTTGATATATTATTTTATGCTAATGTTCTGTCAGAAAAATTTTGTTATCCACCAATGATAACGAATGAATTTGGCCGTTGATAAATTTTTGGTCTCCGAAGATGCTGCTCAGTTTGACGCCGCCATCTTCGGGTTCCACCGTGTCAACCGCTTCCATCACTTTCACCTGTTCATTGTCTTTTAGCAGAAATGCTGTTGCTTCACACATGGCTTGCTCCTTTTTTGAAATCTCAAATTTCCAATCAACTACGATCAAAATGGGAAAATTGCATTGTAAACGTGCCGCGTCCCTGGGTGGAAGATCGTAAATCGGTGGAATAGCCGAACATCAGTGCCAGTGGTGCAGAGGCTTTGATCACTTGGGAGCCTGCGCGATGTTCGATAGATTCGACTTTACCATTACGGGCGCCCATATCTCCGATCACTTCTCCCATATAGGCTTCAGGTACAAATATTTCCACGTCCATAATCGGCTCTAACAAAAATGGACTGCCGTCGGCAAGCGCCTGTTGACAGGCCATGGAGGCGGCTACGGTAAATGAAAGTTCCGAACCCGATGATTCCTTTGATTGGGTGCCGGTCAGTGTCACTTTAACATCCGTAACCGGATAGCCCATTAAAGGGCCGCTATCCAAGGATTCCAGGACGCCTTTACGGATTGCGGCCAGAAAATGAGCCGGAAGTTCATCATCAATCGACTTGAAGGTGATTTCGCTTCCTCGCTTGGATGGTTCGATTTGCAAACGAACTTGTGCGAAATGATTGCACCCGGAAATTTCCCGATCAAAAATCGCTTCCGATGCGCCCCGCTGATCAATAGTTTCACGATAAACCACCTGGGGTTTGCCAACATTGACATCGGTTTTAAATTCACGTTGCATTCGACTGATAATGATTTCAAGATGCAGCTCGCCCATGCCGGATAATATGGTTTGCCCCGTGTCTTCATCTTTGAGGCAGCGCAGCGTCGGGTCTTCAGCGATGAATTTGGCTATGACTTCATCAAGTTTTTCCTGATCCGAATGAGTTTTAGGCTCAATCGCCACGGAAATAACCGGTTCATAAAATTCCATTCTTTCTAAAAGCAACGGATGCTCTGGCGTGCAAAGCGTTTCACCGGTTGTGGATGTTTTTAAGCCTACAACGCCGATTATGCTGCCTGCGCCGGCCGATGCCACGCGCTCACGCTTATTAGCGTGCATCAACAAAATACGGGAAATTTTTTCATTTATCTTGCGAGTCGGATTATACACATCTTTTTTAGCGATTAGTGTGCCACTATAAATCCGCGCATACGACAGTTTACGCCCTTCGATCATCGCCACTTTAAAAATAAGTGCGGCCAGCGGGTCAGTGTCTTTGGCGGCACATTCCACGATTGCATCGGATTCAGGAACAATCCCTTTAATTGGAGGAATTTCCACGGGGCTGGGAAGAAAAAGAGTAATTGCGTCAATTAGCGGCTGGATGCCTTTATTGCGCAACGCACTACCACATAGCACCGGAACTAGTTGCAAGTCAATCGTCGCCTTGCGGATGGCCGCAGTAAGCATTTTTTCGGAAATAGCCGTTTCAGCGAGGTAGGCTTCCATAATATCATCATCGGTTTCGGCTACCGTTTCAAGCATCAGTTCACGATATTCCTGTGCCTTTTCAAGATAATCTGAATCGATTGTGGTAATATTATAGGTTTCCCCCAGAGTTTCTTCATCCCATGTAATCTGACGCATGGCCAGCAGATCAATCACGCCGGCAAAGTTTTCTTCCGCACCCATTGGCAATTGCAGAATCAGGGGCAGGGCGTTCAAACGTTCCTTAATCATCTCGGTGGCACCTAAAAAATCAGCACCGATACGATCCATTTTGTTGATAAAAACAATCTTGGGCACGCCATATTTATCGGCTTGCCGCCAAACGGTTTCGGATTGCGGTTCAACACCGCCAACCGCACAGAAAACCCCCACCGCACCGTCAAGGACACGTAAAGAACGCTCCACTTCGATTGTAAAATCAACATGCCCCGGCGTATCGATAATCTGAATCGTCTTACCTTGCCACTGGCAGGTTGTAACGGCTGAAGTGATCGTAATCCCGCGCTCCTGCTCATCCTGCATCCAGTCCATGACCGCTTCACCATCATGAACTTCGCCAATTTTATGCGAACGACCGGTGTAATAGAGAATCCGTTCGGTGACGGTGGTTTTGCCGGCATCAATGTGAGCGATAACGCCGATATTGCGAATGGTATTGATTTTGTGTTGTTTTTTCATCGTATTAATAACGTCTCGGCTGTAAAGGGATTTTGCAAATCAATATGTCCGGCCAAAGTTAAAGCTTCACGGCCTTCGATTAAAAATTTGACTCTGTTAATCCCGGTGACATTCAAAACCAATGAATTTACAATCGAATAGATTGTAATCAGTTCCGCCATCACGCCGCCAGGATGATTATCTTTTAACTCTGTTGAAAAATCAGTATATGCGGTTCCGTCGTCAGTCACATACAAAGCACGCAGTTTTGTATCTTGTGGAAGCGTTCGCATTAAACCGTCATCAGGCCCGTTGATTAATGCCTGAATAATATTTTTAGCAAAAAAAACAGGATTATTCGGATTTGCAAGCGTTTTGTCTCTAATTATTGTCTGACCGCCCTGGGCAACAAGAAAGTCATTGTTTGTAGATGCAAAATAGAGAAGCACCTCTGATTTTATTTCAGATGTTATCGTTTCAGGCGTCGTTGGCATTGTTTGAACGGTTTGCGGCCGTTTTATTAGTTTATCCGTTTCCGCTTGCTCGGCTTTTATTCGTTTCGCCAATGAAGTATCAACCAGCAGGCACACAAACAGAATAAGCAACGTATTGACGGCTATTTTATTGCGATTGTTTTCTAGGCGCATTTCCTATCCCCGATCACCCAACAGACGGTAAAATAATTCTATGTAATTTAACAACCCAAGGATGTCAAGCAGAACTGATTGGGCTATCCATTTAAACAGCGACAGGACATTGCCTGCCAAACAGATGGATAAATATCTTGCCCTACGTTAAACTATCAGCCTGAATGCTTAATAAACGTTTCCAAAATAATTCTTGCAAAAACCTTTTTTGATATGGTAAACAGGAACATTAAATCAATCCATTCAACATCCTTCATCTTGGACGTATGTAACCGTAAAGAAAAACGGAAAATTGTTCAACTTTCAGTGGCTTTGCTACTTTCCCCGAATTCCTTATAATCATAAAAAAGAGTGATTCAGATGAAATTACATTTTGAAAAAATATGTCGTTTTTTTTTATTGCTGTTTTGCGTCTTTATTCCGATTAACGCCGGTTTAACTCCTGCTGACAGTTCCGATAAAATTCGTACGGTTGTTACCAAATCAATTGCGGAATTGCCGTCTGATTTTCTTGATGCGACCGAATGGCCCCGCATTCCTTGCATCCCTCAAGCCGGACAAAACAAGAGTCGCTTAGTATATACCGGAATTGAGGCTATGCCAACGGCCTTTGATGATTGGCGTGCCAGTCCAACGATGAGGTTGGGGAGTTTGGCTAAGGATTCAAATCCGAACCGGATAGGCAAATTGAAGATCGAGGGCTTGTTCGATGACCCAAAGAAAAGTTCCAAACATCTTAAAAAAAAATGAAAGCATACGGGAAATTGCAAAAAATATGAAAAAAAAAGGTATTTTGCTAATCAAAAAATTGTTCTTGGTCTGGACTGTTTTGGCCGTATGTTATCTTGTCAGTTGGCAAAGCGACGCTCAGGCAAGCCCAGTAAAATCAAATAAGGTCAACGCAAAAAAAATCGAATCTGCCTGCAAGCTATATGTACATCAATTTGAATTTGAAGGTGCCACGGTTTTTTCCGACCAGGAGTTATCTTCAATCGTCGCATCCTATCTTGATCGCGAAATAACGTCCGAAGATCTGTTTGATGCCAGAGACGCGCTAACACACCATTATGTGGACAATGGATATATCAATTCAAGGGCTTTTTTGCCGAAAATGGAAATTTCTGACGGCAAATTCGTTATGCGGATCATCGAAGGCCGAATTACCGGAATTAAAGTTTCCGGAAACAAGCGACTGCGTACCGGATATATTGCTCCACGCCTAAAGCAAGCGATACAGTTTGATAATAACGAGCCACTTAATATAAATATTGTTCAAGAAAGACTCAAACTTTTCAAAAAAGACCCGCGTATTGAAAATATCACTGCGAAAATTGAGCCACAGGCTGAGGTGCAAAATGCTGTACTTCACATCATTGTGAAAGAAGCCCAACCGTATCATGCGGTAATAAGTTGTGATAACCATAAACCTCCCGCCATCGGTTCTTATGCCTTTAATGTTAATGCATCGCTTATCAATCTGACGGGCTGGGGCGATTCATTGCACGGTGAGTGGGGATTTCTCGAAGAAACCGACGAATATGTTGCAAGTTATACCGTTCCTGTTTCAACATGGGGTGCGACATTGTCCTTTGGCGCAGATCGCTCGATGTCAACCATGACGCCCACACCGCCGCATACCCAGAACATTGTAAGTCAGACTGAAACCTACTCTGCTGCGCTACACCACCCTTTTTATAAAACGCTGTCCCAGGAATTTTCTATGGCGCTTCAATTCGACCGGCGCCGCAACAAGACAACAGATGATTCAGGTGCGCCTTATTTTCTTAACCCGAATGTCGCTGATAATGTAAGCCAAGCCAGTATCTTGCGTTTTTCTCAGGAATGGGTGAAGCGCGATCTGAAACAAGTGTTTTCCACCCGGTCAACCTTTAACTTTGGCCTTAACCTGTCTGACACAACCGCGTATGATAATGCATATCCGGATGGACATTTTACCTCTTGGTCAGGGCAGTTTCAATGGCTCCAACGCATGAAAATTAAGCGCCTGCCTGACAATCTGCTGTCAATGCGTCTTAATCTGCAACTTTCTGACGATCCGTTACTGCCCATGGAAAAATTTGCCATCGGCGGTTCATCCTCAGTGCGTGGATATAAAGAAAATCTGATGACTACGGATAATGGTGTTGTCGGTTCGTTCGAATGGCGCTTTCGGGTGGCACAATTTGAAATACCATGGTTCGATAAACAGATTAATAACGGGACCCTCTGGCTTTGTCCTTTTTTTGACATCGGCCGTGGATGGAATGCAGATTCTCCTGACCCTGAACCTGATGAAATCTACTGCACAGGTTTGGGCTTACGCGGGTCGTTAAACAAAATTTTTCAGTTTAAACTTTATTGGGGGCTGGGTTTGAAAGATGTCGCAGATTCCAGTGAATATGACATTCAGAAAGACGGGATTCATTTTGAGATTAGCACTGATTTGTTTTAATAATCACAAGAACGCAAAGGAATCGACTAAAATGGAAAGAACGAAAAAACAGATATTAGCCATCTTTTTGTTTATTCTTCTTGTTACGGCACTCTTTAATGTTGAAAAAACACTCGCCCAAACAGATAATGTTACGGATAACATCGCCGGGCTGGCAACCGCAGCGCCTCAACAATTAATCATCAAGGCCGAAGAATTTTACGCTCAGGGTGATTTTGAAAAGGCTGCCCATTTTCTGGAGCAAAGCCTCGCTCTTTCAGACCCTGAAAAACCTGAAAATGATGTCGGCGTGCATCTGGATGCAACGATGTTTCTGTCTGAGGTATATTTAGATCTCGGATATCATCAAAGAGCCTTGGAAATCCTTGAAAGCGTTATACCGCTTATCATCGCTGGCAATGACCGTTTTCGTAATGTTTTGTTTCTGAACAGCCTTTCTGATGTTCATTTCACCCTCGGCAATATGGTGCAAATGGCCAAATATCTGATAAAAGCCGTGGAAGAAGCGCGTCTGACGCAAAATCCTCGTATCCTGGCGCGTGTCCTCAATAACTTAGGCAACGCGTTTGCTGTTGACCGTAATTTTCAGGAAGCGTTAGCGGCCTATGGAGAGAGTCTTGAGCTGATTGCCAACACGTCAGAGGATTTAAACCTGAAGTCTGCTATACTTGTGAATATCGCGCGGGCGTCCTATTTCGACCATTATTATGAAAACGCGGTTACGGGTCTGGAATACGCTCTTCAAGAGATTGACAAACTGCCGGATTCCCATGATAAGGCCGCTGATATGATAGCGTTAAGCCTTATGGCTATGGAAATTCGTAACGACCTGCTTCAATCCCCGCAAAATATTGATACTGAATCTGATTTAACTTTTAAGGTAAATCCGACAACTGTGAAACTGACGGAAAATGCGTACAATGTGCTTGTGAACATTCCCCAAGGATTTACACTGCAAAAGCATGAAAAATATAAATATACCATCTATTTTGATTTCGGCCAAATCCGGTTTTCTGGAAACCAAGTGATAGTGCTACAAAACAAGCTGACCGAAATTATCCGAAATGAAGAAACTGTATATGCTTATATTCGACTCAAAGGTTTCACAGATTCTATCGGAATGAGAAAAGATGCGAAAGAAAATAAAAAAGGCAACCTCAAACTGTCAATAAAACGAATTGAAGTCGTTAATGCGTATCTGACCAGCCGTCTTTTGCCGGGCCGCAAGCAAACAGATAACAAGGGCGATGTGTGGATATACAGCTTGCTTATGGGTGAATTTACGAATACGAATGATGCCATGGCCAAAGCGTCTGAATTGGAAAAGCAATATCAGATACCGACCTTTTTAGAAAAAAAAGTGTACAAGAATGCTCAAATCTATTTCCTGTACGCGGGTGAATTCAGAAGCGCTGAAGAAGCCGCTGCAAAGTCCATGCAATTGTTTAACACCGCATATCCCGCAGACCCGATTTCTTTTGCCGGCATTTCCGAAATTACAAATAAAAACGGCAAGCTGTTAATTTCCAAAGAGGCCAAAGGCAACTTGGCATCTGCCGTAACAGATATATACCATCATCGCGGTCAGGCTAAAGACAGAAAAGTTGAGGTGGAAATGACAGTGCTGACTTTAGTCCCTATTAAAAAGGCTGTTTCGGCAGAGACCGCTTTTTCTGAAAATCGTAAGGTGTTTGTCAGCAACACCCCTATAGACGCATTCAAGATCGGGGCAGTATATCTGAAGGATCTGATGCTGATTGCCAACTATACAATGAATACGGCTAAACGAATCGGAGAGCTTCTGCAAGATAAGCGTATCCTCGCACAGACTCATGGACAGATAGGCGCGCGCTTGAAAAATGAGAAACACTTTTCAAAGGCCATACAAAAAGCTGAACAGGCGCTTTTTTTTGCACAAAAGCAAAACAGGCCTTATATGATTTACCTACGACAATGGCAAATGGCAAAATTGTTTAAGGCTCAGGGTGATATGACTGATGCAATCAAATATTATGAAAAAGCTGTCAAAACCCTAAAACCTATCCATCAAAAACTGTTGCGTGGGTATCGCAGTCAAAAGAACCCTTTTGATACGGAAATAAGACCTGTTTATCTTGAACTCGCGGAAATCTATCTTGATCAGGCTGATGCGATGCCGGATGCTCACTCTCGTGAACTCAAACTCCGTCAAGCCAGGGACATCATGGAAATGTTAAAGGCATTTGAGCTGCAAGATTTTTTTCAGGACGGATGCCTCATCAAAGAAACTGAAAAAGTAACGTCAGATCGTGCGGCTCCGCATACGGCAGTGATCTATCCCATTATTCTGCCGGATCGTCTGGCACTCTTATTGATTCTGCCGGATGGTATAAAACAAATTAAAACAACGGTGGATTCCAAAACGCTGAAACAGACCGTAATGCGCTTTCGCAGGAGATTGCAGACCCGAACGAATAATCGCTTTTTATATGAAGCCAGGCAACTCTACGATTGGATAATACGACCGATGGAAGATATGCTGGCGGATCAGAAGGTGAACACTCTCATTATTGCCCCTGACAGCACACTGCGTTTAATTCCTTTTTCCACGTTTCACGACGGCAAACAATTTCTGGTGGAAAAATATGCCCTTGCAACTGTTCCCGCTATAACTCTGACTAAACCTGAACGCCTTGTGAAAAATGATGAACAGATTCTTATCAGCGGTCTTTCCGAAGCGGTGCAGGGCTTTTCGGCTCTTCCTGGCGTAACGGCTGAATTGCATGATATTAAAGAGATTATGAATGGTAAGGTGCTTTTACAAAACTCTGAACATACGATTGATAACCTTTTCCGCGAATTGAAAAATAACCCGTATTCTATTGTGCATTTGGCCACCCATGGTGTTTTTGGCGGCACACCGGATGAAACCTTCCTTTTGACTTACGATGGGAAATTAAACATGAACCGTCTTGCAGAACTACTGGGCCTGAGAAAATATCGTAATGATAAAGTGGAATTGTTGGTTATGAGCGCTTGCCAAACCGCGCTGGGTGATGAACGCGCTGCATTAGGGCTTTCAGGTATCGCCGTTAAAGCAGGAGTGCGCAGCGTCATTGCGACACTGTGGTTTGTTGATGATGAGGCCACTTCTCTGGCAATCAGAGAATTATATCGCCAACTCACAACACCGGGTATCTATAGAGCTAAGGCGTTGCAAAATGCGCAAAAGAAACTGATTAGCCAGGCTCGCTATTGGCATCCTTTATATTGGGCGCCATTTTTGCTCATCGGCAACTGGATGTGATTGGGAAGTTAAAACTTGTAACTTGAAACTTGTAACTTAAAACTTGAAACTTGAAACTTAAAAAAGGAGGTCAACATGCAAACCCGACACATTTCAACAAACCGCACATTCGTCGTTACACTGATGCCAACCTTAGCACTATTCTTATTACTTCTCATGCCATTATCAAGTTTAGCTTTAAACCAGGATGAAACCCCAAAAGCGGTTACAGATCCGCAGGCAGCAGAAACGCCTGTTTATAACGCTCCTTTGAAAGATGCAGAAATACGAAGAAGAGAGGGAGGTATTAACAGCGTTAACCGTGGCACGATGAGAGGTACCATGCGCGGCACAATGAGAGGTACGATGCGTGGCACAATGAGAGGCACGATGCGCGGCACAATGAGAGGCACGATGCGCGGCACAATGAGAGGCACGATGCGCGGTACAATGAGAGGCACGATGCGCGGTACCATGAGAGGCACGATGCGCGGTACCATGAGAGGCACAATGCGAAACTCTCCGCATCAAGAAGCTGACCATCTTTCACAGCATGAAACGGCGCAAAACCATTTGGCGCAACCGACTGTCATACCATCTTTTATGGCACCCCTGGCCTCAGAACCAACCGGGTTGACAACCAAGCGTCAACCGGTTTTATTTTGGTATATTTCCGGCCCCTGGCCAGATAAGATCCAATTCACAATCAATGAACCCCGTGCCATGGAACCGGTTTTTGAGACTTATATTGACGGTCCCCGCCAGGAGGGCATGATGATGATCAATCTGGCCGACTATGACATCAACCTTAAACCGGATGTTGAGTATGAGTGGTTTATAGCCATCGTTTCGGATCCCGAAGAACGGTCAGCAGATTTTTTAGGAAGTGCCACGATTAAATATATTAAACCTTCCGGGAAAATAACGGAACGATTGCAAAACAAGTCCGCAAGTGAATCATATTATAATTATGCGGCCGAGGGTTACTGGTATGACGCGATTGAAGATGTTTCCCATAAGATTAAAGCGAATCCGGCTGATACCGCATTACGGTCCCATCGATCAGCGCTGCTCAAACAAGTCAATTTGCCCAAAGCGGCGGCTTACGATCTCAAGGATATTTGAAATTTTTGATAAACCCTCAATCAAAGCGGAATACGAAACATGAATAATAGAAAATTGTTCTTATCAATAGTTAAATCTGAGAAATGCCTTTATCCGCTTAAGTTGGCGGTTTATTTATTCGTATTCTTCATCGGTGCGCAACTATTCCAATCTTGGGCGCTGGCTTCTGACGCAAAAATCGACAAGGAAAATTTATACATTGCGCTTGTCGGCCCCATGTCCGGCGAAGACCAATACAAAGGCCGCGAAATGGCCGACAGCGTCGAGTTCTATATAGATAAGGTCAACGCTCAAGGTGGAATTAACGGTAAAAAAGTTAAGTTGCTGATTTTCGATGACCGCAACGATAGTGCCACGGCAACTCAAAAAGCGCTTGAAATTGCCGCTGATGATAATATTCTTTTGGTCATCGGCCACAGAAGCAGCAGTACCTCAATCGCGGGAGGAAAAATATATAAACAAAAATTTATCCCGGCAATAACGGCGACAGCAACCGCCGAAAGCGTTACAAAGGGGAATGACTGGTATTTTCGCGTCATTTTCGATAATGAACAGCAGGGAAAATTCATTGCCAATTATGTCTATCATGTTCTGAATCAGAAGATCGCCAGCATTATATACGATCAGGATGTTTATTGCAACAGCCTTGCCAAAGCTTTTGAAAAGGCCACAGAGACATTGGGCATGACGGTCAATTACAAATGGAGTCTTAACTCCAGCTCAATGGAACTTTTGATGCAGTTGAAGGATTGCATTGATGAACTGAGCCAAAAACGAAATGTCGGTATAATCATCCTTGCTCTTCATAACAGGGAAGCCATTACTCTGATAAAGGCAATGAAAGACAGAGGGATGACGTTCCCCTTATTCGGTGGTGATTCTATCGGCCAACAAAAATTTCCCGCACACTTCCAAGATTTACCCATGGAGCAGGCCAACCCAGGTTTTTATTCAGATGATATATACGCCGCCTCCTATTTCATTTCTGACACAATGAGTCATATTGCAGAGCCGGTTAGCGATGAATTTAACGCAAAATTTAAAAGAGCGCCCAATGCGTCTGAAATGGCGTATTATGACGCAATTGCATTAGGATTGGAGGCGATAAAGCAAACCCGAGCCACTGGAGAAAATTCGTCTCGTGATCGTGAACAAATAAGAAAGTTTTTGGCTGACATCAACAGTGCCAGAGATGCGTTTAAAGGTGTCACCGGCTATATCTATTTCGATAAACAGGGCGATGCGCAAAAAAGCGTTCCCATCGGCATTTTTAAAAATACAAGATTAATCTCGGCCCCGGTGCAACTCAACCCCATCACGAACATCAATGAAATCACAATGTTGAAAGACAGTCTGGCCACCCTGCATAATAATGCCGCCGCTTCTTTGCCCGATATGGGGGTTCTGCTCATTGATGGCATATATATGCAAAAAACATTTCTGGTTTACACCGGAATAGAACCGATTGAAATCAGCAAACCGGATTTTGGGAAATCAGAGTTTGATATGGATTTTTTTCTATGGTTTCGGTACCAGCGAGGTATTCAACCTCAGCGTATTGAATTTCTCAATGAGGCCGAACCGATCAAACTGGAGAAACCGGCAGATGAAAAAACCAGAGGACATATTATCTATCGCAAATACCGTGTCAAAGGACGCTTTAAAAGTAATTTTCTATCCCTGCCGCCGGTTTTGGACCAGCACATTCTTGGAACCGGTTTTCGCCATCTCGATCTGACTCAAAACCAACTGACTTATATTGTTGATGTGCTGGGAATGCCGGATTACACCGGCAAAGATAAAAAAGTGCAAACGCAGCTTCTCAGTGCTGATTTCAATTATACTGTTTCCCGATTACATTTTTTTAAGGACATTCTGGAAAAAAAGGGGATGGGCGCTCCCCGGCATCTGGGTGCCAAAAAGGGCAAAGTCAAATATTCACATTTCAATCTGGCGATTTTCATTAAAAAAAACCAAATAACATTACGCCGCCTGATTAGCAACGGCCCGCTAAACTATGTCTTATTGCTGATCAGTTTGATCGGAATCGTTATTATGGAAATGGATAGCCGTATTGAAACGTTCAAACGTTTTATTAAAACCATATTGACTGTTGAAATTGTGTTCACGGTGGTGTTTCTTGTATCTTTTGAGATTTTCCTGCTTGATTTGTTAACCGGAAACACCGGTATTGATATCTTAAAATTTTTCAAATTAATATTTGATATTCTCTGGTGGATGGCTCCAGCTTATTTTTTAAATAAAAGCATCAAGCAAATTTTTCTGGCTCCGCCCCCCAAGCATAAGGATCGTACGGTACCATCGCTTTTGCTTTATTTTATCAGTTTTATTATATATCTTATGGCGATTTTCGGAATCGTCGCATTTGTTTTCGATCAAAAACTGACCAGTTTACTGGCCACATCCGGTGTTCTTGCCATGATTATCGGGTTGGCCATCCAAATCAACATTTCCAATATTTTTTCAGGCATTGCCATCAATATAGAACGCACATTTCGTATCGGTGATTGGGTGACAATTGGTTCCCATACTGGACAAGTGCTTGATATTACTTGGAGGACAACCAAGATTCATGAACTCGGTGGCAACATTATCAGCATTCCGAACAGTGTTGCATCGGAATCGGTGACGATAAACTATGATTATCCGGATGACACGTACAAATTGGCTTTTAAATTTGAGACAGTCGAATCCTATCCGCCTGAACGAGTTATACAAGTTACGAAAAACGCTCTGCTTGACACCCAGTGCGTTTTGAAAGAACCTGAACCGGTGGTGTTTTTTCAAGGGCAGGGTGATTCATCAGCGATTTTTGACGTGAGATTCACCACCAGGGACTATGGCAAAAAACATGTTCACTTATCGGAATGCTGGAAAAGTGTTTGGAAACATTTAGAAAAAGAAGGCATTGAACTCGCCACACCCCATCGGATACTCCATTTGATTGAAGAAAGTTCATCCGCTTCACCCCCGGAGAATGCCAAAGCGCATCCGGAGGAATACACCCTGCGTCAAAAAATGTAAGCTAAACATGCCTATAACTTTATATAACGGAATCGGACAATTAAAATGCTCATAAAATTATACCGGCTATTAGCCGCTTTAACGGTGATCGCATTAATATTCCCGCAAGGACTCATTGCGGATGCTCATCCCAACTATCTCCGCATACCTTTGGATGGCATGTACGTGACACTGAATCCGGGCATCACAGCCGACACGCTGTCCACCGAGATTCAAACTCAGATGTTTGTGGGGTTGACCCAATTCGATCCCCAAAGCCTTAAAGCGCTTCCCTATCTGGCGGAAAAATGGGAAGCCAGCGGAGACTTGAAAGAATATATTTTTTATTTAAGAAACGATGTCAAATGGACTGACGGCGATCCTGTAACCGCCCATGATGTCGTATGGGCGGTGCGTCACAACATTTTACCGGAAACTAAATCAGAACTGGCCAATTTTCTATATGTTTTAAAAAACGGAGAAAAAATTCACAAGGGTGAAATTAACAATATTACCAAGCTGGGTGCTCATGTAATTGATAATTACACGGTGGAATTCAAATTGGAACATCCGGCCATCTATTTCCCAGCCATGGCAGCCTACACACCTTTCTGGCCACTGCCCAAAAGAACGATTGCCATGCATGCTGAAAAATGGACTGAACCGGAAAATATTGTCACAAACGGCCCCTATAAATTAAGGGGGGTATGGAAGGAAGAGCAAGTAGTCATTCTGGATAAAAATCCGGATTATTTTGAATCCGCAAAAGTCAAAATTCCGGAAATTCATTATATTGTGATAAAACCGGAAAAAGCCATGACCATGTACGAATATAATGAAATTGATATTCTCGGCGCCCGCTATTTACCGATTCCATCTGAAGAGATTTTGCATATCAAAATGGATATGAAGTTAAACTCCGAATATAGGCGCGAACAAAGTCTTTGCACTTATTTCTATGGCTTCAATAATGAGAAAGCGCCCACAGACAATCCGTTGGTCAGAAAAGCGATCAGCGCGGCAATCAACCGGCGGATGATCGTCGAACAGATAATCAGAGGTGAAGACGAACCGGCTTACACGTTTACCCGGCCGCCAATTTTCGGTTCGGTCGCCCCTGATGAAAACATCGGTATCCGTTTCAATCCAGAGCGCGCCCGCGAATGGCTAACTCAGGCAGGTTATCCTGATGGTGCTGATTTCCCCGAATTCAGCTTAGTTTACAATACGAGCGATTTGCATGCTAAAATTGCGCAAAGTGTAAAAAATCAACTCATAGAGCATCTGAATATTACCATCACGATAAAACAATTGCCTTACGAAGAATATATGAAGATGTTAACGACCACAGGTGATGCCAATATGTTTCGCTACGCATGGTGTGCGGATTATCCGGATGCGAACAACTGGCTCATGGAACAATTTCACCCTGCTAAAAGTGGCAATCTCATTCGCTGGCAAAATGCAGAATTTGCAACTTTGGTGGAGAAAGCGCAAATAATTACGGATGCGTATTCGCGTAAAAAGCTCTATAAAAAGGCGGAACAGATTTTGTGTGAAGAACAAGCGGCTATCGCTCCGATATTTTATTACACCAAACCGGTCCTGGTAAAATCATGGCTCAATGCGACAATTTGGCCACTGTTAGGCAATCAAATCCGGACATGGTCATTTAAAGATTTTTAAAAGGCAATATTTTGCTGATAGAATTGGGTTAAAAAAATTATGAATTATAGTCAGTAGATGGAAAGTTCAGGAGCGCAAAAATTAAGCGCAGCGATTTTCAGCATCCGACTCCACCCGGAGGCATACGGATTCATGACCCGGCAAAAAACCGCTGCGCTTAATTTTTGCGCTCCATGCCGTATTTTCAGACATTTTCCATCTACTGATAGTACTACTTTGTTGGATTATCGGTAACTGTCAAACCTTATTTTAGATTTTTAAACATTAGGAACAGGGACAAAATAACATCCCCAATTTCAAAAAAGGAGCGCAAACTGAAGTTTGCACTTCGGAATAAGGAAGTTATTTCGTCGCCGATCCTAAGAGAGTCATTGAGAGGTGATGATGAAAAACTGCCATAATGGTTTCACTCTGGTGGATATGATGATTGCCTTGCTCCTTTTGACCATCGGCCTTTTAGGAATGGCAAAACTGACCGTTGCCATTATATTCGGCAATCAGGCCAGCAATATGGTTACAAAGGCGGCAATTGTCGCTGAAAGCAAGATGGAAGATATTCGCCGGTCAGGATATAAAGGCATCGCCGCTGTGGATACAACGAATACCGATGATTTCAATGAGATTAATAATTTTCCTGACTTTCAGCGGATTACTGCAATTTATGTGGATACGCCGGTTGAAGGTTTAAAGACAGTTACCATTAAAGTCAATTGGAGAGTACGGAAACGCCCCAAGTCAATGGTCATCAGCACAATGTTAACCAAGTAAAATCCTTGAATTACAATGAAATCATTAAATTTAAATCAAAGCGGTTTTACACTCTTAGAGATGCTTATCTCACTATCAATCGCTCTGGTTATCCTGACCGCCTTATCCGCAACTTTCCTGCTTCAGCATAAAATTTACGATGTGCAAGGGCAAATCACCGTAATGGTTCAAAGCGCCCGCAATGCCTTGGAACTGATCAGCCGTGAACTAAAGACGGCCACTTATGATCCTTCATGCGCGGGCATCGGTTGTATGCCGTACAGTGATAATGGTGCGCAATTGGAGATACGGGCGGATTTTGATGGCGATAGCGAGTTAAGCGGAAATAATGAAAAAATTATCTACACATTTAATGCCTCAGAATATTATGTTAACCGGGATACAGGTGACGGAGCCAAGCCGTTTTTTCAAAACATTCAGCAATTTAAAGTGGAATACTTTGATCAAAACGGAAAAGTGATGACCATAAAAGCGCCTTTCATATTAAGCCGATACGCTTTTTCAGAGTTAGAGGAAGGTTGCCTTCCCGCAACAATCAGTAAGGATTTAAAGAAAATTGACAATCATGAATATTCAAGCGAGGATTCGTTCACTAAAGCTTTGGAAGAAACCATTGGGAAAGAGGATACAGAAAAGTATGGTTGTTTGATTAAACAGCATAGTCGCATTTTAATTAAATTGACTGAAGCGGCGATAGCAGACTTAAAAGAAAAAGGCTTGCCTGAAAGTGTTATTCAGGCATTGGAAGAAATACGAGATCGGGAGTATAAGAGCAGCGGACTGTTGGCAGCGGATTTGAAGAAATCAATAGGTAAGGACAATTGGGAGAAGTATGGCGGTACGATATTAAATGCCGCTGTTACATATCTTTCATCACAAATCCGGCAAATCCGCATCATAATTACCGCACGTACAGATAAAAGCGACCCCGATTATAATTTTAATCAGGGACACCGCATGATAACGCTCACGGTTCAAATTACGCCCTATAATCTTATTCCGTAAGGTGTCCAAAAATGAAGAATGTTTGATTTTTCATTTGGATTATTTCTGAAAAAATGGTATCAGATGTCTATTTGTTGGAAACGTCATCATCAAGAGAGTCCCTTTTAAAAAATTGTAACCTAATAACTTCCTTATGAGAAAAATATGAAAATTACAGATATTCTGAAAAAAGATATGATTTTAAGTAACCTGCAAGCATCTGAAAAACAGGGCATTCTTCAGGAATTGGCTATCGTGTCGGCTCCTGCCGCCAGTTTATCCGCAGATGAAATTTTTAACGTACTCATGGACCGGGAACGAATCGGAAGTACCGGACTTGGAGGCGGTATCGGCATCCCTCATGGAAAAATTAAAGGACTGCAGAATCCGGTGATCTGTTTGGGCCTGAGTCGCCAGGGCGCAGATTTTGAATCTATGGACGGATTGCCGACCCACATATTCTTCCTTCTGCTAACGCCGGAAAATTCGACCGGTTTGAATTTAAAACTGCTCGCCCAGATCAGTCGGATGCTTAAAAATGGTCCTTTTAAAGAAATTCTTCTCAATACGTCCGATCTTGATCAACTTTATGCGGCTATTCAACGTGAAGACGAAGAATTCTAAGCCCAAAATTTTGGTGCGTTACGGCTAACGCCTAACACACCCTACATTTTGGGTAGTTTCCACGCAAAGCATGGGAACCGGAGGGGAACGGTTACGATTAAGTTAAGAGCCTGTTTGAAAAGTTTTAAATCGGCTGCAAAAGCGTGAAAACGGTGCTGATTTCCCAAAAAACAAACTACCTGAAATGTAGAAATGTAGGGTGCGTTAGCGGAGCGTAACGCACCATGTTAATATTGATGGGAAAATCCCTTACTCTTGGGTAAGCCGGTCAACATAAATGAACTTATAACCCTCACCCTGTTTTTCAAGTTTGGTTAAATAAGTGGAGGCCAATCCCCGGTGGTCTGACGTACTATAAGAAATTGTCAATCCACCGGCATTATATGCGGACATCGCTTCAAGGCTCGCTTTAAGCGTATTCGCATTAAGAGGGGTACCGGCATTGTTTAAGGCTTTATGGAAAACTTTTGCCGCAATATAGCCTTCCAGACTGACGAAGCCGTAATTACCGCCAAGCGCCGTCTGATATTCTTTCACAACGGGAATTGTCGTATCCCACGGACTGGGCGTAACCTGGCTTATATACACGTTTTTAACGCTCTTGCAGTGTTCAGCCAGGCCAAGACTGCCGACAAAAGAGATATTGATAAACACCGCATCAAAATTAAGTTTATGCCACAGATTGATCGCCGTGGCACACGGTCGATAAGCACCCACCAGAATAACAGCCTCAACACGATTCCCGGATAACTTGCGGGCATCGCGCCCTACCGCAATGGTGTTGCGTTTATAATTGGGCACCATTCGCCAAAACGCTTTCCACGTTTTGGCCGGCGCATCATCAGCGGGAATATCCGGAACAGGCGGTATTATAGAAACACCGGTAATTTTATTGACCGCTTTGACAGCACCTTGCACACCGGCGAGTCCGAAAGCATCTCTTTGAACAAACAACCCGATTTTGGTAATATTCAAATCTTCTTTTAACCGTCTGACCATATTTTCGATTTCGGCATCATAACTGGCACGAAGGCTGAACGTATATGGATTGGTCTTATGGTCGCTTAAAAAACCCGCACCTGTGAAAGCGCCAAAATAGATCATTTTATTTTGGGTTGCCAATGGCACAGCGACTTTTGACGTGGGCGTGCCAACATAACCGAACAGCGCTGTCACTTTTTCCTGAATGAACGTTTGCGTGTTTTTAATACACCTGTCCGGTTCATATTGGTCATCTGCGACTTTTAACATAATGTCTTCTGCATAATTATCAAAATAGGCCTGAGCGCCCTTGTTCATTTGGGTGCCTAAAAATGATGTCGGCCCTGATAGCGCACACGATTGTCCTAAAATGATTTCTGCGGAAACAGAACTCGCTGTTCCATGGACTATGAGAATTGTTGCTAAAAGAATAAAAAAAGATTGTATCAGTTTCATTGAACATCCCCCTCTGTTGGAACGCAAGTTGAAGCTTACATTTCGTTATTATAAAAAACCAAGTCCTAAACAAGAAAAATTACCCAAACCAGAACCCAAGATCAATTGTCTATACATAAGAAACGATCAATCAATCGGGATTTAGATGGGAATCAAACCATAATACCGCTTGCCGGATAAAATTTTTCTGGTCGTCCGGATTGCTCATGCGATGGTCACCATTTTTTTGGATGATTAATTTTTTAGGATTCCCCGCTTTTGCCAGGATTTTATGAGCATTGGCGATAGGAACGATGGTGTCATTGTCGCCATGAAAAATAAGAGTTGTATGGGCCGAAGAAAGCGAATCGGAAATATCGAATTGCAGATTTTTTTGATAAAACGAAAATGGCAAAGCACTGAATTCATCAGGAAATTGGGATACATTTTCAATCCCGCGACTCTGCACAGGTGCTGCTGTAATTACCAGTGCGGCTATTGTATGGCGTGCTGTTGCAGACAGAGCGGCAGCGCCTCCTAAACTGCTGCCAAACAAACCGATTTGATCGCCAATATCATCGCGGCTTTGCATTATTTTGATAGCCGCCATTAAATCATTGCAGCGGGCGTTAAGGGTGGTAACGTCCTGAAATGCCCCCTGGCTTTGTCCGCAGCCACGATGATCAAACCGGAAAAAAGCGATGTTGCGTTGACTGCACACTTGCGCCAAGCGGATCTGCTTAGGAGAATCACCGTCACTGAGCAACCCGTGTGAACCGATTACAACAGGCGGCCGCCGGATGTCAGGTTTAGACAGAGTTCCGTGTAAACGAAAACCATCGGAAATGAAGGTGATCTCTTGAGTGATGCTATTTTCAGATTTTGCTGACATTTAATTGAATAATCCCTGTTTTTGAAACGTGAGGCGTGATGCGTGATGTATGAATTCACATTTCACGGATGATTTACGATGATGTAGCAATCATTGTCAGATTTTTTAATATTAACACGGTGCGTTACGCTCCGCTAACGCACCCTACATTTCAGGTGGTTTATTTTTTGCAAACCCCTTACAAATTTCTAAGTGCTTTTTCGACATTGACCGGTTTTTTTATCAGTCCCTGCGCCTGCATGATTTGTTCCGTCTCTTTCCAGGCCGCCGTGTCAATTGTACCGATTTTAATATCCGGTGACGGCTGAATAAGTGTGCGCGTGATAGCAAGTTGTTGGGTTAATATCGTCTCAGAAGTATCTTTATCAAACTGTTTCAGCGTGTTAAGCGTTTTTTTTTGGTTTGCCGGGTTCAAGGCTTCGCGCCACCCTTGAAGAAGTGCCTGTTTGAATTTGATCACCGTTTGCGGGTGTTTGGCTATCATCTGCTCAGATGTCACAACCGAATTGGCGACAAAGCGAACACCGAAATCATGAGGGTCTAAAAAGCGCAATGTTTCATCCTCTTTGGCCAATTTAGCACTTAAAAACACGCCTTGAGTGTTGCGGTAAACTGGCCAAATATCCGCCTTACGTTGGAAAAAAGGGGTGTAATCATACCGAACACTGAAAAGGGTGATTTCCTTCTGATTGATACCGCCTTTGGCCAACAGTGTACGCATAATCGTTTCATCATTACCGCCGTAGGTGATGCCAATGGTTCTACCTTTCAGGTCGCTAAGGCGTTTAATCGGCGGCTGATCGTCCCGGTAAATCCACTGAAGCGCATTGATTTGAAACAATTGAGCAATCACTATCACAGGCGCGCCTTTGGACATCGCCCGAATCACCTGATCGGCGGAAGCGACGCCGAATTGGGCATGCCCCAGTTCCAACTCTCTGATCGCATCCCGTTCCGGTCCGCCGGCTTTAACCTGCACATCAAGACCGTGATCTGTAAAAATGTGGTGAACGTCAGCATACAAATCACCTACCACACTGGCGTTGAAAAGCCATTTGAGCCGATAATTCAGTTTTTCGCCGGCATTTACCGCATCTGCGACAACAATGCTGAACAACCATGTCAGGATAATGCCTGACATGACGGTCTTCCGGCAAGTGGGTTTTTTAAAACATTTCATAAAAACTCCTTTCATAAGACTTCTTTAGTTATGTTTCCCAGCCTTTTTTAATAAGCGCCCCGGCCCATTCCAAAAGTCCCTGATACACCGACAGGGTGATGCCAATGACAAAAAGAGCGCTTAAAATACGCGCCAAATCACTTTGATAAAGGGCGATGCGAATACTATAGCCGATACCCGCATTGGCGGCGATAAATTCGGCTACAATTGTTCCGGCCATAGCTAATGTCGCACTTCCTGAAATCACGGTTGTCAGTTTGTTCAGATTTTCGAATGCACGGATTTTAACTTCCAATTGCCAGCGCAGTCGCCCGGTGCAGCGATAGAAATGTTCAATATCGACAACCGGTTCTGACATAATGCCAATGACCGAAAGCAATATCGGAAAATAACAAATCATGGACGCTATCAGCAGACGCGCTATAAAGCCATCACCCAGCAAAATAAAAATAATCGGCGCCAGGGCAACAATGGGATAGGCTTGCACATTATACGCGGCCACTTTTACAATCGAACCGACCCAAGTGGCTTTGCGTCCTGCAATACCCACTATGAAAGCGAATATGACGGATATGATCTGACCTATAACAGCAACTCTCAGTGTGTCGGCAACGTCTTTAAAATAGCGTACAAATTCCGCGCACCCGGTCTGCCAGAGTTCTATCGGAGACGGAATGACATAATCAGAAAGCTGTAAACCATATTTCAGTAAAAACAGCAATAGGATTCCGGCGCAATAGATAATCAGAAACTGATAAATTCGCCTAAGCAGCATTCATAAGCTCCAACATAGTGCGCTCCGGCAGTTGCGCAGTGGGCTGATAACCACGATGATTCTGCCCTTGGACTACGATACATTGCGGCTGTCTGGTTACAGCACGCAGTACGATGATCTGATCGCAAAATTTGGCAACTTCGATTAAATTATGGGAGATATATAGCAAAAGACGGTCAGGGTAAAGCGTTTTTATATTGAGTATGATTTTTTCACGCATGCGTTCATCCACATTGGCCAGACTTTCATCCATCACCAGAAGATCAAAGTCCTGAACCAGGTAACGAACCAAATTGATGCGATTTTTTTGCCCCAGCGAAAGACGGTTAAATGGCTGGTCCATATAAGGTTCAAGGCCAAATAAAGTGATAAGATCATCCTTTTGAGTTTTACGCGAAGCCGGTGTGATTTTATCTAAATGATGGGAAATTGCTGACCATCCCGGAAGTCTTTCCGTATTGTAAGAATAGAGCAAGGTTTTCATGTTGCGGATTTTAATCGCACCGCTGGAAAATTTATCTGAAACAGGAAGTTCGCCTGTGAGCAGTCGCGCCAGCGATGTTTTGCCGGCACCTGAATGACCAAACAACGCATGCAAACCCGGTGTGGTGATTTCAAAACACAGATTATCCAACACTGGAAGGCCATTGTGAGAGTATTTTAATGTCAGATTTTCACAGGATAAAAACATTGCTAGTCTCAGGTCTCAGTCATGTGCGGCATAATTTGCTTGCCTTCCTGATATTGCCGGTTCAGACATTGCAAAAGGCGGCTGTCATTTTTTCAATCAACGGAAGCAGGGACGTTTTGTCAAGTGCGGAAACGGCGACTCCGTCCAGGATTCTTAAATTGCGCTTAATCACCGCCTGATCTGCAATATCCTGTTTATTCAAAACATAAATGACAGGCAGGCCATCAAGTTTCAGTTGAGTAAGAATTTTGTCAACGGCTTTGATCTGATTTTCAAAGCGCGGATTGCTGATATCAACTACATGAAGGAGCATATCGGCGCTCTCCAATTCTTCCAAAGTCGCACGAAATGCGACCATCAGGTCTTTGGGCAAATGACGGATAAAACCGACGGTGTCTGTGATAATCACTTCGATATCTTCAGGAAAACGCAAACGCCGACTGGATGGGTCTAAGGTTGCAAAGAGCCGGTTTTGGGTCTGTACATGACTATCGGTCAGCGCATTTAGCAGAGTGGATTTACCGGCATTGGTGTAACCGATAATCGAAATGACCGGTAAGCCGCGTTTATGGCGTTTGGCTTTCTGCTGTTTACGCTGCTTTTTAACAGTCTTAACCGCTTTTTCTAAATTGCGGATGCGGGTACGCACTCGGCGGCGGTTGATTTCCAGCTTGGTTTCTCCTGGGCCGCGGCTGCCGATGCCGCCGGTTAAACGCGACATCGCCGTGTTTTTGGTAACAAGGCGGGGCAGCAGATATTTCAGTTGAGCCAGTTCAACCTGTAGCTTGCCTTCACGGGTTTGCGCGCGTTGGGCAAAAATATCCAGAATCAATTGGGTGCGGTCGATCACGCGGAGATCGATTCGATCTGTAATTGAGCGAATTTGAGCAGGATTGAGTTCTTGATCGAAAACAATCAGGTCAACTGCCTTTTGCATGGCTCTGATAGTCAACTCATTGAGTTTGCCACTGCCGACCAGGAAACGGGCATCCGCACGTTTACGCCGCTGTATAATGGTTTCTGCAACTTCGATGCCGGCCGTTAAGGACAGTTCTTTTAATTCATCTAAAGAATCCCGCGTTGCATTCATGGATGACGATGTGATGCTCACTAAAAAAGCGCGTTCTTTACCTGTGTCAGCGGTTAAGGCGGAGCTGACCTTATCCATCTCGGCTTCCAGCGCGCTAACCAGTTCCAAACTGCCTATATTAAGCTGATTCGGATAAATTGGCGGCAGAATCAGATAGGGTTTTGCATCGACACTGCCAGGTAAAATGTGCCCGATGTGGAATTGAGACGGATAGCCATCCTCTTTCATTGTAATAGCGGCCATCAGATCAAGCCTTAACAAAGACAAATCGGTGAGGTCGTCATTGGTGAGCGGCTCATGATACAGATGAGTATGAATACATTTAATGCCCTTTAAACGTCCGGGGGAAGCGCGATATTCACGCGTATCCGGTATATGAATGCCCTGGGCGTTTCCGATAATGACGAACT
Organism: Desulfococcaceae bacterium HSG9; assembly: GCA_030378005.1. GTDB lineage: Bacteria > Desulfobacterota > Desulfobacteria > Desulfobacterales > JAUCGF01 > JAUCGF01. The sequence continues at coordinate 78,779 of JAUCGF010000071.1, read as the reverse complement.
TTATTTTTCCCCGACGGTTGATTAACAGGCCGATTTGACGCCGAATTTCATGCGAAAAACGAGTGATTTCGCGAGCAAGTTCATTGGTAATGAGATATTCCGGCGGAATACGCCGCCGGTAAAGGTTTTGCAGGCGTTTGATCTGATTGGATTTAAGACCGCCGGTGTTGCCGAATAATTTTTTCATATTTTTCTGATTTTCTCGTAAAGGCGCAAAGATCAAGCTTCATTTTTTTTGCGTCTTTGCGAGATACATTTTCAGTGAAAGTGTCAGTCATTAGTTGGAGATAAATGCGCCATATTTTCAAAACGTGTGTAAGTATTGAGGAAAGTTAAATTAGCGGTTCCCACAGGCCCGTTACGATGTTTGGCCAAAATTATTTCCGCTTTACCTTTTTCAGGATTATTTTCGTCTTTATTATAGACTTCATCACGGTAGATAAACGCAACCAAGTCCGAATCTTGCTCTAGCGCGCCGGATTCGCGCAAGTCTGAAAGAATCGGGCGTTTATCGCTGCGTTGCTCAAGCATACGGTTTAATTGAGACAGCGAGATGATCGGAATATCCAACTCCTTGGCCAGGTTTTTTAATGCTCGCGATATTTCCGAAATTTCAAGGTCCCGGCGTTCGCTTTTAGCCGGCCCGCGCATCAGTTGCAAATAATCAATGATAATAAGCCCCAAGCCTCCGTCCATTTTTAAACGACGTGATTTTGTACGAATCGACGTTGTTGTGATATTCGGTGAATCATCAATATAAATGGGCGCTTCTGACAAAATTCCGGCAGCGTCTGTCAGATTGCGCCAGTCTTGTTTGTGGAACATGCCGCTACGTACGCGGGATGAATCCACACGCCCCTCGCTGCAAAGCATACGCATGGAGAGTTGCTCTTTAGACATTTCCAGAGAAAAAACCGCTACCGGTATATTATATTCCACGGCCGCATTGCGGGCGATATTCAACGCAAAGCTCGTTTTTCCCATGGCCGGACGCGCGGCGATGATAATTAAATCAGAATTTTGAAATCCGGATGTCAGATGGTCAAGATCGGAAAATCCGGATGGAATGCCCGTCAGTAATGTTTTGCTTTCAGCGCGTTTTTCAAGCGTGTCAAAATTTGAAGCTAACAGCTCGTTGATCGAGTGAAATGGTTTGGAAGTTTTGTCTTCCGATACCGAGAATATCGCATGCTCGGCAAAATTGATAATTTCATCTGTTTCACCTCGATCCTGATAACAGCGTTGAACAATTTCTGTGGATTTTTCAATGAGCCGCCGCAAAACAGCCTTGCTGTGAATAATCCGGGCGTAATAGCGCGCATTCACCGCCATAGGAACGGTGTCAACAAGGCTTGCCAAATAAGGAGCGCCGCCCACAGACTTTAATTGCCCTGTTTCACTTAGAGCATTGTTCAGTGTTACCAGATCGACCGGTTCACTGTTGTTAAAAAGGTCAATGACAGAGGCAAAAATTTTTTGGTGGGCGGTTCGATAAAAATCTTCAGGCTTCAGAATTTCGAGTATATCCAATAAGGTGTCATTATCAATCAGGATAGCGCTTAATAATGACTCTTCGGCTTCAATGTGGTGGGGCGGAAGTTTTTCCAGTGTGGAATCAGAATTTATGCGTGAGGGTCTGTCCACAAGTTAAACACCTTAAAGCTTTAATCGGAAACCGAAGTTCGAAGGGGCTACGTTGTTTAGTGCAACCCCTTCAAACGTATCAGATGATGCGATATGAACTGTCAGAAATTATTCCGGAATAATTTCAACCGTAATTTCAGGCTCCACATCTTTATATACACGAATAGGAATTTTGAAGCTGCCGATTGTTTTGATAGGATCACTTAGCAACAACATTCGTTTTTCGATTACAATATCCTGTTTCGCCAATGCACTGATAATATCCTTGACACCGACAGAACCGTATAATCGGTCTGATTCACTTACTTTAGCGGCAACTTTGCATTCAACGCCTTCCAACCGTTCAGCCATCTCTTCGGCAAGCTTTTTTTCTTTGCCGATTTGAATCTCGAATTTAGCTTTTTGCTGTTTTAACATATTGCGGTTTTGCGGTGTTGCCAAAACCGCCTTACCTTGCGGCAGCAGATAGTTGCGCGCGTACCCATCAGCTACGTTCGCTTCACTGCCGATAATACCGAGTGATCCGATTGTTTCTTTTAAAATTACTTTCATATTTATTCACCTCCGAAGGTGTCATCAATGAAATCCCAAAATCCAAGCACCAAACAAATTTCAAATATCAATATCTGATAGCAAAGACCGCTGCTGATTGATATGCGTAGTCAGATCAAGTAGGTTGGGATTTTATCATTGTGATTTATTTGTATCATATAAGCACGGGAACTAACAGAGAACCAATTCGTTTTGAGGACATATTTTTTAGGAACTTATGAATCAGGACTCTGATTTCCGGTGTTCAGTTTTTTTAGTTTACGCAGATTCAACCACATATCAAAAAAGCCTATTCCGATAACCAACAAAAGGATAAATTGCTGTATAGTTATAAGGGTGTAGAAGAAAAAACGAAAGGCGCGCGGCAAATTTTTCTTTTCAAAAAAGTACGCGGTAATCGCAATACCCTGGAAAAAATAGATCGTCATCAGAACCAATATTCCGTTTGCACCGATCATCTTAAAGCCCTTATCCGGGAAAAACAGTAAAAGTGCGCATCCGATGGCGGCCCAGATGAGATATTCCGGTGCCTGCCATGTGTTAAGTGTTCCGAAATCGGGAAAAGGCATTTTTTTACGTTTCAACAGGGGTTTGGCTAAAAGGACATTGATCCACGCAACGAAAAGCGTTGCCGCAACAACCAGTGCTGGAATAATCCGTATAAGCACATATTTGATCATATCAAGCGAATTCGCCAAAGCCTGAACATTCGCATCGCTCATCCCCATATTTTTATACAGCGCCATTGTCAGTTTCAGATTCAGATCAACATATTCTGAAATCAGACTGGTAAAATCGGATGACGAAAAGTTAATATAAATAATAAGGAGGGCGAATCCTATGCCAACAGTAACACCGCAAGCCAATCCAATTGTTTTTTCAATGGAAAGGTTCATTTCAAACAATTCACTGAGCGTAAAGCCGACAAGCACAAGCCCACCGAAAAACAGCAAATCGAATGATATGCCGCCAAGAATAACCCCCATTGCCGTAAATATTAATAACAGCATGAGGCCTCCCTGTTGCCGACCCAATTTCTGACGGTAGAAAAGAATCGGCAGAGGGATAAACAAGGCGCATGGAAAACCGAGGAGCGGGATAAAAACAGATACTGCTAAAATACAGCAGGTGATTGCAATCCCGTTGACGATATCTTTATGAATAGCGCTTTGCATGATTACAGGTGTCATCCTTTTGTACGAATCGTACGTTTCACTTTAAGTTTCTAATGTGCCGACATAAGGCAGAAGAGCGATGGTACGGGCCCTTTTAATCGCACGCATCAGGGCGCGCTGATGTTTGGCACAAGTGCCTGAAATACGTCGCGGGATAATTTTGCCTCGCTCGGTAATAAAATAGCGCAGGTTTTTAGCATCTTTATAATCAATCGCGAGACTGGTATCAGCGCAGAAACGACATACTTTGCGACGATGATAAATTCTTTTCTTTTTTCTTTTATCACCATAGCCTCCTCTGGTTTTACGCTTTTGGTAGGGTGTTTTAAAAGCGGCCATAATATTGAAATTCCTCCTTGTTATAGTCCTTTATAAATAGGGGTTGATTATCGGTTATACGTCAGATTAATCATCGAAATCGTCGTCATCGAAGTCGTCATCATCGTTATCATCGTTATCATCGGATGAATCATTGTCTTCTTTGAAATCATCATCGCTTTCCGTCTCAACTTCCTGTTCAACCGACGATTGTTCCTGCAATTGTTCGATATCACTATCTCTTTCAAGAAGGACAGTCATATATTTCATTACTCGTTCATCAATGCGGAACTGTCGTTCCATTTCAGCTACCAAGTCTCCGTCACCACCAAAATCAATCCGAACATAATAGCCGCGTCCTTTCTTCTTGATGTCATAAGCCAGCCTTTTATCACCCCATTCGTCAAATTCAATCAATATTCCCTTGTACTGGGGAATCAAATCTTTAACTCGCGTAAATAATCCCCCCCTGTCTTCATCATTCAAATCAGGGTCTGCAATAACAATGGTTTCGTATCTTCGCATTAAACCTCCTTCTGGATGTAAAGCCCCGTCATAACGGAGCAAGGATTGGGCAAAATACCCAATTAGCTATAATAAATCCTAAAATATAGCATCAAACAAATATCAATGTCAAGATTTTTGGAAATTTTTATTACGGTGCGCAGAACAATGACGTATCTTATTTATCAAAAACACAATGACACCATGATTTCCAAGTAAAAGTCAAAAAAAAAGGTCAGCCTCATTTTATTAGCTAACCTTTTTTATTTAGTACGCTATGTTTGATGGGCCGTGAAGGAATCGAACCTTCAACCTACTGATTAAGAGTCAGGTGCTCTGCCTAGTTGAGCTAACGGCCCTTTATAACCGTCAAGTAAATACAATTTAGTAATTGTCGATGAAGTTGTCAAATTATTATTGATAGTCTTATAAGAATTCTGAAAGAAAAAAATCATGTTTTTGTTTTCAGGTGATTTCTAATGAAGAATATCCTACTTAAATACACACCTGCGGCCAGGGCTGTTTTGTTCTAAAATTTCTTAACAGATCAACTGTATCACTATATAGCTTCCTTGTTGACAGTTTTTAGTAGAAATGAATTTTCTTTCTTATTGAGATATTTATTTTTCACCTTACATTTTGTCCTGTCAGAGACATAATATCTGCGGAAAACCGAAAATGTCAGATTTGCTGTTCCGGCTCAGAATAAAAACGAGAATATGTTCTCCCAAACAGGAATTTGTTTTCCTAAACGATAACTAAAACAATAATTACAAATAGTTATGTCAATAAAAAGGTTCGTATGTGAATATATTTTCCCATTTCATAATCCACTTATATATTCAAAAAATCCCCTTCATATTTTTTAAATTCAATAATTTTAAATAGTTATTATTTTTATCTGACATCATGGCATTCAATTTGCATTAACATAATAGGTGTTTGAGTGTTTGAACAAATAATATGTTATTTTTTATAATTGCCCGGCATTTTCCGGTTTACACCTTACAAGTAAAATGATTTTGCGATTTGTTCTGCAATTAAAAAATGCGACCGTTTTCAGGCTGTTTTGAAAGATGCGAACAATCTATGATCAGCGAATGGAAAGTTCATGAGTGCAAAAATCAAGTATAACGATTTTCAGCATCCGGCGCTATTTTACACTCCGGCAGTAATGGGATATTCTTTATCAGAAATTATCTTGCATATCATGAATGGTCGATAATTTTTTCAAAAAGAAATCTTGCAATAACCCTTTTTGATATGGTAAGGCAGAACCAATTAATTTGGCACCCTTTGTTATGATAAAGTATATCTAATTGATTTTATAGATAAATATTTTTCAAAAATATTGGATGGCCAATCAACTTAAGTTTATTGTTTATTGTTTATTGTTTAATTTTAACGAGTATTTGGCACAAATTTTCCCGCATTGTTTATGATGGGTTTGCAATCTGGCGATAGTGATCGCTGGTTGCAAACCTACCTTGAGCAGCGCGTAAAGTACCCGAAAATTTTTGTCTAAGTACTTAACTTACAAAAAAAGGAGGAGATTTATGAAGAAGTACGTGGCAGAATTTATTGGTACATTCACTTTGGTGTTGTTCGGTTGCGGGGCCGCTGTCGTAGCCGGCCAACAAATCGGGGTTTTAGGGATTTCCTTTGCCTTCGGTTTTGCGCTGATCGCCATGGCCTATGGCATTGGTCCTATTTCAGGCTGCCATATCAATCCCGCAGTCAGTCTCGGCGTGTTCACGGCAGGGCGGATGAGCGCCGCTGATTTGATAGGCTATATTATTTCCCAGATACTTGGGGCTATTGCCGCTGCTGCGCTTTTGCTGCTCATAGTCAAAGGTAAGGTGAGCGGGTATGATGCCTGTGCCAGCGGTTTGGGACAAAATGGTTGGGGTGTGGGATATTTAGGCGAGTACCGTTTTGGTGCCGCCGCGCTTTTTGAACTGGTTGCCACTTTTTTATTTATCGTTGTTATTTTGGGTTCAACTCAGGAACAGGCGCCTTCTCAGCTCGCGGGACTTGCCATCGGTATCACTCTGGTGGTGATTCATATCTTCGGAATCCAGATAACCGGTGTGTCGGTTAATCCTGCAAGAAGCATCGGACCGGCGCTGTTTGTCGGTGGCCAGGCTTTAAGCCAACTTTGGCTGTTTTTGTTTTTTCCCAGTCTGGCAGGTATTTTGGCAGGACTGATGTTCCGCTCAAAACTACTTGAAAAATAGAAAGGAACCAAGACGAATCCAAACAACTCTATTGGATGAATAAATATTCATTATTGTTAACTCGTCAGTCATAAGTTATTGTAAGTTATTTGAAATTATTCAAAGTAAAAATATGACACAAATTTTGTCAGTTTCAATGAATTCAGGTCGTTACAAGATAACTTGAAACTTCACACTTAAAACTTGTAACTGGCGAGTTGTTAAAGCTTATATCAATATCGGGAGGAAAACGGAATGAAAACAAAATATTTTGTACTATTTGGCTTAATTGTCGCAACTTTATCCATTTTTACATGGTTTGGTTGCCAAAATATGGGCGGTGGAGCGCAGATGCATATTGCTCTGGTAGGTCCTTTAACAAATCCGACTGGAGAAAGCCTGGTTAATGGCGTCAATTTATATCTTGAAAAAATAAACAAGGATGGGGGGATTAATGGGAAAACCATTGTTCTTGATACATTTGATGATCAAAATGATTCAGGCAAGGCCAGTGAAATAGCCCTCAAAATTGCGGAACAAAAACGCGCAGTTGCGGTCATCGGGCATAACTGGAGTTCGTGTTCAATCAGTGCTGGTGAAATCTATAAAAAAAATGGAGTTCCGGCAATCAGTCCGATTTCAACGAATGCCAAAGTGACTAAGGATAATGAATGGTATTTCAGAACCATATTCGATGATAATTTACAAGGACGCTTTTTAGCAAATTATGCCAAGCAAATGCTGCATAAAAATACTGCAAGTATTATTTTTGAAGAAGATCGTCCGTATGGAAACAACCTTGCAAAAATTTTTGAAGAGAGTGCCAACGAGATTGGGCTGACGGTTAAATATAAATGGGGTTTTAAATCAGAATCGAAAGATGTTAAAGAAAATTTAAAAACTATTGTTGATGAATTACTTCTCCAAAAAGAAGACGCAGGCATTATTTTTCTTGCAACACATGCTGTTGATGGCATCACGATTGTACAACTGATGAAGGACATGGATATCTCAAATGATATTATGGTACCGGATGCTTTTGGTAATAAGAGATTTAGTGATGGATTCAATACATATCCGAAGGAAATAGAAAATCCCGGTTTTTACACTAACGGAATATATGTTACGACTCCGATGCTCTATGACACCGCAAATCAAATGGCTCAACAATTCAAAGAGCAATATACACAAAAATATCAAAAAGTGCCTGACAGATATGCGCCTTTTGCTTATGATGCCGCTATGTTGATTCTTGAAGCTGTTAAAAAAACTGAGGTTCAGGGAACACAATCCGCTATCAAAGAAGACCGTAAAAAAATCAGGGATTATCTTGCCGGTCTTACTAAAATTGATGATGCGGTAAAAGGGTTGACCGGCCTGAATTATTTCAATGATAACGGGGACTGTCGGAAACCGATTTCAATCGGTGTGTATCGCAGTAAAGATATTGTTTCCGCTTTAGGACAACTTCGCCCTGTACAGTATATGAATCTGATTCCTAACGTTGAAGAAGCTGTGAATAAAGAACAAATTATACTTTTTGATAAGAATTATATGTACAAAACCAATGTTGTATATACAGGTATAGAAGTTAAAAGTATTGAGGATTTTAATATCGAAAAATCAACCTGTGTCTTGGATTTTTATATATGGTTTCGTTTTCAGGGTGACTTTGATGCGGATAATATCGAATTTATAAATGCCTTGGAAAACATTGAATTACCGATTCCGATTGAAGATGAATCTAAAGAAGTGGAAGTTAAAGCGCAAGCATCTGTTGAAGAAGCGCCTGTTGAGGAGGCACCTGCTGAGGAAGCGCCTGCTGTTGAAAAAGCTGCAAAGGAACCCACAGCGGTTCTTATTAAAGAAGACCGACTTAAAGGGCTGACTTCGCGCCTCTACCACGTCAAAGCCAAATTCAAAGCCGATTTTGATAAAGGGCAAGAAATCGTTCAAAAAACTTTCCTCGTTGGTTTCCAGTTTCGCCATCGTAATTTGGGCAATAACAACCTGATTTATGTAACAGATGTTCTTGGAATGGGACTGAGTGGAGAAATATCTCTCGCCGAAAGACTGAAACGGGATAACATTCTCTCTGACGTGGATGGTTGGGCAATTGATAATGCTAAATTTTTTCAAAACACCACTCCTAAAAGCACGATGGGGGATTTGAAATATCTCGACATCCAAGATAAATTTATTGACAGCTCCAAGTTTAATTTTAATGTATTGCTTAAAGCTGACACGCTGAGTATGCGCAGGAAAATTCCCGTAGATATCGCACCTTACATGGCAGGCGGTAGTTTGGCGCTGCTCATTTTCTTTATTCTGATCAGAAGAAGAGTTTTAAGTTTTAAAATCACATGGTTTTTTGAACTGCTGTGTGTGTGTTGCTTTATGTTATCTCTGGAAGTCGTCATACTATCATTAGCCTTAGAAGGTGTTATTGCAAGGCGCTCATTTGGAATGACGCTCCTTACTTTTTCCGTACTTTGGTGGATTGTCCCCGCTTTTTGGACGCAGATAGGTTTGGATCCGTTTATTTGGGAGGCCATGCGTAAACAAACCGGGCGCCCTGTGCCAAAAGTTCTACGTCGTTTTCCTGCCTATATTATCTATTTCATAGCAGGCTATGGCGTTATCGCTTTTGCGTTGGATCAGGATATCACCAAACTGATGGCCACATCAGGTGCTGTGGCAATGATGGTCGGTCTTATTATTAAAGATAATATTGCCAACTTTTTCGCCAGTATTTCAATCATACAGGGCTATGGCCTTAAAATTGGAAACTGGGTGAAAATCGATGGCTATGAGGAAGGCAAAATAACAGAGATCACTAAAATGGCAACCTCAATCAAAACACGCGGAGGAACCATCTTAACAATCCCGAATAGCGCTATTATGGGCTCATCAATTCATAACTACGATGTTCTGGATAGCACTTACAATCTGAGTTTTAGGTTTGAGACGGTTGACTCCTATGCGCCTGACCATGTTAAACAGGTTACCAAAGATGCTTTGCTTGAAACCGAGTGTGTTATGAAAAATCCTGAACCAATCGTCTTTTTTGAAGGTCAGGGCGATTCTTCAGCGATCTTTACGGTTCTTTTTACTGTTAATGATTATGCGAAAAAAGGACTGCATAAATCGGCGGCATGGAGAAGTGTGTGGATGAATCTGGAAAAGGCTGGCATTGAACTGGCGACACCAAACCGGATTATCCATGTGGCTGATAAGGATTCGGATGAAGAAGATTCGTCGGCGCAAGCCCCGGATAAACAACCACTTCCGGCATAGCGAACTATTCTTCTTAATGTAGGGTGCGTTACGGATAGCACTCGGCACACCCTGCATTACGGCTAAAATTAAAAAGCAGGTTTTTTCAAAAAACCTGCTTTTTTTTATGTTCGAGCACTTATACTTTCAAAGTAACCGTTCAAATCCATTCCAAACGTTGCTTAACGTCGTAACCAAGTTGTTTTGAAATTTTATATAATTCAGGATTTTCCAAAAGAGGAAGTATCTGCGTAGCGCGGTCGCGCCAGCGGGCTGGGCGGGGTTTGGCGGTTGTCATAACTTTACCGCGGGGAAATCGTCCTGATCCGGCTTCAAGACGGTTTATCTCAAGAAAATTCGTGATCTGGTCATAAGTCTTTTGACGCTTCTCACGTCCGTTCAACAAATCTTCAAATCGAATCTGAAGCCAACTTATGTTATTAAATTTATCTTTGTTCAATTTATCTTTGAAACTTAATATATGTTTGTGAGAATTTAGCCATTGATACATACAAATATGTTCAAGCGGCAGGTCTAAAGCATCTTGCCACCCTTCAAAAAGATCAAAATTCCACCAATAGCGCCCCCAGGGAAAACGATCCGAATAACCTTTGATTTTAAGTCTGATTTGTTGATCTTTAAAATTGTGTGAAAAAAATCCCCAATGGAGCCACCCGTCGATCAAACCGTTAATCGAAGCCGCAGGATTACGGGTTAAATGAATAATTTTGAAGTGTGCACGGGGGAAAAATTTCCTTAAAAATTCTAAACGGTAGGCATTAAGAGTCGCTTTTAAAAGCAATGGCAAGCGGTGTATCATATCTCTTTGCGGCCATGTTCGCCGTAAAATCGGAATAAATGGCGGTGATTCAATAATCAATCTGTCATTTGGCGGTGATGGTTGAGATGGCGATTTAAATTTCTGCTCTATTAAAGGATCATTATCATAATAACCGGCATGAAGTTTTCCCTCACGGTCAAATTGTTCGAGGAGATAACTGAATAATTTCTTTGGCGCATAATGTGAACGGCTCAGTATATCAGAATGCTTGATAAAATTTCTTACATCTCCCGGATAAATGCTTCCCGGCCACTGAAGTGCGAATCGCATTTCAAGGCTCAACAAATAGCCCTTTTCATCATTTGATTGAAATTTCGGTTCAGATTCAGACCCTAAACCGATTCCAAGGTCGAAATACAGCGGCTTCCATATTTTATCGGCAATCTCATTGGTGCAATCTGATGTTCCCAAAAAATCGGAATCAATGCTGCCTATGGAGGGCAGGTACAATCGCTCAAAAGGTACATGCTCACCTCGTGGAGATAACATTTCTTTGGAGCGGGCCAATTCACGGAACAGAAGACTGGAGCCACCGCGTCCGCTGGCGCAAATGAGCACCACATCGTTAATTTCATGACGATTCGGAATCGGCATCCCTTTTGCTTGAAAATGCTGTTCAAATTTTTCGATAACCGTATCTGTATTTTTTTGGCACGTTACGAATAAATTTTTATTGCTCATTTAATAAACATTGCACTAACATAAAATAAATGGTAAAGAATACTTGATTGCCTGACAAAACGTTTAAAATACAACAATTGTGATAGAAAATCAATAAGGAATATAATTAAGGTAGCTTTTTTACTATGGAACTATTTAAGCTGCTAATAAAAGAATCGATACTTAAAACGCTGTATCTTTTTCTTATTTCAATAATAGCGGGAATAAGCGGTGGTGTTATTATACCGCTTGTTATCAATAGTGCCGAACAATTCACCACAGGAAAATCGGAACTGCAAAATATGATTTTCCTGCCCGCTATAGCGCTTCTGCTGATTGGTACCAAGCGTCTGTCACAGCAACAGATCGCATTTCTTGTCAGCCGCATTCAGGAAAAACTCATCCTCAAAATTACCGGCAACATTCGGAATGCCGAATTGGACTACATTGAAAATTGCGGTCGGCGGGAGGATATTTATCTTAAAATTGTCAATGCCCAGGTTATAACTAATGCGGCTACCAAAAACATTGAAACCTTTCAAAATATCATTACCATATTTATCTGCTGGCTCTATATTTTCATACTTTCCCATCAGATGGGATTCATTTTTCTATCCGTTTTTCTGCTTGGAGTAACTGTTTACGAGTTATTTCAAAAAATGACTGAGCCTTTTCTTGATAAAGAAACGGGCACAGAGAAAGCGATGCACCGTTCATTTAGCCATATCCTGGACGGGTTCAAGGAAATTAAAATGAACCGGTGCAGAAGCGATGATCTGTTTCACAACCACCTCACCCCATTGGTTTTGGAGACGCAAAAAGCACGAACCAAGGGGATGTTGTACTTTTCTGATTTTCATCTGTTTATGGTATCCAGTTTTTTTGCAGTGATGGGAATTTATGTTTTTCTATTTACTTCACCTTATTCATATACCATCCTTGTAAAAGTTCTGACTATGACGCTTTATATCACGACACCGGCAAGGGCTGTTATCGTATCGGTTCCCTACATCTTAAACGGCAAGGTCGCTCTGAATCAACTACATCGTTTAGCATATAAACAAGACGAACAAAAAAGTAATGAATATATTTATAATCCCGACCGCGAAAGTATAAAGAAAATCCAAACCATATCTTTGCATAACATTCGTTTTGTATATAACCACAAAGAAGGCGGGCAGGGGTTTTCAGTCGGCCCTTTGAGCCTCACTTTTAACGCAGGTAAAATCTGCTTTATCACCGGAGGTAACGGCAGCGGCAAATCTACGCTCCTCAAAATCATAACCGGACTGTACCAACCCGATTCCGGTTCTTTTAAAATTGATGATGCTGTCATCCGGATGGCTGAACATCGCTACCTATTTTCAGCGATTTTCAGTGATTTTCATCTTTTCGATGAACTCTACGGGATTGATAATATTGATTCAAAGCGGGTCCGAAATCTGCTGGAAGAAATGGAATTAACTGGAAAAACCCAATATAACGGAAGAAAATTCACCAATATTGATCTTTCCAATGGACAAAAAAAACGACTTGCCTTGATTGCAATGTTATTGGAAGATAAGCCCGTTTTGGTTTTTGACGAATGGGCCGCCGATCAGTCCCCTCATTTCCGCAAATATTTCTATAAACACCTCTTGCCATCTTTTAAGGCTCAGGGTAAAACCGTTATCGCGGTAACGCATGATGACAACTATTTTCATGTTGCAGATCAGATTATTACGATGGAATATGGAGAAATGATTCGTGAACGTGAAAACTTGGAAATGTGATGAAAATTAAGGATATATTGAAAAGCGATAAAATAGTCGCCCTTAAACCCATCATTCCCCTGGCTGCATTATCGAGTTTGTGTGATGTAGCGATAGTGGTCTTGCTGTATCATTCTGCCAACCTTGCTTACGAGCAGCCTAAAGATCAATTGTTTATCCTCTTTATGCTGACATTTATTTTGTATATCATCACTTTTCGAGCATTTACGAAACGCCTGACAGCGCAGGTTGAAGTGTACATCGCCCGAATCCGTTTAACGATTATGGAGCGAATCCGTAACATTGATTTACGCTCTTTTGAAAAACTCGGTGGGGAAACGATCTACACCGCGCTCACTTATGATGTAAAACATATTGCTGAAATTTCACATTTGGTTGTTTTTACGATCAAAGCGAGCATCAGTATGCTGATTTGCACTATTTGTTTAACGTTTCTTTCATGGTCGGCTTTTTTTCTGGCAGCGTCGGTAGCGGTCGCTGTGGGCGGATTTTATGTTTATAACCAATTACTGATAAAAAAAACTGTTGACCGGCTTAGAACCCAAGAAGATAATTTGTTTGCGGAAATTAAACATCTGCTTGACGGCTTTAAAGAACTGAAACTCAATGACCGCAAAAATGACGACTTCTTTCACTCCGGTATCAAATCGCATTGCACCCGGCTCCGCCAATTAAATCTTAATACAGCTCAACGTTATATTAACAACTATTCGCTCGCTTTCGGATCATGGAAAGCTTTAATTGTCATCATCGTACTGGTTCTGCCGCTGGTCGGCTTTTTTTCAGGTAATATGCTGCTTACCTTTATCGGGATAATCCTTTTTATGCCGGTTACCGTTTTAATTGAGATCGCACCCCGTTTTTTTATGGCCAGCTTTTCATTGCAACGGTTATTTCAATTGGAACAAACTCTGGCGCAGACTGATCAGGATATTCCGAAACCGGCTAGCCCGATGGCACCGTCCGAATTTAAAGAAATCAAATATGATCATATCCGCTTTTGTTACGAACAAATTGATGAACGTTCCTTTACGCTAGGACCATTCAATTTAACAATCAGAGCCGGCCAAACGATATTTATCACTGGTGGGAACGGCAGTGGCAAATCCACCCTGTTAAAAGTGATTATAGGTTTATATGCTGCCGACTCAGGGAAAACGTTTTTAAATGGACAGGATATAAATATTTATGACCATCAATGCCTTTTTTCAATTGTTTTCACGGATTATCACCTTTTTGATCGTTTATACGGATTTACCGATATTGATAAAGCGCGGGTTGATGAATTGCTCAAATTAATGCAATTAGATGCTCTGGTTCAATTTACGGATGGTAAGTTCAGTACGTCAGATTTATCAGTGGGACAAAAAAAGCGAATGGCCTTGATTGTCGCTATATTGGAAGATAAACCTATCTTTGTTTTTGATGAATGGGCTGCCGATCAGGACCCTTATTTTAAGCGCTACTTTTACGAAGAGTTGCTGGCTGAATTTAAAGCACAGGGCAAAACAGTTATTGCTGTCACTCATGATGACCGCTTTTTTAATGTGGCTGACCGTATTTTTAGACTTGATTATGGCCGGCTTTTCTGACAGTATGCGAATAAAAAAATAATGATGATCGCAAAGGGGGTGAACAGATGGCATCTTTTCTACCATTGAATATAGTGCTTTCATATCCGATGAATGTCCAAATCGTTTATTTCGGTTTGAGCTTGGTGCTCGGCATGGCCGGATTAAATCGAAAAATGGGTTTTTGGGGTTATCTCTTTAGTTCTATTCTGCTTTCACCTTTGATTGGCTTTATGCTACTTTTGGTGTCTGATAAGAAATAAAAAAAGAATAGAGATCGAACTGAAGATGAATTATATCATTTTACTGAAATAACGGAGGTGAAAAATGCAAGCTGAAACAAAAAAAATTGAAGAAACAGAAACAAATATGTCAAATGATGATTTGGATAAACTGATCAGGCATCATGTTTATTATGCAATGGGTGTGAGCTTGATACCTGTGCCATTGGCAGATTTTGCCTGTCTGACAGGTATCCAAATAAATTTACTCAGAAAACTCGCCAAAATGTATGATATTCCCTTTTTTAAAGATTCTGTCAAAAATATTCTATCTTCTCTGGTTGGTGGTGTGCTGCCGTTGGCAATAGCTACGCCTCTGGCGGCCAGTATCAGTAAATTTCTCCCTGCGATGGGACAAACTGCCGGCGTTGTCACCATGCCAATTCTTGGCGGTGCCGCCACTTATGCTATCGGTAAAGTGTTCGTTCAGCATTTTGCTTCGGGAGGAACCTTTTTAACCTTCGATCCTGAAAAAGTTAAGAACTTTTATAAGGATATGTTGAAAGAGGGCGAAAAGGTGGCTACTGATATTAAAAAAAGTATGGGAAGACGGAAAAAAGAAGAAGCACCTAAAAAACAGGCGGGTGATACGAAAAAAACCACATAGGAGGACCTGCTTATCACAAGAAAAATGGTCCGGGTTAGAACCACGTAACGTCTTCGCTTCTTGTTCCCATGTTAGCGTGTGAGAATGAGAAGCAATACATATCATTGAATTGGGAGATTGTAAAGATGTTTGGTAAGCTGTTGAGTATTATTCGAGGTTTGAAGCTCAAAAGGCGCAGACTTAAAAGGGTGCACTTGTTTTACCATCTGCTCGTTTTTGACCGAACTACCGGACATCTCGTCGGCAACGTAGTAGATGTTTCCGTCCAGGGACTGAAGCTCATGGGCAAGGAAGCGCTCACCGTGGACGAAGTCTATGAACTCAAAATGGCGCTACCCAAAACAAAGCCTGAAATTGGGACCCGGGAGATTGAATTTGACGTAAGCTGTATATGGTGTAACAAGGGCTACTCGGATTTTTACGATTCAGGCTTTGAGCTCCGGAACATAGAAATGAAAGACACACAACTGATCAGGAGTCTGAGCGAACAGTTCGGGTATATCGCCTAGCCGTGAGAGTGGCTTAAGCAAGGTCAATCGCCGTGTCATGAAAGAAAAGAGAGAATGAAGCAATTCTTATCAACTATTAAGGATAATGTTCTGTCAAGGTTTAACTGACGGTGACGGTTGGCAGGTGCCAAACATGCCGCTATTAAAAGGCTTTGTTGACAGTTTACCCGTCAACTAAACCTTGACAAAACACTAGGTTTAAAAGAAACATCATTTTGCTTCCGTTTTCCTTTAGTATTTTGTCGGTGGAAGCGGGATGTATTGGAATCGGCTTATTGTTCCCATGTTAGCGTGTGGGGATAAGAAGCAAGGCAATATTTATCACTTCAATTGTGAAATTATATAGATGTTTAGTAAATTATTGAGCCTTATTCGAGGTATGGAAATTAGAAGACGCTGGCTTAACAGGGTTCGCTTGATCTATATAGCCGTTTTTAACCGAACTGACGGTCATCTCGTCGGCAGCGTGGTAGATATTTCTATGTCGGGAATCAGGCTTATGAGCAGGGAAGCGCTCACCGTGGATGAAGTATATGAGTTCAAGATGGACATTCCTAATACGAAACCTGAAAGCGGGACACGGGAGTTTAAATTTGATGTACGCTGTGTGTGGTGTCGCAAGGACGTACATTCGGATTTATATGGTTCAGGTTTTGAATTTCGGAACATAGAAATGGGAGACGCTCAACAGATCAGGAATCTGATCGAACAATTCGGGGATACCCTAACCGTGGGAGCGGCTCAATAAGATCAATCGCCGCGTCCGGAAAGAAAAAAGAGAATGAAGCAATTCTTATCAAATATTAAAGCCAGGTTTAAAAGAAACATCATTTTGCTTCCGGTTATTTGCCTTATGATATTGATCGGAATTGCTTATATGAGTCAACGTATTTTCTTTAGCATTTTACCCGGGGAAGCGGGGGTACACTGGGATCGGTTTAAAGGAACTGAGATTGATTATGTTTATCCTGAAGGTTTCCATCTGATTTATCCCTGGGATAAAATGTATATCTATAATGTCCGGATTCAGGAAACCCACCCGGATATGGATGTATTAACCAACACCGGCTTAAAAGTTCACTTGCTTTTATCTATTCGGTATGCGCCCAAATATAAGTTGTTGGGTGTGCTTCACCAGAAAGTCGGGCCGGAATATCCTCAGAAAGTCATCATTCCTGAAATTGAGGCGGTCTTACGTGAGATTATCGGTACAATGGGTGCCGAGGAAATTTATACCACCGGCCGGGCTGTTATTATCAAAGCAATAAACCAGGCCATCGAACAAGTGGCGCAACGCTATATAGATGTTGATTCGGTGCTTATCAAGCGTATCGACCTTCCGCAAAGTGTGGCCAAAGCAATCAGGTATAAAATAGAACAAAAACACCTTGTTCAAGCTC
Source organism: Desulfococcaceae bacterium HSG9 (assembly GCA_030378005.1). Lineage (GTDB taxonomy): Bacteria > Desulfobacterota > Desulfobacteria > Desulfobacterales > JAUCGF01 > JAUCGF01. Next base: position 61,453 of record JAUCGF010000071.1, on the reverse strand, counting down.
ATGAATTTATTGTCCAAAAAGAAAAAAAAGAAGCACAAAGAAAGCGCATTGAAGGCGAAGGTATTCGTGATCAACTCAAAACCATCGCATCGTCGCTTCCCGAAGGTGAAATATTAAAATGGAAAGGCGTTCAGGCGACTGAGGAAATAGCCAAATCAAAGAATGCCAAAGTCGTCATTATCGGGAACGGAGAAGCTGGACTGCCGATTATATTGAATATGGACAAACAAGCCGTTGAACATGCAAAAAAATAAGATAAAATCGCTCATTTTCATTTCTTTTTTGTTGATTTCATCATGCGATTCTTCCACAATGATTGAAAAAAGAGCTGCCAGAGCTGTCAAAACAACTGGTGATATTGTTATCGGAATTGTGGATACGAAACGCCAGCCGAATCTTTATCATGAAGGCGTAACCATGGCGCTTGAAGAATTGAACAAAGAAGGTGGTGTTTTAGGAAGAAAACTTCGGCCTATATTTGAAGATGATACCGGGAATGCTCAAGTTGGACGTGAAATCGCCAAAAATTTTGCAAAGAACCCAGATGTTGTGGCCGTTATTGGGCATCGCTGGTCCAGTGTGGCTATCCCAGCATCCATTATCTATGAAGCCAGCGGAATCGTTTTGATTTCGCCTGGGGCATCCGATCCTGATCTAACACGCTCTGACGATAAATTTATTTTAAGAAATATTCCATCAGATATGGTGACAGGAAAAGAAATAGCCAAATTTGTCCATAGTCAAGGCTATAAAAAGGTTGCCATTATTTATGATCGAGACAGTTATGGCAAGTACTTGGCTAACATTTTTCATAAACATATTAATGATATAAAAGATATCGAAATTGTTTCTAAAAGCTCCTATTCCGATTGGGAAAAAGATTTTCGGTTTATGATTGCCAGCATTATCAAAAAAACTGAATTTGATGCGGTCTTTTTAGGAGCCGGCGGGGCTGTCAGCGGTTCCAATTTGATAAAGCAAATGCGTAATATGGGCGTAAACGTACCGATCGTCACAAGTGATATACTTGATTCCCCCAGACTTATTCATATAGCCGGTAAAGCGGCCGAAGGCGTCATCCTCCCCACTGTTTTTAACCCAAAGCATCCCAGCCCGATTACGCGCGCCTTTGTAAGACAATTTAAAAAAAAATATAGTATTGTGCCAGATACTTGGGCCGCTCAGGGCTATGATGCCGTACGCGTTTTGGCAGCCGCATTTGAAAAAAGCGAGTCTGTTGTTCCGATGGCGGTCAGCACCACTTTGCATTTTATGAATAAGTGGCATGGCGTCACCGGCGGTTATTCTTTTACTTCCAATGGCGATATTACAGGCAAAGACCTTTTTTTTAAGGAATTCAAAGATGGCGAATTTCAGTTTATCAAACGCGACTCAGAGAATAAAATAAGCCCGTTTGAAGTGCTGGAAGATATTACTTTAAGACTTCCGCTTGACAGCGCTGTTGCGACTCTTGATCCGGGGAAGGCTCAAGGGAAGAGTTCTATTGAAGTGATTGAACAGCTATTTTTAGGTCTGACCGATTACACTCCTGGTACGCTTACCCTTGCACCTGAATTGGCGGAAGAATGGAACGTCAGTAAAAATGGGATTTATTATTTATTTCGATTGAGACAGGACGCTGTTTGGACAAACGGCGATCCGGTCACCGCGCATGATGTTGTCTGGGCCATTCGACGTAATATCAAGCCGACCCAAGAAGGCAAAAAGCCTCAAAAGATAAAAAAAGACGGTCTGTCGGTCTTGAAAAATGCTAGCGCCATTCGAGATAACAAGATAACAGATGACGCTGCAATCGGTGTTCGGGCAATTGATGATTTTACATTGTGGTTCGAGCTGGAAGCTCCCTATCCCTATTTTCCGGCATTGACCAGCCTTCCCGTTTATTATCCGCTGCCGCGCAAAACAATTGAAGAACATGCCAAAAAATGGACACTGCCTGAAAATATCCAAACCAACGGGTCTTATAAGCTTGTCTTACATAAAAAGGGAGTCCAGGTCATTTTACGAAAAAACCCTCAATATTATAATGCCAAAGATGTTAAAATCCCGGAAGTGCGTTACTATATCATACCGCAAAGCGCAATCGGCCTGGCGATGTACGAGGAAAACCTGCTTGACATTATGGGCGGTGACTATCTGCCCCTTCCGCATAGTAAACTGACGAGCATATTGAATAATCCGACTCTGACGAAAGAATATTCACTACAACCGTCGCTTTACACATATACTTGCTTGTTCAATCCCATACCACCGCTTGACAAGGTTTTGGTTCGCAAAGCGATTTCTGCAGCCATCAATCGTGATCTGATTATCCTTATGGTGACTCAGTCAAATGAGAGTGCTGCTGCAACCCTGACAACGCCTCCCGCATTCGGGGCGGCGGTTGAAATTGATAAGAAAAAGAAAATCGGCATCATTTTTAACCCCCTTTTAGCTCAAAAACAGTTAGCTGAAGCGGGGTATCCTGACGGCAAAGGGTTTCCGGAAATTACGCTTACCTATCCTGAATCTGAAAGGAATCTGAAAATCGCAAGCGCCATACAGACATTTTTAAGGCATTATTTAAATATCAAAATCAAGTTAGATGAGAAATCAGGTTCTGACTATCAAAATGCTTTGGCAAACCCTGACGATTTATATATATACTTAGCTGAAATGCGGGGTGAATATCCGGATGCCAACGCCTGGTTTGATAAGTTCGACCAACTTTATTCGGCCGGGAAAATCAGCCGGGAATATTTACTTGCAAAGTGGGAGTTTCTTGCCGCAATATTGCAAGCGGAAACTGAATTGAATCCTAAGAAAAGAAAGCTGATCTACAGACGCGCTGAACAAATTCTTTGCGAAAAAGAGTGCCTGATTATGCCGCTTTTTTTTGGAAAGGGCAATTATCTGCTTAAACCTCGAGTCCAGGGTTGGTATAATACGGCGGTCGGCGGACAGCATATTCGTGATTGGTATTTGAAAAATAATGAATAACGCCTGAAGCACACAACTTTGAAACTGTAATTCGATGAAAAAAAAATTAACGATTCATTTAACAATCATCAGTATTATCCTGGGTGCTTCCTTTGGCGTCTATAAAATGTTCTATGCTGAGAAGGAAACACTTTGGATTGCTTTGGCAGCACCCCTGAGCGGCCCGCGCAAAGCCGAAGGTGATGAGATCAAACAAGCGGTTAATTCATATCTTGATAAGGTGAACCAGGCAAAATGGCTGCATGGCCGCCAAATCAAGCTGCGCATCTTTGATGATAAAAATAAAGCCAAAGCCGCTATGCAGGCGGCATCCGAAATTGCTGCGAGCAAAGACATTTTGCTTGTTTTGGGTCATTATTCCAGTTCAGCTTCTATAGCCGCCGGAAGAATCTACCGCAAAAACGGAATTCCCGTCATAACCGCATCAGCGACGGCCGGAAGGATAACCAAGGGTAACAACTGGTATTTTAGAGTGGTGCCGAATAACGCTATCCAGAGCAGCTTTATTGCTAACTATATCAAAAGCATTTTAAAGAAAAAATCTGTTAGCATGATATCTGTCGCTGATGGTAGCTATGCTTCCAACCTGGCCGAACAGTTTCGAAAAGTGGCCAATCAAATCGGCTTGGCATTAAACAGAGATTGGGTAGCTGATCCCCAGCCGAGCCAAATGGAACGGGATTTACAAAAAATTATAGCGGAACTAAGGTCGGTCAAAAATCCAGGCATGATCTTTATCGCGGCAGGCAGCCTTGAAAGCGCTCAAATCATATCATTATTAAAACATGCTATCAGCGATTATGCGGTCATCGGCCCTGGTTCCTTTACGGCACCTACTTTTTCGAGTGCTTATGAAAACTATCCCCGTGAACAGGAACGGCCCGGATACTATACGAATGGGATATATGCCACAACGTTTGTTTTGTTTGCCACCGCCAATAAGGAAGCGATGCATTTCCAGAAAGAATTTATAGCGCGCTCTAATAAGTGGCCTTCATGGATAGGGGCGTGTTATTATGATGCGATACTTGTTGCTGTCGAAGCACTTAAAAAAGCCGAAATTGACGGTAAATCCAATATCCGCCTTAAGCGGAATGATATTCGGGTTGCATTGACTTCCATGAATAATCCTGAAAAAGCTGTTCAAGGACTGCGCGGACCAATTTTTTTTGATAAAAACGGTGATACCGGAGGCGCTTTGATGGTGGGTTTTTATCAAGATAAAAAATTTATTCCGGCATCGGTCCAATATCATTTGATACAGAGTTTACAAGATTCATCGGCGACGCTCAAAGAAGCCATCAAAGATAAGACAATAATGGTGGACGGAAAAATAATGAAAAAAACCCAAGTGGTATATACAGGTATTGATATTAATGAAATCAGTAACCTGGATATGCAAAATAAAAAATTTACAGCTGATTTTTATCTTTGGTTTCGTTTTAAAAATAATTTTGACTTTTCAGGCATCAAATTCGAAAATGCGGTTGAACCGGTAAAATTGGACCATCTGTTTTTAGAAACGAAACGCGGCGATCTCACTATCCGGGCCTTTCGTGTCAGAGCCGACTTTAAAAGTGATTTCAGTTTGCATGATTATCCTTTCGAACAACATAATCTGCCCATCCGTTTTTATCACACATCCCTGGTTAAAAACAGTTTGGTTCTTGTTCCCGATGTTTTGGGTATGCCTGTTCAGCATGAGAAAAATATTGGTAAAACAAGGCTTAACGCCGTTACGGGTTGGGTTATAAACAATATTTCGTTTTATCAGGATGTATTAAATTATATTCCCGGATTTGGAATTAAAAAAGAGGATGATTATCGCAAAGCGGTTCAATACTCCCGCTTTAACGCCCAAATCCGGATTAAACGAAATGATAACAGTGCCGCTGTAAAAAAATTTTTACCGCTTTTAATGATTATCGCTTGTTTATACTTAATTTATTTTATGCCTTATGAGTGGCATCTGGTTCGATTGCTGGTCATTCTTAGCGTGCTGCTGATAACGGGCGCTTTTCATTATAAATATTTAAACAATTTCACCGTTCAATATATCACTCCCTTTGAATATGTGCTTTTAGCTGTCTATGCGTTGCTCCTCCTCGCTATTTTAATATCGATCCTAATATTTATTCGTTACAGCAGAAACGGTAAACAAAAAGTTAATGACCCAAAGTTTAAGCTGATGATGTATGTGGGTAAAATTATGCATCCTTTGGCGGCATTGGCGGCTTGGGGAGGGGCGTATATCAGATGAAAATCATGCTGTTTATATATTCAACGGTTTTTATAATTTTATGCGGACTGTTTGTTTATAACCTTGAATTACCGAACCATCTAGCGAAATTATCGGAAACACCTTTGGAATCACAAAACGACCCATTTAAAGAAGGGACGCTTTATATTGCATTGGTAGCATCTGACAGCGGAATATATAAAGCTTCGGGGACTGAAGCATTCAGAGGAGTTCGCTTGTACATTGATCAAGTAAATCAAGCTGGAGGAATTGATGGCCGCAAAATTGAATTACGCTCCTTTGATGACCAGGGCGATGTTGACAGTGCGCTGCGAATAGCTTCCAAAATCGCCTCAAGCGATAATATTCTAACTGTGATAGGACATACTGACAGTGAAACTTCCATTGTCGCCAGCCTTATTTATAAAAAAGCCGAAATTCCCGTCATAACGGCTTCTACTACATCTGAAAAGGTTACTGCGGAAAATGATTGGTGCTTTCGAATAACACCGTCGTATGCGTCATGGGGCGACTTCAGTGCTAATTACATAAAAAAAGCGCTAAAGAAAAATAAGGTGAGCATCATTTATACCAGAAATCAGTTAGGTTTTGAGATGGTTAAGAATTTTGAAGAAACGGCTCAGATGATAGGACTCGAAATAAAAAAAGAGTGGAGTTTAGAACCTGAAGAACATTCTAAATTATATGATAATATGGAGCCTGTTTTAGAAGAATTGGAATTCGGATATGATCCGGGAATGATTTTCATAGCGGCTCAAAAAAATTATTTCACTAAAATTATAAATTTGCTAAAAACCTTAGAGACTGATTATCCTATCTTAGCTATCGAGACATTATACATTGATGACGTTTATACGAACTATGACGAGACGCTTAAAGCAATGGAAGGCGTTCTTATGGTATCTCCGTTTCTTACTGGCGGTGCGAATATAAAGGCGCAAACTTTCAAAAAAGATTATCGGCAAAAATATAAAGAGGAGCCTTCGGCAGTAGCGGCAGTTTATTATGATGCGATTATGATGGTCGCAGAAGCCGTCAAAAAAGCTAAATTACAAGGAAAACGTCAAATACGCCGGCACAGGAGAATGGTTCGTGCAGCTCTGGTCAGTTCTTACAACCGCAACAATGCTGTGCATGGTGTCACCGGTGATATTTTCTTTAATACAAAAGGGGATGTCAGTATGCCTTTGGTAGTCGGATTGTATGAAAATCAAAAGTTTATCCCAAATTTTTCACAATATCATTTCATTTCGGATATTGATTCAAGCACTAATTTGTTACAAATGTACTTAAACGAAAAAATAATCCTCGTTAATGACCAGGTGATGGTCCCTACTCAGGTGGTCCAAACAAACTTCAGTATTAACTCAATAAGCAATTTGGATATAGAAAATTCGAGTTACACGGTTGACTTTCTCCTGACATTTCGTTTTAAAGGTGAATTTGATCCTTCAGAAATTATATTTGCAGAGGCTGTAAAGCCGCTAATATTTGCTCAACCTCTTATTGAAAAAAAAGATGGTGACGTTACCTACAAATTATATCATTTCCCCAAAGCGGCTTTCAAAGGTGATTTTGATTTTCATCAATATCCTTTTAACCGACCTGTTTTAACCATATCTTTTCATCATGCCAACCGCGGCCAAAATAGCTTGATCTATCTTCGTGACAGTTTTGGGGTCTCCGTATTACCGGAAAGCATCATATTAGAGAATTCCGGCGAATGGAATGTTAGCGCTGTTTCGTATTATCAGGATATTATAAGCAATGTTTCCAGTCTCGGAATTCCGGATCTTTTTGACGCACAGGCAACGCGGATCAATTATTCCCAGTTCAACGCAGATATTGAAATAAAAAGAACGGCCTTCAATCAAGATGCCCAAAAATATTTTGTTCCGCTTCTGATCATGTCAATATGCTTATTATCAGTTCTCTATAAGCCGGTTAGTTTGCCTTGGCTGCGTATATTAACGATCATGGCGGTTTTGGTAGCCAATACATACTATCATATTTACATTTCGTCAAATTTTCCCGTGGAATATATAATGCGGTTGGAATATAATTTTTTAGCTATTTATATATTGGCTTTCATCGTTATGTTTATTTTGCTGTTTAAATCCACGCTGACCAGGAAGAACAAATGACTTGAGGATGTAAAGTGGAAAGCTGTTTCGCTTCGTCCCTTTTAACTCTGTAATTACCACAACAAGCCTATCCTCAAAAATCAGAAGTAAGTGTGCATTCTTCATACAATGCTAAAAAGTAGTTTACACTTTTTTCATCAACACGAAAATTTTGCACACCCTATATTCAAAAAAGCGTAAACTGGTAAATAAAGGATACCAGTAAGTGCTATAAGCTCCCCCTTCCAAAACACTGAATTTTAAAACAAATGATTCGTAAAAAAATAACTATACAGAGTGCAACTGACAATACGATCCGTTTCATTTTGTTTATATTGCTACTTTTGTCCGTCTGCGGATGCAACGCAGATGTTACCGCCGAAAAAAGAGCGCAAATCGCCGATGCGTCTAAAGATAACGATATCGTGATCGCAATAGTGGATACAACCGGGCCGTTTTCTTTTCTCCAAGGCGCTCTTATGGCTGTTAAAGAATTGAACCAGCGTGGCGGCATATTGAATCGCAAAATCAGACCACTGATATATAATGATGAAGGCGACTCTGACAAGGGACTGGCCATCGCCAGGGAAATTTCTGCCAATGGAAATGTTGTAGCTGTAGTCGGACATCCTTTTTCAGGTGTGGCTATACCAGTATCAATTACATATAATAGTGCCGGCCTTGTGTTTATTTCACCAGAATCAACAAGCCCTGATCTGACTCAGCACGGTTTTCCCAACACATTCAGAAATTTGTTATCATCCAGACAGAGCGGACAGCAAATAGCTGCTTTTTCACTTAACCAAAAGTTTAAAAAGATGATGATCGTCTATCTTAGAAATGAGATGTCTTCCAAAAATACGAAAATTTTCTTTGAAAAAGCCACAGAATTAGGAATAGAAATTGTCGCTCAAAAATCGTATCCGAAGAATGGTAAGGCTTTCAATGAGCTGATTGCCGAGATCAAAAAGTTTGAAAATGGTGATGATACAGGTATTGATGCCGTTTTGTTGAGCGGTCCCCTCATTCCCGCGGCTAACATTATAAAACAAGCACGCGCTATGGGCGTAACGATTCCTTTTGTGGGAGGGGGCGGGTTGAGCCTAGATAACATAGGCTTAATACAGATAGCCGGTCCCGCTGCTGACGGAACCATTGTGCCGTCTCTTTTCAACCCTAAATTAACTTCCCCAGTTACGCGCGCTTTTGTGAGACGTTTTAAATCTGAATATTTCATCGCGCCTGATGCCTGGGAGGCTCAAGGCTACGATGCGATTCAGATTTTAATGCATGCGATGGAAAAAAGCGGTTCGACTGTACCGACACAGGTGAGTACGACATTGCATTTCCTTCCGCCCTGGAATGGCGTGTCAGGATCCTATCAATTTGATCAAAATGGCGATATCATCGGAAAGAAGCTCTATTTTAAAAAAGTTGTCAATGGGCAGTTTGTCTATATACAACAAAAAATGGAGTGGGATGTGAACCCGTTTGAAATATTAGAAGATATCACATTAAGAATTCCGCTTGATGGCAAAATTGAAACACTCGATCCGGGGCTGGCCACTGATAAAAATGCGTCAGAAATTATAGAACAGTTATTTTTAGGGTTGACATCTTTTACCCCTGAAACATACCAGCCTGCACCAGAATTGGCAGAAGAATGGCAAGTCAGCAAAAACGGCCTTTTTTATCTGTTCCGCTTGCGTAAAGACGCTAAATGGACGAATGGTGAACGCGTTACCGCACACGATGTTGTATGGGCGATTCAGCGCAATATTAAGTTGGAAACAGAAGATGTGCAATTGAAGGAAGCCTTATTTGTCCTGGAAAATAGTCGGGCAATTCATAAAGGTTATATTGAGGATGTTTCTAAAATTGGCGTAAAAGCACTTGACGATTTTACATTATGGTTTAAGCTTGAGAAACCTTGTGCTTATTTTCCGATGTTGACCGCTTTGCCTGTTTATCATCCGCTGCCGCGCAGTACTATTGAAAAATATGCTGAAAAATGGACTGAACTTTCAAACATACAAACTAACGGAGCATACAAACTGATTTTTCGGGAAGAGAGTATCCAAACAATCCTGCAAAAAAACCCCTTATATTACGAGGCTGAAAAAGTTCGTATCCCCCAAGTGCATTACTATATACTACCTGTTAGTAAGGTAGGATTGGCGATGTACAAAAATAATCAACTTGATATCACGGGAGGTGACTATTTGCCGCTCCCGTTAGACCAACTTTCCAATATAGCAAAGCATCCGGTGTTAGTGAACGAGTATTCCCAACAGGCTCTGCTTTACACATATACGTATATCTTTAACCCAAAGCCACCTTTAGATAATATTCTTGTTCGGAAAGCCATTTCCGCAGCGATTAATCGTGATCTTCTCATTCGTTTGGTCACTCGGGGAGGCGAAATTTCCACCACAACTTTGACCCCCCCGCCCGCGTTCGGTTCCATCGCTCCCCAAGATAATATAGGTATTAAATTCAACCCGGTTCTGGCAAAAAAATGGCTGTCAGAGGCTGGCTACCCAGACGGCAATGGGTTTCCCAAAATAGAATTGTTATATCCTCAATCTGAAAGACATACGAAAATAGCTAAGGCGGTTCAAACATTTTTGAATCACTATTTGAACATCCGGATAAAACTTGATCAAAGAGAATGGGGTGCTTATCAAGATGCACTGGCTAAACCAGGAGATTTGCATATTTTTCAGTTTGATGCGCGCGGTGCCTACCCGGATGCAAGTGCTTGGTTTAATATGCTTTTAAATTTACATTCATATAATAAAATTTCTTATAATCCTTCAGCATCGCTTGTGCAATTTGTAGTTGAAACAGCCCAAGCAAAAAAAGCGTCAAACCCTCAAAAAAGAATGCGCTTTTATAAAAATATTGAAAAAATTACTTGTGAAAAAGAATGCGTAATTGTACCCATATATTTTGGCAGTGGCAATTATTTAGTCAAGACACGCGTTAAGGAGTGGTACAATATGGCGTTTGGCGGGCAGCATATTCGCAACTGGTATTTGGAAAATAACGAATAGCGGAAGTGTGAGAACATCGCAATCAGCACTTCCGCCGATGCTTAATTTAATCCGATTTTTTGGCGTCTTCCGAAACTTTTGTTTCGGCCACCGGTTTTTCTGCCTCCGCTGCTTTTTGATCTTTGGAAGGAGTTTCTTTTTTAATTAAAGCGTCGATTTTTTTATTCAAATTTTCAACTTGCGTATCATCCAGAAAAAAGGGATACGCATTGGCAGATGAAACGGCTGGAGTGGTTTTTACCTCTTTGTCCGTTTTAGCATAAAGTGCTATTGTGTGTTCCTCGGAGCTTTTCAACATTACCACGGTGAGCGGGTTGGCGAGATCGTCTTTGGTTTTATCCTTGATATATGATTTACATTTGTAATCGGAAAGCATCGTCAACAGACTCTTGATCTCATTTTCGTTCACTTTTTGACCATCCGCACTTTCCCATATCTTTGTTGGCGGTACCGCCGGCGCGGCTTTTTCATCTTTAACCGGTTGGGCGTCTTTATTTTTATCGGGGTCTTTATCGGATGGTGCAGGTGAGTTATCAATTTCCTTTTGCTTCAACACTATTGCCGCTTTATCCCATGTAACGCTGATTTCGATGATTTCATCTTGTTTGAAGGACATCACAATTTTATCTCTGAGATCACTGAGCGTTTTATCAAAGGTTGAACGAAAATTGCCTCTGGCATGATACACATTCGTATTTTCATCCAATTTGACGAACGTGTGTTGAAAAGTGGCCGCAGCTTTACCTAAATCAAATGCACGCAACAAAGTGCTGCCTTCCCAAGCTTTGATCGTAATTTTTTGCGCATTGTCTAACTCATAACGCGTATAATTTTTCGATTCGGAAACCAATGCCGATAGCGTCAGATTTGCTATCATATCCGGCATTTTATCCGTTTTTGCAGAATCAGCCGGAAAAGCTTGCTCACCGAGTAACCAAGCACCGTCTTTTTTATTCAGTACAATAGTGTCAGCGCCTTTTTTGATTTCAATTTTATCAATTTGTTTAACTGTAACTTTGTCGATTTGGGGCAATGTATAATTGGTGCGATTCGATTTATGCAGAACCAAATATAAAACCAGTGCAATAATAATAACAGGCAGAATGATATATTCTTTTTTTAGTTTCATCGTATTTCCTTTTTGCATTTTTAAACAATGTTTTATTCTTGCAAGCTGAAGTTTGCGCTCCTCTCAACATCCAGAGTACAAACTTCAATTTGTAAGGCCGGTACGCAAGCAAGCTAAAGCTTGCACTCCTCCTAAGTTGGAGTGCAAACTTCAGTTTGCGAGTCTGGCACCTTGCACTCTTTATCAGGGAAAAAGCATCTGAAGCTGTTTTTTGCGTGAATGGCGTCGAATCCAGACAAACAGACCAAATAGAATAACCAGAATCGGCAGTCCTGCAATATTAAATGCTTTGGTAAAAGTTTTCAGTGCGGGGTCGGTTTCGTCAAGCGGATTAAAACGTTGAACTTTGCTCCGCATAGCCGCAATGTCGGCGCGATTGTTTAACGCATCAACCACATTCAGGATAAACATTGAATTGGGGCTTTGGCCTGCCGGATCAATGACATTATCTTTGAGCATTTCGGATGACGCCATGATAAAAATTTTGCCAGGGGGGCTTTTTGCAATGAAACTGCCCTGACTTTCAATTTCAGACAAATCCGCTTCAGGTTTTTTGTCTTTATCCGCTTTGGCTTCATCCTCCGGTTTGATTGCATCCGCCTTGTTTTCAGAAGCACCTTCCTCTTTTTTCTCCGCCGGCTTTTCAGGCATGGGCTTGCCTTTAAAATAGGAAGTGAACTCGCCTTCCAGCAAATAAGCCAGAGGCACACTGGCAAACTCTTTTTCATCAGTAGGCGGACGGATAAACATCGGGTTTAGATTGATACGGCCACGCATTTCCCATGATTCCGCAGATGAAGCAAACAGCCGGTGGGCCGTTATTTTGTTCGCCTCAATCTGTTTTTGGTCCAATGCCAGTGGCGCAATTTTCAGAGCCACCATACCTTTGATATTATTCATAAAAGGAAGGTCGCGATTAATGTTTTGATTTTTTATAATAGGCGCAAAATAAAGCGGGGATTCGCCGCCGCCAAATTGTTGTTGAAGGCGTTGTTTATAACAGTTTTTATCCATCACCAACGCTTGGTTGACGTTGACGCCCCAGTGCGCCATGAGTTTATTCAGCCCGGTGTCAGCAGGGACAAACATCGGCCCTTGCATACCGAACTGTTGCTGTCGAGGCGGCATAACTTCATTAAAGGGATCCGGTAAAATCATCAAGTCGGTTCCCCGCATAAGCGCCTGATCAATCTGCCAGAGTTCGTAATCGGAAAATTTTTCAGTCGGACGCGCAATGATAAGGCTTTTAAGCCCTTCAGGTATTCCGTCCTCTTTGATGTTGACAGGTGTTAAAGAATAATTTTGGCTAAGCAGTTTGCCCAGCTCGGTTGCTCCTTGCGGCTGCCTCATTCCCATAGGAGCGGCAAAAGCTGATATATTCAAAGCGCCATGATCGGCCAGAAAGCCGAGTTTTTCATTAATATCCACCAGTGATTCCAAATTATCACTGATAAGCTCTTCCAAATGGCTTATTTCAGTCAAATCATATTGGGTGCCGATAATCGGAATACGCATAACTTTAAGAAGAGGAATTTCTGACATTTTACCGCTGTATGACATGACCATACCGATAACGCCATTTCCGGGTGGAATATTCGCTTTTTTAATTGCCGGCCATTTCAGGGCTGTGAGATGATATTTTGCCAGGTCCGCAGCCGGAATTTGCGCAGCTGTCGGATCAATATATTTGTAAGCAAGTTTCCCATACGTTTTGGAATTTAGCTTTTCAACAATCTTTTCAACTTCCTGGGGATATTGAGGCAGCTCTTTGAGTCCCATATACGGAGCCACCTGTTTTAACGCGGAAGACATATAAAGGGTAATATCTATTTTATCGGTCAGATTCAACAAGGCGCTGACTTTGTTATTCAGCTTCTGAATCGCAGTGGTCAGCTTATATTCCAATCCTTCGGTGCTTGTGATTGTGGGAATACGTTCAATCTGATCGCCGTGGATGATAACAAGCCCCATATACGCCTTGGTAAACTTGACCTGATCTTTTTCGATCAATTGAATTTGAATGGGACTAATCCCGTAATTATTGGCGATTTCACGATTTTCCTGCGTTTTAGAACTCACGCCTTCAGATTCGGGATCAACATCAAAAAACTGATAGTTAAAAAACCGATTGCCATTACGGTGATATTCTTCCAGAAGATCATGAAGATAGCGTTCAGTATTGTTATGGGGCGCGGGAAGGTCTTTGGTGAAAAAGACATTAATGGTTAAAGGTTCGGAAAGTGTGGCAACAACTTTCTGACTCCCCTCGGAAAGGGTGTATAGATTGTTTTCAGTCAGATCAAGCCTGAAAAACAGGGTCGCGCCAACTAAATTGATCAGAACCACAACAACGAGATAAATAAACAATTTTAAATATTTACCAAAAATACTTTTCATATCGCACTCCTTAATTTCGGGATCGCATGGCAAGATTCGCGCCATAAAGACCGATAAAAATTACACTGCTGAAATAGATAATATCGCGCGAATCGATTACGCCTTTGGAGATATTCTGAAAATGATAATCAGCACCAAGATAGCCTATTACACTTATCAGTATCTGGGGAAAGAAAAACAGCATTTTATCAATCGTGGTCAGTGCGAAGCATATCACCATGCCCACGATAAATGCGATAATCTGGTTGCGCGTCAGGGATGATGCGAACAGGCCCACCGCAGCAAAAGCGCCTCCGAGCAAGATGGCTCCGGCGTAACCGGCAATCACCGGCCCCCAGTCCAATTGGCCCATAAATGTGATAAAGATCGGATACGCCAACGTAGGAATCAGGCAAGCGCCAAGGAACGCGACAGCGGCCAGAAATTTTCCGATGATAATGTCATTCATCGTAACCGGCAGCGTCATCAGCACCTCATAAGAGCCTACATTGACTTCTTCGGCAAACAGTTTCATGGTAATCGCCGGAATGACAAAGGCGAAAGTGATCGGCAAAAGGTTAAAAAATTGGCGTAAATCAGCTTGGTTGTAAAGAAAAAAAGTTGTGAAAAAAAACCATCCGGTAATTAACAAAAAGATGGATATAACGATATAAGCGATTGGTGTGATAAAGTAATCTTTCACTTCTTTTGTCAAAATGTGAATCGCTTGGGTCATGTCAGTTCTCCTTAGTTCTCTTTAGTCAGTTCACGGAAAATGGTTTCCAGAGTCTTGGTTTCCTGGTGCATTTCCACCAATATCCAGTCAGTTGCTTTAATCGCCTGATAAATATATTTTCTCAGATCGCTTTCAGAACGGCAGGTCAATCTGAGATCAAGGCGTCCATTATCCGTGCTGTTTAATTGTTCCACCCGCTCAACCCCATCAATGGGATTGATAAGCGCGGACGCATCGTCGAACGGCGCATCCAAAAGCGAGATACGGATAAACCGTTCTTTTGTGGCCGCCTGTTTCAGGTCTTGGGTGCTGCCATCCGCAATAATTTTGCCTTGATTGATAATCACAATACGGTCGCAGGTCGCTTCAGCTTCACTCAAAATATGAGTGGAAAGAATAACGGTTTTTTCACGACCGATTTGGCGAATGATTTCCCGAATTTCAGCAATCTGGTTCGGGTCCAAGCCGGATGTGGGTTCATCTAAAATCAAAATCTCAGGATCGGTCATCATAGCATGTGCCAATCCCACGCGCTGCTTCAATCCTTTAGAAAGCTCGCTGATCGTATTGTGCATGATGCCGCCCAGCCCGCACAGTTCTACGAGTTTGCGGATGCGCGCCAGTTTCTTATCTCCGCCAAGCCCCCGAATCCGCGCAATGTAATCCAGATAGTCATATACCAGCATACTGTGATACAAAGGCGCCGACTCCGGAAGATAGCCCATCATTTTTTTGATCTCTAACTGATGGTCATCAATGGCCAGGTCTTTGACTTGAATTTCACCGGATGTCGGTTTGAAATAGCCGGTGAGCATCCGTAAAGTGGTGGTTTTGCCAGCACCGTTGGGACCTAACAGGCCAATAATCTCACCTTTGGCAATGTCCAGATTTATTCTGTCAACGGCGCAGAACTTGTCATAATACTTCGTCAGATTTTCGACATGAATCATGTCAGTTTCTCCCAATAGTTGTGAACCGAATATTTTAATCACTTCCAGAAAAGTTAGAAAATAATAACTTAAAAATAAAAATCAAGGTTTAATAATGAAGCGACGGTTATCTAATCTTAATTGCGGGATTTTCGGAAGCCGGAACAGCTATCTTCCGAAAATTGCTGATATGGTTCCTGACGGTGCTGAAAGCGAGAGCGAGATCAAGCACCACACACGATGGCTTCAAATGAACCTGGCCTTTATTTAAATCACAATCAGTAGATGGAAAGTTTAGGAGCGCAAAAATTAAGTGAAGCGATTTTCAGCATCCGGCTCCACCCGGAGGCTGGCGGATTCAGGGGACAGCAAAAAACCGTGTCGCTTAATTTTTGCGCTCCATGCCGTATTCTCAGATTTCGGTGCGTTACGGCTGACGCCTAACGCACCCTACAATCTAAAGAATGGGAAGTTATTTCGTCCGTGTTCTTAATCATCCTCCTGACATGGCCATAACCCCTTGTCTTGCAACACCTGCCGCAATGTTTTTAAAGCGGCATTGGTTGCCGGAACACCGCCATAAACAGATGTTTGAAAAATGACTTCGGCAATTTCTTCCGGTGTGCATCCGACATTTAACGCCGCCTGAATATGCAGCGCGAGTTCTTCGGTGCGGTTCAACACTGTAAGGGCTGCCACAGTGACCAATTGCCGGGTCGGGTGAGGTATCTTTTCACGGGCGTACATTTTTCCGGTGATAAACAGGGAAAGGTCTTTGGCCAATTCTTTGTCAAAGGCTTTCCAAAGCTCAAAGGGCTTTTCGCCTTGCACGTCTTTAAAATATAATGCGGCAGTTTTTTTTGTTTTTTCAATAGTTTCTTTATCCAATTGTGATTTCCTCTTAATTGTAGAATGATTTTTAAAATCGATCTGTTGAATTACCAGGGAATAAACTGGTATAATTTGGCGAACATTTCGTAAACTTCAATCCAACCTTGCAGGTCTTGAGGGGTGCGTATATGGGCGCGTTTATTGACCATCACCCAGCTCATGTGAGCGGCACCGTCTTTGCAAGTTGTGCAATCACGGGTTTCAGACGTGCAGCAGCGATGCATGGTTTTCAAATCGGACGCCCATCGAACAAAATGGATCAGGCGTTTGGGACGCGGATTGCGGTTGTCAAAATATTCGGTAACGGACGGGCATTCATTCCATCCGAATGGACGCCCCATCATTGTGCCGGTGGTAATAACTTTATGGTAATATTTAGATGATATGAGTGTTTTCGGATAGGTGTCCAACATGGCATCCATCTCATCCCGAATATCACGGAACTCTTCTTCGCGCCATGAAAAACCATCTGCATTTTCATCATTGGATAACAGTTGCAGATGGGCTTTAAGGCCGACATCCTGAATTTTTTTAATAATTCTTTCCGTTCTGTCGATCTGGCGCGGTGTAATGGTATATAAATAATAGGTGTTCGGATCACCCTCGTAATTTTTACTGGAAATACTAAAGGTGTCTTTACCGCGCAAGGCTTTTTCATCGTCTTCATCGCCCCATAAAGAAATGCCCACCATCAAATCGGGAAACCGGTCACGAGGCAGTTTGATTAATCCGTTGGTGGCGCAAAAACTGGGCAAGCGTTTGTAAAACGCTTCGACCCGGTCCAGGCAAAGAGTCGGTTCGCCGCCGATTAAAATAGCCAGATTGACGCCGCGCTCCTTTTCCTTGTCAATAAACGTTTCCCATTTCCGAATATCCGTTTCTTCGGGAGCCGCCTTGTCTTCACCGGAGGAAAAGAAGAAACATCCCTGGCAGCGAAGGTTGCACCGGTTGGTGACATCGTAAATCGAACTGCGGATATTCAGTCTGGAAATTCTTTTATAACGTTCATACCATTCCTGATTCAATAATGAACTGACGGTTTTCATTTGTGTAAACGACTCCTTTTTCAGTATTTAGTCTCCAGCCTTTATTTTATCTGCCTATTGACCACTTGGATGTCCAGGCGGCGAAATCGGTTGGTCAATTAAATTACGCCCTTTTTGATAACCCATTACCCATACAGCCAAATAGGTGTCAACATAATCTAACCAAGCGCTGAAAGTTTCAGGATCGGTCGCATGGCGAAAAAGCCTGGCAGTAACAACTGCGCTGCCGGCGGCATAATGGCGACAGTCAATACAATCCGTATCAGGGACGCAACAGGCTGCATCACGATCCCAAGTTAAATCAGCGCGATATTGGCGGAAAGAGCGCCCCAATCCCAAATCATCAGATGGGTTCATGCGTGGATAGGAACACTTATAAAGGTCATGCAAGCCGTATTGATGTGTATGGGCAACCGCACTATAGAATGAAAACAACACATTTTTAGGATAGCGGCGCATCACATCTGTCATGGCCAGGCGGGTTCGCCCAAGCGATTCCGGCGTGTGGCGTAAATGTCCCTTATAACCCACAGGTGCGGAAAACATATTGAATGTCGCCTTGCCTCCGCAATCAGCCAATAAATCCATTACTTCGTAGATTTGGTCAATATTATCGCGTGTAAATGTGTAAACAAAAACGGCGCGGGAATCGCCTTGGTAATTTTCAATCTGGCGTTTAAGCATATCCGGCGCGCCGCGCACAAGCCGGCTGTTGTTATCGTTGCCCCATACAGAAATATGGATTTTATAACCCACAGTTGCCGGTATAAATTTTAAACCGTTCGATGCAATCGCACCGAGCTGTATTTCCTGATAACAGGTTTGAAGCAAATTCGGCGCAAGGGCCGGTTCGGCTCCGGCAAGCACCACATAAGTGATTCCCCGCGCTTTTTCGGAGCGCATCAGTTCACTCCAATCCTCCGGGTTACGATTTTCATGGGCAAACTGCTTTTCACCTTCGTAATAATAGCAACCTTCACATCGAATATTGCATCGATTGGTCATATCATACGTGGATTCGCGCAAAAAAAAATATTTGCGCACCTTTTCCCAGCGCTCTTTTATTTTGGCATCAGCCAAAATATCATTGAATTTCCATGTTTTACATGTGTGCGCGACTACATTGCGTTCTTCTTTTGCTTCGGGATAGTACACTTTATTCCTGTTTCCATTTTTGATTTCAACTTTTCAATTGCATTTTATTTTCAAGATATTCAGCAATCAGACGAATCGTTGTCAGTTTGGGGTAATCATCTTCATCAATGCGGATGCCGTATTCATCCTGAAGAACAAGGGCCACTGTCGCCAAGTCCATACTGTCAATGCCGACTTCATCAACCAAATCAAGTTCCGGTGAAAATGTCGCAGGAGTGACATCTTCCAGTTTGAGTTCATCAATCATCACTTCCGCAACACGTAAAATAAGCTTGTCCGTTTCAACAGCCATAAGGGGTTAGCCTCCTTCAATTTCATGATTAATTTTATGCGTTACGATAACGCCTCTGCATGCGACCGTATCTTTGACTATCATCCGAAAAGAATAATGGTGCGCTTTATTTTTAACGGGCCTGATTTTTATTTTGATACGCGCATCAGGTAAAATAATCTGCTTAAAGCGCACTTGTTTAACGCTGTCAATTTTTAATTGATGTACGGTCGTTTTTTTTAATAAATCTGACACCATTCCGAGCTGCGCAATTCCCGGAAGAATCGGGTTGCCAGGAAAATGTCCTGAAAACCAGGGTGAATCCGGATGAACCTCGGCAATCGCCGAAATTTCATCAGCCTCGTCAGTGGATATTTCTGTTAAAGAATGCCAATTTGAATCGATCATCATAAGGTGGTTTCCGACGCCGTTGCCATTTTCAAGAAATTTTAATTTGGTTATGTAAGTAAGTTTATTTGCTTCATGCCCTTCCCCTCTTTCTTCGCTTTTTTAAAAGTCGCTCTTATGGGCGGCATGTTTACAATTTCGTCGTTTAATAATTGTTCGATTGTTAAAATTTGTATTTTAGGGAATTTTTTGTGCCACCTGACAGAATGATAAACACCCGCCAAGACAGATTCTTTTATCATGGGCTTGGTTGATGATTCAAGAGTTATAAACACCCCGATAGCGGCCTTTTCACGCTCGACAGTGCCGATAAGGTCTCGGATGTCTCTGACACTTACCTTGCCACTTTTAACCTGTACAAGCACTCGTTTAGGCTTTTTTGACCGGTCGTCAATAAAAGCGATAACACCGTCAATCCCTCCATCGCTGCCCTTTTTACCTTTCTTACTTCCCTTTTTGCCGCCTAAAGGCTTGGCTTGAATAAGCGATAAAGCCCACCATTGAAACTGGTAACGGCTTTCAAGAGCCAATTGCCTGGCAGATTCTATGTCTTGCGGTTCACCTATGACTTTATAATCTTTTTTTTCGGACAAATCGAACGCATCTTTTAAACGGTATTTTAAAAGAGACGTGGATAAATGCGTGATGTCTATTCCTATCCATCGGCGCTTGAGCTTTTCAGCGGCATGAATGGCGGTTCCGCATCCACAAAACGGGTCAAGGATTATATCGCCTTGGTTGCTGCTGGCTTTGATTATTCGCTCAAGAAGTGCAAGAGGTTTTTGGGTGGGGTAGCCGAGGCGTTCATTTGATTGTGACTGTATAGCATGTATATCATTCCAGGTATCTTGCAATGGGATTCCCGGCATTTCATCTAAATAACGTTTGTAACGTGGGACATTGCCGGCTTTAGTCTGGATAATACGGCCCTGTTTATACAATTTATCCATATTTTTTTTGCTATATCTCCAGTAGCGAATGACCCCCAGAAATTCATATTGTGGATTTCCTTTTGAAGCGCCACCGGGACCTGCTATATTATCTAAAGTATACCTACGCCCGTTAGAATCAATATGCTTGTAAAATTTATTTACATATTTTTCATTATAAGCCTGATACAATTCATTCCGTACCGCTTCATTTGTTTTGGTATAATATAGAATAATATCATGTACTCTGCCCATATGTAAAACATTCCCTTGTTTTGTATCGCTATGGGCGGTTGTCCTTTTCCATATAATCTCATTCCTGAATTGAACTGCATCAAATATAGTATCAAGAATAATCTTCAAATAATGACTCGCTGTCGGGTCACAATGCAGATACAAGCTCCCCGTATCTTTTAGCACCCTATGCAATTCAATAAGCCTCGCCGTCATCATAACCAAATAAGCCATCATTTGGTTTGCGCCGATAAACTCCCTTAACGCTCCGGTCATTCTTGATATTTGCTCCGGTGCGTCCGTAACCAATTCCTGATATGTGTTTTCGGCAGTCTGGTCCCAATGCCACGTATCTTTAAAAGCGGTTATCTGCGCCTCTGAATCCGTGCCGTTTTCATTTTTAAACAGCACATTGTAATTGCGATTTGAATTAAACGGCGGGTCAAGGTAAATCAGGTCGATGCTTTCATCTTGTATGTATTCTCGTAATATTTGCAGATTGTCGCCGTAATATAGATAATTCATAATTTTACTTGATATTTTTTATTTGAGGGAAAAATTTAGTGAAATGTCTGTTTCGGGAAACAGTAATTCTAAATCTTCCTTAAAATTTTCTTCCTGTTCCTGCTCAATCGAAAATTTTTTATCAGCGATAAAAAATTCTTGCCAAGGATACAAACCCGCAGTTTCTTTAGCTAAATTTAAATATTCTTTAATATTTATTGACATTAAATAGTATGTATCTGAATTTGTTATGTAATAAAATAATTCCGGCTCACTATTACCTTATCAGATATCGCCATTTCGTTACGAAGAAGGATACTCAGTAGATGGAAAATGCCTGAAAATATGGTATGGAGCGCAAAAATTAAGCGCAGCGGTTTTTTGCCGGGTCCTGAATCTACAAGCCTCCGGGTGGAGCCGGATGCTGAAAATCGCTGCGCTAAATTTTTGCGCTCCTAAACTTTCCATCTACTGATAATATTTCACCGCAGAGACGCAAAATTTACCGAATCGACCAATGAATGACAGCGGATAAATATGAAATCGGTGTGAATGGCAAACGATATCCGCTCACAATTCACCTGATAAAATAGAAAAAAATCGGGTTTCTAAAGCAAGGAAAACTACAGGAGTTAATGCTCAAGAAACCCGATTTTATTGGTACGCTACGTGTACATCGGTTTTCTTACAATCATAACCGAACAGATCGAATGCCTTATAATCTTTTGGGACGTGCTTCCGAAGAAAAAGCCCTCAAAAGGTGTTTCACCATGCGTTCCTATGACCACCATATCCGCTTTGATTTTTTTCTGAAAATCCAGAATTTCTTTATACGGACTGCCGGTGAACACATTCGTTTCAATTTCCACTTTTTCCGACTGGGGAAACATGTCTATCTGTTTTTTAAAATACTCTTCACACCGTTTCTCCAGTTCGGCTTTAATTTTTTCCTGGCCCTCCACAACATATTTACTCAGCTTGAAAATATCAGGGGCATCAGGAGCCACATAAGTAAGATAGATTTTGGCCTCGCATGCTTCGGCAAGATCAAGCGCTCTTTTCAAGGCATAATCGGAATAATCCGAAAAGTCCGTGGGAACAACTATTCTATCAAGATTAAACATAAAACACCTCCTTTAATTAAAAATCACATTAGGAACTATGTTTCGTTACGGATTCGGTCGCGCCCCGCCATTGACGGACGAGACACGGCAGAATTAATTCCGGACCTGTTACTTGAACCAGGACTCAACAATCTCCGGATTGGCTTTTATCCAGCGGTTGGCGTTTTCGTATGGATTGCCGCCCATCTGGTTCCAGAGCAAGAGTTGTTCCATCTTATCCGGGGACCATTTAAATTTATCCAAAAACTTATAGACTTCAGGCATATCATCCTTCAATCCTTTGCGGGCCAGCGTGTGGATGCTCTCCCCGCCACCCCATGTTTTTTTGGGATCATCAAGGAATTTTAAAGCCCAGCGTCCGAATTTCCAATGCGGGCTCCAGCCCAGAACAACGATCCACTTTCTTTTTTTGATCGCATTGGCAAGTTCGGCTGTCATGGAGACCTCGGTTCCGGGGATAAGTTCGAATTCTTCCAAACCATAAGCCGCCATCACTTTTTCCCTCATTTTGGTCATCATGCCTGAATCCGTTTCGATACCGATGATCTTTCCATTGAAGTCATCATAGTGGTCTTTGATTTCTTCGATGGAATCGATTTTCATGTATCCCTCAGTGTTACCGTCCTGAGACATAAGCCACGTACTCGAAACAACGGGAACCACAAGGCCGATCTTTGCACCCTCAAGGTTCGGGCCCAAATCGTCCAACTGATCCTTGTGATTTTCCAAGTATTTAGTCTGTCCCGGAAGCCATGCACCCACCATTGCGTCAATGCTTCCGTTTGAAACCGACTCATACTGTTCCGACACACCCATTCGCTTGAGTCTGCATTTGACCTTCAGTTTATTCCACAATACAGCCTTTACCAAATTAGAGCTTGCTATTTCCGATGACCAATCCTCTAACCCGATAGTGACTGTTTTTTTATCTGCTGCATAGACCGGTGTAAACGACCATGTTGCCAAAACCGCCAGCCCAAGCAGGAGTGCTATCGTACTTCGTAACCATGTTTTCTTCATGGTGAACCTCCTTGTTCATTTAGTGTTTTATAGTTCGGTTTTATCCTTCAACTATTGCCACCGCTTCCGAAGCCTATTTCATTGTCGCTTCCTCGGTGAAGTCATTCAATCCCTTCTGCAAGGCCCAGATCATAAATAACACCACCGCGCCGAAAGGTACGCCGGCAAGAACGATGGCCGTTTGCAACGCCACCAATCCTCCTCCGAACAACAATGCAGCCGCCACCGCGCCTTCCATCCAAGACCAGTAAATACGCTGCGGTACCGGCGGTTCGAGGTTTCCACCAGCCGTGATCATGTCGATAACCATGGAACCGGAGTCAGATGAGGTCACAAAGAAGATGACTATGACGATGACTGACAAAAAGCATGTGAAACCGGACAGGGGAAATTGCTGTAGAAACACAAAAAAGGCTGAGGAAAAATCTGTTTGAACCGCTTTGGCGATGCCGCCGTTACCGAAAAGTTCAATCCATAAAGCCGAGCCGCCGAACACACTTATCCAAAGAAAGGTGATCAGAACAGGAACAGCCAAAACGCCCCCTACGAATTCTCTAACCGTGCGGCCGTATGAAATCCGGCCGATGAACATGCCCACAAAAGGTCCCCAGGCGATCCACCAAGCCCAGTAAAAAACAGTCCATCCGTTCTGCCATTTGCCGCCTGACCATGTTTCGCTCCATAAACTGAGATGGAGAAAATTCTGGAAGTAATCACCGGTGGTATCTAAAAAGAAATTAACGATAAACAAGGTAGGTCCCAGAACCAATACAAAGCAAAACAAAAGGCCGGCGCACCACATATTGAGTATGCTGACCCGTTTGATGCCGCCGTCAAGCCCGAATACCACAGATGTACAGGCAAAAGCCGTAATAATGGCGATCAGAATAACCTGGACAGTCCCGTTTTGCGGGATGCCGAACAGAAAATTCAGCCCTGCATTGACCTGCTGGCAGCCGAGTCCCAGGGAAGTCGCCACGCCGAACAATGTGCATGCCGTCGCAAATATATCGACAAAATGACCAATCGGTCCATAGATGCGATCACCGATCAGCGGATAAAAAACCGTCCTGATGGACAGCGGCAGCCCCCGGTTGAAAGTGGCAAACGCCAGTGACAGTCCGAAAAGCGCATAAATTCCCCATCCATGAAAGCCCCAGTGCAGATAAGTGTACATCATTGCGGTTCTGCCCGCTTCCGGGGTACCGGTTTCGACGCCGCCGGGCGGTGAGATGAAATGATACATAGGCTCGCCTACACCATAGTACAACAAACCGATTCCAAGCCCCGCGCTGAACAGCATGGCCACCCACGCCGCATTGCTGAACTCCGGTTTTGCATCCGGGCCTCCGATTTTAATATTGGCAAATTTACTGAAAATCAGGTAAATGCAATAGAATAAAACAACATTCATGGTCAAAACCATAAACCAGCCGAAATATTCCATGGCCCAGGCAAAGGACGTTTTAAAAACATCGCCTAATACACTCTGCAAGGGGATGGTGATACACACAAACCCGATTATAAACGCCGATGACAACCAAAATGTCGCCGGTTGGATGTGGTATTGAAACTTTCCGGTTGTTTTTTCCTTTATAGGACATTTGTTGAGCATAACGATTAATCCTCCTTTTGAATAATGGTTATTCCCATGGAGTGATACTCAATGGGACATAAGCTCCCCCACCGGTGTCAATGTGGCATATCATACGGGGGGATAGGAACAATTACAACACATTTGCAGCCATACACCACCCCCTTTCAGATTAAAGGTTATTCCCAGCGTGCGGTGCTGATTTTCCATATAAAATTTTTTGGCTTGTTATGAATGATGTCGCATTATGGCATCATAATCCAACACATATCCGCTATCTGCCGATTTAGCCATACGATTCAACTTAAACGTTAAAGTCTAAAAATTTTACCGGTTTATGATTGAATTGTCAAGCATAAATCAGTGCTGCGTACTTTTTTCAATTGGAAACCATGCTGTGATTAGGTTTAAAATTATAAAGTGTGAGAAATGATCGCATGGGCTGAATTTGTCTGAAATTCTATGAAATTCAGAACTGACAAGCCTCGATGCTTTGCATGGGCACAAGGCAGCCAAAGACCTTTTCTATTTACTGAGTATTCCAATTTTGGTTTTTCCGTGGCGGCACACGTAAACTGAAGCCAGCACTCATCTAATTTGGAAAAATAAAAATTGGGTTAATATCAGTAGATGAAAAATGCCTGAAAATAGGGCATGGAGCGCAAAAATTAAGCGCAGCGGTTTTTTGCCGGCCCCTGAATCTGCAAGCCTCCGGGGTGGTGCTGGATGCTGAAAATCGCTGTGCTTAATTTTTGCTCTCCTGAATTTTCCATCTACTGACAATTCCTAAGGATTGTTTAGCAGATAAAGTGAAAATCACTCAATACAGTTTTGTCGAGTATATCTTGACATTGTGTTTATGATATGCACAAAATATGGACATGATAATAACAAAGAAATAATGTATCCTATTCTTTTGGATTGCGCCTTTCTTCTTTCAATTTTTTTATTGCAATCTGAAATAATACAGTACAATCGCCGAAACGATGATAAAGGCCAAATTTGTTAATAAACTTATGTTGAGCGGTGAAGTGAGCTTAAAATGGTTGATAAGATCGAAAAACTAAAGCGTTCCACTATCCAACACGGCCCCCACAATAGCCGCATTTATTTGATGAAACTTCATTCTTCGGACCTGCCTGACATCATTCCGGCACTGGATGATTTGGCGGCCGGTAGAAACTATGGTAAAATTCTATCTAAAGTTCCGGAAGATTTCGCATCCTTTTTTCTTGATGCCGGATATATTCAAGAAGCGATTATTCCTGAATTTTTTAATAACGGTCAAGGGGCGTTGTTTCTTTCTAAATTTATTGCACCTGAGCGTTTTAAGGAACAAAACGCCCTTAGGGATGCGGATCAGATGCACCGTATTGAAGCGCTCATCAGCCAACCGCTGACCAAAATCGGTGTGTCTGATAACAGGCCAATTTTGTCACACCAGGTGCAAAAATGTGTTCCGCATGACGCCGTGGAAATGAGCCGCCTTTTTCGCCAAGTATTTAAAACCTACCCTTTCCCGATTTTTGAACCATCGTATCTGATTCATTCAATGGATGTGCATTCCCTCTATTTTTGTATTCGCCATGAGGACCGCATTGTCGCCATCGCAGCGGCGGAAACAGACCCGGATAATCACAGTGTGGAAATGACTGATTTTGCGGTTTTACCAGCATGGCGAGGTCATAGTTGCGGCTTGGCGCTGCTCATTAAAATGGAAGAGACAATGCGGCAGCTGCATAAGCGTATTGCCTTTACCATTGCACGTACCCATTCTTTGGGTATAAATAAGATGTTTAAAAAGCAAGGATATACATACGCGGGGCTGTTACGAAACAATACCAATATTTCCGGCGGCATTGAAAGCATGACCGTCTGGTTCCGTAAACTCAAAAAAATAGAAAGCTTTAACCGCACGTTTCGATAAAATATAATGGAGGTGATTGTGAGTTCAGAAAATAAAAACCGGCACACCGTTGTGAACATTGCCGGAAATGACGTGAGTATTGACTTTGCGACATTGACAGAAAATCTGACCGATTTTTTAGAACATTATGGTGAGGAATCCCTTTTGGGCGAAACCTTTTACGCCATTATCGGCAAAGGGTCGGGGGAGCATAAATTTGCAAACTTATTAGATGCGGCTGGTTTCAAAGAAGATGCGTCAGGTTTTTGCCGGTCGCTGATCGGCCAATTGGAACAGGCCGACAGTTTCAACCCACAACCTGTTACTGTCAATGGCGTGGCTTTACCCCATCTGTTGCTGGTCGCAACGCTTGAAACGCTTATTCCCGGAAACCGCTACCAAAGCATTACGGACATCGAACAGCTTGAAAAATTGATCGGCACGGCCATTCCTGAAAACCAACGCGCTGATATGCAGGAAGTTCTGGAAGTCTATCCGGTGCGCCTTTCACTTCATACGGTTCGTCAAATGCGCGTTTCCAAGAATGTCGCTTACCAATACTTGCCATTTACAGAAGAATTAGACACAACAGGACACACCAATACGTGGATCGGCCAATTTCACCAAGGGCTTTTAGAGCAGATGTACCAAAATCGTGTCATTTTCCTCTTGAATATGACCTGCCCGGTCTATTGCCGCTTCTGTTTTCGTAAACACAAAAATTCCCGTCAGGAGACCAATCCTACTACGGATGATGTCACAAAAGCGGTTGAACATATCAAAAATTCTCCCTCAATTAAGGAAATTGTTCTCACTGGCGGTGACCCTTTTTTGAACAGGCGCAATATGACCAGCGCCATCGACGGTTTGGCAGAAATTCCCCATGTACAAACCCTGCGACTGGCCACACGCTCGATTGCCTATTATCCGTTTCTTTTTCAAGGGAATAACGGTTCTTTGCTTAAATATTTGAAAAGTAAAAGTTTGGAATTGCAGCGGCACAACAAACGCATGGAGGTCGCCACCCATTTCATTCATCCGGATGAAATATCCCCCCAAAGCCTTGATATTATCGCGGAACTAATCAATTCCGGCATTGCCGTATATATTCAAACGCCTTTTCTCAAAGACTGCAACGACCGCGGCCCTGAGTTGGTGCGGCTTTTCGGATTGTTGCGAGGTGTCGGCGCGGAATTGCATTATATCTATATTCCATGCAGTCCGATTCACGGCAATAGCATCTACTGGACGCCACTTGCCAAAGGACTGGAAGTCGCCCATTATTTAAGAGCGCACCTTTCAGACCGTATCATTCCGCGTTTATGCACCGCCACCGCTATCGGCAAAATCGATTGGAATACCAGCGGTTGGGCAGTCGAACCTGATCCCGAAAATGATAATTTTTTATGGCTGCGCACGCCTTATACGCCCGCTTATTTCAAGGCATTTGCGCCTTTGGCCGAACAATCCGATTTGGTCAGAGTGAATGCCGAAGGAACCATAGATGCGCGTTATATGGCCCAAATCGGTGATAATTCCCTTTTCCTCGGTACCCGAAAGGCAGGCCCTGCCAGAGAACAGACAACTGATTTCAAAGCTTTGGCCGATGCTCAAATGCTGGCACGCCAAGATCAACGCTA
Source organism: Desulfococcaceae bacterium HSG9 (assembly GCA_030378005.1). GTDB lineage: Bacteria > Desulfobacterota > Desulfobacteria > Desulfobacterales > JAUCGF01 > JAUCGF01. The sequence goes on along the minus strand of JAUCGF010000071.1, from coordinate 33,122 downwards.
TTCACAAACGATTGTCGCCACCGGTTCGGAAACGCTTTGCAGACTTCATGAAACCTGCGTTGAGCTGCATATACCTGGAAATGAGAGTGATTTTGAGTATATTCGGCAGGATAAAAAAATCAGTGATGTGATTTTGGCGGCTGAAAATGATGCCATTGATAATCTTTATGATATCGGTCGGATAATCAAGACTCTTTTGGAAATTCACCATGTGAACGCTGTACGGTTGCGCAGTCTCAAATTTAATTACACGCCTGATAAATATTCACACGCCAAGATAAACCGTTTAGGCGAATTAAATCATATCTGCGTAGTCAATCCTTTACGATTAGAGATTGAAACTCAGTTTTTACATTCAGAAGAAATTCGGGATGAACACGCCGTTCTGACTGCCGCGCTGCGCAACAAGGGAATCACTGTTTACAATAATACGCCTCTGTTGAGTGGAATCAATGACACTGCGGATCAAATTAATCAGCTCGCCTATCAGCTCAGAACGAGCGGCGTGGAATTCCATCACCTTTATGTATCCGGGTTGCCGCTGCAACATGCCCTTAATGATAAGCGTCCCGTAGATACCGCTGATGTGATAGATATTGCTACGCGCGTGCGTCGCGATGGCAGCGGCCGGGAAATCCCCCGCTATATTATTCGCACGGCCCTAAGCGAAGTCGATTTCGGCTTAACCTCAAAGCTGATCCGCAAAAATGGTGAATTGTATGTGCGCCTGACACCCTATAACAAAGCGTACTATCAGGCGATGAACCGTGCATTTGACTGGCCGGAAGGTGTGGAAACCGATGCGGACGGAAGGCCGCTGGTTAAAGTACGCGGTTTGGCTAACAGAGATAATTTTTTTGTTGAAAAATAAATATTTTTCAGATGCAGGGTTAGCGTAGCGTAACCCGACGTTATAATTCTGTTTTGTCGGGTTACGCTACGCTAACCCGACCTACTGCGTCTTTACCTTAGAAATCTGATTTTTTTATCCCATTGAACGCCGGTAAACAATTGAACCGTTAAAAAGCGTCATTTTTACGTTAATATCAGCGATTTCAAGCGGCTTGACCGTACAAATATCCCGTTCGAGAACAACCATATCCGCGTATTTTCCGGGGGTGATGCTTCCAAGGTTATGCTCCTGAGCATGGACGCGGGCGGGAATCAGCGTATAGCTTTGAACAGCCTCGCTCACATCAACCCGGTTTTCGGGATGCCAACCTTCCTGGGGAGTACCATCCGGGCGCTGTCTGGATACCGCGGCGCAGATGCCGACTAAGGGACTCGGATCGCACACGGGACTATCTGAACTGAACATCACCGGTCGGCCGGTGTCAATCAGGTTACGATAGGTGTAGGTATATTTACTGAGCGGACCGACCGCCGTATCAATCATATCAATATCCAGAATCATGTTATGGGGCTGGACACAAAAACTGAGATTCAATTTTGCCAAACGCTTTAAATCTTGCGGCCGGATCATTTGCACATGCTCAATCCGGTGAGGGATGCAAAGTTCATCTGTTTTTCTTATTCGCCGAAAATCGGCCAGTCGTTCAAAAATACCGGCCAACTCACGATTGGCACGATCCCCGATGGCATGAACCATGACCGACAATCCATTGCTGTCGGCCTTTTTGATTGCAGGTTCAAGTTCATCTGGAGGTGTCAGCGGCATACCGTAACCCGCGTCTGTATATTTATCAATCATCCAGGCCGTGCGCGCACCCATACCCCCATCAGCAAAAAATTTAAGATGCCCGATACGCAGGCGAGCATCGCCAAATCCGGTGCGCAATCCTAAATCGACCGCTTGATCAAGGCTCTCACCCGGCAATGTGACCCAGCAGCGCAAATCTAAATTACCGGTTTCGTTTAAACGTTGCCAGCCCCTGAACGCCGCTACGCCATCTTTATCTTTCATTAAACGAATATCATGAACGCCGGTGATTCCTAAAGAATGAAGCACGGGAATGCTATCTTGCAGTGCCTGTTCGATCTCCGCATCGGTGGGCGCCGGCATGGCCTTGCGTATCAGATTGACAGCCAGTTCACGCAAAATGCCATTGGGAGAGCCATCCTGATCATGCTCAATTTTACCTTCAGGCGGATCCGGGGTTTTCGCATCAATGCCGGCCAGTTCCAATGCTTTGGTGTTAACGCTGGTAAGATGAAGATCGCAGCGCATTAAAAATACAGGATTATGCGGTGCGGCTTTATCCAGATCATGACGATTCGGCATTCGTTTTTCAGGCCAGTCATTTTCGTTCCATCCTTGGCCGGAAATCCATTGCCCGGCCTCTGATTTGCGCGCCGCCGCCTGAACCATACGGATCAGTTCATCATACGAGCGAACATCCGCCAACACCAGATTTTGGCGATTCAACGCCCATTCATACACATGAAAATGGGTGTCAGTGAAACCGGGCAAAACAGCAGCGCCGTTAAGATTTTCAATTACGGTATTTGGACCGGCGAGATCAAGGATTGTTTTGTCGTCACCAACCTGCCCGATACGCTCTCCGCACACGGCCACGGCCGATGCTGACGGCAAGTTCACGTCTTGAGTTTGGATAACGCCGTTGAACAGAATCAGATTCGGCGCGGTTGAATATAAGGTCATAGCAAAATTCCTTTAGGCAGTTAAGATAAGGAAAAAAATATGTAAAGTGAAAAGCTGTAATCTGAGGTTTTACGCTTGACGCGCTAAAAGATATTTGTCAAGAGCTTCTATAATTACATTGTTTAGATTGATATTTTGCTCTTTAGCAAATAAAGCCGCTCTCCTATGTAAAGCTGAACCGGTTCTAACATTAAAATTGCCTTTGAATGGTTTTTCAGGTTCAATTCTCTCTTCTTTGCACATATCTAAATAATCATTAACAGCTTCCTCAAATGATGCTTTTAAACCTTTTACATCTTCGCCTTCATAGCTGACCAAAGCGCTTATAAATTCTAACTTTCCATGAAATATTTGGTCACCATCGTTATAATGAACAGAACCGTCATATCCTTTGTAATTCATCATATCTTTCATATCATCCCCTCTTTCTCCAATATCTCTAATATATCATCAATAACGTATCTTTTTAGAGTATTTTGCGGGTGAGGCTTATGAAGGTTGATGGGAGGAGCCGTAGGATGAATAAATTGTCTCCTTGCACCACCGGTTTTACCTTTTTTTCTTGGTTCATAGCCTAATGTTTTCAATAACCTTGTTAACTCGCTCCATGTAAAATCTTTGGGGTGTCGCTGTATTTTTAACAATAGTTTTTCTTTTTTACTCATCTCTCTCCTTCTATTACTTAGAGAGTCAATTCTAAAAATGAATTCGCAACTGATTGTAGTTGCTAACAAGATTTAGGTTATTAGGGCAATCCATTCAGGGTTATTCTCATTTTGATAAAGATTGTGTTTCTATTAAAATGTAATCTGATTAAAGAATGCCTGCAAATTATAGCAAAAAGCCTTTAGGAAAGGGATCCGATGAATCGCAAACAAACTCATGTAAACCTGTGATATAGGCCGATCCGCGTATTTCGGCTTCAATAGCGGGCAGATCGCCTACCTGAGTTTCGGCCACAATACGGGCATTAAAAACAGTTCCCAGCGGGCTGGCATTGATAAATGGTTGATTGACAGCAATCTGGCCTTTATGGTGCATCAGTGTCAGTTTTGCGGCGGTACCGGTACCACATGGTGAACGATCAATATGGCCTTCGCCGAAAACAACCACATTCTGGCCTTGTCCACGATCATGCTGCGAAGAATCATAGAATTCAACCACATCCACGGTACGCACTTCAGGGCGTGTAGGGTGACGCACTTTTAATTGCTGATTGGCGGCGTCGATAATGTCCATACCGTATTGAATCAGCAAATTGCTGTTTTCCGGTTTCAGTTCCAGATCGATTTGATCGGCGGAAACCATGGCAAAAAAGCCGCCTACGCACACGGTGTCCGCCTTGATACGGCCTAAACCGGGGATTTCCAATGATTCATCAGTTTTATAAACAAACGAAGGCACGGTTTTAATCGCCACGGATTGCACTTTTCCATCTTTGACCAAAGCTTTTGTGTGCATCATACCGGACGGTGTATCCACGCAGACCTTTGTTTCCTTGTGATTCAGATCAGGCTTGATTACGCCGGCTTCAATCAAGGTTGTGACCGCACCGATAGTCGCGTGTCCGCATAGAAAAGGGTAGCGCCGCGGATCCATATAGATTAATCCGAAAGCGGCCTCATGACTGACCGGTTCGGTGAGAAATGCGCCGAAAATGCCGCGATGCCCGCGCGGTTCGCATGTCAATTGCAGTCTCAGATAATCGAAGTGTTCCCGAAAATAGTCAAGCTTGGCTTGCATGGTTTTTCCGGGAACAGGCGGAATGCCGTTGACAATCAGTCTTGTGGGTTCTCCGGCCGTGTGTGAATCAATCGTCACAACACGATTGGGAAACCGTTTTTTTATGTTTTCCAGATTCACCATCTGATAACAACCTTTCGTTTGCCCCATTGGCGAGCAGCGGCTATATCGTTACCCATATAAATATCTATCTTGCTACGCCAGCGTTTATGCATTTTATCACGCACAATGTATTCACCATCCAAACCTTGGATATTCACTTTCGTTCCATGGGTCAATCCCATTTTAATCAGATCACTTGAAACCGCAATGGCTTTCATTCCGGGTTTCAGCGTATCGCCCCAAGCGGTCAGATATGGATTTGCATTCGTCTGATTTTTTATTGAATTATAGGCTCTGGCGGTCACTTCCAACGTTTGTTCCCGGTGAGCCTGTTTTTCTTCTTTTGGTGTACATGACAGCCCCCAAAAGGCTGCGTAAACGATTACTGCCAAGTTGAATAAAAAATTTGATTTTGCCAAACTTAAAGCCCTGCATGATATTAATAATTTGCTGTATTACGGTTTAGGCAGCAAGCGACAGTGAGCGGGAGCCGCCTGAATTAAAACTTCCTCGCCTTTTCTGAATGATTTGGTTATCACCAGGTTTATGACATGCAGCATGGTGCCGTTTTCCAATTCGACAAAGTAACTGATCTCTCCTCCCATATAGCTTCGATTCGCAATTTTGCCGTAAAAATGATTCATGCCCGATTCGGGCGTTTGTTGTGATTTGAGATCGATTTGCAGCTTCTGAGCCCGCACTACGACTTCTACTCGGTCTCCTTCAGTCCAGTCGCCTGAGGGGTCGGCTGATATTTCATTGCCATCATCAAGCTTAACCCTGATCCAATCGCCTTCCTGTCCCATGACCACGCCTTGCGCGAAGTTTGAATGGCCCAAAAAGTCGGCTACAAAATGGTCGGCGGATTCATTATATACTTCTTCGGGAGACCCTTCTTGCAATTTTTCACCATCTTTCATAACCACAACCTTATCCGACATGGATAGCGCTTCACGCTGATCGTGAGTTACGAAGATAGTCGTTACGCCCAGCAACTGTTGGAGATTGTCTAGTTCCACGCGCATCTCCTCGCGCAGATTCTCATCAAGGGCGGAAAGAGGTTCATCCATGAGCAGGACATCCGGCTCAATAACGATGGCCCGGGCCATGGCGATACGCTGCTGCTGCCCGCCCGAAAGCTGGGAGGGCATACGCTTCTCCACACCCGGCAAGCGAACCATCTCCAAAGCCCGTGTGACCTTTTCTTGAATCTCCCCTTTAGGAACATTGCGGTATTTAAGACCGAAAGCCACGTTGTCGAAAATGGTTTTATGCGGAAAGAGCGCATAATTTTGAAAAATAATACCAAGGTTTCGCTTGTGAATCGGAACATCGTTCACTTGCTTGCCTTTGATAAAAATCTCTCCTTCGGTGGGTTCTTCCAAGCCCGCAACCATTCGTAAAAGGGTCGTCTTGCCGCACCCGGAAGGTCCCAAAAGGGTGACTAGAGACCCTTCTTCGATATCCAGATCCATTTTCTTAACAGCCACAACCTTGCCATAACGTTTGACCACCCCTTTAAATTGAACCGCGGCAGGAGCCTTATTTTTTTCCATTACTATATCCTTTCCCGGTCAAGCCGGAAAAGTGAGCTGAAGTTCAGGAATCCTGTATATTTAAACGAAACCTTAACTTCAGTCACTTCAAACTATAAATTGGGCATCCTGATGTTACTCTTTAGCTATTTTCAATGCCTCGTTTTTCAGATTTTCACTGATATAAAAATTATTTCTTTCCAAATCTTCTATGATCGGTTTCACGGCTTGTATTATACCGGCATTTTTCGCTTTGATCAGTATCCCGACCGTTCCAATAACTTTGAGTTTCATACGTTTTGCGATATTTCTTGCCTGTTTATCATCCAGTATTACGCTTTTTTCCATCATGCCGGCTAATGCAATTGCCTCAGCCTCGCCGGAGTCCATTATCAATTTAAGAGAGATTACGAGTTGTGTATTATCTGGTTTCTTAACTTTTATCCAGTCTTTTAGGATTCCAAATTCTCTTTCAACTTCAGGCGGAATTATTACGGCCTCATAAAGTTCTTTTAAAATGCGCAAATGATTTGTTCTTTCAAGACCGATAAGGCATGTGCTGTCCGCAATTATTTTATCTTTCAAAGACCCAGTTCCTCTCTTAATTCTTCAGGAGAATAGTTTATTACAGGTATTTTATAATTACCGAGCACATCAATAAAAGATTGTTTTGAAAATCCCGCCATGTCAGCAGCTTGACCAAGGGTTATTTTTCCGACTTCATAAAGCTTTAATGAGAGAAATACTTTTGCTTCATTTTCAGATAAGCTAAAAGGCAATTCCATTTTTAGGGCATTTAAACTCATAATCATTCCTCTTTGATAAGTATTGGTTCAAACTTTGACCTTTCGTAAATTGGATCAATGCAACATCTGCAAATCGCTCAATCTAAGGTGATTTCCGAAAATAAACATACCGCATAAACCGGCTACGCGGCTCAAGATTTATACAACGAAACATCAAACCGCAGCCATGACCGGTTGTGATTCCATATAGGTAAATGGTATTTTCTCCGTCGGTGATGCCTGAAAATAAGACAGCTTCACAAATTGGCAGAGATTTTTATACGCAAAGATTTCGGCAATTCAACCGTGATCATACTCATGATTACTGCTCCCCTATTATGTACAGAAATTTTTCGGGAGCCAGTAGGTCGGGTTAGCGCAGCGTAATCCGACGTTTGCGGTGTATGTTTTGTCGGGTTACGCTGCGCTAACCCGACCTACTGACTGTTCTCCTCACGTTTCTTACAACTATGATTGTACGTTGCGGTCGCAAGCAGCAACGGCGTACGCAGATATAATCTATGATGACGTACGTGGCTCGTCATCTAATCCTTGTTCTTGCTTGAATATTTGCCCTGATTTCATTGTATAATTCAATTTCCTTCTCATGTTCAAATATTACAGAAACACAATAATTTTGTATTCTGCTATCATCATTGATCCATTTATTGAAATTCAGAAGCACTAAAGACATTGGAGCTGCTGGTCTATTTTTTGGTCCTTTTTTATAATCTTTCCAAGCTTTTTGGTGGCATCCTGCTTTTCTTGTGTTAGCACCGGGGAAAAATCCTATCTCGAATTTTTTAATATCTTCTGGTACACCAACCCTTTCAGTGTTTTTTGAAATAACGCCGTATTTTTCAATTAAGATAGTTGGATTCAATGAATGGAATAGATGAAACTCCATTCTATTTCCAAGGTAACTATCGCCACGGGTTAACCGGGTTTCAGGATTAAAAGTAAGCACAACTGTAATTTTCTTTTTACCTTTTTCATTAAAGAAAATGTCAGGCAATTGCAGTGAATAAACCTTTATTTGATTTAAAGCTATTTCCCCCTCATCCCAAAGAACAGTCCGATTAGTAAAAGAATTTATCGCTTTATCGAAATTACTTAGACCAAAACCGCTTACTGACAAATGCTTTGTTTCAGCCTTTTTTTTATCTTTTGTGTCGTAAAATGTTTTATCCGGCATAAATGGATAATCGGAACCAATTAACAACATATTTTTTATAAAATTGGATGACTTTTGTGGATATTTATTAGATATTTTGCCTGCCAAGTAAGCGACTTTAGGTGCAGAATAACTGGTACCGTAGTCGTATTTGATTATGTCTTCAGTACTTTTGTTGTTCAGTAAGGCAATTTTACCGCCTATATCATCTGTAATTCTATTATAAACATCTGCTAAAATTAAGTTGCCGCCATATTCCACAAGTTCCGGCTTAATCATTCCATTAAGCCCCGCACCTGTTCTTGTGAAAGGTGATGGCTGTTGTTCTTTTGCAACAGGAGTTTTTATAATATCCTCTGCTCCATATCGTTCTTCGCCAATTCGAACTGCTCCGGCAATTGAGCCTACTGTTAGGGCTAATCCCGATGTCGCAGGGTTAATTATTTTAAATTCATCATTGTCTGTAAGATATGCTGGATAATTGTCCACAATTTCTTGAATGGTATTATACATGTTTTTAGGATGTTGATTACCTGCGGAGACAATAAATGTTACATTAGGAAAAGAAAAAGCTAATTCATCGATAAGTGCAGCAAATGGGAGCTGCCGCGAATAATGCTTACGCCAAACTTCATTGCTATTACCAAGTGAAATATTTACAACCTTTATGTGATATTCAGAATTCGATAAAAAATACTCAACTGCGTCTTTGAATTGATGCTCAATTAACTTTTCCGGATCATAAACTGCTAATACATTACCGCTAATATCATTTCTTTCTGCATACATGACTTTTGCAGAAAATATCCAATTTTCAGGATTGAAGTTTTTGTTTTCGATATTAATTTCAATATTGCCATAAGCAGCACAACCGGCTACAGCAGTGCCATGTCCAACAGTGTCTTGTAATTCTGGTTCACCGGATTGAAAATTTTCTTCACCACCGACACATTTTTCTAACATCGGGTGATTAGAGATAATGCCGGAATCTATTATCAATATCCCGGTAGCACCTTCCGATGGTTCATTAAAAACAATATCTGAAATATCAGGCCGTTTGTATTCAAAGGGATTGAAGTCTGGGAGTGATGGTCTGTCTGATCGGGCAATCTCGTTAAATTCAATAATTTCATCGAAAATCGCTTTGGTCAATTTTATCCGTAAAAGAACAAATGATTTTGTTGATAACTTATCTGTAATTTTAAATTGTGATAAATCGGTATACTTTTCCGTTAACTGTTGAATAAAATATTCATTTTTTTGTGGATCAGCCATCTTCCATAATTCAATATCAATAAAGTCCGCAACATCACAAAGCGGATTGTCCTTTAAACGTTGACCAATCTTTTTCTCAATAGGAATATTTTGAAAAGATTCGATTGCATTAAAAAAATCATATTTAGGTCCATCTTCTGAACCATAATCGGCAAGTTTATTTTTGAATGCTTCTAAGTTGTCGTTATCGTTAAAAACAATCCAAAATCCTTTTTTACCTTCAGCTACAGATAAAACATGAATACCCATTGAAGAGAGTGTTTTATCAAAACTTTCTGGATAAACAGCTTGGTTTATTTCAATCTCATAGATTAGCGATGGATCAATCTCCCCTGAATACTTCTGTTTCAATTCGGAATAGATATTGGTCAACTCATCAGCTCTTTGCGATGCTTGTTGTGCAAAAGTGCTTTTACTTCTCCCCGATGGAAGAGAATAACCACCGCCACCACTTCGTTTATGTCGTTCCACATTGTCTTTAAAAACAGGGAGTTTTAGATGATTTAGCTTCTCCATCATCTATCTCCCATTTCATTGTTTTTTACCTTTTCTCTACGAATGAATTTATTAACTGCAATTTCAACATCATTCATAGAGATAGAATTCTTAGAATTAATAATGGCAATTTTCATTGCCTCTTCCGTAATCATTTTTATATCGGCAGGGGATAATCCTTTAGATAGTTTGGAAAATTTTACTAAATCAATATCGTTTTTTCTTTTCATTGATTTTAGATAATTTTCAAATATCTGTTGTCTAATTTTCTCATCAGGAAGATTATAATAAACCACATCATCAAAACGACGCCATATTGCAGGATCTAAAATGTTTTGATGGTTGGTTGCGGCAAAAATTATGCTGTCTCCTTTCAGATTATCAAGCATCTGTAAAAAGCTATTAACTACTCTTTTTATTTCTCCATGTTCATGGCGGTCATCTCTGTTTTTCCCTATAATATCAAACTCATCAAAAAGAACTATCCAAGTGCCATGTTCGATAAAATCAAAAACCCTCCTTAAATTTCCAGCTGTTTCACCAAGATAAGAAGATATTATAGCATCAAATCTTATATAAATTAGTGGTATGCTTAAAACTGAGCTTAAAATTTGCGCTGAAAAAGTTTTTCCTGTTCCCGGTTTCCCGCAAAGCAGTATTTTCTTTTTATATTGGAGATTATAAGTGGCAAGAATATCAGAATCTTTAAATTCTCTTATAATTTGCTCAAGTTGCTCTTTTGTCTCTTCAGAGATAATAAGAGAGTCAAAATTCTTGTTAAAATGTTGAATTTCAAGTAATGGAAAACCTTTTTCAGTATCCCTTGGAATAGGCAAACTGTTTTTAAATCTCTTCTGAGAGGTGGGTAAGTCTCCAGTATTGTAAAGAGCTTTTTCCAATTCTTTGGCAACAATATTGTGCTTTTTCCTTTTTTCTCTTTCAATATACTCTCTTGCCGCTACTTCAAAAGATTTATCGTCTTTTTTGCTGAACGACAAGAACAGTTGTTTGATTATTTTTGAGGTAGTCATTTTAGTCTCTCATTTTTGCCATAGAGATACAACACGTTTTACTATCCAAACACATAACGACAAGCTCAACGATTCGGTTTTGCGGAGCAAAATCGAATCCGCTAACCCGACTTACTGACTTGGGACTACTCGCTACGTCCGCCTTAAACAATGGATTATGTGATATTTTGTTGTTCAAAACTTAAGCTTCATTTGTGTACTTGCAGGACCTATATCAACACCAATCAAGTTTGATAAATCTATCACAGCGCCATATTTAATAAATATTTTGTCGAATTTATCATAATTCACGCCCCAGTAAACCATTGCGCATGCCATAGGCGCGCCCTTGCCGCCGCCGTTGCCATTTTCAAGAAATTTCAATCTTGTATCATAGAGAAAACAAACGGCCTTGGCGTTTCCGAAAACACTTTGTTTCCAATGGCCGGTATTTGTCGCAACCGGAACTAAAGCCAATATTTCGGAACCATATTTTTTGTGTGTCAAAGCACATTTGGCCAACCAGTTCTTGATTGTTGTCCCTTTTTCTCTGTCAGCACCGTATGGAGGATTCATGTAAATTTTCGGGTAACGCCAATCTTTTATGAGGCCGTCATTGTTCGGGAGCATAAATTCAGTCTCCGCATGAACTATTGAATACTCGTTTGAACATGGGTCTAACGAAATAGAGCCGTCAAAAAAACGTTTAACAGCATCTACATATTTCTTTGGGGTTCCCCAACTTTGATTTTGCGAATTTACGGTTCTTCCCGCGCTCATAGTATCACTTTCCAATTTTTAGAACGCAGCTCTGCCAGTTCGTCTTTCAGTTCAGCTATTGTTTTTCCCTCCGGCGCAATAATGTTGAACCATCTTTCAATTTCATTAAATTTGTCAAAGAAATATTTACGCAGCGCAATGTCAGCCTCAAAGTCCATTTTGACTTTTGTAAAAACATTCCGTTTTTTGTTAGCGGTATAACTGCATTTGAATGCTTTTTGAACCTTGATATAATTCTGTTTCGGATTAAGCAACAATTCATCAATGAATTGCGCCAGCCCATTGTCCGTTAAGAATATCAGCCAATCATACGATTGTGCTAAAACTTTTAATTCTTTATTGTGATTTTCTGATGTGAACCAGTTTCCATGATTGCTTACAACACCTATGGTTAAAATGAATTTCTTCAGCAGTTCAGTTTCGTCTGAGTAAATAATTTTATCCATCAACTCTGTATAAGGCTTAATATACGGTTCGTTGTCGGAACGATAAATTATCCCATATTTTTCGCCTTTATCGGTTCGTATTTTTTGCAGTGAAGATGCGCTTCTTGCAACGTAGGCTCCCTGTTTTGCTTTTTCTATTGTCTGAGGCCCTTTTTTAGTTCCTTCCTCAACACCGACTCTTTTGCATTCAAAAATGGCATAAGATTTTTTCATTTGCTCAAAAACTGATAGCTCATGCTCCAGTTTTCCCGCCATCTTAAAACAGGTAAGCAAAAAGGAATTACCGGATTCACCAATTGTGCAAGCGTTGCGAAGAATATTATGCTTGTCGAGAAGATTATTATTCTTTTTTTTAAACTCTGAGATGTCAATTTTTTGGTTTAAAGCCTTGAAAATCTTTGTTGCTGTAATAGAATTTCCGTCGTTGGCAACAATGATTTCATGCTCCTTGATTACAGGATGTAAGGAATATTCAACGTTATGTGATATATCCTCGTTTCCATACTCTGCAAGACGTTTTTCTATTGAAACAGAGCTGTTGAAACCCCAAGTTTTTAAGAGATAATAGGTGATTATCTCTACCATTGTACCAAGCGCTCGGCCTGCGGCTTTTTTCTTGTTTTTAGTATAGTGGAATACTTTTTCTCCGAGAGCATTCTGTAATTTATCTACTGATTCGTATGACATTCCTGTTGCTTCCATTTATTGCACATAACAATCAAATAGCCGGCGCGGCTTTTTGCGTCCGGTCAATCGACGGTTCTACCGTAATTCGACATACAAAACGGTTTTTGTCGGCCAATATCAATATCGCATATTAGCCGACATGAATTGTGATTTCAGCCAGTAGGTCGGGTTAGCGTAGCTTATGTATGCTTTGTCGGGTTACGCTACGCTAACCCGACCTACTGACTGGCGTTTCAATCCCAGGACGGACCGAAAGCGACATGCGCCAAATCCGTTATAATCAGGAAATATCTTTGAAAAGTCCGGTGACACGATGAGTATTTTTTTTCTTTGAAACCGGATTGTTTTCAACCTGTTATATTGTTTTAATTTCATTCGGTTAGGGAATAAAAATACGACCTGTGCCCTGATAGTTTTTTATATCCGATACTATTTCCGCTATTTTTTCCGCACATCTTTCACGATAATACCTTTCTTTCATACGACTTAGTCTGCCAACGGTGAGAACAGGAAGGGAATTCAGCGTATTCTCTTCACGGATGGTCTGTTCGAGAGAGTCTTTCTCATTGTCGCTTCGGTTGTCTGTCAGCAGAAGCATCCGGTTAGCCTGAACAAAACGCCACACTTCACGGTCACTGCTGTCTCTGGGAAGACCGACATCGGCAAACATAGCAAACCGCATCGGAACAATTTTTATGAGATCAGTCTTTGCAAGAGTGTCCCATAGCCGTATCGCCTGCCCTTCCATATTATGGTCAGTCAGTATGGTTATCATTTTCTCTCAGTTTCGCTTTCCATTCGTCCAGTCTGGTACGGATTTCCTTATGTTCCGGGCTGCGGGAAATCTCGGTAAAACGTTCCCTGTTACGCTCTGACCAATATTGCCGTATCTCATCTGCTTTCCTCACTATTTTCCGATATTCTTCCTCGACTTCATCATAATGGGTCCGAATATAATCCATAACATCGGCCGTCTGTTTGATAGTGAGGCGAAAATGGTCACGAATAACTTCGGGGGGTTCGTTTTCTTTGACATAATCCATTATCTGATATAGCGTGGTGCGTGTGCCCGCTATTGACAATCCTCTGTCCGTTCTTACAACGGTCGGTCGGAAATAAGCTGTTTCTGACATATTGTTCCTCAATCCTTCAAGGTGAAAATATTTTCCATTCACAACAAAGTTGTTAGGGATGTGCTTGCCGTGTTCATCAAGGTTGGTTTTGAAAATCACAATAACTACCAGGTGAATGTGAGTAGCCAGTGGGTTAGCGCAGCATAACCCGACGTTTGCCGTGTATGCTTTGTCGGGTTACGCTACGCTAACCCGACCTACTGACTAATTTCCGCCTCAGTGTATTAGTAGTATCTCTCAGTTTGAATTTTACCTATAGATTTGATATTCTGAACGATTTCTTGAGCAATAATTCTATGCGCATCTTTGTTTGGATGTAAATCTATGAGCCTTGGTGGTGAACCTCGCCAGTGTCCGTACTGTCTAAAATAATTTTCCTTATCTGCAACTTGTAATCGGTTGAGCAACGTATTGTGAGCATCTACGATAATTGAATCAAGGGGTAATAAATGATACGGTATGTTTATTGGTTTATGACGATCTCCCAATACAACAATAACCAATTTTGATCTATTCTTTTTTGCTACTCTATCTATTTCATCATACGTGTATTTTATCACACCAGGCATATTTTTTATTATATAATCGCTGTTTGTTGGCGGGTTAGGTAGAAAACAAAAAAATTTTTTAAACGCGTAGAGTGTCATATTGACATCATCATAAATAAACAAAGGCATGCCTACATTCCACAGAAAAGAAATAAAATCAGCGACACCTTTTGGCATGTTTTTATATCTCTCTATTGAAAGCTCCGTTACTATTGTTGAAAAAACAGGCAAATATAACGCCATTCCTTCTTTTTTCTTATAATAAAAATAGGGTATCGGGATCCTGCCACAATACACAGGTGCAAGCGGTTTTAATGAACGTGCTGCAAGCCACGGCGAATATTGTACAATCAAATAATTAGGTCTATAAACAGGAACTAACCGTCTAGCAAGAATTAACATTTGGGAAAGGCCATAGCTAAACATACCAGCGTTATAAACGGTTCCTTCGAGATACTGGCCTACCCAATATGGATATGTTTTGTTGGCGTGAGTTGCATATCCATAAGTGAAGGAGTCGCCTAAAGTGAGCACAACAGGGGACAAATCTGATGACAGATTATTATCATTAATAGGAATTCGAAATCCGTTTGTATCATAGCGTATCGGAATACCTAGCCCCAGTGAGTGTATCTGCAGTACACCTTGTGAATTAGGAATGGGTGTAAACCCAAGTTCTTTATCTGTTTTATACATCTTATCCTTCCAAGCAGGTTGGTCGGATTTAATATAGCTGTACAACAATTTTGTTCGATAAGCAACGTATCCAAAGTAGATAACAGCTAGCATAGTAGATATGATAAAGCATAGTATAAAATTGAATATGAGTTTCTTTTTTCGGCTGTATTTTTGCATTTTTTATAAGAAAAAATGGGCATCCTTCATTTTTCGGTTTACACTTTTCTGCATCAGGCAACCACAAGGGATTGCCCCTACGGTGGGAATACCCGAAAAAAACGTAGGGACAATCCCTTGTGGCAGCCCAATATGCGAATGAAAAAAGTGTAAACTACTTTCAGCCTTCTATGAAGGATGCCAAAAAATGAATTTAAAAATTTCATCAATTATATTTATTGACAGTATTTTTTCCAGTTTAAATACTAATGATAAGCAAAGCAGTTACCATTAGAGCCCACGCATAAACAAATTTTTGAATTGTGATTTTCTTAAAATAGCTATCGTATTTCGATTTCAGTTTTCCGCGCGGAATACACAATTTGAAACGTGAAACGTAAAGCGAGAATTCACGTTTCACGAATCACGTTTCACAGATGCTTGGGGAAGTTATTTCGTCCTCTAAAATATCCGCAACACGCAACGCATTATTCATCACCTGCTTTATCAACCGCCCGCTTTGATTCTGTCCCATTTTTCAGCCCATTCCAATTGTTTGGCGTTCCAATAGGTCGGGTCGGCAAAGAGATAACCTTCGAGCTTGCCGGTTGGATCAAAGGCCGGTAATTTCTTGACTTCTTCCGGCATCGGAACTTTCGTGGGGTCGAGGCTGGGTGGATATTTCTGGCCTATGGCCACGGCGATGGCGGCTTCGGGAGCCAGCATAAAGTCAAGCAGTTTTTGAGCGTCATCAAGATTGGATCCCTTCATTACGAAAATGCACTCCTGCCATGAATAGCAATTTTTAGGGGAAAGGAAAGCAATGGGATGTTTTTGAGCCTGAAGGGCCGCCACTCGGCCCGACCATGCTGTTGTGGCATAGATCTCTTCATTGGCCAGAAGGCTCATCAGTTCGGCACCTGAACCCCAGTATTTTTTCATCATTTTGCGCTGTTCTTTCAGGGCATTCCAAACGGCCTTCAAGTCTTTAATGTCATTGGGATTTTGGCCGGTGTGGAGTGCGGCGTACCATATATTGGTGCGCCAATCGCCGAAAGCGCCGAGCTTTTTATTAAGGTCTTTGTCCCAGAGCAATGAGGCGCCCAATTTTTCGGCCTTGTCTTTGGAGATGTGTTTGGTGTTATAGGCGATTCCGGTCTGTCCATAGTCATAGGGAACCGCTGAGAGCTTGCCCTTGGTGATGGCGCGATAAGGCTTCGTCATGGCCGACATGGCATTTTTCAGGTTTGGAATCTTACTTTCGTCAAGCGCCACTTGCAAATCAAGGCCCACATAACGCGCGTAGTCGAACAGGCCGCTCAAGTGAGCAAGGTTGAACTCGCCGCCGGGTGGAAAGGATGCCTTAACTCTTGTCAAGTAGGTGTCCATATCGCCAAATTCACCGTCAATAACTTTGACCCCCGTGGCTTTGGTGAACGGCTGGAAAGCGTGTTTTCGAAATGCCTCCGAAGTCGTACCGCCCCAGCCGTCAAAGCGAATTGATTTCGCTGCCCAGGCGTTGCTTGTCAAACCTCCGAAAGGGCCGCCGGCCAATCCTACCGCTGCACCGGTGATACTTACGAATTTCAGAAAATCACGTCGGCTTAAATCGCCATTTTTGTAACGTTCAAAAACACTGTCAATTTTTTTGCCCAAATCTTTGCTCATGTTTTCTCTCCTTTGTTATATGGTCATTATCAGTTAATCTTTAAAGGGTTTAATTAAGGATTTTATGTTTCCCTGGAAAACTTGCGGACCAAATACCCGGCCAACAAGGGGGTCGAAATCGTCAGAACGAGCATCACTGTGCCTAAAGCGTTTATTTCGGGGCTGACGGAATTGCGTAACATGCCGAAGATTTTTACCGGCACCGTCTGCATTGATGCGGTTGACCAAAACAGCGTGGCGGTCACGTCATCAAAGGATATGGTGAATGCAAAGAGCATGCCCGCCAGTATCGCCGGAGTCAAAAGCGGCAGGGTTATCTCTTTAAAAGTCTGGATAGGGCTGGCTCCTAGAGACAGGGCCGCTTCTTCATATTCTCTCTTGATACCCACCAATCGGGCCTGCACAACCAGAAGCACGAACGGCAGGGTGATAACCACATGTCCTATGAGGAGCAATAAAAAACTCTTGGGCTGCTGCAGCCAGCGGATGAAGAGCAACAAGGCCACTCCCAGGATAACTTCCGGTATCATAATCGGTGCTAAAAGCAGGGTGTTAAGGGCATTTTTACCCGGAAATTCATACCGAATAAAAGCAATAGCCGCTAAAATTCCGATTACTGTCACCACCACTGCCGTCAATGATCCCAGAATCAGGGAATTTTTAAAAGCCATGAGGATGTCATGATTTTGGGCCAGTTTGATATACCATTTGAAGCTGAAGCCTTTCATGGGAAAGGAACCGAATTGTTCGGGATTGAAGGAAAGCAAAATTACCGCAACAATCGGAGCGAACATGAAAACATAGACAAAGATAGTGTACAAACGAATCAACGACCAGCCGGTTATCTTTTTCATAGCAAAAACCTCACTGCATGCTTTTGAATATCTGGGCGATGCCCAAATAGCGGTTGTAGGTAAATACAATGATGCTCAAAATGCCTAAAAGGATCACACTGATGGCCGAACCGAAGGGCCAATCCAGTGTGCCGATGACACGCTTGAAAATCAGATTGGCGATCATGTCGTTTCCCGGGCCGCCTAAAATCATGGGTGACAGATAGGTTCCGGCCGTTAATACGAATACCAGCAGACAGCCGGCACTAAGCCCTGGCAGGCTAAGTGGCAGCGTAACCTCTTTGAATGCCTGCCATTCGGTACAACCCAAGCTTGTTGCCGCTTCGGTCAGACTTTTGTCAATGCCCTCCAGGCTCACGTAAACATTCAAGATCATAAAGGGCAGCAAATACTGAACCAAGCCCAAAATAACAGAACCTTCATTGTAGAGCAGTGCGAGCGGACTGTCCAGAATACCGAACTTGATCAGGAGATGGTTGAACAAACCGGTATCGCCAAGAATATTGACCCAGCTCATGGTTCTGATAATGAAACTGATCCAGAAAGGGAGCATGACAAGTAAAAGAAGAAAAGATTTGTGCTTGGTTTCGGTCTTGTAGAAAAAATATGCCGGGATGTAGCCCATTAGCACGCATATAACCGTCGTTTCCAGGGCGACCCGAATGGTCCGAATAAGGATGGAAGGATAGAAGAAATCTTCGAAAAACTTGGCGTAATTACCAAATTGAAAGGCCGGAATGTCAGCCCCGGTCGGCGCTCGCAACCAGAAGCTATATACCACGACAAAACAAACCGGAACGACCAACAACAGAAAGACGGCGCTCAACGCCGGCGACAACAATCCCAAGGGTCTCCAAATTTTATGCTGCATTAGACCTCCGTTATAAGTTAAGAAAACAATTGCTGCTATTTCATTTATTTTGACGGCAAACAGTTCAGTTCACTGACAGGGAGTGCTGCGAACTTAAAGGTGTGAACTGTTTTTTTGCCAAAATGAAGGATGCCGCTTGCCAAATAATTTTTGAAAATAAATCGGATGATCTTTACAGGTTGATCAACTATAAGTACCTGAACAAAAGTTTTCAGGTATTTTAGAAATCGGATTTTTTAGAAAAATCCGATTTCCAGCAGAATTTGTAACCTGAAAATATATGTCCAAGTACTTAGCTGATAATTAACTGCTTTATATTGAAGGGAATCATATTTGTCAAGACTAAAGACTGCTCCGAATTTTAAAAGCGGGATTGGTCAATGGCAGAGGTCATTAATGATGAAGGTGTCAATCAGGCCAGTATTACAAACCAGCAGCTTTTTGCTACTGTTGTATCAACATTTAGCTGACGGGTAGGAGTGCAAACTTCAGTTTGCCAAAACGCTCCAAAAGCGGCAAACTGAAGTTTGCACTCCTGATTTTTACCTGCCACCTTAAACTTGGCATAACACTACTTTGTTAAGTTAAATCTACTGACAATACTTTATAACGGAATTGTCAATATAGCGACAGCACCCCGATCCGCGTTGTTTTCCAGTTTGACAGTTCCCTTATGCAGCGTGGCAATCTCCTTTACGAAATTCAAACCCAATCCCGTGCTTTTTTTGCCGCTGTCGGGGCGTTGCAGCGAGAAAAACTTGTCAAACACTTTTGAACAGGCATAATCCGGAATTCCCGGGCCTTCATCGGTTACTGTGAAACGAAGGTTTCCGTCGGCTTGGCTCAGGGCAAGTTCAATGCGACCATGCGCAGGACTGAAATCAACAGCATTCAGCAACAAATTGGTGATGGCCTGATAAAGCAGGAAGGAATCACCCTTGACCATCAGATCATCTACAACATTTACCGCGACCGTCAACCGCTTTTGAGCGCATAGCGGCCGCTTGCTTTCCAGCACGGCTTTGACCAAAGCGCCAAACGAGATGTTCTCTATTTTTTTCAGAATTTTCAGATTTTCCAGCTCGGCAAGGGCCAGCAGCCGGTCAATGATATTCTGAATGCGACCGGTCTCATTGCGGATATTGGCCATAAAACGCGCCCGTTGTTCAGGCGGCATCTTTTCTTCCAGCAGTTCCGCGGCGCCTCGGATAGCCGACAAAGGGCTTTTGATTTCGTGGGTCAGGCTTTGAACATATTGTTCCACGTACTTGCGGTCTTCGAGAGCTTCGCGCATCTTTACAAACGCGGTGCCCATGTCTCCGATTTCATCACGCCCCAGCTTGGGTGGCTCCGCACGCTTGCCCTCTCTGATATCATCAGCATATTTTTTCAACCGGATAATCGGAACGGTAATCCAAATTGAGGCCAGCAGGCAAAGGATAACAGCCGCAAGACCGGCCAGCAGGGCTATGTTGACAATTTTCGACTTGGCCTCTTTTAAAAAGCGTTCAACCGTGGTTACCGGTTTGGCCACGGTGAGCACACCAAAAATTGTATTTTCAATCATAATCGGGGCGGCCACAAAAAGCACCGAAGATTCCGGAATAGCCGGGTTGGATTGCGTGGAACGCGCTCCATATCGGCCTTTCAAAGTCAAATGTACGTCCCGCCAGCGGGAGTAATCCGCCCCGACCTGCTGTGGGTCTGCGGAATGAAAAATAACCTTGCCTTTGGCATCGGTGATATACACATACATATCCACATCAGTTTTAAGCAGATCGTAAATGCGGGCATCCAACTTGCGTTTGTGAAGCGGTGCGAGCGCCAAAGTGAGAAGATTAGGGTCAAATCGCCCGGTTTCAATCTTATATGCGATCAGCGCCGCCAGCAAATTGGCCTGGTCCACCAAAGGATCCTCCACGCCTTCCAAGTAGCGGGTGCGCAGACTTTCCTCCATCCAGTTCACCGGATAATAAAAACAGATCACGAGGATCGTCAAGTAACATAAAAAAATACGTGCGCCGAGTTTCATAAATCCTCTTTTAAGGCATATCCGCGGCCTCGATGAGTGATAATCGCTTCAATCTCCGGCCGAACCGCTTTTAATTTGGCGCGAATATTTTTAATATGTGCGTCCACAGTGCGGTCCATGCTGGCTTCGGGTTCATCCCAGGCCATTTCCATCAGTTTATCACGGGAATAGATATGTCCCGGACGTCGAATAAATGTCTTTAAAATCCGATATTCGTAACGGGAAAGTTCCAGCGCCTGCCCGAAATAATGAATCAGCCGCCGGGACTGGTCGATTTCAAAAGCGGCAGTGTCCATTGACGTGGGTGAGACCGTGCGGGTGCGTCGCAACACCGCTTTGACCCGCGCTGTCAATTCACGCGGACTGAACGGTTTGGTGACATAATCATCCCCGCCGATCTCCAATCCCACTACCCGGTCGATTTCATCTGACCGGGCGGTCAAAAAAATGATCGGCAGAGTGTGATCTTTGCGTATCTGCTTACACAATTCCAGGCCGTTGATATCGGGCAGACCGATATCCAAAATGATCAAGGCAATCGTTTCTTTTTGCAACAGATCGATCACAGGAGTGCCGGACGATAGACAGACCGCATCAAAACCATCTGTTTCCAAAGCGTATTGGATCGTATCGGCAATGGCGGGTTCATCTTCCACGATCAGAATTTTGGGTTTCATGGGTTAAATATTTCCTTTACTATTTGATCGCGATTCATTTGCTTGTTTGGATATCAATCTTTTTTTAAACTGATTTCGTGTGAACGGATGCCCCGTTGAATGAAATAAAAAAGCACCGAAATCAAAAGACTGACACCGATTACAGTAAAAAAATGTTCCATAAATCGGGAAAAATTATTTTGCCATGCACGCATAATCAAAGGGATTCCCAAAACAATAGCACTATATGTCAAAAAAGGCATCCAGCTATTATGAAAACGCATGTTATTGATTTTATGCACTATCTGATAAAAAACAATCAGGCTGAAAAAATAGACGAAGATTCCCTGGAAACGATGAATCCGTTCCGGGTTCAACCAAGTCAGGTCGAAATTTGCATCTATGGTATAAATAGCAATGATGATTCTAAGCGCGTTGACTGCAATTGTCGTTAGATAAGCTCCGACAAGGCTTCCGGTCAGCCAGAATATTTTCGGACGTGCTTTTTTAGGATTCCTCAAACCGGTGACAGCAGCCAGAATAAAAGCGGCGATCATAAAATTGACTCCGGCGCAAGACGGTGCGATAATAATACGACGCTCCCGGCTGATATAACCGCTGCCGGACTCATATTCGAATTCAACTGACGTGATCAATTGGCACAATTTGGCAGTGGGTTTTAAAATCCATTCCAAGTCATCACTGCCGGCACGACTATAATGAAATTTCAATCCCAGGGCAACTGTTAATATAATCAGATAATAGATGATCTGATCTGATTTCACAAAGTTGTATAAACGTACTTGGGTTTGCATGGCGAATCCTTTTTAATAGATAAGAGATGAAATTTTTCGACCTGTGTAATTCATTCTGAGTCCTATCGGGACGGCATATTTGTAGTAAAAACGATGATATCAGGCAAAGCCCCATCGGGGCGGCATGTTTGTAAGAAAATCGGTTTTGATTTTAAATTATTCATAAGCCGAAAATAATTTTACGACCATTCCAATTAGAATTTTACTGCTGCAAACATGCCGCCCCGATGGGGCTCTGAAAAAATTCCTGAAATAATTTACTACAAATATGCCGCTCCTACGGAGCTATTAGGGAATATCTCATTTTAATTGCGCAGATCGATAATTTTCGAGAAATCAGGTTTTTTGAAAAACCTGATTTCTAATAAAAAGTCGGAAGTGTTTTATGATCGTCGGTAACGTCGCATACCGATTATGATTATCACCGCCAGCACCAGCAAAACCGTCAATTCCGGTTCGGGTGTGTTGCTGCACGTTCCTCCGCTCACCGCAAGATTGGAAACATTTTTGGGCAATGGCAGCGGTTGGGTGACATTCTTAGCTTTGGCTTTGGGATTGCGCACCACATCATGCACGCCTACAAAAGAGGTATAAGCTGTCAACAGGTTATAGGTCAAACCCAGAGATGTGATTTCAGCCTGATTTTCACTATTCCCCTTTTGAATATTGAAATCAGACAGACGGCCGATTCGTTTGCGCGCCCAAAGATAACTTAATGTCTGGCCTGTTTCCCGTGGAGTATAGTCGGCAACCTTAAAACTGCGGGTGTAATCACCGTCACCGCTGATTCCATCGACCTGAATCCCTCCATTAAGCGCACCGCGCCATTTACCGAAAACGATCACAGGGCGTTGGGCGAACAAATCCGGAATTGAAACCGGCTCAACATCGTAGGTGTCAAAACCGTCATACTTTATATTGATATTGGTGAGTACCGGTGATTGAACGTAATCTTGAAATTGGCGGGCGATCTGATCGGCTTCCGATGGCTTGGTCACAATAAACGGTTCGCCTTGGCCTGACTTGGCCATGCCTTCGATCAAATAGCGGTTCACACTGCTTCCGATACCGAATGCAAACACGTTGGTCAGATTTAAGTTTTTCTGAATCAGGCGAAAAACCTGTTTTTCGGCACCGATATAGCCATCCGTAACAATCAGGATGGTACGGGAAATGTTTTCATCCATTGGCAAATCCATACCTTTTTTCAAAGCGGAATATAACCGAGTGCCTCCGCCTCCGCGCTGTTTTTCAATCAATTGCACGGCCTGGCGAATGTTATCTGAAGTGGCCGGCAGCGAAGACTGTGCCATCACTTTGGAAGCGCCAGCAAACAAAATCACATTGAACCGGTCTTTGGCTTGCAGGCCGCCGATCAGACGGGTGAGCAGCTTTTTGGATGTATTGAGTGGAAAACCGTTCATTGAACCGGAAATATCCACCACAAAAATATACTCGCGCGCCGGTAGATTGGCCGGTTTGACTCTTGCGGGCGGCTGCATCATCATCAGGAAAAAATTTTCCTCCTGGCCGCGCTGCAATATCAGCCCGGTGTTGATTTTATCACCAGCCAGACGGTATTTTAAAATAAAATCACGGTTGCCGCCCTGTTTTTCCGTATCTTTCAATTTGATGCGCGCCATTGTTTTGTCATCATATATGATGTCTGTATCATGGGACGTGCACACCGCTTCCTGAAGCTCCATTCCGGCTGCCAGCTTGACATTGATACTGAAAGTTGTAGGCGACGTAACACCCTGTTTCAGATACGGATTTTTAATCCATCGGTCGGTTTCGGGTGCGGTAGCCACGGGTTGGTCGGAAAAACGCGGCCCCACCACCGTGGGATAAACAAATTCATAAATGCTGTCCGTAGGCTCTAAAAGCTCGGAGTAATGCAGTTCAATCGCAATCAGATCGCCGGGCATGATATTGGCCACATTCATGCTGAACACATTAGGCCGTTGCTGTTTTAGTAAAGATGCGCTCTTGCCCTGTTTCTTTGCGGTGTCAAAGGTTTGCTGGGCTTTTTTCCGCTCCTTGATTTCAGCCTTAATAACATTTTCGCCGATTGTCATGGTCATGCCGTGTACGGCCGCGCGGGTCGAAGCTGGAAAAATATAGCGCGCATTGATTGGTTGAGGACCATCATTGGAATAGGTCTGCCGGATTACGACATCCGCGATCACACCATTGATATTGACCTCAGCATGGGTTGATTTTAAAGGAAACTGTTCTACGCCGGTTTCCTCGCTTTGGATAAAAAAGTAGGGTGACAGGGTTTTAGATGGGGCCGTTTTACACGTTCCCACCGACGGGAAACACAATAAAAGGCCGATAAATACGACGACGATAAAAAGTTGGGGTTGCTTGGACATCATTCTTTCCTCCTTGCTGCAATTAAAATTAGTGTCAATGCGGTTTATTTAAACCGCGCTTCAACGTTAATTAGATAATGCGCATTGAAGATGAAAAAATGATGAAGTGAAAATGAAAAAATGATGAAAAAATGATGAAAAATGATTTTATGACTTGATTTGTATTTTGATTGGTCGTTGAATTTACAATATTTATATAAAATATAGGTGCTTATCAGTAGATCGAAAAGGAGTGTTGAACTTACGGTTTAGCATTGTTTTTCATGGGATTTCATGGGATTTCATGTTTCGGCCCCGTAAGTTCAGCTTTATTCTTTTTTCTTCGGCAATTTTCGCTTTTAAGCGGCAGATCGCCATTCTGTATTCCTTATCAAGATTTTTGACCGACGTGTCATTTTCCGTCCGCTTTTAATTTATTATACAATGTCCTTCGATTCACTTCCAGAACTTCGGCGGCCTGCTTTTTCTTGCCTTCGCAGCGGTCGAGAATCCGCTTGATATAATATTGTTCAAACACTTTGACAGCTCTGCCTAGTGACAATTCTTCATCTGGAAAAGGAATATCCTCAGTTTCAACCGCCGCCGATAGAAAGCTTTCGGGGTTCAGCTTGCCATTTGTCCGGTAACGGCGCAGCACGTTAAAAAGTTCTCGAACATTGCCGGGCCAGGTATATGAATGAAGCTGTCTGAGAACCTTTTCCGAAATGGCAGGGTGAGCGCCGCCGGATTTGTTTTTCCCGGTTAGAGATTCAGAGGTCAGAAAGTGTTCGGCCAGCAAGGGGATATCCAGTTTGCGCTGACGTAAAGGCGGAAGCGTTATACCAATCACATTCAGGCGGTGAAAAAAGTCTGCCCGCATATCGCCGTTGTCAAGCATTTCCCGGATATCCCGGTTAGTCGCCGCAATGATGCGGACATCAGCAACGCGGATGTCAGAGGAACCCACAGGCATATATTCGCCATTTTCAAGAACTCTGAGCAATTTGGCCTGCATCACAGGCTTCAGTTCCCCGATTTCATCTATAAACAGGGTTCCACCGTCAGCCCGATCAAAAAAGCCCGGCATATCGTTATCCGCACCGGTAAAAGCGCCTTTGCGGTAGCCGAAAAACTGGCTTTCAAACAGAGATTCCGGAACAGAAGCACAATTGGCCGTTATAAAAGCCTGTTTATGCCGCATACTTTTTTTAAAAATCATCCGCGCCGCCAATTCTTTGCCTGTTCCGGTTTCGCCGGTGAGGATGACGGTTTCATCTGACTCCGATGCCCGTGTGATGTTTTCATACACTTTTTTCATGGCCGGGCTGATACCGATCATATCGCCAAATCGTCCGGCCTGCATCAGTGACAGGTGCAGTTCTTTGTTTTCCTGTTCCAGCGCTTTTTTATGAGAAATATCATCTATTGTCAGTATGCTGATTTCATTTCCCTGGTACGGCATTGTTTTTTCTCGTATTTTCAGAACAACAGCGCCGCCGTCCTTTTTCATGCCGCGAACTTCGTAAGCCTGTTCACTTCGGCTGCGCATTTTATCACGTATGAGATCGTGGGATTCCGGCTGGAACAGATCAAAAATATTGCGGCCGGCTAGTTCCGTAATGCTGTAACCCGTAATGTTTTCGGCTGCGCGGTTGGCTTCTGTGATATATTCCCGGTCGTAAATGACAATTCCTTCGGAAGCTGCTTCGGACAGACGACGGAAACGGTCGCGTTCCTGCCGGATCTCTTTTTGAAGCCTTTGAATATTCAGGTGTGTCACCAGCCGTGCTGCCAGTTCATCGCAATCAAAGGGCTTGGTGATATAGTCGGCTCCGCCCGCATCAAAACCTTTGAGTTTGTCAACTGTTTCCGTCATGCCCGTCATAAAAACAATCGGGATTTGTGCGGTTTCCGGATCGACTTTGAGTCTGCGGCAGACTTCAAATCCGTTTATGTCGGGCATCATCACATCAAGAAGGATAATATCCGGATTTACCTGACGGGCCAGCCGAAGAGCGTTTTTGCCGTTTTCAGCAATAAAAATTTTGAATTTCAGCTCCTCAAGAGTTTTAAAGAGAAAATTAAGATTGTTGCGGTCGTCATCGACAACCAATATACTTATATTATTCTTATGTTTTATCATTGTCGGTATTCCTTTAACAATTTGCAGATGTCGTCAAATCTGAATTCATCCAGCATCTGCCGTAAACGGGAGACAAAGCCGGCCATGGCCTGCTCCGAATTTCCCAATTCGGTCAAATTTTCCCGAAGCCGCATTATATCGCCTGTCTGGGCGACATCAAGCAGCGCTTTCAAGATTTCCGGAGATGGAGGAATGATTTCCACGGACAATGCGGCCGTTCTGTCATCATCAGGAGTGTCCCGGTACACCCATTCAAGATTCAGGAAATTTTTAAGATACGACAGCAGTTTCTCATAGTCAATCGGTTTGGGGAGAAAGGCATCGGCGCCGGCCTCCAGGCATTTATCCCGGTCTTCTTTATAAGCGCTTGCGGACACCACAATAATTATGGTGTCTTTCAGCAGGGAAGAATCACGGACCCGGCGGATAAGTTCCAATCCATCGGACTTCGGCATTACCAAATCGGTGATAATGGCATCGGGTTGTGATTCCACAGCTTTGTCAAACCCGTCCAGCCCGTTTTCAGCATCTATGGTTTTAAAGCCTAAAGGCATCAGCATATCTGTCAGCACAGATCGATTCTCAGGTTTGTCATCCGCGACCAGCGCCAAAGGAGATTCACCCCGGATACCGATGATTTCCCGCTTTTTAACGCCTGCCGGTTCAATGCCCGGCGATGTTTCAGATATAGGCAACGTAAAATAAAATATGGTGCCGTGGCCCGGTCTGCTTTTTACATCCAGTTTACCGCCCAAGAGTTCAGTTAAAGTGCGGCTGATAGCCAATCCAAGCCCGGTTCCTTTATTATGCCCGACAGTTTCGCTCTGATCGTTATAGGCGTCAGCCTGATAAAACGGATCAAATATTTTATTCAGATGTTCCAGCGCGATGCCGATTCCTGTGTCAATCACCGTAAAACGGATGAATTCCTCCGCCTTTTCAACTTTAAACGTAATCCCGCCGGTCGCTGTGTAATTGACCGCATTGCTTAACAGATTCAACAGCACCTGGCTCAGGCGCTGTTGATCTGTGCGCACACCGGCGGGCAGCTCGTTTTCATCCGCTTCAAATTTAAAATAAAGCCCTTTGCGCTCCGCCCGAATGCGAATCATTGCGGTGATTTCGGTAAGAAAATGATACAGGTGAAAATCAATGTCTGAACATTCGATTTTGCCGGATTCAACCTTAGCCAGGTCCAGCACATCATTGATCAAACTTAACAGATGGCTTCCGCTTTGTTTGATAATGTTCAACCCCTTTTTTTGATCTTCGGAAGCCCCCCGCTGTAAAATATCAGCATAACCCAGCAGCGCGTTGAGAGGTGTGCGCAGTTCATGGCTCATATTGGAAAGGAACGCGCTTTTGGCCTTGTTGGCCGCTTCCGCCGCCTCTTTGGCTTTTTCCAAATCTTTTTCAGCCTGTTTCAGATTCGAAATATCGGTGGCGATTTCAAACCGCACCAAGCGTCCGTCAATCCAGCGAATCGCCTGATCCTGAATGTGACACCATTTGCCTGTGATTGAATTTTTAAAATCCCAGGAGTGAATGCCGGCAGGAATTCCATCGTTCAGCAAATAGCGGTTGGTACAAAACGGACAGGGTTCTTTCTGCCCGTCCTGTAACGATTGCCAACAGATCAGCCCTTCCACATCACCGAAAATATTGCGCGTATATTCATTGATAAACAGAAGCTCGTAAGTGTCCATATCGGCAATATAAATAATGGATTCTATGCTGTTCATCACGGTTGCAAATCTTCCATGGGATGTTTCCAACCTGGAAAAAATTTCTTTCAGCTTTTTCTCATTTTGGATAAGGAACTGCTCATTGGTTGTCAGCTTGAGAAGCAAGGCATTATATGCGGCGATGGTTTGGCCCATCTCATCCTGTGCCGACCAGTCCACCAGCTCACGGACATTATTTTCATCCGTTCGCCGAACCGCAGCGAGAAAACGCTGAAGCGGAATTCCTATGGTCAGCCGGTTTGCGGTTACGGCACTGATCACGATAACGGTCACAAGCATCAGCAGAAGCACGGTATCCCGAAGTAACTGGCCGCTAAGACGTGCATAAATATAACCGTAATCGTATGACACACGCACATTTCCAAGTGTTTTCATTTCGTATGGAGTTTTAAATATCAGTTCCTGTGTTATATATAGGTATTGCCTTTGTTCGGCCGCACTTCCATCAACACCTGCTTTTGAAACCATCCGCTTTTGTGCATTGTAAACCGCAGCACCTGAAATACCCGGGTACAAAATCAATGCGTCAAGTGTGTTTTTCAATCCGTCTGCGTCGTAATTCCATAGATGAAATGCAAGGGTGCCTTTCTGAATACGGATGAGATGGCTGACATTTTTAAAAAGATTCATCCGCATATCACGATAGGTAAGAAAACCGAAGACAGCCATGAGTATGAGGACGGATACAACAACAGGTGGCAGTAAAATTATCAGAAATTTGCTGTTAAGCCGCTTTTTTTTGCGAAATACGGGATGGGCCATATTTTAACGATATTTGCTGTGTATGGCATCGTATGTGCCGTCTTTTTTAATTTCAGCCAGTTTTTCATTGAATACAGTGACAATATTTTCCACTCCCGGCCATTTCTTACAAAAACAGACGTGAAAATCTTTTACCAAAAAATCTTCTTTCATTTCAAACCATTTGAAGTGGTCAGTCAGGTTTGTTTCGCGGCCTGTGTACAGGAAATTTTCCAGAAGTGTCGGCATGATATCAATCCGCCCGTCTATCAGTTTTTTCTTTGCGACTTCGTATGACGGAGACAGGTCATAAGGAATTCCGAATGCCTTACAGCGTTCAATATACGCATCGCCCCTGACCGTTCCGACAATCAGTTTCAGTTTTTTAAGCTGCGCATAATAGGAAATATCAGGCCCTTTATAATCCTTTCTGACCAGAAAAATATCGGTCATCCTGCTTATAGGGTCAGAAAATATGATAAAACTTTCTCTATCCGGCATTTTGGCACATGAAAGCGCACCGGTTGCGTTTCCTTCTTTTACCATCTGCATAGCTCTTTTCCACGGAAAAAATTCAAACCGGACTTTTATTCCCGCCCGCCTGAAAGCTTCTTCGGTCACTTCCACGTCAAATCCTTTCAGATCGCCTTTGGGAAATTCAAATTCATACGGCGGGTAGTCCACTGCAACAATAAGTACCTCCTTATCCGCTTTTTCTGCGGCATTTAATATGCCCGTAAAAGCCGCTATACATAACAGGAGTGCAATAACAACATAATAAACATTCTTTTTTTTCATTTTCACGTCTCCTTTTTATAAGTTTTCAGTAAAATTAATGCAAACTTCAGTTCGCGATGCTGCGACGCAAACTGAAGTTCGCACTCCGGAATGGGGACGTTATTTCGTCCGTGTTCCTTAGCGGAACGGCTTTCCGCTCTACATGGATCCTTCGTGCATAAAAGGAAGAG
Organism: Desulfococcaceae bacterium HSG9; assembly: GCA_030378005.1. Classification (GTDB taxonomy): domain Bacteria; phylum Desulfobacterota; class Desulfobacteria; order Desulfobacterales; family JAUCGF01; genus JAUCGF01. Next base: position 3,102 of record JAUCGF010000071.1, on the reverse strand, counting down.
AGAGGAATGCAAACTTCAGTTTGCGATGCCGCGACGCAAACTGAAGTTCGCACTCCGGAATGGGGCGTTATTTCGTCCGTGTTCCTTAATTACAAATATAATACTTTTTAAGGTAGCGATTGTCAAGCTATCTGCCAATATGGAAATATCAAGCACAAGAACAAGCCATATTCAGTAAAATCGGGTTTCTCGGAAATCGCAATTAATGCTGATTTTCCCAACTTCAGAAACCCGATTTTTGTACTGTTACGGAAAGGCGTAGTACGCAATCCCCTCAAAGTTCCAGATATCGCTTTGCTGTTGGATGATATAATTTTTTTCATTTTCATCTATCGTGAACAGATGATGCAGCAACGTTTCACTGTAAAAACGATAAACCGGCACAGTCCCCTCCTGTTCCGAGGCCGGAACATAGAAAGCGACGCCTTCATACCGCCAGACATCCGCGGCTTCAGCGATCAGATGCTCTTTTTCATTTTCATCCACAGTGAAAAGATGCGCCTGCAACGTTTCGCTGTAAAAACGATGAACCGCCTGAAGCGTGGTTTTCTGCTGACGCGACGCATTGGCGAATTGCGCCGGGATATAGGCATAATAGGCAATGTACTCATTGTTCCAAACAGAGGCCGCGTTAGCGATCAGATACTCTTTTTCATTTTCGTCTATCGTAAAGAAATGCTTTAACACGTCCGGACGATAAAACCGGTACACCGGATAATAGACGCCAATGATGCCCAGTGTCGCGTTATATCCCAAAGAACCCTCTTCACCCGGAGCTGGCAGGCCCAAATCGGCGTCCACTCCCATGTTGCTATATATCAGGCCGCCGTTTAATTCCAATGCCTGTTCGCTCAAATAATCCAGGCTGGAAAGGTCATGACCGGCGACAACAGTATAGAGAAAAGTCAGTATTTCGGTTCCGCTGCCGCCGCTGTACCAGGCATATCCGGGGACAGACCCGCCGACATTCAACACCAATTGAGGTGTGCCTTTGACCCAAACCAGCTCGCTGAAATGAACGAACAACGTAATGACCGAACCGATGGAGTATGTGCCGGATGACGCTGCCGAAGTCACATTGATCACGTCCGGAGGAGGAGCAACCGTGTTGGTAAAGGTGCAGGTGACTGTCTCACCCGCGCCGAGGACGATTGCGCCAGGGGCGCTTCCGTCATCGCAGACAGCACTTGTCAGGTTCCAACCGGCCGGGATGATTTCGCTCACCGAGTGAGTGCCGGGTGTGATTTCACCGGAGTTGTTCGTATCACCATCGGACAGAGTGAAGTTGGCGCCGTAGTCAGTTTTGAACTCAAAGCTCTGGGTCGCGCCGTCAGGTCGGTCTGCTTTTCTATGATGATAATGCCGGGCGCTGCCAATCGCATCACTTTGGTATCAGTGATTTTTACTGCGGGGTCATCACCGGGCATATCGCCGTATTCGACTATATAAGATTGAATTCCAGCGCTGTCTGGCAAATTATTCCAAGTGCCATCAAGTATATAAATCTCTCCATAGCGTTCACCAGCTATATTATCAGGTTGGAGGCCGATATTCCAATTGTTATATCTGCCGTTGTACACCGCGCCGGTTTCCACCCCATCCCAAAAACGCAGCCCCGTTTCGGTATCTATATCTACCATCAAACCTTCAGGCCCGGTCACCCAGCGCCACCGAGTCAAGTTACCGATATCACTGGCACCTATCCAAGCGTCACTTTGTATTTTAGTTTTGACATAGTCATTTTCAGACTCACAGGTAATGGTGATTAGATAGCCTTGCAGGCCAAACAGCGTTAGAGTTTCAGCCGCCGCTTTCGCAGCAGTCCAGGTGATATTCCCACCAGCATCAATAGCTTCATAAAAGTGATCGCTGACAAAGCCGCAGGGGTTTGCCGGCACGGCTGTTCCCAAAGCGAAATCGATATTCCGGGAGGTGCCGAAGGCAGCGGTCGTGTTAAAAGTGACGCTTCGTAACGCTGCTTGATAATTCGCCGGTGTGGTTGTTCCGTTCAACCTTAAAACCCCGGTGGTTGGATTCCAATTGCCGGTAATACCGAGCATGTCAGAAAAGGCCAGCGTATCCTTGCTGCTGTCAAAATCGGTGCCGATTGATACCAATGCATCGTCTATATTACCAGCATCGTAGGTTACAGTTAACGAAGGGTCAACAGGGACTGCCGAACCAATCCAGAAAGCCTCTCCCCCGCTGCATGACAAATCTGTTGCGGCTGATAACGGGGCAATTCCGCAAAAGAGTAATAAAGATGTTACAATTGTAATAATTTTGATATGATTTTTCATTCTATTCTCCCTATTTTAATTTTAACGATAAATTGAGCTTCTTGCATGTATAAATCAATTCAATAATTCAACAGCATAGCTATCCGGGCTCAAAGCGGCGGATGCAAGGCACATCCGATTGCAGATTGAAGTCAGCAAATTTAAAATCCAATCTCTTGCACGCGTTGGTGATTTTCAATGCTGACAGATGTGATTCGGTTAAAGTCATATTATTATTCTGTATTTTAGCATTTTTCGCTCAAGCATTTTAATTCGGATTCCAAGCACTTCAGAAGCCTTGGCTTTATTCCCATTGCTCAGTTGAAGAATATTTAGAAGGTATCCCCGTTCAAATTGTCTGACCGCTTTTTGAAGATTATAAGGATGCTCCCGATTTATCGCTTCCGGTTCTGTTTTCATGTTAGATTTCCTTGACATTGTCAGGTTATAACCAAGCGCATACTGTTTATTTAAATGCCTATATATAATACAAATTGAATGCCACGATGTCAGATAAAAATAATGAGTACTAATTGTTTGAAATTAATGAATTTAAAAAAAATATGAAGGGGATTTCAGGAGAGATGGGTGGGTTATGAAATGGGGAAATATATCTACATACAGACCATTTTTGTCGATGTAACCAATTGTAATTATTGTAATTAATTGCAATTAGGAAATTTTCAGCCCATTTGTATAGTATATTCCCGTTTTTTTATAGATTTTTCGGCCGGTTTTATAGGGTAGCGGCCAACTGTTCGCTTTTTTATAAAAATAATCGAGGTTTTAAAGTGATAAAAAAGAGATGGGTCGTAGAGAGTGC
>JAUCGF010000087.1 GCA_030378005.1 Desulfococcaceae bacterium HSG9 | reverse complement strand
TTGGATATGATGAATTACAAGGATTATGTAGAGGTGGATTTACCGACAGCTTCGGGGATAGCAGAAGGTGCCGCCCGCTATGTCGTCGGTGAACGTATGGACTGTTCAGGAATGAGATGGATTCCGGGCCGGGCAGAAGCACTTCTCCATCTGAGATGCATTGAACTGAACGGGGATTGGGATAAATTTTTTGATTGGGCATATCTGAAATGGAGAGTAAAATTGAGAAATGATGAGAAAGTTCTTATAAGGACTGATGAGCCGATTGAATTACTCAAGGCGGCCTAAATTAATGTTATGGATAAAAAAAACTGCACCCGTGCGATATGGTATTTTATTCATCACTATAATGCTTCGCCAGCATGATAATAATGTGATTACAGTAGTTTTTTCAATATTTGTAAGAATAGGTGTGTGATATGGCAGATAAAATCAGAGAAAAACCTCGTATTAAGCTGCGAATGCCGATACTGTTTATTTATTTTCATAATTTTACAAGTAAAATCTAAAAATATGAGTTGCATTCACCTAATGAACAAAATTCATCAATCGCTATGCACCACCTCCAATGTGTTTATGAATAATTCAGGTTAAATTAATGGGTTAGTGGAAAATCCTAAAAATGTGTTAAGGAGGAAAACTTCATGAAACAGGTCGCTGGGATATGTCTGTAGATCGCACTGACTGAAAATCAGGAAAACGAAATATCAACCCTCTGGTTTCAGGGATCGTTCATTTGAATGTCGCTTTTCCAATTTTATGGACTACGTTTACCTGACGTGGCTGCTCTGGTATGGATGAGCGCATCGAATTGATAGAGCGTTTTATTAAGATTTTCAGTGTACATAAAATAGGATGCATATTCGGTGATCGTGAATTTATCAGCGGTAAACAGTCAGCCTTTTTACTGGATAATGGCATACACTTCGTCATGCGAATCAAAGTGAACTTCCGGATTACTAATGCCAGAGGTGTTTCAGTCTCCGCTGAAACACTGTTCAGGGACTTGAAAATCGGTGAATACAAAGTTTTAAAAGGTAAACGTGTCGTTAACGGCCAATCGGTTTATGTTGTCGGAACACTTCTGCCTGATGGTGAATACCTTATCCTCGCAACCGATAAAAACCCTGTGACGGCTTTTGAAGAGTATAAAAAGCGTCAGGGTGTCGAGACCTTTTTTCAGTGCCTCAAAGGTCGCGGTTTTAATTTTGAAGACACTCACATGACATTCCCGGATCGGATTGATAAACAGATCGCTTTGCCAGCTATCGCTTTCAGTCAGTGCCATCTCACTGGTGAACAGTGTGCTTCTCAAAAAACAATCAAAATCAAGAAACACAGGCGTAAAGCCGTCAGTCTGTTTCGACCAGGTTTAGATCACCTCGGAAGAATTTTGCACAACATCTCCGATTTATATCATAAATTTAATGAGAACCTTAGAATTATTTTGGAACCTTTGAACTCTATAAACCTTCAAGATACTTCTTTAGCTCAAATGAGATAACTAATTTTTGTCCTGTACAGTGTGTAAGTTATTTAATTTCTGATCCTTAATGACCGCTTTTTACCACATCTTTTGCGTGTAATTGCAGGTATTTCTGCAAAAAGCGGTATTGTTCTTTATCCAGTTGTCTGATATGGCGTTTCATATCTTTCATCACACCTATCCACTGGTTGGCAAGGAAATGGTCTGCTCGAATCGCCCTGTGGCAAGTGCCGCAGGTTGCATTGTGCATCATCTCCCCGTAATTCCACAGTTTGTTCCGGTCTTCAACCATGTTCGCGGTCATAACCCAGGTTGTATAACTCACTTGGTGCCAGGTTTGCTCTGTATCCGGATCGAGCATCGTGCTATGAACAATCGGTTTGGCACGCGCCGCTTTATCAAGGGCTGTGGAAAAGATTCTTTTGCCCTGCAACTCGTAAATCATCGCATCAACACCATCCTGTCGCCAGCCATTAATGCGAACTTTGAGCCATTTTCCTTTTTTGTCCAAAACAGTCAACCGGGTAGCGGCCAGAATTCGGCCTTCCCTCTCGCCTCCCTTTGCATTATAACAAAGAACCATATTCAACGGATATACAGCATCGGCTTTGATTTTGGGGTCTGTGCTGGATAATTTCAGTTCTTCATGCAACTTTTTATAGCCTCCGCTCACATCCGGCATCTTGTGTACCACGCCCTTGTGGCATTCAATGCATGTCAGGTGTTCTGTCAAACCCTTTTTCATGCGCTCGGCTTCCTTGGGATTTTTAAATTCCGCGATCACAAATCCCTCTTGATTGTGGCAGGAGCGGCATTCCCGGCTGTCAGAGGCTTTCATGTCCGCCCAAACTTTTTCAGCCATCCGTGCCCGTTGATTTTCGTATTTTTCTTCCGTATCTAAAACACCGGTAAAGTGGCTATATATTTCATTTATAGCTTTTATCTTTTTAACCAGTTTATGGCCGATGCCGGGGGGAATATGGCAGGAAGAACATTCTGCCCGGACCCCGGAAGGATTCATAAAATGTTTGGATTTTTTATATTCCTCGTAAGGTGTCTTCATCTCGTGGCATGATAGGCAAAATTTAGTGCTGCTTAATGATGGAAGTAATGCCACACAAGACAAAATAATACCTGACAAGGCCAGCAGACCTGATAGTGTCAAAATAATTGATTTTGATTTTTTCAAACTCGAATCTTTCAATTGTATAAATTTAAAATCTCAACTTGCCCCGTCACCAATGGCTACACGTTTAACGAATTTCAGTAGTGTTGTGTCAACATTTAGCAGACGGGTAGGAGTGCAAACTTCAGTTTGCCAAAACGCTCCAAAAGCGGCAAACTGAAGTTTGCACTCCTAAACTTTCCATCTATTGAATCTGTTTGAAATCAGCCTCTACAAAAGCCAGAGTCTCTTCTGCCAAAGCAGAGTAGAAGCCCAATCGGTCGCCCTGTTTACATTTGGCAACGAATTCAGGCAACCAAGTGAGCAGATATTTTTCGATGATTATTTTTTGAGTTTTTTGCCATGCGTCCTGCTGTTGTTCAGTCCCTGCCTGTTCATCCAGCCAGGATACAAATTCCAGTATCACGGATAGATGATCGCATGGTTCTCTCTCGTAGTTTACGGAACTAAGCCCGTGTTCCCGCAGGATATTGTGCAGTTCTCTTTCAATTTCCCGGTGAGTGATGCCATTTTCACTTAAATAAACCGAGGCATATAAATGTGCGGCATGGGGGCCTGCCACGCCATGGAAATTCCATGAATATGACTCTGCCAAGTCCAGGACGGCCTGTTTCGGATCTGTGATTTCAGCAAAGTGCTTCTTCAAGTGTATGACCAGTGGGGCGTATGTTTCCACTGTTTCAAGCGCGTCCAACAGTTTACGACCGGGACCTGCCTGAAAACCGATGATGTTCTCTTGGGTCAGTTCTCTGGCATAAAGGCTGGCCAGCAAACGATACATACAACTGCGGGGATTGGGAGTTGATTGTTCAGAGTCGTTCATCCGTTTCTCTTTCTTTAAGAAATCAGATTTTTTGAAAAAAACCTGATTTCTACAAAAAGGGCGGAGTCATGCAAACTCCGCCGGTTATATATTTTAAGCGCCTTTTGGAGGATCAAAGGCAGTGATTTTCGGGATTTTCCCGGTGTATTTTTCAACCTCAACCAGTGCTGTATTGCCGTTACAGGCTTGAGCAAAACTGGAAGTGGGTTTGTCTTTGAGCAGCGCGTTGGCATGGCCATGTTTACACAAACTGCCCGGTTTACCGCGTTCCAGCGGGTCATACCAGCCGCCATCACAGATATTGACCACGCCGGGGCGAATGTCTTCCGAGACAACGGCACCGGCCAGAGTTTGTCCGATATTATTGAAGACACGTACCACATCGCCGTTTTTGATACCCCGTGCTTTGGCATCTTCAGCGTTGATAGTCACAGGTTCACGGTCTGCCACACAATAGAGCTTTCGTAAACTCTTCATCTGACTGTACTGAGAATGCATGCGGTGTTTCGGCCTGGATGTAAGCAGGTGCAAAGGATATTTTTTAGCTATGGGAGAACTCAGCCATTCAAAGGGTTCATACCACTGAGGATGCGGGCCGCAATCCGCATAACCCATCTTCTCGATATCTTTGGAATAGATTTCGAGTTTACCGCTGGCAGTGCCTAAAGGCTCAAGCAACGGGTCTTCACGGAATTCCCCATGTATAACAAAATCTTGGTTTTTTTTGTCGGTAGGGAACCTGATAGGTTCGGCTTTGTCCCAGAATTCCTTGAATTCAGGCATATCCGTGCCGCTGTCTTTTGCCGCTTTTCGAGCCGCGTTGTAAGATATTTCAACCAATTTAAAAGGCTCGTTATACTTAAATTCCTTGCCGATGCCAAGAGCCTCGGCGATAGCGGAAAATGCTTCAAAAGACGGTTTGGACTCATACAAGGGCTTGATGGCGCTTTTTATCGGAGCGATAAGGGTTTTCACACTATCGATATCAACGTCATCAGTTTCTGCCAGAGAGCTAATCGGCAACACGATATCAGCCATCCAGGCGGAAGCCGTCCAGAAAATTTCGTTTGTAACGATGGTATCGGGTTTTTTCCAGGCTTTAATCATTTTACTGCGTTCCTGATGTCTGCACTGGGGGTTGCCAAATTCGTTAAAGATCATTTTAATATCAGGGTAGGTGAGCTTTTCGCCTTTGAAGTCTATCACTTTACCCGGATTGAGAATGGCGTCAGTGGTTCTGGCCGCCGGAAGCAGAGGAGGTGCGTTTTTAGGAGCTTTGCCGGCATCTAACCACCCCGGATCCGGTGCGGTTCCCAAGGGCGAACCGTTGTCACCATAATTGGACGCCATGCTATATCCGCGCCCTGGCAGACCGATTTGGCCTATCATGGCGGCCAGAGTGACAAGCATCCAAGGCGGCTGCTCGCCATGATCCGCACGTTGCATGGACCAGCCTAAAAAGATCATACTGGGTTTTTCAGCTACCAATTGTGCCAACTCTCGGATAGTTGCCGCTTTTATCTGGCAGATAGACTCTGCCCATTCCGGAGTTTTGGGCGTCTTATCGGTTTTACCAAGCAGATAGGGCAAAAATTTATCGTAACCGGTGGTGTATTCATCAAGAAATTTCTGGTCAACAAGGCCTTTTTCATGAAGCGTGTAGGCCATCCCAAGCATCATGGCCACATCGGTATTTGGCGCAGGGGCAATCCAGTCCGCTCCAAAGTGTTTGGCCGTGGGAGAACGGCGGGGATCAATAACAATAACTTTTTTACCGCTCTCTTTCAGTTTTTTAAGCCAGTCAAAGCCGTATCCCACATTGGCGGCCCAACATGCACGCAAAGTGGTTACGGGGTTGCATCCCCAGAAGACCAGCACTTCCGCGTTTTTCTCAATTGTGGGGTAGGAAGTCGCCTGAGCGTAAACCTCGATGCTGCCCGTTACATAAGGCATGAGCATTTGAGCGGCGCCTGTGCTGTAATCGCCCGTAGTGTTGGTAAAACCTCCCATCAGGTTGGCCAATCTTGACATACAACTGCCTGCGTAATTGACCCGGCCCGAATATAAATATGCTGAATCAAGTGAGGTCATGATAGATGCGTTGCCATGTTCTTTGATAACCCGTTTGATTTCTTTGGCAATAAGCTCGGTCGCCTTGTCCCAGCTCACCCGCACAAAACCTTCACTGCCCCGTGCCTCACTGTTGGTGCCAGGCCCGCCTTCGAGATAGCTTTTCCGAACCATCGGATATTTGATTCGAGCCGGAGAATAAACATATTCAGGCATAGAATCGGCAATTGCGTTTTTATGCACAGTCCCCTCCCAGGGAGTTGTGGAAACCAAACGTCCGTCTATGCTTTTGGTCCTGATCAGGCCTTGCCAGGATGAGTTGAATCCGTTCACTTCCCCGCTTGCTGCCCAGGATTTGGTCGTCAGCATTGATGGAGCAAGCACACAGCCGAGACCGGCGACACCTGCCAGTTCCAGAAATTTACGTCTGGAAATACCAGATAGATTGGCATCCTTTTTTAACGTCATAATCACTCTCCTTTATTGTTTTATATTTGCGTTAAATTTTTTAATATTTTTACTCTAACCTCTTACGCGTAAAGCTTTTAAAATATAGACACGTTACCTTTTTTTAAAATCAGAAATAACACGACGCGCCGCATTATGGCCAGGGGCGCCGGTTACGCCACCGCCGGGATGAACACCGGAGCCGCAAAGATACAGATTTTTAACCGGGGTACGGTACTGGGCCGCTTCAGGATGCGGGCGAAGACTGAAAAGCTGATCCAGATCATGGCGGCCATGAAAAATATCAGCCTCGGTAAGCCCGTATTCTCTTTCCAGGTCCAAAGGGCTTATCATTTTGCGCCCGACAATCAATTCACGAAGGTTGGGCATTGATTTGGTCATGTAATCAATAATTCGTTCGGCAACATCTTCCTTGATATCATCCCAGCTTTTACCGCCGACTAATTTAAAGGGATAATACTTGGCAAGTATGCTCATCACATGATGGCCGGAAGGTGCCAGGGTGTCATCCACACTGGATGGCATTACAATCTCAAGGCGCGGTTCTTCCGGCAAGCGGCCTGTGGCGGCGGCAAAGAAGTTGGATTCCTGTCCGTCGATATCCGGAAAAATACTGATATCGGAACGATGCCAGGGCCCTTCCTTGCCGGATTCAAAAAAGCGAATATCCGGCAGCCCTTTAAGCGCCAGGTTAAGTTTTAACGAGCAATGCCCCATACGAATCTGCCGGATATCTTTTGCAAATTCCGAATCAAGATGCTTTTGATCCAAAAGTTTTAAAAATGTCCGTTTCGGATCCGTGTTGGCCAGCACACATCTGGCATGTATCGTTTCGCCATTTTCGAGGCGCACTCCGGTTGCCTGGCCGTTCTCAATGATAATTTCTTCAACCGGGGCATCCGTGCGAATCTCAACGCCTTTAGACCGGGCATAAGATGCCAGGGCTTGTGTAATGCCGCCCATACCGCCTTTTACCAGCCGCCAGGCACCCAGTTCACCATCAAGTTCTCCTACCGCCATGTGAAAAAAGGGAATAGCTGAACCCGGTTGGCGGAGGCTGGCAAAATTACCTGAAAAGGTGGAAGATGCGTACATGTTTTTTATCATCGGGCTTTCAAACCAACGTTCAATCAGATCAATTGCACTGCTGGTTAAAAGCTGAAACAATCGGTGTCGATGATTCGGAGAAAGTTTTTTGACTTCAAGTCCCAATTTACCAAGCGAAAACAGGTCTGTGATACCGGCATCAAGTTTTGGCGCTTCCATCAGCATTTGCTTACGGATTACTTTGCCTGATTCTTGGACCATTTCATCAAACTTTTCCATGGCATCATAATCAGTGCTGGAAAAGCGCGCGACTTCCTTACCATTATGCTCTTCGTCATCTGTCATAAACAGATAATCGTCGTTACAAATACATAAATTGCCATCCATTTTGATAGTGCTGTAACCGTGTTTTCTAAGCTCAAGGTCTCGGGTCACTTCATCGCGCAGGAGGCTCACCACATAAGAAATCGTTGACACCCGGTATCCCGGATGTATTTCTTCGGTAACAACCGCGCCGCCCACCATGGAGCGTTTTTCCAGAACAAGCGTTTTGAGTCCGGCTTTTCCCAGGTAGCCGGCAGCGGTCAAGCCGTTGTGTCCGCCGCCGACAATGACAGCATCATAAAATTCATTCATAAGGGATACCGGGTTAATTTAAAAATTTTTCGAGCTTGTCTATGGTATCCTGGGGGGTTTCACCGAAAAAATCCGCTCCGATTCTCTTGGCCCAATGATCGGTAGCCACAGCTCCGCCCACCATGGTCTTAACCTTGTCACGCAGACCGGCTTCTTTCAACGCATCTTCCAGTTTTTTCTGGCCGAGCTGGGTGGTGGTCATCATGGCCGAAGAGCCGACCACATCGGCATTGAGTTCTTTGGCCTTTGTCACAAACTTTTCAATCGGGATGTCCCGTCCCAGATCGTGAACATCATAACCGTGTACCCGCAACATCGTTACAATAATGCCTTTACCGATGTCGTGAATATCGCCTTCAACTGTGCCGATCACGATAACACCCAATTTCTCTTTCTTTTTGTCATCGGGCAAAGCGTCTTCCAGTATCGCAACTGCCGTGGTCATGGCTTCGGAGGCGATCAGCAGTCCTGGCAAAAACACTTCCCCTCGATCAAAGAGGTCGCCCATTTTGCGGATACCCTCAGTGAATCCCTGATTGATCATTTCCAGTGGGTCTATGCCGTCTTCCAGGGATTTTTGAGCAATTTCTTTGGCTGCGTCATCATCCGTATCCAAAATGGATTGGGCAGCTTTCTTAAACCATTCAGTTTTTTCCATTTTTTTACCTCTTTTTTTGTAATAATTAACTAAAAATTTGGAATTCCACATTCCACTATTCCGCACTTTTCACAATCCGTTTAAGCTCCTTGATCATATTTTCAGATAAGGGCTTGGGTTCGTGGGTTTGTAACAGTTCGGCTGCCTTTTGATTGGCAGATTGAATCAGGCTTTTTGATCCTTTTCTTTCCCATGCTCCTCGCATGCGGCGATCAATGATCGTTGCCTGAACCTGCTCGGTCTCAATATTATTAAGGGTGTGCCGTTGTGTTAAAAAGTTATTGCCAATGCCGACTTTTTTAATCAGTTCGACACCCATCAGCTCATCGTCCAGGGAAACCCCGTTTACAACTCTTTTCACCATTGCGGCAATCTCATCGTCAATAACCAATTGTCCAAAGCTGAATGTCATGCCCGCCTCGAGCATGCCCGCTCCGTAAATGAGATTGGCTCCTGCCAGAGCAGAAAGCAACGCGCTGATTGTCTTTTCGTGTCCTGCCTGGGCATCGGATATTTTTGCATCAGCCTAACCACCGGCGACATAACTTGGAATTCCGTAGAAATTTGACAATTCGGCCGCACCGGCGCTGATCATGGCCATCTCCGGCACTCCCACAACAGCGGTCGCTTGCTGCATGTCAAGAGTTGTCGAGGAACTTCCGTATATGACCGGGGCTCCCGGATTTGTCAGTTGGCTTAGAATAATTCCGGCGAGCACCTCGGCATTGTGCATGACAAGGGCACCTGAGATAGAAATCGGGCTTGATGCGCCGGCCATAACCATGCTGAGAACATTGCATGGCAGCCAGTGCCTGGCCGCTTCGATAATCACTTCAGCGCTGGATTCAATAATCTGCAGCGGGCTGGTCGGGCAGACTCCGAAAGATACAATCGGCCGCTCTTTTAATTTATCCAACCCGCCGGCAACTGTCGCGGCCATTTCGATCAACAACTTGGTTCTGGCACCGTCTTCTGAATCGGATGCGTAATGCTTGGAGCAATTGATTAAAGCGGCTTCGAGCATGTGAAGATCATAAGATTCATCCGGTTTATCACGCGCGGCGACCGGTGCTGTCAAGATATCCATATTGGGCAAGGCATCGGTCAGACGGGCAATTTGAGCGACATCTTCTTTGGTGGATTCCCGAATTTCACCGGTATCTAAATCCTCCGTCAACACCCCGACCCCAAAGGTGGTAAACCCCACCTGTTTTCCGCCCATCATAAAATCATTTTGAGGATCTCGTCCGGCCAGCAAAATATGGCTGGGGCACATTGAGATTGCCTGTGTTACGACATGCTCCGGGAACTTAACAATCCGGGTTTTTTTATTTATCCAGCAACCGCCGTCATGCAGAATATCCAGGGCTTCATCGCAGTCCATACTGACGCCGGTGGTCCGCAGCACATCCAGTGTGGCGGCATGAAGTTTATCCAGAGCATCCTGGGTAAACGTCTTCAGACCCCAGCCGGTAGTCATTTCAGTTGCAGCTACCGTGCTTTTTCGCATTTTTTTCCTCCTTTCTGACAATTTATTTATGTTTGCCAAAATTGCAAATGTAACCGTTCACTTCCCCCACACGATCTCGTTCCCATGCTTTGCGTGGGAACGCTCTGAGTCAAACAGGACGGTAATCATCACCTGAAAGGGTTCCCACGCAAAGCATGGGAACCAGAGGGAGAACGGATACGATCCGATCTGTTATTTTGAAAAATCAAGCTGAGATTTAAACTTATTTACCGAGTTAAGCTCGATACCCAGCAACTCCGCAATCCGGCATTTGGCGACCATTCCAGTGGCACCGTCGGCAATCATGGGGAGAGTCGCAATATTCAGATCCTGACGAACCTGGTGCATCAATTCTTCATCGACCAAGTCAATGACATTTACTCCGAGCTTCTGTGCCACATATTCTTTAGCTTCCGTGATTTTCATCCTTTGGGTCAATTGCATCCAAGCCACTAGATCTCCAGCAGTTCGGATACCTCCCATCCCGGCAGCCATTATGTGGGCGACAGACATCCCGAATGGATCTCCGACGCCAAGCTATAAACCATCCGCCTTTCCAATTTCTACCAGAGCTTTTGCGGCCCTGGTCGTACAATCTATTGGGGGCGACTCGTACATAGGAAGCCCGCAAACGCCCATTCCCACATTGGGGTGAACCGGAATATCAGCAACCTTGACAGTCTCTTTTACAAAGGTGACTGCGCGGGCCAGATTCCAGGGAGTGGACTTGGTGGCTTTGACATTGATGGCCGGGCCGAAAATATCCGCACCGACCGATTCCGCCATCTTTAGCTGATCGTGAGGGTACAAACCCGCCAACCGAACGCCGTCAAAAGTAATATCTCCATGCAGGCCCAACACAAATTCACTGGACATCCCCAGTTCAATCGCCATATCAGGAGTGGTTTTTTTTAACTCCCGTATGGCCTCCAAAGCGGCGAGAAAATCCGCATCGCCTGTGGAAGCGGCGGTATCAAAGTTAAACCCGTCGCACCCTGCTTCATACAGACTTTTTGCGACAAAGACAAGATCGTTTCTCAGTTGTTCAGCGGCTTCTTCCTGGGCCTCTCTGGCCTCCTTAATTTTTCCAGAGGGCAGTAATTCGGATGGATTCGGAAAAGGTCCATCCGGTTGAAAATATTGCCCCAGGTTCGGTTGCATTCCATACATCAAAGGGATGGTAGTCACCTGATTCAATGTATAGTATTTCTGTTTCTCATAATTGACAATCGGTTTGACCGGTTTGCAACTGTAATCGGTGTGTCCGATTCCGGCCGTATCCGCGCAACAGACACGTTCAAACGTCAAAACCGACTGCATCATGCTCAGGGGAAGGGCCACGCCGCCATCGGCCTGATCGCCGACTAAAGTCATGGCAGCCCCGTCATCGGTGGTAATGACTTCTTCGCCCGGTTTTACGGCAACAATCCGATTGGTGTCGGCAAAGATATCAAAAAGCTGTTCCAGGTCATCAGAGTTCAATTCCGGTATCTTACCCCGGTCGGCGGCATCCTGGGTGCCTGTCAGGATGTCCTCTTTAACCTGTTCTGCGGACAACTCAACCCTGGCGCCGTCTCCCATTCGCGTCATGATTTTATTTTTCATTGTTCAGCTCCTTTTTATATTCATAAATAAACGTTTCCTCACGGGAGTGCCAGTTTCAGCTTGAGATGACAGTTATTCAAGCTGAAGCCGGCACTCCGAATGACGAAGTTATACCATTTGCTAATTCGGAGTGCAAAAATACATTGTGAAAGGCCGTTTCGCCCCGTTCCTCTTAACTTTCGTACTCCGATTCTTATTCAAGTTCTTCATCCGCTCTGCGCATGATATCTTCAAGTTTTGCGATCACATCATCCGGCAATGGGTTTTTCGGCGGACCGGCCAAAATTTCTTCAACTTTTTCTTTGGCTTTGTCATACAAATCCGGCCGCCCCAATTCGACCCATTGATCAAAGGTGTTGCGATCACACAATTGCGGCATGATAAACTCGCTGCTACGGCAGGCTTGAAGTGTGTTTGCCTGGTCCAGAAAATGGCCGCCGGGTTTCACCTGCCGGATGTCTTCAAAATAGTTTTTTGCATCCGACATGTCAACCCCATCTTTCAAGCGTTTGCACAAACAGGCGATTTCATCATCCACCACGATTTGTTCCAGCGTCATCATATTGCTGGTTTCAAGCGCACCGGGCCCTTGCACAAGATCCACACCAAGCATGACAAGCGGAAGTGTGGTAATCAGTTTTTCCATGATCGCCTGGGGGCCATGATCCTTAGCGTCTGTCAGACACCCGGCTTGGGTGTCCGGCAGGTTGTAAAATTTCGCCATCTCACCTCGTGCCCCTGCTTGAAGAACCATTTCAGGCGAGCCTTCCACAAAACCGCCGGTTGAAAAGTTCGTGTTGCCGGAAGCATCGCCATAGATAATCGGCGTCCCGGGGCGGGCCATCTGATAAAGCGTGAGACCTGATAAGGCTTCCGCATTTCCCATGGCAATATTGGAAAATAAACTTGCCGGACCGGTGGAACCGGCACATGGCATGGGTAAAAGACATATCGGCGCATCAACTTGAATCAGTTCCAGATAGGCATCACACATCTTGCCTTCGTGAACAAGCGGTGCCAGGGTGCAGTAAACCACTGAATAAAGATGCCTTTGCTTGACAGCATCCTCAGACCCAAGAATAGCGGTCATGGCCTCAACCATATACGGAACTTCCGCAGGATGGCCGAGTTCATCCTGAACATGGCGGGTGGAATACATAAAAGAAGATATATCTTCCCGTAAATTGGCGGATTGTTTGGGGAATTCACTTACAGAAGCCGGCCAGATAGCGGAAGCCAGCTTCATTTCATCAAAAACCCGCAGGAAATCAATATGATCTTGATAATTGCATCGTCTTCTTTCACCGGTTTTAAAATCCCGGGTAAAAATACCGCCATTATCCAGCACGTAACCGCTGTAACTGGAAGGCAGATGAAAATCATTTTCCGGTAACCGTGACCCCAGCACAAATGTTTTTGGCGCTGTTTTCAAAGCTTGTTGCACCATTTCTTCGGGAATTTTAGCGATCTTGGTGTCATTATTCACCTTGGCGCCATTCTCTTTTAAAATCTTCAGCGCTTTGTCACTGAGGAATTTAACCCCCACTTCCTGAAGAATTCTGATGCTTTCAGCATGAACTTTTTGTTTATCTTCTTGGGTTAAAATTTGACATTGAACACTCATACTCTGATTCCTTTCAATATCCGGGTTTTAAATTTCGGATGTTATCTGAGTATGGATTTTAACGTCCCAGGATTTTACTCCGGCAAAGAAGATGTCGCGTTCCTCTTTATCCAGCACTTCACACGGAAACACACCCACCGGTTTAATCTGATCCCGCAGCAGCATAAGGGATAAGATGGAAGCCGGCACTGATGTTATCCAGGAAACATCATTGGTGCCCGGGATTTTTCCGCAGGCTTGCACAATATTGGGGCTTTCGGTCCACATTTTGTAATGCCGGTATTCACCCCCTTTTCTGCCCTTGACATCCACAGCCAGTTGCAGCCGGCTCATAATTTTCTTATCCTTGACCATTTCAACGCATTTTTCAGGCGTTAAGGTCGGCGGCAACATTTTGAAGAATACATCCCGGGGGATGACCTGCATACCATTTACTTCAATAGGTTCCGTGCCCATCATTCCCAAACCTTCAATCAAAAACCGCCACATGTCAACGCCTGGCTCTCCGAGTTTAAAGTCACAGTATTTAACCGGTTTTCCGATAAACTTTGGAATCGTCACCGGTTCTTCATGGGTGTGATAATAAACCTTGCCATGGCAATCCAGGGGAGGCGGAAAATAATACTCTTCTTCGCCGGAAAAAATCGGTGCATGTTTGTGCTGTCCATCTTCCCAGTAAACGGCTTCATCAGCGCAATCCTGCATATAGACAGGCAACGACCACAGCCCCACAGGCTCATCACAATCCACGATCCCATAGTCTTTGATACCGATATAATCAATTTCATCCAGTTCGTCAACGGCTTCCCTGGCCAAAATATTGACTAAGCCGGAATCGCCGCCGGCCAAAATCAAAGCCTTCAAACCGGCCTCTTCAAACTCTTTGGCGTATTCCAGTTGTTCCACAAGAAACTCATCTTGGACGGTTTCCTTTGTTGAACTTTTCAGCATCTCATTGGATGCCATATCCAGATAATCAGCCTTGCCCTTCAAACATGCCTCCATAATCGGCCGGTCAAAAACAGGCAGGCAGGCGTTGACAACAAGCTCATACGGCCCCTGCGTGATCATATCGGCCATTTTATCAACATCAGAAGCGTCCACATGCACTGCCGTTATTTTATCCGAACCTACAAACCGGGCCACTTCTTCAGCCCGGCCAAGATCAACATCGCCAAGCAGAATGGCATCCACATCATCTGCCTGAGATAACACACCACTGATTACATTTCCTTGTGCTCCTGCTCCAATAATAAATACTTTCTTCATAAAAATAAATCCTTTCTTTTGGGTTTCTTGTATTATACTGCTTTGTTATATTACCGTTAACTGTCAGACTTTATTTGATCGTTTTAAACTTTAATAGTAAAAATCAACTAATGCCAATTCAACACCCGTCGGGCGTGAAATTTCAGGGTGGAAATCAGATTCAACACCTAGCGGGTGCTGAATTCCTAAACGGGTATCTTGGTTTTTAGGTGGAATGGTCAATGATATTCTCCTATAACTTCAATCACACCAACGATAGCGTAGAAAACCACGTCCGGCTTAACTGCCGGATTAGTTTTGTAATGCTTGATACTTATCATCTATATCCAAGATGAAGCTGCTTATCAGATTAATACAGGTCTCTAACTTTTGAGCTGTAATCACTACCATATTCCCCTCTATGTCAAAACCATTGCGATGAACAATATCATGTCTTATCTTTAGAATATTAAGAATAGCTCTACTTAAATTGAATTGAATTCCCAACACGTTTTTATAGAATACGTCAATGTCATTAAGTCGATGCCAAACTATGTTTTTCATCGCATTAATAATATATTCTTCTACTCTATTATGGAGAAGGTATGGGATTTTCAGGGACACAGCACTAAATTTGTTTTGCGTACCAAGTATCACTAAGGCATTTCTGTCGGAAGATATCTCATAAATAAAAAGATCGTATAGATATTTTTCCATTAATGATATTATATTTGAGAAATAAAGTTTGTTGTGAAATTCATCGTTATTTTGAGCAGTGATTATCCTTATACCAGAATGATATTCATCGTAAAACCTGCTATGATTGGTTTGATTAGAATTCATTGGCTTGATACTCCACGTCAATACGTTTTCTAAAACCTTCTTCATCTCCTTTAACTTTTACATCAATTTGCCAGTCAACACCGACATTAGATGATAAAACAGTAATGGAAAATTGATTTCCTTCATCATCTTCAACGATATCGCTATTCTCACTCACACTATCTCTGTGCCTATCGGCACCTAAAACAGGGGATGGAACGCTTGTTATATAAAATTCTTGTTCATCAATGCTTATAATTAAATATCCGCCTGAGAGTGGTGGCAAGCAATCATTTCCCTCAATTGTAAAACTCATTTTTTTAACCTATTTTGTTATTCTGTGACATTCATTTGCAATTAAAGTTAAGACTCCGTATTAAGCATAGCGAGTAGTTTGCCCATCCGCATGCGCTTGTTATGCGGTTTCTTGAACGTTCTTGTATTCATGCTCAATTTCAAGAAATAAGTTATTTGTTTTGCCTCAGTTTACTCGTTTGACGCTTTTATTTAGTTCTGTAGCCCACTCGTGACACAAGTCATCTAAATACTGAGCAATTTCTGATTCTAAAATATTTGGAGGAACTATGATGTCTCTTGCAGGACGTCGCTTGCCCTCGTTGCCTAAATAAAAAGCCTGCCAACCGCTTTCGGTTTCCACAATGAGAACGTTTCTCCCAAATACATCAAATTTTAAAGTTTTCATCTTTGGGACTCACCGTATCATCAGCTTGCCAGCCTCAATAGTCAGGTAGGGTGGGCAAACGCATCGTTCAATGGCCCTCCATTGCCAAACAAACCGACTGACAACGGGATGATGTTAAAAAATAAGGCTTTTGCCCACCATTTTAAGACCACAACTTATTGTTTAAATCAACCTCGATGAATTAAAGTTGGTGTTTCCGGGTTGTACTAATTGCCTGAAACTAAACATCTGGTGCCAATATTTATAATTATGCTTCATCACTTGATTTGTATTATATCCCTTCTTTAAGGGAACAACAGGTAATTTATCCTTTAACGACAACCATTCCTTCATTGCCATTTTATATAAGTTCAGATCATAGCTGTTTATCGAATCATATTGTTTGCTGCCATCAGGGAGCAATAATAGTTTGGCATAGAGCTTATGCTCTATAGGCTCAGTCTTTGATTTTAATTCATCAACTAATTTGAAAGTGTCAGAACGATTCGGGCAATTTACAAAAGCACCTTTTACGTTATCAGCTCTCAAATAATGGAGAGTTGGCAAGGAGACAGAAAACAGATAAAATTGTCTCCTGTTTTCTGCTGTGCTATTTTTTTAAGTCAGACAGAAGTGTCTCTGCCTCTGTTCCGTCAAGGTAGTAGCTAATGACACTATCAATGATACCATCTTTGTTAGCGTCACTAAAGTTAGTTAGGTAGCCACTGATGTCTACCTGACTAATCCAGTCAATGTTATACAACCCAAGTGATTGGGTTGTACTCCCACGATTGCCTGGCCAAGGCCCGGTTGTTTTTTGGATAATAATCCACGCTCCTTTTCGGTCGTGGATATTGAACGTTGTATTTTGCTCGTGATCCCATTCCACGAGCGTAATGACCACCGGTCCTAACAGGAGTACGCTCCTGTTGTCACGGCCCATATAAATAACTGCGTGATCATTAGCGTTAGTGCTACTAGCACTAACGATTATCACTCCGATAATCATTGCTACTATTTTCATTTTCATACTATACCTCCTCCTTTTCAATACTATTACTATCCGTACTTAACAGCGCAAAAAGGTAAAAACATGGAATTTCAACTGTATTTTCGCCAATTTTGATCAGAGCTTTTCCACAGGGCAAACAGCTATTATAGTCTATCGTCATGCCTCTTGGATCCGCACCAGTAGGTTTTTGAATCAGTTTCTTAACTTCTAATCCAATCATTGTATTACTTGCTCTGTTTCTCAGAACGATATCAGGTGTTGTCAATTTGCCGGCATGATGTACTTCAATATTTGGCAAGGCCCTCTTTATTTGATCGCCTACCCAATAATCAAACGGATCATCTTGCACTGTACCTATCAGAGATGAGGGGCGAAGTTCTATCGGTATCGTTCCATTTTTTAATCGTGCAATTAATGATTTGTATAAATCTACGATGACCCCTATTGTGTTCATATAATTCCTTATCAACTCGGCAATTCATTCCGCTCAACCTCCACCAATACAGAATGTGTCCGTGATCCCATACAAGGTTCTGTCGGTGTTGTTGATGTAAGCATGTTTGTTGCGTCTGGCATCATCTCTTCCGTTATTCATAACGATAAACTCAACGGTTCATGGGGCTCTGCTCCTCCCCTTGAATGCGATGGAGCGTTCGGTCAGCCAAATATTTGTCCATAGTTTCAAAAAGTGCAAGCTGAATCGGTTCTTTTGTAAATTCATAAGAAACTGATTTTTTTTCTTCTTTTAGCAAGTCAGTTATATAATTATCTAGATCATCTTCAATTTCATACAGCATTTTTAATTCTTTTTCGCTGTTTCCAATTTTACTTAATTCACATAAAAAACGGCCCATAAATGCGACCTTTGAATCACTGACAGAAATTTTTATGCCTGCTGAAGTCAGTTCAGATATTTGTGATTCAGCCTTTTCGGTTGCTATCTGATAAATTTTATCATTATTATCTTTTGGAGAACATTGATTGGATATTTCCTTTTTGCAAACAAGAATCAAATCCAGATTAATAGGGGATTTGGCCTGACGTATCGACATGGATACAGACATTTCAGCTTTAACCGGGTATGATTGAATACAAGAAAAACCTGAACTTCGAATCGCATTGTATACAGCCGTCCAACCTTCATGTTTTGAATGGTGGTATGTGAATATCAACAATCCATCATCAATCAAAACGCGTTTACATTCTAAAAATACATTCGTTAATTTTTCTGAAAAATATTTCGGTTCGGTATCTTGAACCTCACAAATATTTCTGGTCGTGCTTTTATCTGATATATTTAAAATTTGATTCATCCAATAGTAAAAAAAATCAGCTAATTGAGAGTAATGGACATTATCAAAAAAAGGCGGATCCGTAATTATTATATCGACTGATTTGTGTTTTATATCAGTCTTTGCCGAATCACCCTGAGAGATATAGGGGGAATTGCCATTTTTGCTGAAATCAGAATATTGATCAGAGATTGCACAATTCAATGATTTGCTGATATTTGAAATTTTAACTGCTTTTTTACCATTAAGTTTTATTTCAAACGGATTGATTTTATAATTTATTGCTCGAAGTATTCTGCTTTTATAAAGAGTTGAAAAAGAACCTGATGATTTGGGTGTTCCCCATAGGTTCGCTTCGATTGGCATCAGCTCAGATTTAAGAATATGATGAGAAAACATGTGGCGAACCGCACCGGTCCCTTCACCTTTAAATGAACAAAACATGTTGTTAAATTCAAGAGTTCCGGATAAAAGGCAAGCAAAAAGCATTTTCAGATCAATATCAGATATTTTTCTGATCTCATCAGCAAGAACGGAAATACAAACTAATTGCCTGAAGCTAAACATCTGGTGCCAATATTTATAATTATGCTTCATCACTTGATTTGTATTATATCCCTTTTTTAAGGGAACAACAGGTAATTTATCCTTTAGTGATAGCCATTCTTTCATTGCCATTTTATATAAGTTCAGATCATAGCTATTTATCGAATCATATAGTTTGCTGCCATCAGGAAGCAGTAATAGTTTGGCATAGAGCTTATGCTCCAGAGGCTCAGTCTTTGATTTTAATTCATCAACCAATTTGAAAGTGTCAGAACAATTCGGGCAATTTACAAAAGCGCCTTTTACGTTACCCTTTTGCGGATTATAGTCAAAATTGCATGAACGGCATGAAATTTTTGAAGTATTAAAAACGGTATGGTTGATTGAAAAACATTTAGGGCATATAGCTCTTGCTGAAGGGTCTTTTTTGGGCGTCGCATTTTTAGAAAATATGTATGATTTGAATAAGTTGATATTTTCATGACAAAATGGACATTCTATGAATTTAACCCAAAAATAATAAAGAACTTTGGCAAAGTCTCCATTTGGAAGTTTGGTTTTAAAAAAACGTTCAATTTTCTCTTTTGAATTTTTTTGGATTGTTCTAAAAGCTGAATCAACATCATTTATGGGATAGGAATTCAAACTTGCTTTTACAATAGTTGAGGATACAGGGTTGATATCCCGCCCAATTACTTTACACCCCATTTTTATCGCTTCGCCAATGGTAACACCGCTTCCCATAAATGGGTCAAAAATAATTTTATCACTAAAGTCATTTTTTCGGTAATAAAGATTTAAGAAATCATCATGATCTTCAGCACATGCTCCCAACACAATACCCCTGAAAACAGAACCCAGGCGTTTCGCCCACCATTTGTGAATATAATAAACCGGGCGGTATATCTCTTTCCTCCAAGATTCTTGTTGTGCTAATCTGCTTAAAAACCCTATTGGCAATCTTTTTTCAATATATGATTTCATTTTGAAATTCGATTCTATAAATCCAGCTTTGGCATTGAAGCTGCTCGTTTTTTAGGTTTCCTTTGCTTACATGATTTGAAAACATCTTTTCTCACTGGCAGTTTCTCTATTGGTAATTTCAATTTCGATCTATTATCTATTACAAAATAGTGAAACGAGTTATTGTATTTATCATCTCTGATGATGAGATCAGTAAAGCTTAAATCATGCTTAATTTCAGATAGATCATGTTTCTTTACAATCAAGATATGACGAAGATGAAAAAAACTCAATTTATAATTTAAGGGATTTGGGTAGGTGTACATTTTTCGATGTCTTACAGAACCTTCTCCATAAGGCCCGTGATGATATTCACTTTTATTAGAATACTTTGCTTCTTTATGAAGATCAAAATCATAATTTAAAAAATCCCCATCCATAATTATGCTTGTAACCATACTATTACTGTCTGGACTTAATAGCGCAAAAAGGTAAAAACATGGAATTTCAACTGTATTTTCGCCAATTTTGATCAGAGCTTTTCCACAGGGCAAAGAGCTATTATAGTCTATCGTCATGCCTCTTGAATCCGCACCAGTAGGTTTTTGAATCAGTTTCTTAACTTCTAATCCAATTATTGTATTACTTGCCCTGTCTCTCAAAACAATATCAGGTGTTGTCAATTTGCCGGCATGATGTACTTCTATATTTGGCAAGGCTCTCTTTATTTGATCGCCTACCCAATAATCAAACGGATCATCTTGCACTGTACCTACCAGAGATGAGGGGCGAAGTTCTATCGGTATCGTTCCATTTTTTAATCGTGCAATTAATGATTTGTATAAATCTACGACGATCCCTATTGTGTTCATATAATTCCTTATCAACGCAGCAATTAATTCCGCTCAACCTCCACCAACACTGAATGTGTCCGTGATCCCATACAAGGTTCTGTCGGTGTTGTTGATGTAAGCATGTTTGCCGCGCCGGCCAGATCGGTTCCCAGCTCATCAAGATTCGGCCATATTCCTTGCAACAGACAAACCGCACCCGGCATGATCTTTTCCTTCAGCGTAACAGAAATTCGCATCTTTCCCCGCGGGCTTCTTACAATCACTTTGTCAGCATCTTGTATGCCTCTTTTTTCAGCATCCGCCGGATTCATCCATAACGCTTGGGGTTCACGCTCCCTGAACCATTGAATATTAGAATATGAAGAATTGATGCGATATAACGCATGGGGCGTTATCAGTCTTAGCGGATATTCTTTTTGATCGGCCATGCCACGATATGCGGGTACCGCCGGAAAACCGGTTTCGGCATACTTTTCGGAAGCCAGCTCAATTTTTCCGGAAGGGGTTTCAAGCGGATTTTTTTTCGGATCGGCAATGAAATCTGAAAGTCCGATGCGCATCTGGTCTTTACCCGTGTAAATACCGGTTTGCTTGAAATGCTCGAAATCGGTGATAGCTGATTCAGCAGCAAATTGCTCGATCCATTGAGCGGCGGTTTTTCCTTCAGAAAATACATCCAGAAATCCCAGGCGATCTGCAAGTTCGCAGAATATGTCATAATCATTTTTCACATCACCCGGCGGGTCAATCGCTTTTCCGGAGTAAAGCAGATAGTTCATGCCCGTAAAAAGAATATCTTCCCTTTCCATAAAAGCGGTTGCCGGCAATATGACATCACAATATCTGGCTGTGGGCGTCATAAAATGTTCATGGCAGACAGAAAATTCCACCTTGTTAAAGGCACGCATATTCTTCTTGATATCGCTGCCCTGGGAAAGATAATTGCCCCCTGCATTATAGACCGCTTTAATATCTGTCGGATAGCCTCCGTTTTTTCCTTCGAGAATCGCATCCGGCCAGCGGTATTCCGGAATTAACGGATTTTCGGGCCGGTTTGCCGTATCCATGCAGCCACATTCCGGAACAGGCAAACCGTCCCATATACACCCGCCGGATGCGCCGCCTGATTTTCCGATATTGCCGGTTGCGGCCTGCAATACCATAGCCATGCGCATCGCCTCTTCACCGCCAATGTTGCGCTGAACAGATAAACCCGGTATCAGCGCGGCCGGCTTGGTTCGGCCATACAAATCGGCCAGTTTTTTGATTGAAGCGGCTGGCGTGCCGCATATCTGTTCGGCCCATTCCGGTGTTTTGGGCTGATTGTCATCTGTGCCGAGAATATATTTTTCGACCTGATCAAACCCGGTGCAGTATTTTTCCAAATAGGGATAATCCACCTGATTATTTTTCAGCAGTTCATACAGCACGGAAGCCATCATGGCCGTATCGGTGCCTGGACGAATTGGAAGCCATTCCGCATCAGGAAGTTTTGCTGTTCTGGATTTTCTGGGATCAATCACGATAATGGGAACACCGTTTTTGCCGGCTTCTCGGATGCGTGCGGGATATTCACACCCGAAGCGGGTATCCATAATGTTGGCGCCCCATAATATGATCAGTTTTGAATGCTGCAAAGTCGCCGCATCAATACCGACTTCCAGCGTGCCAAATACAAAAGGCGTGACAAAATCAGATGCCGCGGAGCTGTAATTTGAGTATGTTTGGGTATAGCCGCCGTACATATTGAGAAACCGTTGTGTCAGGCTGCCGGTGTTATGCAAAGCACCGCGGCAACAGCCGCTGCCGCCGAGGAATATTATCGACTCGCTGCCGAATTTTTCCTTTATTTTGCGCAACCCCGCGGCGGCATAATCAAGTGCTTCATCCCAGGATACTTCCTTAAAATCACCGGAACCTCGCGCGCCGGTACGGATCAAAGGTTTCAAGAGCCGGTCCGGCGCATAAGCCGCTCGCATCGCCTGAAATCCTTTGGCACACCCCTGCATATATGGCGTGCCATTGGGGCTATTGGTTATTTTGACGATTTTGCCGTCTTCAACATGCGCTATCAGCGGGCATCCGGCCGCGCAGTCTTTGTTGCAACTGACAGGGATTGTTTTTATTTCGGGCATTGGTGGATTTGATTTCATTTTTTTAGATTGTAAATTAAATAAGCTTTTCGGACAGTTTCAAAGATTTCCCAAGTCCCCTTGCTGTTTTCAGGGAAAAATAACACATCGCCGCCTTTAATTTCAACAGGATCGCCATCTTCCGGATGAAAAATACAGTGGCCGGATAAAAATGTAACCAGCTCTGCCTGCATCACTTCACGGATAAATTTTCCCGGTGTGCATTCCCAAATGCCGGCTTCAGAGCCATCTTCATTTTCACTGATAAAAAGGCCCCTTAATTGACATTTCGGCTCCCCAACGGTTTTGGGAATCCCCCAATCTTCTAATTCTTCTGACGGTATATTCACAGCGCTGCTAATTTTTTTTATTGTCATCGTAATTCCTTTTTTACAAGTTTGTGGTTGCCCAATTTATCTATTTCGTCCCTACGGGACTTGTCGTATTGGTGAGCTTTTTTCTATAGATATTATGTCCCTAACGGGACAAGGTGTCAACTTCTGCCAAGTAAGTCATTTCAAAACGTTTTAAATTTCATGACTTACTGATTTGGAAAAATAGGGCCAAAATAGAAAAACTCGTTCCCACGCTTTGCGTGGGAATGCAACGCAGACGCTTCGCGTCCTGTTCCATGCGCTGTCCAGACGCGAAGCGTCCCGAAGGCGTTCCCACGCAGAGCGTGGGAACGAGATCGTCAACAACTTTTTCTATCTACTGATTATCCCAAAAATTCGGATTCCGGCACGCCTTTAACATCTGTTTTGATTCGGAACAAATCTCCGGCCAAGGGTTGTTTTTTTCTTTCTTGTTCACTGAGTTCTGACCAGGCTGTGGTGACATAGAGTTCATCAAGGTTCGCTCCGCCAAAACCAAAGCAGGTAACATTTTCGACCGGCAATCGAATTTCACGCTCGATTTTACCGGCGGGATCATAGCGGGTGATTCGCCAGCCGCCCCAATGAGCGCTCCAAATAAAATCTTCGCTATCTACAATCAAACCATCCGGCGCGCCCGCCTCTTCAGGGACACGAACAAAAAGGCGGCGATTGTTGATATTTCCGGTAGCAGGATCATAATCGTAGGCCAGGATTTGATAGTGAAACATATCGGTAAGATACAGAGTGCGACCATCCAAGCTCAACCCCATTCCGTTACAAACGGCAAACCCGCTATCCAACTTGTGAAGGGAGCTATCCGTATTTAGACGATAAAGAGAGCCGTCGGGCGCGTTGAAATCTTGTTGGTTCATTGTTCCCACCAGAAAACGCCCTTGCCGATCCACCACAGCATCGTTGCAACAAACATCGGGTGTGTCTGCTTCTGGATCGACAATAAAGGTAAATTCGTTGGTGTGATGGTCCCAAAATGCGATTCCGGTTTTCGTGGCTGCTATCCAACCTCCGTTTGCTCTGGGATACAGGCCCGTTACCGCCATGGCAACATCAAACGTTTTATATTTTCCGGTGATTGAATCAAACCGAAAAATCTTGTACCCTTCACAATCAATCCAATACAACGCCCGTTCTTTTGCAACCCATATCGGAGTTTCTCCGACTTCATTTTGAACAGGCAGCAGATGTTCTACGTAATTTTCAGTCATTATGGATATCCTTTTATTTCCTCTTGCGGAGAAGCCCCTGCGAAGTAAACAACAATGTGAGCGAGACTATCAACATCATCGTTGCAATCGCATTGATTTCAGGCGTGATACCGCGCCGAATCGACGCGAAAACATAGATAGGAAGCGTTGTCCTTCCTCCAGCAACGAAAAACGCGATAATAAAATCATCGAAACTGAGTGTAAAGTTGAGTAAAGCGGCCGCCAGGATTCCTGGAAAAATTTGCGGCAGGGTCACTTGATAGAAGGTACGCCAAGGCGTTGCATACAGGTCTATGGACGCTTCTATCAGGCTTCGGTCCATCCCCTGAACACGCGCCCGGATAATGACCGTTGCAAGTGCCGTTGTCCAAAGCGTGTGCGCACTTATGATCGAAATCAGCCCGAGTTTTAAACGCGGCGCTTCTCCCAAAATAATCGGCCAGATATTTTTTAGCATTGGATTGATAAAATCCAATGCCGTTGCCAGCGCCACCAGGGTTGCGATTCCAAACACGATTCCGGGAATCATGATCGCGATATAAATCAACGAATCAAATATCATCCGCACAATTCCGCGTACGTTTTGCAGTCCAAGCGCCGCCATGGTCCCCATGATACTGGACAGCAAAGCGGTCGTTCCGGCAACAATCAGACTTGTCTTCAAGGCTTCCATCACAAACGGGTTGGAAAGAGCGATTCCAAACCATTTGATAGAAAATCCCTGAAGTTCGCTGGCATGTCGTCCGGCATTAAAACTGAACAACACGATGATTCCGATGGGAATATAGAGAAACAGATAAACAAGCAACGCGTAAAACCGCATAATCTCTCCTAAATCATTGAAACGTCCTGTGTTTTTCCTGGCTTGAATATCATCCGCATATATAACGAGACGATAACCAGCATTACTACCACGAGTGTAATGGCGACGGCCGAGCCAAAAGGCCAGTTTCTGGATTGTAGAAACAGATCGACCAGGGCGTTGCCGATAAAAAATACTTTACCGCCCCCCAGCAGTGCCGGAATCAGAAACTCACCCATCAACAAAATGAACACTATCATGCAAGCAGTCGCCACCCCGGGAAGCGATAAGGGCAAGGTCACTTGCAGAAATGTTCGTACCGGGGATGCTCCCAGATCGTTTGACGCTTCAAGCAGACTTTCATCTACTTTTTCAAGGCTGACAAATATCGGGAAAACCATTAGCGGCAAGTATCCATATACAATGCCGATCAATACCGCAGTCGGCGTGTTCAGGAGACGGACGCCTTCAATACCGATGAACTCCAGCAAGGCCGGAATTCCTCGCCCACCAAGTATAAACATCCATGCGTAAGTGCGAATCAAAAAGCTTGTCCAAAACGGTACAATGACAAGGGTCAGCAATATCATCCTTCGGCGTGGTTCTACGGTCCTCGCCAAATAGTATGCGAGCGGGTAGGCGATGAGAAACGCGGCTAAGGTTCCGGCCGGAGCCAGCACCAACGTATTTTTAAAAGCTGTCAAGCGTGCCGGCAGATTGGCATATTGTGCCAACGTGAAGGCGGGCTTATAGCCTCCCATCTCAGCGAGTTCTCCGAAACTATATACAAGGACAACAAGAATCGGCAAGATGAGAAGCGCTGTCATCCAAATCGCCATTGGAGCTAACAGTAAAGTTGTTACATAAGAACTGGATTTTTTGGCCATCTTTTTTATCGTTCCGCGCTGGGGTTTTCATACCCATTTTAACCGTCATGTAGGGTTGGTGCAGAGAAACGAAACCCACCGAATGTTGATTAATGGTGGGTTTCGTTTCTCTACACCCACCCTACAATCAGGTAATTATGTCGTCATGTTAACAAATTGTTTAGGCCGCTTTGAAACGAGCCATGACTTCTGCACGCAAGGGGCTTGTAAGCGTAGCTGCCGCGCCGAACTCTAACGGATCAAGCAACTCTTTTGCAGGATACATGATCGGATCATCCAACATTTCTTTTGGCAAGAGTTTATTGGTCAGTTTGTCAGTGGCAGGGTAGCCATGCTTCTTCACTTCGGCTGCATTGACCGCCGGGTCTAACAGGAAGTTAGTGAGCGCGTAAGCCGCTTCGAGGTGTTCCGCACTTTTGGGAATGGCGAAAAAATCCGTCCAAAGTTCGCCACCCTCTTTGCCCAGTACATATTGTATTTCCGGCATGTCACGGTGGAGTTGAGAGCCATCGCCTGTCCAGCATATTGACATCCAGGCATCCCCGTTTCGCATTGCCGGTTGGTAATCACTGCTGATCGCAAAAAGATGAGGCTTGGCCTTAATCATAAGTTTCTCGGCTTCGGCCAGCTCCTTCGGATCTATCGAATTGAACGAATAGCCGAAATATTTAAGGGCATTGCCAATTGCGGTCAATTGGTAGTCATGGACAATAGTCCGGCCTGAATATTTCGTGATCGTCAAATCCCAGAACTGTTTCCAGGTTGTCATCTTATCTTTGATCTTTTTAGTATTGACAACGTAACCGGTAGTGCCCCAGTTTTTTGGCACCGCGTAAATTTTCCCGCCTATTTTAGCCTCTCCGATGAAAACCTGTTCATGGTTGGCTTCGATGAAATTCGGCAACTTGGACAGATCCAGCGGCTCAAGCAGTCCAAGTTTAACATAGGTTGAGATCGTATAATTGGTAATCACCATCACGTCAAAAGGGCTGCCGCCGGCCTGAACTTTAGCCAGCATTTCTTCGTTTGATCCAAATACATTATGCTGGATATGCACACCGGTTTTCTCAGTGAATTTCTTGAGATTTTCAGGGTCGTGATAGTTGGGCCACGTCGCCAGCGAAACCCGATTCCCCAATTTCGATGCAGCATTGGCCTGCCTCAATCCCATAAGACCCGGCATGTTCATCGCCATTACCGCAGTTGCCAATCCCAGTCCGGTCTTGCCTAAAAATTCACGGCGGGAAATGGAGCCTTTCTTGTAACTATTTAAGGTTTCAATAAATTTCTTTCTTGGATCCATCATTTTCCTCCTTTGTTTGTTGCGTTTCAATTCATGCCCTCACGCTGAGGGCGACTCATTCAAGCATCCGGCATGGCAAGCCCGAAATTCCATTGCCATCCCAGCAGTATTTCATCTCCGGGTGCGAGATCCCGGGTCACTGCCTCGGCGGTTTTGGGGATACGCGCGAGTATCTCGCCAAGCGAATCGGTTACCACCCGAAATTCGGCTTGGTGTCCCAGATAAATCCGGTTCGTGATACGTCCCTTAACGCTGAAATCAATATCTTTGGGTTGTTCATGGGTCAGGGGCCATATCAGAACCATCTCCGGACGAACCGCAATGGCTCCGCGCTGCCCGATTGTAAGGTGTTTGCCTCCCTCAGGATATGGAGCCGTCAGCGAAATTTCGGTTTTTGTCTGAATTGTCGCTTGGGCGGAATCCGCTGCGCTGACGATCCCTGAAAAAAAATTCGACTCCCCGACAAAATCCGCTACATAACGATCCACGGGTGTATCATAAAGTTCGCTCGGTGTTCCGGTCTGAACGATGCCACCGTCACGCATGATGCTGATAGTGTCGCTCATGGAGAGCGCTTCCTCCTGATCGTGGGTAACCAAGACAAACGTTATACCGACTTCTCGCTGCAACGATTGGAGTTCCATCTGCATTTCGCGTCGCAATTTGCGGTCCAGCGCAGCCAGCGGTTCATCCAGTAACAAGACTGCCGGGCGGTTGATCAGGGCACGCGCCAGCACAATGCGCTGCAACTGGCCACCGGACAACTGCCATATACGCCGATTTTGGAAACCGGGCAAGCGAACCAATTCCAACATTTCACCGACCAGTTTTTTAAGTTCCTGTTTAGGCGGTTTCGGGGAACGCTGCCGCGGCCCATAAGAGATGTTTTCTTCCACGTTTAAGTGCGGAAACGGAGCGTAGTGTTGGAAAACCATGTTTACTGGCCGTTTATAGGCCGGTATGCCGACCATTGATACGCCTCTGTGGCGTACATCACCGCTGGTCGGTTGCTCAAAACCGGCGATCAGACGTAGCGAGGTTGTCTTTCCGCAACCGGAAGGGCCCAGCAGCGAATGGAAAGAACCGCGGGGGATTTTCAGATTTGTATCATTCAAGGCGACCACATCACCGTAATGTTTTGTCACGTTAATGAATTCAATATCAAAGTCACCATGATTATTTGTCGTTGAAAGGTCGGTATTTTTTGGTTCCATTTTTCCTTCAGTATTTTAGTATCGTATTCTGCCATATTGTGCGTACAAAATCTTCGATTAATTATAGATTCATCCCGTTTTGGTTCTGCCGCCAATTTATCAATACGGTTGATCCCTCTTGTTTTTTATCTGCTCAACAATATCTGAAACAGAATTTTTATCGATCCATTCGTGTCTTTCTTTCGAGTAATCTCCGGCAGGATGTTGCCTGCTAATGATTGAACTAAGCGACAGGGTTACGGAATGTGGCGAAGTAACCCTGTCCGCTTCAGTGATTTGGTTATATGTGGCTGTCTTTCAACAGGCAAAGCGCTTCACCTCACAGAATTCAATCCACTATGATGAGAGAGACAGTTATTTGAATTTTAATATCTGATACTGGCCATCTCCGTAGGTGTTGTGTCCCGGGGGAATTTCACCACGGCCGCAGTTGTCAAAAACCGCCACTGAAAATTCATATTCTTTCGCTTTTGAAGGGTCGAAGATCACGTCATCATTTGAGTTTCCGGTATCAAGCGCCCGGCAAAACTCATTAATCACCACGCCATTTTTCCAGGTGGCATAGTGTTTGACATCACCCCGGCTTCCGGAAGGAATACGTAAAATCCGCTCAGGGACGAGGGCATTTAAATCCCGATAAACATTCCAGGCCTCCGACATTTTTAATTTATTAAAGTTTTTGGCATTCGGATCAGCCACAATCGCCTCCCCGCCGTCAATTTCAGCCTGAGTCAGGACCATGGCGTCCGCAAAATCAACAGGAGCGAACTCCATGAATTCAGGCGCCTTTTTGGATTTGTTTCGATTGTGAGAATAAGCGGAGCCGCCCTTATCTCCTCGGCGACCCGAATCTTCCAAATCGTAGCCTAATTCGTACGCCTTGTACCAGACGAGAACTTTATCATCAAGAAACCCTTTAAAATGATATTCACCGGTAAGCGCCTCATGTGTTATCGGATTGACTCGGCCGGCCGTAACGGTTTTTGCAGAGAGAACTCCCAGGCCTCTTGCCGCCTTGGAATGCCAGATGTCCGCCTTTTCTCCTTCATGATCGGTAAATTCAGATGATCCGGGTACATTACCATGACATTTGACGGCACAACCGTTAACGGTTCTATAGTTTTTTACGGACATATTCCAGATAATTGAAAGGCGGTCTTCCGACTGTTTCGTATTATCGGAATCTTCAGGATCATAATACGGATGTTTCCAGGAACCGTTTTCCAGTTCCCACCCGCCCCGGGACATGCTCAAGGTGCTGTCTTTCCATTCTGCCCGAATATACAGATTTTTATCCGTATATACAGCCTTGAGTTTAATCTTGTCAGTGGCGGTGAAAACCGTTGGCTCCAAATCGATAATATGCTCAGGCACTGTAAACCATATAGGATTTTCCCCCCGACCGTCAATTTCAAAGTCCGATTTTGTTTTTACGGCAATCAGGTACGGATCGTATGTCATTTTTCGGTTGCGGGACAAGTTATCCGTCCAGTCAGTGATAATCCGGGCCTCGTTCTGTTTCAAATACTTGGCCATAAATCCTCCCGGTTGAATCCATGATCTGAGAGTCCCTTTTTCAGCGGCGGCCACAATTTCCGCATCCGTTTCAAGAGAGGGAAATCCCGCTCCCGTTCCGTCTTCAGCATCTTCAATATGACACTTGATACATTTTTTCCCTTCGGGAATGATGTTCGGGGCAAACTTACTCTGGGTCACGGCCTGTTGTTCCGGTGTGTCTTTCTTGTTGTATCCTCTCAGATAAAAATGAGTTTCAGACGGCGACAGGTGGCATTCCGTGCATCCTTTCTCTTTACAATCCTCTGAAATTTGAGGAATGTGACAGCTTCCACACTGAGTTTGTGACTTTGGAAAGTCATCAACATGTTCATCCGGAATCGACGTATGACAATTCACACATTTTTCCTGAATGATTTTCTTGACCGAGGTTGGTATTTTCTCCGTATTTCGATTTTCATTCATTCCCAACACACAAGACAAAATAAAAATAACAGCCGACACCAAAATAAAAATTTTCTTCATCAAACATCTCCCTTTGTTTGGTTTACTACAATTATTCAATCACTTATCCAAAGCAGTGTCTAATCTGGCTATATTTAGCCAAATAACAATTGAGCTAACCGGCGCGCCCTTTGCGTCCGGTTAAGCGATGGGTTAGTTTGCTATATTCATTAAGTTCTTCATTTAGCATCACAACTCGAAAATGGTATGAATGTTTAATTCTACCTATGATTACAAGACAGCAACCTGGGCTTGCAATGCCTCTTCCATAGTAGGTGCGACAACAGATACAGTGCTTTGAGACATTTTAATTTTTCCGGATTCATCTCCAAGTTTAGGACTTACTTCTTTTTTTGATTGAATCTGTTTCAAAGCTTCCTGAAGCATGGCTTCCACATCAGGCGTTCCATCAGTTGCTATATGAACGGCTTTTATCCATATTTCAGTCCGTTTTTTGGAGTCATCAGGATAAAATACAACAGGAAATAAAACCGCCTTTCCTTTGTGATTTTCCACATCATCATCAACAGTTCTGATATTTTTAGTGTCAATAAAAACTTTCTCCTCAAATTTAAATTCATCATTTGAAAATGGCTGCTCTCGTTTTTTAAGATCAGAGCAGGGACCTCCCCCATCACCAAGAAGTGTGTCAACAATTCTAGTTGTATAAGCATAAACCACACTTTTAGATTGGAACCAATCTTCATTAAGTACAGATTCAGGTTTTTTTAAGGAAGAGGAAAAAGTTTTAATAAGAGTTTCTGTAAAAAAGCCATCCTTATAAACAGAAATTTTCTTATACTTTCTCTCAAACATTTCCCAGGGCAGAAGACCTTTTTCATCCAAATTTTTTAAGGACAAAGGAGTTACCACTGCAAATGGTCTGCAAGATTCCTCTAACATTTCAGATATTCCTTCTGTATGGGCACGTCCGACTATCATCGCAACAATAGAAATATCTTCTTGATCAGCGACTTCTTCAGTTAATTTAAAAAGTGTCTTATCCGCTTCTTTACGTTTACGTAGAAAATCAAGATAATCCTTCATAGCCTGACGATCATTTTTCCTCAATTTCAAGGATAGCTTTTCAGCGCGTTTTTTAATGGCTTCCACTATATCAAAATTTTCTTCAATTGATCTGGTTTTTATAGCTTTTTTATCACTTAAAGTCCTGATTTTATCTTGAGCCCATTTTTGGTTAGCAGAAGATTTTTTAGAAATTTTAGTAAGATAACTGTTAAGTGCCTGTAAAATTTTTTTAGATTCAAATTTCATCTCATATTCATCTTCAGTCTCAATAGGATGCAGCTCGACATCATCATAAACCAGTTTCATAAACTCAGCACTGTTTATCTC
The DNA here is from genome assembly GCA_030378005.1 of Desulfococcaceae bacterium HSG9. Classification (GTDB taxonomy): domain Bacteria; phylum Desulfobacterota; class Desulfobacteria; order Desulfobacterales; family JAUCGF01; genus JAUCGF01. The sequence continues at coordinate 39,594 of JAUCGF010000087.1, read as the reverse complement.
ACCTTCTTTTAACAGGCTGACAGCAATGCCGGTTTTGCTTAAAGGTTTCAAGCACTTAGTGGCATCATCAAACCACTGTGTATTTATTTTGGCCCGCTCTTTCAGATACCCCTCTAAAGCAATATCTTTCATTCCATATTTTTCGTGAAGTCGAACTAAGGCTATTGCACTTTGAATCTGTATTGATAGTGAATCATGGCTTTCCTCAACAATTATAACAGGGGTATCCTTTACTTTATGCAACCGGGTCACCTCAGCAAAATCTTTGGATACAATGTTTGCAATCAGCTCAAGGTCTTGCTTCTTTTGTTCAGCTTCAGTTCTATCAAAAAATGAAAACATAATTAAAACTGATAAAGCCCCTGACATTATTATACCATTAAACACACTAACCCTTTTTTTCATCAGTCAATCTCCTTTTTCAGAATAAAAAGTTCAAAGCAAATTACGGCAGACTTTATAGAATATTCAGAGGTTTTTGTCAATAAACACTCTGGCTTTTTGGAGTTTTGCACCCAAAACCTCGAAAAGTCCGGTAGTTGTTTTCACGGAAAATGTTTGCAACCTCAGTAGCACAGCAACTTCTTTTTTATGTCAGAACATCTGCGGTCTTCTGTTTTATCCATCCGGTCATATATTTTCCCGCGGAACATTCACAGAATCTTTTCACGCCCGGTAAAAGTTCAAGGCAAACTAACGTTGCAAATAACCTGTGCAAATGAAGCGCAGCGGAATTTGCATCCGAGTTAATTTGCCTTGTTAGGTGTCTTTCCTTTTATAGCCTTATGGCCCAGTCGCCGTAGTCATATGTTCCACTACCATGGTGCAATTTACCCTCGGCCTGCAACTGCCGAAAAGCGTCACGCATTCGGAACAGAATCTCAGGTTTGATATTCAAAGTGTGATGCGCCGGAAACATCTGCTTCACTGGCAGTGCCGACACCCGTTCCAGAGAGTTGAGGTACGCCTCTGGATCTGTGGACGGAAAGTAAGCAAATAGCGTGTCTTTATAAACCAAGTCACCGGTGAAAATATAACCGCGCTCCTTTTCCCAAAAACACATATGCCCCGGCGAATGGCCTGGCGTATGCACTATTTGTACAAAGCGATCTCCAATATCAATAATTTCATTATCCTTTAGCGCCTTTGTCGGCTTACCCTGAAAGAATTCATATTTGTTTACATCATAACCTTCCGGCAGATCGCAGCGGTACACGACCATGCCTTTGATCTGTTCCATCGTGAGAGGAAATTCTCCATTAAGCCAATTCAGTTCATTCTTATGAGCGTAAAAGTCGGAAAAATATTTATGACCGCCAATATGATCCCAGTGAATATGAGTTGCTATTGCGATAACCGGTTTGTCAGTCAGTTTTTTGACTTGGTCATGGATGTCGCAAATTCCGAGCCCGGTATCAATCAGCAAGCTGTATTCCGAACCATTTAAGAGATAACAATGTGTTTCCTCCCAGTGGCGATATTCACTTATGATATAGGTTTCCTTGTCAACTTGATCTATTGTAAACCAATTATCCATTTAACTTCATACTCACTTTTTTTTTAACAAGTTTTATTTGTCACTTTTTTTGTTCCGATCTACGGAGATAACTTAACGCTAAACTAACCGGCGCAAAAGGGAGCGCCAGCAACCGGAACCCTTTTGTGTCCGAGTTCAGTGCCGGGTTATATAACTTTTGAGCACTGTATTATTTTTTTATAAAGGCAAAATTATTATTTGTTTTTAAGCGTACATGAAAAAAAATATTGCTTCATGCCTGCTTATGAATAATTGTGCCAACGTGCTCTCCGGCAAGAGCCTTTGAAATATTGCCTGGAACCATACCGTTAATTATTTGAACTTGCTCAACAACCTCACTGTTTTGAATAATATCCAGACATGGACGCTCAATTACAAGATCGTCCTGGTTTCTTTCAATTAAATCTTTTACACTGATTTTCGGAATAAACTCTGCATCAGGATTTTTCTTCGGATCATCTGTATATAATCCGTCCTCATCTTTGATGTATAAGATTCTTTTTGAACCAATTAAATCTCCCAGAATTACCAGTCCCACATCAGTACGATGTATCGGTATTCTGCCTTTTTCCGGTTTGATTGCAAAGTAGTCATAAGGCGGCATTCCGTGCATAACCGGAATAATGCCTTCTGCAAAATATGTTGGCAGTTTGACTATATCGCTGTGTGACATTTTGATTCCGCCCCAGGGTGATAATAATGTTGCTATCATCAGTGCGTTCTGGTCAGAAATCATACTTCCAAAACGGGCAATTATTCCTGTCGGCATTCCCATTTCAAGTCCGATTGTGTATATATGACGACTTCTGGTACCGCCTCCGGTTGTTATAAGTATTTTATGTTTTTCCCTGTTTGCCACAATCTCCTTAAGTATTGCAGGAAGAGCTTTTACACCGCGATCACAGATTGATTGTCCTCCTATTTTCATTATAGCAACGTCAGGATATAATCGCTGTTGAGGAGCAACTTCCAGTTTTTCCAAAAATTCTTTACTGACCAGACTTTCTCCCATCAGTCGGCTTTTTACATGAATCCTTTTACCGTCTTTATCTCGAATCAAAGCCATATTTTACCTCATTGTTATTTTTCCTTATCCGGATTTTTGTTTTTTGTACCCTTGCGAAGACAAATCAGCTCGGTCTTTGTTTCTTCAGCAATATGATCCAATTCGCATAAACGTAAATGATCAGAATAAACTTTTAGATTGCAGTCACTTACGGCAACAATGCGAAAACGGGGTTTCTTTTCTCCGTCTTTAACTTTTCTTCTTTCTCTGTAAAAGATTTTTCCAGACATGATTGATCTCCTTGTATTATTTTATAATTGAAATATGAGTTGATAAATATTTTGCTATATAACGATTAAATCAGCGGCGGCGCACTGGCTTTCGCGTTTTGCGCTGGCCGGTGTTCCGTCCGCTGGATTTTTGGGTTATTCGGCGATTCCCTACAGCATTTTTCCCGGTGGTACAGGCGTTTCTTTATACCGTCAATGCAATCACAAAACCCGTCAAAAGGCTCAGGGTCAATTTGGTATCAAATGATTTCAGTGGTTTAAACTATATACATTCTCATTGCGATGTGTTAACGTGGCCTGATTCCATTTTGAAATACTCATTAATAATTTTTTGGATTTTCCCTTCTTTCTTCATCTGCATGATCGTTTCACTGATTTGTCCCATTTTAGAAGCGAATTGTGATTTACGGGAACATCCAATATATAAATGAGCATCATTATCTGGTCGATAAACCGCTTGTTCAAATTCATCTCCATAACCATTTACAATTATACTATATTTTATTTGGGGATATGTTCCCACAACGGCATCAACCCGTTTTTTACTCAACATTCTGAGTAATTGAATTTCCCGAACGACATTAGTTTTGTTTATACGTGAGTCTTTATTAAAAGGAGCAAAATATTCTGTATCCGCAGCAACTCCCACCTCTATTTTATAAAGGTCTTCATATTTTTGAATAAGATTCTTTTTTCCTTTTTTGACATAAAATACTGTGGTGAGTGTATAGTAAGGAGTGGTAGAATAGAGGATATATTTTTCTCGTTCTTTATTCTTAAAGATAGTTATAACGTAATCAAGGGTACCTTCTTGTAACATCGATATAATTCGAGACCAGGGAAAATGTTCAATTTCAATTTGTAAATCAAGACGATTGGAAATTTCTTTCATGACGTCAACACTGATTCCTCTGAATGGTTTCTTTTCAGTAAACATCAAAGGGGGCCACTCACTTATTCCAACCGATATTTTTTTCCCTGCGTATGAGTGAGTTGATAACAGAATTAACACAAACGTAAAGATTATTTTCTTCATATTGACCTCCAGTATTATGTCTAACGATTAATCCAGCCATAGACAGACACGATTATCCAGCCTGCGCACAATACCCGCCTGCCTGGCGGCTTTAATGGTTTGTTATCTAATGACGATGAAATTTCCCGGTCATACTCAAGTGAGTTGTTAGCAAGTAGGGTGCGTCAGGCAGTAGCCGTAACGCACCGAACTTTTTTCCTGACAAATCGCTTTTAATATTAACATGGTGCGTTACGCTTTGCTAATGCACCCTACTTGTTTATTATCTCCTGGATAACAATGAGGTGAGCGGTTTGGTTTTCGGAGCAAAGCGGAGAAAACCAAGTCCGTTCTCCGTTTCTTATGAGATATAAAAATCACTCATAAAAGAAGTGAGTAAAACAAAAAAAATCAGTCAGAGACGCAGTTAAGAGTATTGTAATATTCAATTTCGTCTGATGTTAATTCGTGCTTATCAACCAGACGGTATTGCTTTTCGTCAATAACCACTAATTTTAATATATCATCTTCCGTTTCTATGTTTAATAAAAGGATAGCAAAACTGTCTTCGCCAGTAAATTGCATAGCTACCGGCCTGCAAATAACAGCAGGGTATTTTGATTTGCAAAAAGCTATATCTTGCATAACCTGAACGATCCCGAATTTATCACCTGGAGATTTTGCTTGGCATGGAAAGATATAATGGCCTCCGTTTTTGCTTATCCCTAAGTATATTTCATCAACTTCAATTTGCCCTATATTTTCAACGGTCGTTCTTAAATGGTTTTGGATAGAATAGCAAGTTATGCCGGTAAACAGGTCAATAATTCTATTGTATCTAACTTTGGTAAGAAGTGCCTGTTCATCATTTGCCGGAGCATACATTTTAACAATTTCAGGGGTTGCATCCGGTATTTTTATTTGTTGTCTGCCTGGAGCGGGCTCAATTTTGCTAATTTGACTTAGTCTGAACATATAAGAACCAATTCTTGTTCCAACAATAATCCATTCACAGCCATCAGGAGCGGTTTCATTAATTTTAGCAGGCAATTCTTTTCTAAATCTATAACTATATACAATATCTCCTAAATTTTTAATCCGATCAAAACCTAAATCTCGACAAGCCTGCGCTAATTCTTCTCTATCAAACGGAACCGTTGATGTTTGGGAAAAATTATTAAAAAAAACACGTTCTATCACACCATCATACTTGCTTGCCATATCTTCTTCCTCTTCCAAATTAATTAATTCAGCCATTCCAACGCAAAACCACCACTTCTTCATTCAATTCACTTTTTGTTGCGGTAGCCATTCGCGTTCGGAATAAATCAATATTTATCAGCTCATAACCTAAAGATTGGGCGATTTCAGCCAGAAATTGACCTGTACGGATCATAATACGCAAATATGACGCTTGGTCTCCCACCACATACCCTAAATGGGCACCTGGCTTTAAGAAAGGCCTTAAGCTCGACAAATGTCGTGCTATTCCGCCAAAATAAAGCTTAGTTACTCTGCCATAGAGCTTTTCAAAGCCAGAGGTTTTACCAAGCTCAATCCGCTTGGCTTCTATCTTGTCAGCTATTTCTATAATTTGAGGATATTTTTCAACCCAAAGATGGTCCTCATCACCCTTATATACATTTCGAGTGTTTGATCTTAGCAGACCTTTTTTTACGGTTCTCAATTCATGTTTGTCATTTATAAAACCAAGCAAAACAGACTCTAAGCGTGTGGTACGAGTATAATCTTTCTCGTTTGGATAAGGAGGGGAAGTGAAAACAGCGTCAATAGATTCCGGCTTTAGTAAATTTGCAACATTTCTAGAATCAGCATTAAATACTTCTGATGATGTATTAAAGGCCATTGTTTTGGACTGACCATGTTTTAAATCCCCCCCCATTTTGTATATTTGCGTTAGCCAATTTTCTACTACGGAAGCATCTAAAATTTTTTTACGACGAACTCCAACCTCTGGTCCAAAGTGCAAATTGCTTATAGAAAAAACTAAAGCGTGAGCTAAAGCCAACAATTCATGATTATAAAAAGATTCTTGTTTGTTTAAATTAATCCGTTCTAATAAACATAAGGTTTTGTGCAAGGGAATAGGGCTGATAGAATTTTTTATTAATAGCTTAAAACTGTCTTCCGGTAATTTTCGTAAATCTTCTTTATTAAAATAATCCTTTCCTTTACTGACTGCTTGCGCTATTTTTTCCGCATGCTTTATCAGTTCATCTGCGTTTAAGTTCCAATTGGTTTTAACCTTACTTGCAAAATAAGCCACATCATTTGACTCAATACCGACACCATGAATACCGCAAAGTTTTCCTTCAAGAATGGTGGTCCCTGTGCCACAAAAAGGGTCTAAAATAGTATTACCCGGCTTTAAACCAAACCGTTGTGAATATTCCCTCACCAAATGAGGCGGGAAGGAAAGAACAAAACGATACCAATCATGAAATCTATGGTCTAAAGGTTGGAGTTTATTAATCGCTCTATAGTTTTTACGCTTAGTTTTTTCCTTATCAGGAAACAAAGTTAATTGCATTCATCTACCAAACCCAAAGTCTGATTACGATTCAAATAAAATTTTCAATTTACTAGGTGCATCAATTTGACATTACTAACAAAATGAAAAATCTTAACGAGCGTCCTTCCGCTTCATCCTCTAAATGATTTTGAAAGCAAGTAGGGTGCGTTAGGCGGTAGCCGTAACGCACCGAATTTTTTTCCTGACAAATCTCTTTTAATATTAACATGGTGCGTTACGCTTCGCTAACTCACCCTACTTGCTACTTGTTTTCTGCCTCATATTCCTTTTTGCGCTTCTTCTTCTCCTCATTATGGATACGTTTGGCTTCCTCTACTGACCTGTCATCAATAAAATAGGCAATCGCAGACTCGCCAATTGCATACGTTCCAGAATAGGCGACGGCGGCGGAAATCATAAGCCCGCCTACAGATACTACCCACTTGACCATAGCTCTGGCCAATTCCCGAAATCCAACGCCAAGTGAAATATTAACTCCTATCGCGGAGAGAAACTCAAGGGCAGTTGGCCTTGAAAGTTCTCTACCTGATATAAATCCAATGCCCATAGTCATCGTAATCTGAGTCATGGTTATTGGGATGATGTCCGCAACAGGTACGGGCGTAGCTGCTAGACCTGCGCAAATTGCTGCTGTGGTGTTAATGAGTATCCGGGCTGTCTTACGCTGAAGCTTTTTGATCTTCGAGAGTCTCGCGAGCGTCAAGTGCGTGCAAGTAGGTAGGATATTTACCATATATTCAACAAGAACGTCAATGTTCCAGAAGTTATCATAAGTCCGCACATCTCCTTCATATTCCGCGTATGCAGAAACCGGTATAACTTTGGTCAGAGGAATATTTGCATCGTGGAGAGCCTTAAATATCGCGGCAACCGAGTCCTTAATATTCTTTTTCTTGGTGCTTGATTGGTAGGGGGGCTCCTCGCGCTTTGGGTCGAGTTCGTCTACTTGGGTCACAGTTGCAATAGCGGGAATGTCATAGTCGTGCTTCTCTTGGATGAAGGCGCGAATATCGGAGATGTTTTCGATATCTTCGGCTATTCGCGCATCAACGTCCTTTGCCTTACACAGAAACAGAATTGCATCCGGCATTGTTTCGTCCACAGCACATTTAATATCGTCCAACGCATCCTCGAAGTTGGAAGATTCGGGCTTCGTCAAGTCACCGAGGCCGCGTGTGTCGAGGACATGCAAAGAACCGGATGAACTGTCATAGTGGTGCCAAGATGGTGTCCCCGTTTCTGATATGACTGAGCCCACCGAGGCGACACGAGTTCCGAATATAGCATTGACCAAGGAAGATTTTCCCGCGCCTCGTCGGCCAAGTATGAGAATGCGCGGAGGGCGTGATTTAAGTACGAGTTCTTTCAACATGACGAAATCCTTCTTCAACCTATCACCTAGCGATGCAGGCAGTTTGTCCAACCCCTTTAGTATTGTGTCCACAATTATATTCAAGTGTTCGTGACCCTCAACCATAGTAGCACTCCTTTCTAACGCGTACGTGACCGGACACAAGAGCATAGTGAGTGTGTTCAGAATGTATACATTTGTATATGTTATTCAATTTGTGCCAGTCTTTTTTCCAGCTTATCAGCTATCTTTATTAGGTAGTGCTACACAAGTAATGCTGGTATTTTTAAATATATTTACAGACAGTTATCCTGATTCTCAATTTTAAGCCGCCGGACTCTGACCCGGTATCCGAAACAGGATAAGTCCTGTGTTACAAGGCTTTTCGATTTTTTCCGTCTGAAATTTCCGGTAATCAGATTCTATATAAATCTGGATAAAAGTTTGAAATAACAGATAATAACGCTGGCATTACTTGTGTAGCACTACCCTTTATTAGATGGTCTTTTTTGAAAATCGTTCTTTAATTGATGGCAAACTATCAAGCTCGTCTTCACTCAGCACAAATTCTTCTCCGACTGCGTTGATCTCTGATTCGAGACGAACACCCAGACCACAGATTAGATGATGCTCTTCTTCGACAAGAAGTTTGGCTTTATCCCATAACTCGTCATTGATCTTATCTAGTCCTTTCTTAAGGTCTAGTTTATCTGTTGAGTTAGGATAACGGATATTTCTGATTACATGAATAAGTTCTCGCGCTTTGGCAAAGTCGTTTTGTCCCCCTCCCTCCTCAAGGATATTAACTGCAATATCTTCATCCACTTTACGACCTGATAATGATTCCGCTAATGCTCCTGCATACAGTATTTGTACCCTGGCCTCTAGGTAGTTCAGAATATCATTCACGCTATACAAACTCCGAATTGGTTCTATACGGGAGCCGCCAACATGTTCTCCATAAACACCCAATATCTTAAATTTTAATGATCCAGCCTTAAATCCTAGTAACCTTGAAGCTATATAATGTCCAGCTTCGTGATATCCAAGAGCTCGAATTTTCATACGATAATAACTGTTAATAGGGTAATCTTGCATTTTTCTATTCATATTAATCATATCGCTGTTTGCATATCCCTAACAAGTTATTACATAGTTTTTGGATATCTACCATTGTTAGAACTTATTAACAAGATATTTCACCGCGCTATCCATTTCAACAGAATAATTCATATAAAAGGGACGTACATATAATAAAAGGAGTCAAGACTCCGTTTGACTCCTTTATCTGCGTATAAAATGTCCGACCAATAATAGATTCAGCTCGTTGTTGAGCTATGGCATATCATATTTATTTTGAAATCAGGATGTTGCTGTTTGCCCAGTTCCAATAGACGATGACGTCCTGACCGGCAGACAGTTGCTCTTCCGGAGAAATTCCCCGGGTTTTGTTGATGGACAGGTCTTGCTGAACATCATTTAATGTTACCGTCAATTCGCTGAAGTCGCCCTGATAGAATATGTCTTTGACCTTGCCGGGGAAGGTGCTGTATTCGTCGGATTCAAGTGATTTTAACGCGCTTTTATCCTTGGCGATGCCGATGACTTCAGGATGAACCGAAACACCTTCGATTGTGTCAATATCAATTTCATTAGAATCAGGAAGCGTCAGTTCCAGTCCTTGCTCGCTGCAAAATTCAATCTTGCCGCTCTGACCCGCCTCAGCCCGGCCGGGGAAAATGTTGGAAGCGCCCATGAAATCGGCTACAAATTTTGTCCGGGGTTTCTCATAAATTTCGCTGGGGCTGCCCAACTGGACAATTTTGCCGTCTTTCATAACCGCAATGCGATCTGACAGACTCAAGGCTTCTTTTTGATCGTGGGTCACATTCATAAAGGTGGTTTCCACTTCCCGTTGAATGCGTTTCAGCTCCACTTGCATCTCTTTACGCAGTTTGCGGTCCAAAGCGGCCAGAGGTTCATCTAAAAGCAACACCGCCGGGCGCAGAATCAGTGATCTAACCAGGGCCACGCGCTGCTGCTGCCCGCCGCTCAATTGGCTGGGAAAGCGATCTTCCATGCCGTTCAGATTCACCATATCGACGAGTTCACCGACGCGCCGCTTAATCTCATCTTTGGCAATTTTCAGCTCCACTAAGCCGAAAGCGATATTGTCAAAAACACTCATGTGTGGAAACAGGGCATGCTGTTGAAATACAATTGTGCAATTGCGTTTATACGGCGGGATATGATTGACGACCTCGCCGCCGATCAGAATTTCGCCATCATCGACTTCCTCCAGCCCGGCAATACAGCGCAACAGGGTGGTTTTGCCACAACCGCTGGGCCCCAGAAATGAAAATATTTCGCCCTTTTTGATGTCCAGGCTGACATCATCTACCGCAACTAAATCACCAAACTGCTTTCTGACGTTTTTGATTTCCAACGATGCTTTATCATTTAAGTTTTCGTTCGGGCCGCATTCTGCCGTCATTGGGTGTCCTTTCCTTTCTCACGGGTATCTTGCACGAGCAACGGTTTAACCGACGGTCGTACACACAAGTCAAGTATCTCAAAGAGGAGATAGTAGCATTTGCACTATCTCCTCTTTTCTTTATTGATTACTGATATTTCTGTTATTTTTTAAGAGCTTCCCAAATTTTCACTCTCAAATCCCTGCCTTTGCCGGTATATTGCCTTTCTTCAGGAAAGTCACATTTTTTGAGATAATCCTCTGACAGGACAAATCCGGGCCAGGCTTTCATTTCAGGCGGCATGAACTCCATCACATGCTTGTGAGCAGGCGGATAACCGACTGTCTTAGTCAGCATAACGGCCACATCCGTACGAAAGATATAATTCAGGAACAGATGGGCGGCAGCCGGATGTTCGGAACCGCTGGGAATAAAATCGGTGTTAGCCCCGATAAATGTGCCTTCTTTGGGCAACAGTGATTTCAAAGAGCCTTTTGTAGGCATATCCTTAGAAACCAGCCAAGCGTCTCCGTCCCATGTTTGCGAAATCCAGGCTTCCTCTTCCACCAGAGGCCGTCGCGGGTAAGAATCATACGCCATCACCCGGGCCTTTTGTTTCAGAAGTACCTCTTTGGCCTTCATCAACTCGGATTCATCATCTGAATTCCAAGAGTATCCCAGGGATTTCAAGGCCGCTCCGATGGCTTCATACAAATTGTCCAGCATGGTTATCTTGTTGGCATACTTGGTATTTTCAAATATAAACTTCCAGGAGCCGAACTGCGGATCTTTAATGTCCACTTTTGTGGAATTGACCGCATAAGTAGTTGCATAACCGGAATCAGGAATTTGGAATTTGTTACCCGGATCAAACGCCCTGTTTTTGTATGAATCATTTAAATAGGCTGTAACATTGGGGAGGTAATCATAGTTCAAATCTTTGACAATCCCCATTTGTCTTAACCTGACCGCATCACCGACGCCGCAACCGAGTACCACATCGTAAGGAGCCTTGGGATTCAGCTTGAATTTGGCCACCATCTCTTCGGAATCGGCATAGTAATCAAACACAACTTTGATACCGAATTCCTTGCTAAAGTTATCAAACAGCTCTTGCGGCCACCATTCGGCCCAATTGTAAACAAACAATTTGCTGCCTTCTTTACTCACCTGTTCCAGTAATTCTTTGGGAACAGGGTGATTCTTGTATTTAGGATCTGCGGCGCTCAACGGGCCTGTTAGAATTCCTAAAATGAAACTTACTGCGATCAGCAGTGTTAATAACGTTTTAAAACTTGTTCTTTTCATCTGATTTTTTCCTCTCTTTTTATTTAAATATTAAGGTACATAGCAAACTTAACAAAATGATTGTGTGGCTTCACCTCCTTTCGAGTTTTTGGCCGAAACACCGGCTCTTTTATATAAAGCTGAAAGTAAGTACTTGGACAAAAGTTTTTCGGTATTTTACGCACCGCTCAAGGCGGGTTTGCAACCCGCCGCACACTGTTGCCGGGTTGCAAACCCGGCAAGAGCGATGCTGGAAAACTTATGGCCAAGTACTTAGTTTACAGTTTTTTATTTCGTCCCTACGGGACTTTCCATATCAGGCATACTTTTTTCTATAGATATTATGTCCCTAACGGGACAACGTGTAAACCCATGAATGAAGAATGCCGAAACACCTGTCAAAAGGTTTTGCTCCTTTTTTCAATCGCCTGTTGCAGGAATAAAGCGACGATGGTAACGACCACAAAAAGCGCGCCGATGGTGTTAACCACCGGTGTCGCTCCAAAGCGCATCTGAGAAAATACGTATATGGGTAAAGTGGTGCTCCCGATACCGGAAACAAAATAGGTTATGACAAAGTCATCAAAAGACCATGGGAAGATAAGTACCGCCGAAGCCAGGATAGCGGGCCTCAATAGCGGTCCGGTGACACGCACAAAAGTCCGGTAGCGGTCAGCGCCCAGAGTCATAGCGGCTTCTTCCCAGGCCCAGTCGATTCTTTGCATACGTCCGAGAACCACAAACACAGCCAGTGGCGTGCTGAAAACGATATGGGCGATAATAATGCTGGGATACCCCAAAGGAATATGTATCAGCCGCGTGAAAAACACCAGCAAGGCCGCGCCGGTGACGACTTCGGGCATTATTATGGGCAACAGAATCGAAGTTCTAAGAAACTGTTTTCCCCTGAAGTGAAGTTTAAACAGCCCATAAGCGGTGATAGTGCCAATCAGAGTGGAAACAACCACCGTCACTGAGGCAATTATCAGACTGCGAATTATCGCTTCTTTGACAGCTTCGTTTTGAAACAAAGCTCCATACCATTTCAAGGTAAAGCCGTCCCATTTCACCCCATATTTGTTGGCGCTGAATGAGAATATGATAATAATCAGTACCGGAGCCCACAGAAAAAAGTAAGCCATAAACGACAACGCTGCCAATATTTTTGGTGCCAGTTTTTTTCGTTTCATACCAGTCTCTCCATAGCTTCCTTGCCTCCCCATTTAAGGGCGAGGTATAAAATCAAAATCAATGTGGCCGCAAGCATGATAGCAAGGCTTGACCCCACAGGCACATTGCCTGCGACTGTAAATTGATTGGCCACCAGATTGCCTGCCATCATCACCTTGGAACCCCCCAGCAAATTGGGAACCAACCAATCGCCCAATGTGGGGATAAACACGAGGATAGAACCGGCGATTAACCCCCCGCGGGTGAGTGGCAAAATTATCCTGAAAAAGCGACGCATCGGATTGGCTCCCAGGTCGGTAGCCGCCTCAAGCAATGAAGGGTCAAGGCCCTCCAGAGAGGCGTGCAAAGGCAATATCATAAACGGCAACCAAGTATATACCAGTCCCACCATAACGATAAAGGGCGTGTAGAGCATTTCCAAAGGATCGGAAATGATACCCATATTTAGAAGGAAACTGTTGATAATTCCTTTGTTGCCTGCGATGGTTTTAAGGGCATATAGCCGGATAAGATAGGCCACCCATGAGGGAATGACAATCATGGAAATAAGAAAAACTTTCCATTGGCCTCCGTAACGGGCGATGTAATAAGCCAGCGGATAGCCCAGTAAGATGCATATTATATTGGTTTGAAAGGCAAGATATAAAGAGGTGAGATAAACGCTGCCATAGCCTGCCCCCAGTACTGCCGAAATGTTTTGCAGTGTAAATTCATATACGATCTCACCGTAAGGTCCGGTTTTTAAAAAACTGTAAAACAAAATGATCAAGAGCGGGGCGAAAACAAACACAGCAAGGATTGAGATGATGGGTCCCATGTAAATGGGCACCTCCAGAGAAAAAATCTTTTTTTTCTTTTTCGCAGCGTTCCCCTGGATCAATGTGGCAGGTTTTGATGATCCCATTATTGATACCTCATGAATTTATATGTCATTTTTTAAAATACTATTTTGAGCTACCGTTGTCGATTCACACCAACGGCCCCTTATCGTGCGCCAGCACACAAAGCAGATCCGCCGCAATAGTTGCCGCCGCCAGGGAAGTGATTTCACCCACATCATAAGCGGGATTCACTTCGACAATATCCATACCGGCATAATCAATACCGGTCAGGCCGCGAATAATTTCAAGCGCCAGATATGATGTCAGGCCGCCGACTACCGGAGTGCCGGTTCCCGGTGCATAAGCGGGGTCAAGACAATCGATATCAAATGTCAGATATGCCTTGTTATCGCCGACGATTCGCTTGATTTCCGCGACAGTCGCTTCAGGACCGTTTTTGAAAACCCAGGGCGCATGTAAAATATTAAAGCCGTAAGTTTCTTCATTTTTTGTACGAATGCCGACCTGAACCGATTTTTTCGGATTGATCAGCCCTTCGAGATAAGCCCTTCGAAACATAGTGCCATGATGATTGATGTTATCATCTTCTTCGCCCCAGGTATCGGAGTGCGCATCAAAATGAATGAGTGAAAGCGGGCCATATTTTTCCGCATGCGCCTTTATTAAAGGGTAGGAGACAAAATGATCCCCGCCCAGTGTCAGCATGAACACACCGGCATTAATAATTTTTTTGGCGTGTTCATAAATCGCATCTGTGATCGTTTCCGGCAATCCGTAATTAAAATAACAGTCCCCATAGTCAATCACGGCAAGACGTTCGTATGGATCGAAATCCCATGAATATGGATGGATGGTTTCCAAAATGGCCGATGCTTTTCTGACAGCTTCAGGCCCGAACCGTGTTCCCGGTCGATGTGAAACCATCAGATCAAGCGGCACACCGCTGACAGCCACATCCGCGCCTGTAAGGTCTTTCGTATATTTACGACGCATAAAGCTCAACACACCGGAATACGCCGGTTCTTCAGATGCGCCGTATAGGCTTTTTTTAGCTATTGCCTGATCAATACAAATTTCTTCTTCTGATGACATGCAATTTCTCCTTGCCCTTCATTTTGCTCAGATTACGATTGGCTGACTTTTATTGATCCATGAATTGAGCAGTTACTTCAGCAAGGGTTTCATCCAGTTTGGATATAATCGTATCAATGGTTTCGTATGATATGATTCCAGGAGGTTCGATCCGGTTGACTTTGGCATTGTTCAGGGTTCCGCCGGTCATGATTCCTCTTTTAAAAAGCCCTTTGGAGACCGCCCAGCCGATTTCAGGCGTCGGGTATTCAAGCCCTATGAGAAAACCTTTGCCTCTCACATCTGTGACAATCGAATGCTTTTTTTGCAGTTCGGCCAATTTTTCCATGAAATAGTTCCCCTTTTCCCTGATCTGTCCGGGGATATCGTTTTCGACAGTAAATTTTATGGCGGCAATGGCCGCGGCACATGCCAGAGGATTTCCGCCAAAGGTGGGAGAACCCAGAATCCAGGGATTTTCTTTCAGCTCATCGGTCCACAGGTGCGGTCGCGCGATGATTCCGGTGATAGGCATTACGCCGCCGCCAAAGGCTTTGCCGAATGTCATAATGTCCGGCACCACGCCGTAATCTTCGCAGGCCCAGAGACTTCCGGTGCGTCCCATACCGGTCTGTATTTCATCAAAGATCAGGAATACGCCGTATTTATCGCAGATTTCCCGCAGTTGTTTCAAGTAACCATCC
Source organism: Desulfococcaceae bacterium HSG9 (assembly GCA_030378005.1). GTDB lineage: Bacteria > Desulfobacterota > Desulfobacteria > Desulfobacterales > JAUCGF01 > JAUCGF01. Next base: position 24,272 of record JAUCGF010000087.1, on the reverse strand, counting down.
GGAGGCAGAACAATCCCCGCTTCGCCCTGGATCGGTTCCACGATCATGCCGGCCACGGTCTCACCCACGGCAATCAGATTTTTTATGGCCGCTTCGGCTGCTCCGGCATTGCCGAATTCAACGTGCTGAACGCCCTGAATGATTGGCAAGTAGGGTTTTCTGTATGTACCTTTGCCTGTGGCGGAAACAGCTCCCAAGGATTTTCCGTGAAATCCGTCCACCGTGGAGATGTAATAGTGATTACCGGATGCCAGTCGGGCAAGTTTGAGGGCCATTTCCACGGCCTCGGCACCGCCGTTGCAGAAGAAAGCGTATTTGAGATCGCCGGGTGTGCACATTGAGACGAGTTTTGCCAGATAGCCTCTCAATGGATCCACGAGTTCCTGACTGTGCAGAGCGTAACGATTCAACTGTGCCTGAACCGCTTTGACGATTTCCGGGTTCCGATGACCTGCCGTATAGACGCCGAATCCGCCGAGGCAGTCGATAAATTCATTCCCGTGGGTGTCTCTAAAGGTTTCCAACGAATCTTCCCACTCCACAAAAGCGGCGTCCGTTGAAACCGATTTTCGATATTCCAGCCAACCCGGGTTTACATGCGCATTAAAATTGTCGATGGAGTCAGTTATTATCCGGTCTTTTTCATCTTCGGACAACTCCGCTTTCAGAATATAGTCCAACACGCGGGACGATTCTTTTATTACATCATCTTTATATTCGGTCATTTTTTCCTCCCTTCAGATTTTATCCGAAGTTATTAAAGTTTTCAAAATAGGTTCCATTGATTATTAACTTATGAATATCACATCACCTTGTTTATATGCACATTGTATGCCAAACTGCATAAAAAATCATAAGCATCTGATTTTATAGAATTAAAATATTTTGTATGACTTAGAGAGATAGTCAGTGAGCTTAGGTCAGTCTCAATAATGAGATTTATTTTGGGAAAATTTGGTAAGAATGGGCCAGGAAGTTGAAAAGGATAGGCAATACGATAAAATCTCAAAGTTGAGACTCGAATCTCAAAGTTGAGATTGTTTTTTTCTTATTGCCAGTAGATGGAAAAAATCTTTGGTGACCTCGTTCCCACGCTTTGCGTGGGAATGCCTTCGGGACGCTTCGCGTCCCGGACAGCGCGCAGAACAGGACGCGAAGCGTCCGTTTCGCATTCCCACGCAAAGCGTGGGAACGAGAATCTTTTCAGATTACGGTACGCAAGCATATAATCTGATTTTTTACAGCAAGTCGAATTTTTTCAATTTGCGGTACAGGGTGGCGCGGCTGATATTCAGCATTTCAGCTAATTTTTCTTTATCTCCCGGAGAGGTTCCGATATCTGCCAGTTTTTGCCGGAGAAGGTCTTTTTCATACTTTTTCATCATTGCATCCAGCGACATTTCAGGGGCAGTCTTTTCAAGGCATTTCTTTTTAATCCTGGAAGGCACTCTATTCATCTCAATGGTTTCTCCGGTTTCCATGCAGGCCATGTATTCCACGGTATTTTCCAATTCACGCGCATTTCCCGGCCAGTTGTAAGATAAAAAAAGTTCCTTGACATCAGGAGCGACAATTTTTATGGCCTTGCCTTCATTGCGACAATATTTTTCCAAAAACCGATCCAATAATATCAAAATATCTTCTTTGCGGTCACGTAATGGTGAAATATGAATAGGGATAATGTTTAAACGAAAGAACAGGTCTTTTCTAAACTCATTTTCGGACATCATCTCTTCGAGATTTCTGTTTGTTGAAGCGATCACACGGGCATCAACAGAGATCGGTTGGAGTCCTCCGAGTCTTTCCACCTGCTTGGTTTGAAGTGCATGGAGCAATTTAGGTTGCAGGCGAAGAGGCATATCGCCGATTTCATCCAAATATAAGGTCCCACCGGCAGCCAATTCAAACTTGCCCGGTTTGCCTCCTCTCTTGGCTCCGCTGAACGCGCCGCCGGCATAACCGAATAATTCGCTTTCCAGAAGCGTGTCAGGAATGGCGCTGCAATTGACCGAAATAAAAGGGTCGGTCAAACGGGGGCCGGAATGATGGATGGCACTGGCGGCAAGCCCTTTGCCTGTACCGGTTTCACCTGTGATAAGTACTGTGGCATTGGTTTGGGCGATATGTTTTACTGTTTTTCTCAATTTTTGAATTTGAGGGCTTTCACCCCATATTCCCTTGATTCCAACTTTTCGAACCGTCACGACCATCTCATAAGCTTTCTTCCGAACATCATCAACATCCCGGAAGGTTGCGACCACGCCCATAATATTATTGCCTGATACAACCGGTTTGGCAGTGACCATGAAATCCATGGTGTGATTGGCAACCTGATAGGATTCTTCACGCCAATCATATCCCTGTCCGGACTTTAAGACATCTATAATTGGGGAACCCGGCCATATTTTTGAAATACGTTTGCTGATGATTCTACGCTTGTTTTCTTGAATCAGGCCGGCGCCTATCCGATTGCAGTGCGTGACAATTCCACGGTTATCAACAGCCAGTATCCCGTCATCAACGGACTCTATAATTGTCCGAAGTTGATTTGAAACAATGATCATATTTTGCAGTATCTCGGTTTCAATCGCTTTGCTGGCCAAAAGTTCAGCCATTCGGTGTGCAAAATCCAGGAGTTGGTCTTTTCGATTGAGCAGAAAACGCCGCTGGTCTTCGCTGAAAGCGACCAATCCGATGACTCCCAGTACCTCACCTTGAGCGATTATCGGATAACAGACCTCAGCCAATTCCTTTGTTGTGCCATTGTGTACAGAAAGATCGTAACGAGGATCGCTCTGCGCATCCTCGACAATTTCGGCCTTGCCCAGCGTTACCACCCTTCCATATATATAGCCGGCCTGAAGGTCGCCCCTTTCCTCTTTTAGCCCCACAATCTCTTTATACTCTCCGGTTCCGGCAATTACCGTCAGTTCTTCATCTACAATTTCCGCTTCAAGCCCCAAAGAAGAGGATATCGCTTCCGCAACACGCTGCACGTCTTCCTGGATTGCTTTCAGTTTTGTGGTTTTTTTGGGCATCTATATAATCTCACAGCTTGCATTTTATAAACTCTTCACAAAAAAAACGGCTGCCAACTTAACTCCAAACAATCAGTAGATGGAAAATGCTTGAAAATACGGCATGGAGTGCAAAAATTAAGCGCAGCGGTTTTTTGCAAGAGCCTGAATTTGCAAATTTTTTCCAGCGTCCAATGCAAAAAATCGCTATGCTTAATTTTTGCGCTCCTAAACTTTCCATCTACTGACAATGGTTAAATAACACATTTTTTTATTAATACAAAGACAAAATATCTGCCTTCCGTCAGTTAAGTACTTGGTCATAAGTTTTCCAGCATCGCTCTCGCCGGGTTTGCAACCCGGCGACAGTGTGCGGCGGGTTGCAAACCCGCCTTGAGCGGTGCCGTAAAATACCGGAAAACTTTTGTCCAAGTACTTAATGGCAAATTTCGTTCCTCTGCGCCATCCTGCAATTATAAGTATATTATTCGGGGGTAAGTCCATAAAGCCGTTGCAATCATACATCTATTCCGATACTGAATAGCAATCATTGATGGCAAAGGAAAAGCAAAATTGTAAATAATAAACAGGAAATATTTGACATGCTGCCGAGAAAAAAATCCATGATTAGTGTTAAGCAAAATCAAATGTATCGCTACCTGGTGCTGCTCACTATCAGTTCCACTCTGGGGCTGGAGGCATGGTTGACATTGTTTAATAATTTTGCAGTGGAAGCCGTCGGGCTGGAGGGCAATCACATCGGGGTCATTCAATCCATACGGGAAATTCCCGGATTTCTGACATTCCTGGTCGTCTTTATCCTTTTGCATGTCAAAGAGCATCGTCTGGCAGCGTTGTCGATTGTCATGTTAGGACTCGGTATGGCGGCAACCGGACTGATCCCCTCTTACTTCGGCTTGATTTTTACCACCTTGATTATGAGTTTCGGGTTTCATTATTTTGATGCAACCTGTGATTCACTTACCCTGCAATACTTTGATACGAAGACATCTCCATTGGTATTCGGGAAATTGAGCAGCCTGGCATCTGTTACGAATATCGGCGTCGGTATCCTTATTTATTGCACGGCATCGCTATTGAATTTCACTCAAATCTATCTTTTGATCGGATGTCTGGTATTAGCGGCCGGTTTATGGGGGCTTTTTCAAAATCCGGCTGGCAGCGACCTTATTCCCCAGCGCAGGAAAATAGTCTTACGAAAAAAATACTGGCTATTTTATTTCCTCACGTTCATGGCAGGCGCCAGGCGCCAGATATTCATGGCATTTGCTGTTTTTCTGATGGTCAAAAAATTCCAATTTTCAGTGCATGAAGTGACTGCCCTTTTCGTGATTAACAACGTGATAAATTACTTCCTGTTCCCCATCATCGGCAAAGGCATAATAAAATTTGGCGAAAGAAAAATACTCTCAGCGGAATATTTCAGCCTGATATTTATTTTTGCGGCTTATGCGACCGCTCAATCCAAATGGCTAATTATGATTCTTTACATTTTGGACCAAATCTTTTACAATTTTCACATCGCCATCCAGACCTATTTTCAAAAAATCGGAGACCCCAAAGACATCGCATCAAGTATCTCCGTGAGTTTCACCATAAATCACATTGCAGCAGTCGTTTTACCGGCTTTGGGCGGTGTCCTGTGGATGATTGATTACAGGATCCCTTTTATCAGTGGCGCTGTGTTTAGCTTCGTCTCCTTGATGGCTGTACAAAGAATCCAAACGGAAAGATAAAGAACCTGAATTAACGTGTAACCGTTCATTATCTGCCCGAAGAAATTCCCTCCCCCTTGATGGAGGAGGTTCAGGGAAGGGGTGACGGATTGATTTCAAATCAGATTTTATGACATTGATTATCAGAAATAAAATGGGGCATCCTTTATTTTTGATCCGGATCACGCTTCGACTTCAAACCTTTTAATGAACATGTCAAAAAGTGTTTTCCACATGTAACCAATCGGTATGTTTATTACGCCACGTAGGTCGGGTTAGCGATAGCGTAACCCGACGATAGATACTGTTTCTGTTTCTGTCGGGTTACGCTATCGCTAACCCGACCTACCGGTGAATCAAGGTTCAGACAACTTACCCATCAATTTTATCAACCATAACCAAACCGTTATCAACACAACTGGGAGGCAAAAAATGTTTACAGAAAAGATTAAAAAAAACGGCTCATCGGTTTTATTTTTGACAGTCGCCATATCTTATGGTAGAGTTAACCCGACCTACTGGTGAATCAAGGTTCAGACAGCCTATTCATCAATTTTATGGCTACCCACATAAGGCGGGACAGACGTAGGTTGGGTTGAGGAACGAAACCCAACGAATTCAGGATGATGTCAGGTTTCGTTCCTCAACCCAACCTACGACTACATTTAGTGTCCCGGCTTATGTTGGTAGCCAATTTTATCAACCATAATTCAAACGGTTATCAACACAACAAGGAGGCAAAAAATGTTTACAGAAAAAATTGCAAAAAACGGCCCATCGGTTTTATTTCTGACAATCACCATTCTTATGGCAGCGCTGACTGCCGACCCGTGCATGGCTGAACAGAACGACGTTTTGCCGTCTGATGCCATGGCCGCTATCGCCAAGGCAATCAGCAAAGACCTGTCCGCCTCTTACGACATTGAAAAAGTCGGAGACGGGTATGCTGTGGAAAATCGCACCCACAACCTGAAAGTGTCTTTTTCGGATGAGGAGATTCGTTTCTGCAAGATGAATACGGACGATTCGTATGCTTTCACACTCACCGGCATCGGTTATGACACGCTGGAAACACCGCGGCCGGCCGAAATAAAGGTTCTGGGAAACCGTATCGAATTCCGCCGCGGCCCCGGCCTTACCGAGTGGTATCTCAACACGCCCCTGGGACTGGAACAGGGCTTCACCCTTGACAGCCCGCCCGGCAATCCCGCAGGCGATTCCCATGCACGGTTAGAATTGACCTTGCAAGGCTCCCTTGACGCGGTTCTACAAGACGACCGCACCCTTGCATTCAAAAACAGCGCGGGACAGACCGTCACCCGTTATGCGGGACTTTATGTCTTTGATGCTGATAAAAAATCCCTGCCGGTGCGCCTGGAAATGCGAAATGACAAACTCATCATTCTATTTGATGATTCCCGGGCACGCTACCCTGTCACTGTGGATCCCTGGATTCAAACCGTCAAACTGACCGCATCCGACGCGGCCTTCAGTGACTGGTTCGGCATTTCCGTGGCTGTCAGCGGCGACATCGCGGTCGTCGGGGCGTATTGGGACGACGACGACGGCGCTAAATCCGGCTCGGCTTATGTGTTCGAGCGCGACACCGGCGGCCCCGGTAATTGGGGGCAGACCGCCAAACTGACCGCCGACGACGCGGCCGCTGATGACCGGTTCGGCTGTTCCGTGGCTATCAGCGGCGATACCGCTGTCGTCGGGGCGTCTGGTAACGACGACGCCGGCTCTTATTCCGGCTCGGCGTATGTGTTCGAGCGCGACAACGGCGGCGCCGGTAATTGGGGACAGACCGCCAAACTGACCGCCGGCGACGCTGCCGCGGATGACGGTTTCGGCGGTTCCGTGGCTGTCAGCGGCGACACCGCGGTCGTCGGGGTGCCATTCGACGACGACGGCGGCACTGATTCCGGCTCGGCTTATGTGTTCGAGCGCGACAACGGCGGCGCCGATAATTGGGGGCAGGCCGCCAAACTGACCGCCGCCGACGCGGACGGCTATGACTATTTCGGCGGTCACGTGGCTGTCAGCGGCGACACCGCGGTCGTCGGGGCGTGCTGGGACGACGACGGCGGCGCTGAATCCGGCTCGGCGTATGTGTTCGAGCGCGACAACGGCGGCCCCGGTAATTGGGGGCAAACCGCCAAACTGACCGCCGCCGACGCGGACGTGAATGACCGGTTCGGCGTTTCCGTGGCTGTCAGCGGCGACACCGCGGTCGTCGGGGCGCGTCTCAACGACGACGCCGGCACTGATTCCGGCTCGGCATACATATTTGAAAAGGGAGCCGGATGGACGGACGGCAGCGGTAACCAGACCGCCAAACTGACCGCCTCAGACGCGGCCGCAGGTGACTATTTCGGCTATTCCGCAGCTATCAGCGGCGACACCGTGGTCGTCGGGGCGTCTGGTAACGACGACGGCGGCACTGATTCCGGCTCGGCATACATATTTGAAAAGGGAGCCGGATGGACGAACGGCGGCGGTAACCAGACCGCCAAACTGACCGCCTCAGACGCGGCCGCAGATGACATGTTCGGCGCTTCCGTGGCTGTCAGCGGCGACACCGCGGTCGTCGGGGCGTATGGCGACGACGACGGCGGCTCTATGTCCGGCTCGGCTTATGTGTTTGGGGTTGGGGTGCCGCAACCGGAAATCTGCCTGAAACAGGGCACGACGGATATTGCTGACGGCGGTGGTCATGATTTCGGCACAGGAACCGATACGGATACGGTTTTCACGGTCGAAAACATCGGAGACGCTGACCTGACGCTGACAACGCCGCTCACTGTTGCAGGCGTCGATTCCGGTGAGTTCAGCATTCAGGCACAGCCGACATCGCCTGTCACGGCGGGTGGCACAACCACCTTCACGGTGCGTTTCAGTCCTGCCACGACAGGTGTGAAAAGCGCGACGATCAGCATTGTCAATAATGACAGTGATGAAAATCCATACGTGCTGAATCTTCAAGGCACGGGCACGCTTGTGACTCATGACTTCGGTGACGCGCCGGACGGCCCCTATCCCACGCTTCTGGTCAACGACGGAGCCAGGCATATCATCTCCGGGGATGTTTACCTCGGCGCTGACATAGACGGCGAAGCGGACGGCCAGCCCGACGCGACGGCTGACGGTGATGACAATGATGACAACGATGAAGACGGTGTGGAATTCACCTCTCTTTTGATTCCCGGCTCGATGGCCGACGTCACTGTGTGGGCCAACTCCGCCTGCACCCTGAGCGCATGGATCGACTTTGACGGCGACGGCGACTGGGACGATACTTATGATGAGCTGTTCCCGGGCGGCCGGGAACTCGTCCCGGGCGTCAATGAACTTAACTTCGCGGTACCGTATAATGCGACTGCCGGAGGCACTTTCGCGCGCTTCCGCTGCACCACCGACGGCCCCGTGAGCTACACGGGCGAGGCATCGGACGGCGAGGTCGAGGACTACGCGATAGTTATCGGAACCGCAAAGGTGGTCATCCTGGGCCAGCAGGCTCTGGGAACATATCAGGACACGACCTTGACCATTGACCCGGCCGATCTGCACTTTAAAGGCGGTCAAAATTCTGGCGGCTTGACCCTGACGGCGTATGACGGCGAGCATTACACGCACAATGGCATGACGATCATTCCGGATGCGGGCTTTTATGGCTATCTGACAGTGCCGGTAAGCGTGAATGACGGAAATGAGGAAAGCCCGAAGTTCAACGTTCTTATCGGTATTATCGCTATTGTTCCTGATCGGCCATTGAACCCGTCCTTATAAAAGCATGCCAAAACGTCATAATGTAGGTCGGGTTAGCGATAGCGTAACCCGACAGAACAGTTCAGGAGCGCAAAAATTAAGCACAGCAATTTTTTGCATTCAGCGCTGGAAAAAGCTTGCAGATTCAGGCTCATGCAAAAAACCGCTTCGCTTAATTTTTGCGCTCCGGAGCTCGTTATGCAGTCATGTAGGGTGGGTGAAGCGCAGCGAAACCCACCAAATAAGGATAAAAGGTGGGTTTCGTCACTCTACACCCACCCTACAATCTACAATCTTAATCATAATCTTAATCTTAATCGTTTGGGATTAAGATTAAGATTAAGATTACGATTAAGATTATGATTAAGAGCCACGTAGGTCGGGTTAGCGATAGCGTAACCCGACGATAGATATTGTTTCTGTTTCTGTCGAGTTATGCTACGCTAACCCGACCTACTGTCAGTTGTTGAAATAAAATAATCAAAAAAAGGAATGTAACGCCAATGTCAGACATCAAAAACGAATACGGATGGGGCGCATCAATGGGGATTTCCCTTTACGATAAGATTCGCCAGGATATGAAGAGCGCCATGATGAAAAAGGATACGGCCGTTCGGGATGCCATGCGACTTATTATGGGAGCCTTTCCCAGCCTCACCGTCGCCATTACTCTGGATAGCGGAAAAAAAACCACCCGGGTCAAAAAACCGGAGGAGATCACGGATGACGACCTGCTTAACATTATCCGCAAATTTGTCAAATCGGAAAAGACCGTGCTTGAGCTTAAAAAAGAAACCAGCTCGGACTATCTGGAACTGCTGAACTTATATCTTCCAAAGCAGGCGACTTCCGAGGAGATCGAGCGATGGATTCAAGATAACGTTGACTTTTCCAAGTTCAACAGCCCCATGCAAGCCATGGGAAAAGTTATGAAACACTATGGAAAACTTGCCGATGGCAACGAGGTAAAAGAGATTCTCAAGAATATGGTGCGTTCATGATGATGACCAAACAGCAAATAAAATCAATGGATTTCGATGAAGATATCGCAGACCTTAAAGTAGGCCAGAAAGTGGAGCTTCTGATTCACTCCTTTACCCCAATCGGTATTATGGCCGTGATAAATAATCGATACTTGGGTATGTTATATAAAAACGAAACCTATCAGAACTTGTCAATCGGAGATACTTGCACGGGCTATATCATGCGGCTTCGTGAAGATAATAAAATCGACCTCACTTTAAAAAAACCGGGTTATCATTCTATAAAAAACTCTGGAGATACCATTGTAGCCCTTTTAAAAGAGGCCGGCGGTTTTATGCCGTATCATGATAAAAGCTCTCCCGAAGAGATCAAAAAGGTTTTTTCCATGAGTAAAAAAGAGTTTAAAAGAGCTGTCGGCAGTCTTTTTAAAAAAAGAATTCTGGAATTGAAAAAAAACGGAATCCGTCTTAAACAAGGGAAAAAACTAAAAAATGAAAGACAGAGATAGCAATAGCAAACTGGTTTATTCGACAGAATTCGGTAAAATGTGCCCTGGATGCGGAAAACAGTCAGTTAGATGCAAATGCCAAAAGAAAAAAAATAATATCCCCAAAGGAGACGGCAAAGTTCGCGTGGAGAGATCTACCAAAGGACGAAAAGGCAAGGGCGTATCTTTAATAAGCGGACTTTCTATTGAAAGCGCCGAGTTAAAAAGGCTCGCTAAAAAATTGAAACAAAAATGCGGAACCGGCGGAACTGTAAAAAACGGTGTGATTGAGATTCAGGGAGATCACAGAGATTTTTTGGTTCAAGAGCTGAATGAACTTGGATATAAAGCTAAAAAGGCCGGGGGATAGCCGAGAGGTATCATGGCAAAAATTTTATACGGTGTGTGCGGGGAGGGATCGGGGCATTCTTCACGAGCGCGTGAAATGGCGCGGCATTTGGTAAAACAAGGCCATTTGGTAAAAATTGTCAGCTATGACAGAGGAATTGCCAATCTTAAAGATGAGTTTGATGTTTTCGAGACCGAGGGACTGCACATCGCCAGTGCTGATAACAAAGTCTCAAAGGTGAAAACGTTCACACACAATCTGAAAAAACTCAGGCCCGGTCATAAAGCGGTCACGGCATTGAAAGAGAATCTGTTCAAAACATTCAAGCCCGACTGCGTGATCACGGATTTCGAGCCTATGACGGCCTATCTTGCCGGCCACTATGAAATCCCGCTTATATCATTGGACAATCAACACCGGCTTCGCTATATCAAGCTCCCATGTCCGGGCCGCCTTAAAAATGACTTCAGGCTTACAAAAAATATTATCAGGGCCATGGTTCCCAAACCGGATGTCTCTCTGATAACCACGTTCTACTATGATAAAATTAAAAATAACAGAACTTTCGCCTTTCCCCCGATATTAAGGCAGGAAGTCATTGACGAAAAGCCCTCCGACGGCTCTCATATCCTTGTATATCTGAGTTTCGGCTTTGACTCATTTGTCAAAATCATAGAGCGATTCAACAGAGAGACGTTTATCGTTTACGGTTATAATAAGCATGAAACCCATGGCGCGCTGACGTATAAACCGTTCAGTAAAAAAGGCTTTCTGAGGGATTTGGCGACCTCCAAAGCGGTTATGGCCACGGCCGGTTTCACGCTGATGACAGAGGCCTTTTATTTCCGAAAACCCTACCTGGCCCTTCCCATGGCCGGCCAATTTGAACAGGAAATCAACGGTGTGCTTATGGAGAAGATGGGCTATGGAAAAAATATGACCCGTATATCCGAAGAAACCGCGGGCGATTTTCTCTACCGGCTTCCGGATTATAAAAAAAATTTGGCGGATTATTCCGCTGAGGACAACACCAAAATCACCCGAAAACTTGATAAACTTCTGAAAAACGATTGTCGCCTTTTAAAAAAATTTCAAAGAGACAGGTAAGGATCAGGAATAAAATAACCACCTCAATTGTGATTTTTGAAACGTGATGCGTGAATTCACGTTTCACGCATGGCAGGTGAATTTATTTCATCCTCATTCCTAATGGCCACTCTCCAAAGGGTAAAATGTTTATATGAAATAATAAACTATGCCAGCAAGCACAAGGCTTAAAACTCTGAAACCCTGTCCCATCAGTAAAAGCTGGATACCTGTTTTAGGCGCAAAAATACCCATATAACGTGGCAATTGATGCCGCACAGCGCGCACCGGAAACGCCACGATATTGCCGATTAAAAGCGCCAGAACAGTTTGTTTGACCGTTAAAGCGCCGGCATCCATGAGCGCGCCGGCAGCGGCAAATCCTGAAGTGAATTCAGCGGCAAAACTTAGTATCACAAAAGAAAGGGATTCCATGGGAATAAAAACCCCGGTGACATATTCTGCCAGCCATTTCCGGGTGATTTCAAACCATCCCAAAGCATTAATTACATATACCGTCACATAAATAGGCAGCACATAGATCGCAATACCTGTGATTCGTCCTGGCAGTTTTTTCTTCAGAGACGTCCATACACCGGTTTTGCGCATATCAGAAATCGGGTTTTTCTGAAAAACCCGATTTCTTGCGGTAGTAGTAGGCATATCTTTTTGAAAATGGCCGTATATCAGAAAAAGGGCGGTGCGAAACACCATCGCTGCAAAAGTCAGCAAAAAATAAAGCGCACCGGCCCAGCGCGTTAGCGGAATGACAATAAAAAAAGTTGTGGGCAGGTGTAAAAAAAACGCTGGGGCCTGGTTGACAAAATTGGATAAAAAGAGCTGCTTGCGGGAAATTTTACCTTCATTGTAAAATTCCACCAGCATGGCATTGGCGGCCACGCCTGAAAAAAATGCGGTTGTAAAAGCGGCGCTGCATCGCTCGCCTAAGTTGCCGAATCGAAAAAGCGGAGCCGCCACAACAGCCAGTTTTTTGGTCCATCCGGCAGCTTCAATCATCTGCCCCGCTACAAGTCCTACGGTGATAAAAAACATCAGACGGGTCAGCGGCCAAAGCAGTTTGGTCGTGATACGCGCAAGGCTCAGGTCATCTGCAAAACAGACCCCGATGACAAGAATAGCGGTGGCAATGCCACATGAAACAGCCAGACGGCGGTATTTGGGTTTAGCTGGTTTTATGGTGATTCCTTTAGTTTCGATTGGTCAGAAATTCCAAAAAACAAACAACAAATTTCAAATAAATCGCAATGGTCAAATTTCAAAATCTCAAACAACCTTATTTTACAATAATACTGATATATGGTATTCCAATTTCAGCAGATCGCAAAGTTCCTTAAAAGTTCCATAGGAACGGCATGTTTGTAGCGGATGTCAGCCCCGCACCCCCGAGTCCCATAGGGACGGCATGTCCGCATCGGAATATGCCGTCCCTATGGGACTCAGCGGACACGGGGGATTCAGGTTCTACAAATATGCCGCTCCTACGGAGCTGAAAACAGATATGACCTCGTCACCTTCCAAAAATTTTTCAATCTACTGATGGTATTCCAATTTTGGTTATTCTTCATTGATATTTGGAATTTATTTGAGATTTGTCATTTGAGATTTGTCATTTGAAATTATTTATCAGGTGTTCCATGCACTTTTTTACGTTTGGCCAGAATAAGCGTCCAATAATCCGGCCGCCGCTCACGCAGTTTACTGATATCCCAAATAATTTTTTGATCCGTGTGGCTACAGTTGGAAATGCCTACGGTCGCCTCATAATCGCCGGTTTGTTCAATAGCGTCGGTAATGTCATCCACATTCCGGTAAGCTTTTAAAAACACCACCGCTTCCGGTTTGGCGGCGCATTCCCGCAACCGGTCGCCGCCTTGCGCCCCGGAGATTACCATTAAAGAGTCCTCCCCTTCCACCAAAGGCGTGTTCAAGCAAGCTGCGGCGGCCTGATATGAGGTGATTCCAGGAACGCTGATAATCGGAAATTGAGGCGCTATCTCTTGAACATGCTGCAAGACGTATCCATAAGTGGAATAGGTCATGGAGTCTCCCAACGTAATGAAAGCCACTTTTTTACCTTGCGTAAGCTCCTCGATAATCGTGTTGGCATGGGCCAACCAGGCGGATTCTTTCTCCTCTTTGTCATTGGTCATGGGGAAAGTAAGCATCCGCACCGGTGTTAAATCCGGTATGTGCGCTTTGGCAATGCTCAAGGCCAGACTGTAACTGTTTTTGGTGGATGCGGCGGTAAAGACGACATCCACCACATTCAGCACCCGCGCCGCTTTTAAAGTGATCAACTCAGGATCACCGGGGCCGACGCCCAAACCGTATAAAATCCCTTTTTTTTTAGTTTTCATGGATTCCTTTTTGTAAGTTTTAAGTTTCAAGTTTTAAGTTGCGACGCTCATAATGGCCAACGCATTGACCACACTGGCCGCCACGTTGGAGCCGCCTTTGCGGCCGGTGTTAGAGATGTACGGAATATCGGTTTGAATCAGCGCGGCTTTGGATTCGGCTGCATTGACAAACCCCACCGGAAATCCCACGATAAGGGCTGGAGCGGCTTTTTTAGCATTTACCAATTCAATAAGATGCAGTAGTGCTGTGGGCGCATTGCCCACCACATAGATTCCACCATCCATTTTTTGCCGTGCGGCGTCCACAGCGGCTTTTGCCCGTGTAATACCGGTTTCGGTAGCGATACGGCTGATTTCGGAATAACCGATCAGGCATTCCACTTGAACGTCGAAACGGGCAAGTTCGCCTTTACGAATTCCCACTCGCGCCATATTCGTGTCCGTAACGATGGTTTTACCCTGGCGGATAGCATTTAAACCCGCGTCTATCGCGTCCGGGTGAAAATTGATACTTTGCAGGTATTCAAAATCAGCCGACGTGTGAATCATACGGCGCACGATTTGCCATTGTGATTGCGTAAACGAATGCGCTCCGGCTTCCTCTTCTATGATTTTAAAACTCATTGCCTCAATTTCTTCGGGCTTCATAAACGGTTCGTCCTTTCCAAATTTTAATTTTATTCGTGTTTATTTGTGTTCGGAACTGTGGTCAAATAACTTTCCCATTTAGCATTTTTCTTAATCATAATCATAATCGTAATCGTAATCTGAAAGTGATTAAGATTATGATTAAGATTACGATTAAGACATTTTGATTGAGTAAGTTATTTAGTCACGGTCACTCATTCGTGTTTATTCGCAGTTTCACGCTGATAAGCCAAACAACTTTTCACAAAACTGTCGGCCGCTTGCGGACAACTGCCGAAATGCAGATGAATATAACTGCCCAATGTTCGCCCGATCATATAGCCCGTAGCGGTTTGTTTGAGGCCGGCTCGTGCGGATACCTGGAAAACGGTTTCCGGTTCGCTATCAGGATCGCGTTCTACGATTTCACTGTAATGAAATTCATGCCCTCGTATTTTTCGTTTGGTATTGCCAAGAATCGAAGATTTTGAAAGGGTTATTTCCCGATATCCCAATGACCTCAGTTTTTTAGACATTTGAGTGCGAAAAGGAAAACATCCTGTCATGGGAAAAGCGTTTCCCTGAGTGTCGCTAATTTCACGGCATAAATACATAAACCCGCCGCATTCACTGTAAATCGGCATCCCCTGGCGGCTTTTTTCCAATATCTGTTCCTGCATGGAACGATTGTTGAATAAGTCCTCCGCGGCAAGTTCCGGGTAGCCGCCGCCAAGATAAAGGCCATCCAAGCCTTGAGGCAGATTGCGGTCATCAATGGGTGAAAATTCGATCAATTCGGCTCCGTAAGCTTGCAAAATTTCCAGGTTATCTGGATAATAGAAACAAAAGGCCCGGTCACGAGCCACGCCGATTTTGACTCGCCCTTTGGGATTTGGATTTCCATATTTCCAATTTAAACTTCTAATTTCTGGAAGATGGTCAATCAGCCGATCCAGATCGATGCTGTTTTCAATTAAATCAGCCAGCCCATCTGTGAAATCCACGGTCATGCTGTGATCTTCAGATGTTACCAGCCCCAAATGGCGCTCCGGCATCTGAATGTTTTTATCCCGAATCAAACCGCCTAAACACGGCATGGTTACGTTCCCGGTCATTGCATCTTTAAGATACTTCAGATGCCGCGGGCTGCCGATATTATTGAAAATCACACCGGCAAAGCGCAAATCCGGATCGAAACGTTCAAAACCCTGAACCAGAGCGGCGGCGCTTCGGGCCATTGATTTGGCATCCACAACCAAGATGACGGGCAGATTCAGCCATTTGGCCATTTGAGCGGCCGAACCGGCCTCGCTCTTGCCATCGTATCCGTCAAACAGACCCATGACGCCTTCCACAACCGCAATGTCCGCATCTTGCGTGTTTTTGGCAAAACTTGCCTGATTAAAGTCTTGGGAAAGCATCCATCCGTCAAGATTATAGCTGTTTCTTCCGGTGATGGCGCGATGATGTCCCGGATCGATAAAATCCGGGCCTACCTTAAACGGCGCTGTGGTAAGGCCCCGCTTGCGGAGAGCGGCCAACAATCCCAATGTTACCGTGGTTTTGCCGCTTCCGCTCTTTGTGCCTGCGATAAGAATTCCTTTCATAATCAATTTTCCGTTCGAATGGTCAAGTATTTTTTTGACAGTTGCCTTTGGGGTAACTCTCGCTCTTCATTTAGATCATGCAACAGTTTATCCAGTTCATCGGCTTGGACATTCCAATCCAAATTTCCGGTTCAAGCATGTTATAAGCCAATAAAATCTAACCCTATCCTACTTTTGCATTCTCCAGTTTTTAAAAGCAGATCCAAAGCGTATTCATATCGTAATTGGGCCACAACAGTCGCTACGGTTTCTTTGTAAATAAGGCTTTTTTTGTCCAAAACTGTTTTGCAGAGAGTCAGTTTATGACTGCCTTGATTAAATTTTCCTGAATTTTTAACAAAAAAATCTTCTAAATAAGGATTAGAATTTCCATGAATATTAACGATGGTACTAAAAATACATACATCATTATCTTCAAAGTTTAAAAACAGAACTTTTTTTGACGTTGCTTTTTCTAAAGCCCTTTCAAATATCACTCTGTTGCTTAATTTTTTTTCATTCTCTTTTTGACATGCGCTGGCCCCCTTGTATAATCTCAGTAAAGTAATCGGAATTCTACCTTCTAAAGCTAAAGATTTTTTATTTTGTCCAGGTTCAAGATCACATGCAGGTGTTACACACACCCAATAACTCAGGTCTTCTTTTTCTTTCAGCTCCAACACATGCCCTGTGGCCAAGTGATAGCCTTCAATGGGTTTTGAACAATTAAAACAATTTGCATGGAGTAAAATCTTATTTCTATCTTCGAGAATATTCGGTTTTGTAAAATCTTTAAGAATTTCTTCCACATTGTTGGATTTTTTTAATTGGTCTGCCATTTTTAAAGTAAAATATGTTAACGTTTTTTTTGTTTGTGCTGCAAGCTCCTCCCAATGTTTACATAAAATAGTCCATGTTTTAAAATCGGCGGTGTCTTTATCCGCGGTTAAAATTTCTTCTAACCAAAACGCATGAACATATTGTTTGTCTAAAATTCTGTTGGCAATCGCAATCCCTTGCTCATCTATTTCATGACGCAGTTTTGCGAGAATCAATTTATGAGGATGTGGATTCCATTGTGTTAGTGCTTTTAAAATTCTTTTCGGCAGAATATCAGGTGGATTTCTTTTACCTACAACGGTTATAAAGAGCTGATCAGCATGAACCCAATTGATATTTCCTTCCATATCCCATCCAAAATTTGAGAAAGTTTTATCGCCGAAAGAACTAGCCAACTTTAATATTTTTTGATTACTAATCCACCACACAAGAAGAGGAAAAGCCAAATCAATATTTTCAGGCTTTCGATCAAACATAAATTTCAATTCAGAAATATAATGTGAATCAATAGGTATTTTTGTAGGGGGTGTCCCATATTCTTTGATTATACTTAATAAATCCAAATCGGTGATACTATCTATAAGTTTTGTTTGGATATCGTCTTCTTCGATACTCCAATCGTCCAAAGCTTCTTGAAGCTTGTTGGGTGGTCTTTTAACTTCAGGTATCTGTTGGAGTGAACAAACTATCTCCTTAATTACTCCGTCAATATTACCGTCATAGCCTTTGGTATAGATGGCAACTAAATTAAAATGTGGTTTTGACGCTAAACGCCTTAAGACTTCAAGAGCGTCTTTCCCCGGTTTGTCATCATCAGGCCCGTTCAAATGGTAATCAAGAATTAAAAAATCACTGTTATGTAACCGATTTGAAACAAGTTGCTTTCCATCTGTATCTTTAGGAATACCGTCATAAACATCCAACATCCAGTTATTCGATGGTTCCCGGCAGATAGAAATGAGTTGTTTTAAAGGAATTCTGTTTTCTTTTTGCTTATCACTTAATTCACCTGAAATGAATACATCCATTGTCGGATATTCATCATCTACAACCGTTACCGTCCGAATCGGTTTAATAAATGTTTCTTCAATAAAATCAGTGTAACACCCTTCAGAGCGATTCAAACTTTCATCAACTGTATTAGTCATATTTTATCCCATTCATTTCCAAAACAAAGTTGGCGCCTTTTAAAACTTGCTTCTCTTTTATTGTTTCATAACGAATCTTGTGACCGCCTGCCTGAAGATTGGTTCTGCATAAATACAACCCCACTCCACGACCGCCTCTCTGTTTGCGTGTAAAAAAAAGAGTGAATAATTGTTCGATATCATCCTTTTCCACACCGGGCCCGTTGTCAGAAACAATGATTTCACCTTCCTTAAAATCAATTAATATTTCTCTTTTATTATCATTTTCCAGTGACACCCAATATCGGGCATTGTTTATTAAATTAATAAAAACTGGATAGATACGAGCAGGTTGTTCATACAATCGGATTGTTTTAAAAGTATCGGTGATATGAAAATTAATTTTTCTTTTGTTAAAAGCATCTCCGAAAAATTTTTGCACATAATTAAATATCCCCTCTCCTGTCAGTTTGGCTTTGGTTTTATCGCCGGATAATTTGAGTGGAGAGAGGAATCTCCATCGATCACTTAAACCTTGATGGGCAAAAATCACATCTTGATACGCTTGCCTTTGATTGTTATCAAAAGAGGCATCTTTTAATGCTTTGAGTCCTCGATCCATGGTTAAATCAAGCCCTTCGATTTCATGGCCGATAATTTCTACTGTAATACCCAATTGGGCCAAACTGTTCAGTTTTTCCGCCTCTTTTTTCCATTTAGAGGATTCATTCATACTATGGATTGCCAACCCCTCAAGGTCTATTTGCTCTCTGATACTTTGTAAGGCAGTAAGGTAAGGCCGAAGGCGCTGAGTATTTTCAATATCTTGTTTTTCAAATTCTTCATCCATTCGTTCCAAAACGTATGCCAGCTCAATTCTCTCAAGTCGTATATCCTCTAATAAATCTGACATTACATTATGAAAGGATTTGTTCCTTTCGTCAACCAACTGATTGAACCTGTTCAATTCTTCCTGAAGTATTTTACGCCCTTCTTTTGACCATTTACGTATTCTGCTTTGCAAATGGCCGACTTTACTTCTAAAGACACTTTGGGCGATATCGGAATCGGAGGCTTTGCTAAATTTTTCCAAGGCCGTATTAGCGGAACTGTCAAGTTGTTTGATAAGTTCTTTTGCATTAAGTTCCTGTTCACGATACATTTGATACTCTTTTTTAATACTGCCCAAATTGTTGGGAACAGGGCTTAAAGAAAAATTGGATAATTTTAAAATATAATCTCCGATTTTATTTTTAATATCTCGGGATGTTTCTATTGAATCGAAATATAACTTCCCCTGAATTTGTTCATGTAGAACAATGAGTTCAGACAACGTGTCGGTCAACTCCTTTTGATTCTTTTTTATAGAAATTTTTATTCGTTTTCTTGCTTTTTGAAGTAGTTTTTTTCGATCCTGTTCTGCCTTTTCTTTAGCTTTTTCTGCGCGAATATCCTTCAGTTTTAATTCGCGTTCTGATTTCCTGCCAAAAAAGCGATCAGCAGAATCAATCAGAATTTTTAGCACTATTTCACGCAAAAGTTTAGCCGCTCTATTATCTAACAATCCTTCACGTCCGGCTTTATCTTTCAGGTTGGGATTATTTTTTCGGGTAATGGCTATTCGTCCGAATAATCTTCTATTGGACCAGAAGTAACGTCCCGCATTATATGTCCTTCTTTTTTCGATTTCAAAATAATCGTTATCTTCTCTGCCGTAGGGCATTACTCGTAATGAATCCCGATAAACTCTGAATCCTCCGTATTTCTCAGCTTGCTCCTCAAGTCGACTATGAAAGCCTTGAGATAATGTTGTATTCCTTTTCAATGCTTCAAAGGCTCCGACTCGTATTTGAAACGGGCCGAATCTGGAGTCTTTCCGGGTTTTGTATTTTTGGGGCGGTTTAATTATAATATCCTCATGCCACTGACCAAATGCCTTAATCCTTCCGTTGAAAAAACCTTCTTCATCAACATTGCCTTCAACAATGTGCTCCAAGGCATCAAGATTACTGATATCGAATTCTCTTACCGTATCAATTACGGGCCTTCTCAATTGACCGTTCCAGGCGATCACAGAAGTTGTGAAATCGGTTATTGCATGTTCTCCTTGTTTGGCGAACGGATCGATAAAATTGGATAATGTTTGAAAAAAGGTTTCTTTTGCCCTTGCTTCCGGTCCTTGAGATTCTGAAATGGGATCAAAGGACAATTGAGCGACAAGGTCGTCATGCAGGCCAGCCATAAACATTGCAGTGCCCTTTGTGGATTTATTCGTCCAAACTTCCCAAACTGACAGATGCCTTTCAAAAAAAGAGTCGTTAATAACTGTATCTTCAATTTGCTTTTGGGTTGATTCCTTGTTCTCTTTTTGTTCAAGTTCTTCGTATAATTTCCATCCAATTTCAAGTCGTCCATCTCTTTTAACATCGTCGCCGTCTCCCCAAAGATTTCCCATCAGTGTATTAAACATTGAAGGTAAATGGTTGGATATTTCGTTTTTATTATCAAATTCAACCATTGGAACTTGAATGTCATTAAGCATTAGAAATGGATTTTCAAAAAGGCGCCAATCAAGTAGTGTCGCTGTGAAAGGTTGGTTTTTACGTTTTGATATGAGTAGTAACAAATGACCGAGAGCCGCACAGGATAATCGCCCGATTCCTTTTTGACCTTGTTTGTGCCTTAAATCCAAACTGTTACGGTCTTCCTTTAAAATATTTTCTTCCCCTGTTTTAGATTCTGTACCGATTGTAAGCCATTTCTCTTCAAGCTCCTTCCGATTCATGCCGTGACCGTCATCTACCAATGCGGCAACAGGTATTTCACCATCAAAAATATGAAGTTCTACATTGCGTGCATAGGCATCGAAGGAATTTTTCCACAGTTCTGATATTGCAGTTGGGCAGTCGGCAATCTGTTCCCGGCCCAAATGATCTATTGTCCTTGCTCTTGTTTGAAATGAAACGGAATCTACCATATTTCATCCTGAAAATTGTACAATTCAGTAGTTAAGGCAATATAATCCCAATAAGCACAATTAACTTGAAAAACTGTTTACATTAATCATTCAAGTTTTTGAACAATCTCGGTAATAGTTTCGGAGCATATCACAAAAGATGCGGCTTTTTCCAATACAGCCTCTCCCAATTTTACTGGTACTGCATTTCCAACTTGTTTTGCCTGGCTGGTTATTCCACCCTCAAAAATGAAATCATCCGGGAAAGTCTGAAATCTGGCTGAATGCCTAATTGAAATTCCATGATTTTTCCAAGGATGTAAAAACCGTCCTTTAGAAGGATTAAAACATCCGGCAGTAATAGTTGGTCCTGGTTGAGCCAACCTGATCCGCCCGTAAACATCTTTATGTCCGTTATAGCCGTTAGCGTGGCACGGGAGTCGGAATTCAATATCCTCTCGGCTGCAATTAACGGGTGTTATTGAGAAGCGCTCTTGCAATGCTTTTGTATGTTTCATACGGATTGACGACGGATCTTTTTTTAATGATAGAATCGGCTTTCCGAATGATATATTTTTCAAAATATTATTGTCGATTTTATTTTTCAGAACCTTCAAGACCCATCTGGGCGGAGTTTCAAACACCTCTGAGGCGGTCTTCCATTCCGGTCTGTTAGTTCCCGGCTTAAAATGTGTGCTTTTGGGAGGCCAATCAGCATATTTTGGGTTTATATCCGTTCTTACACCCAAAATAAAAACTCGGGTTCTATTTTGCGGAACACCGAAATCCTTAGCATTGAGTTTAGCCGGATCGAATATTTTGTATCCGTTTCTCCTGCTTAAATTTTTAAATTTTTGTAGGTATAGTTCATGGCGTTCCCATAATAGACCCGGAACATTTTCCACCACGAATGCTTTGGGCCGAAATTCCCTCACAAAATCGAAATAACGGATCAACAAACTGTTCCTCGGATCGTTAATGCCTCGGCCCTTTATTCTATGTCCTGAAAATCCTTGACAGGGAGGGCCTCCGATCAATAAATCCAATTCTTGTTGTTTCAAATTAAGGTCATCTCTTAATACAGTTGGAGATAAATTTATTATATCTTTATCATACAACCTTGTATTTGTAGTCGGACTTTTTTTATCAATTATGTTGTTTTTATAAGTTTTACAAGAATCTTGATCTATTTCAACGGCAGCCAACAAATTTATCCCTAAATTGACGGCAGCCAATGACAATCCACCAGCACCAGCAAAAATATCTATCGCACTAATTTTATTTTCAAAATAGGAATGATTTTTCATTTACGTTAAACCGTTTTTTATTTTGCTCTAATTTGGTCAAACTCTTTTTATCGCCTCTTTTGAGTTTTGCCTATATCTTTAGAATTCCTTCGGATAAAGAAACCGGCCGATTTTATGAATACCGTGAATCAGGCGCGGTGTGGGGCGTGATACGATCATCTCATCAATAATCAGAATTTGTCCGTTTCGAATCGCTTTTATGGCTGCAAAACCGGATTCATTTTTAATCATGGCGATAGTAGGCCGGTTCATCGCTCCGAACTGCGCTATAAACACGTCGATTTCATCAGCATGGGAAAGAATTTTTTCCTTGCCGTAAAAAGCAATATTGGTGTTGCGTACCGGTTCGGCATCCTGAGCGATGTTAATTCCGCCGGCGGTTTCAAGAACAAAGATCGCCATGGAATCGGGCGTAAATGTTTTCATGCGCTTATGAATGGCTTCAAAATAGACCCTTTTTTTAGGGTGAATCGGCTTAACCCGCAATCTAAGTTGCGCGACTTGTTTTTGAAAAGCATCGATTATCTGTCGGGCGTGTTCCCGTTTACCGGTCAGCGCTCCCAAAATATCCCAGTAAACGTACATCTCGCTGATATTGCCCGGCTGAAGCGAGACCACGGTGATACCGCTTTGTTCAAGCCGCCGAACCAATTGGGGATATCCGCGATCAATCATGGGACGGATTAACACCAGGTCCGGCGCGGCCGCCATAAATTTTTCAGGGTCATCATGATAGGAAAAAACCGGTTTAGCGGTCGCTTCAGGCGGATAAACTTCATTGCGCGATACGCCGACAATCTCTTTTTTCAATCCCAAAGAAAAAAGATTTTCCGTATGCGCGCCGTAAAGGGAAATGATTCGCGTATATGGCTGTCGCACCTTGATATGTCGTCCGGCTTGGTCGATGACAGTTCCGTCTGAAGCGACTCTAAAAGAAGATGTATCTGCGAATGCTGAAGCGTTCACAAAAACAGTAAACAAAAAAAGATGGATAATGTATTTAATTAGCAAAGTCATAATCAATTCGTCATGTTTTCAGGCAAAAACATCTTCAATATTCTTAGCTGATAACAACCTGATTCCCCAATTTCCAAATTTTAAGACATCGCAGCCACCTTACAGGTATAATCAGTAGATGGAAAATGCCTGAAAATATGGTATGGAGCGCAAAAATTTAGCGAAGCGGTTTTTTGCCGGCACCTGAATCTACAAGCCTCCGGGTGGAATCGGATGCTGAAAATCGCTGCGCTAAATTTTTGCGATCCTAAACTTTCCATCCACTGATAATTCTCAATGCACCGGGCCGGAACAAAAAATGTTTGTTATATATCAAACTGCTTGTAGGTGTCAAGTAAGTACTTGGCCATAGAGCTGTTTGAAATTTAAGATGATTTTCAGTCCTATATTGATGTTCTTGCTGAATCTTTAACAGCTTCCGCTCCATTTGAGGGGTGTTAAGCTTGAGTAAGTTATACCTATAAGTTCACATAAGATAGTTGGATTCATACTGGTCATACACTGTGGTGGGATTGGAAGTCGGTTCGGGATACTGTCTGATATACCCGGTCAAGGCGGCTTTGTCAAACGGCGGAATGACAGTTTTGTTCTCGACAATTCGTTCTCTCCATCTCAATCTCTCCTTGTGTCAGATAATTATACTGATCCAATTTTGGTTTTTCCAGATTAGCGGAGTGCGAGCTTCAGCTTGCGGGCGTCATCTGGAAAAACCAAAATTGGAATACTATATCAGTAGATGGAAAGTTCAGGAGCGCAAAAAACCGCTGCGCTTAATTTTTGCGCTCCATGTCGTATTTTCAGGCATTTTCGATCTACTGATAATATCTGTGAAAAACCGAAAATATCAGATTTACCGTTCCGGCTCAGAGTAAGAACAGGAATCTGCTTTCCCAAACAGGAATTTATTTTCCCAAATGCAAAAATCATACCGATAAAAATCAAGATTAGCATAAATCCATTAAGATGAAAACGATATAGATAAGAAATATTTTTAAAAAATTCGAACT
>JAUCGF010000044.1 GCA_030378005.1 Desulfococcaceae bacterium HSG9 | reverse complement strand
AAGCAGTCCGCTGTGACTGACAAGTTTCTCGTTTCCATGTTTTATGTTGATAATGGGCTGCATTTGTTCTTCACCTCCGAAGTGATAATTTTTTGCTTCCCTTGATATCATTTTTTATATATAATTTTAATTATTTAATTTAAGTTGTTGCATTTTTTATGCCACGGATTCAGGTTTTATATAAAATAAACAATAAAGACACCTAACCCGGTGCTGATCTCGGACGTACAAGGGTTCCGGTCGCTATCGTTCCCTCCACCCTTTTGCGCCGGTGAGTTTAGCTTTAGCGTTAGTCCTCTTTCATATCCACAATGAAATACTCTGTCGTTGATATGCCGTGAAACGATGTCTTGAGATTGATGAGACAGACATGATATACAAGTGACAAGCTTGACAACGTTACAGGGATTTGGCAGCCTGTATCCGACGAAATAGCGAACCGTGAGCGATCCAAGGGTATGTGCGGGTCAGCGTCCAACGCCGGTATATGACTGTCTATAGCAATAAAGGTTTTAAATTTTAGAGGACCGTTTACTACAAAATTCATACCTGATTTTCACACAATTGCCTGTTATATGCTTGACAGTATCGTAAATTAATGACATTTTTGTTTTTATTTAAACAAACTTTGAAATGGATAAAAACATAATGAAAATTTTAGTCTTAGGTGGTTGCGGTATTCAGGGGCTGACAGCGATTTCTGATCTGGTTCGCAGCAAAAATGTTGAAGCGGTCTTATGCGCCGATTCCCAGACAAAGGGTTTGGAGCGTCTTAGCAAGGTAATCGATCTGTCCGAGGTAGAGTCCCTGACAATTGATGCTGCTGATGTGGAAAGCCTTATCCGATTGTATCAAAAGGTCGATACAGTGATTGATATGCTGCCGCGTCAATTGACTGCAACCGTTTGTCAGGCGGCCCTGAAAACCGGTGTCAGCGTGGTCAACACCAATTATGGCTATCACATTGCCGATTTAGATAGTGCGGCCCAAGCGGCCGGCATAACAATCATGCCTGAATGCGGCCTGGATCCCGGAATTGATCTTGTCATTTACGGTGAAGCGCATCGCCGTTTCGACGAAATCCATGTAATTAACTCTTACTGCGGCGGGATGCCTGAAAAAAACGCCTGCGATAATCCGTTTAACTATAAATTATCATGGACATGGGAGGGCGTTTTAAGTTCCTGCAAGAGAGATTCGCGCTCTGTCAAAAACGGCAAAATCATTGAAATTTCCGGCGACCAACAACATGAAACCGATCTGGTTCATGAAATTGATTTTCCCGGACTCGGCAAGTTAGAAGCCATTCCCAATGGGGATGCTGTTTTTTTCACGGACTTGCTCGGCGTTACCGATACTATCACCGAAACCGGCCGCTACTCTTTGCGCTGGCCCGGTTGGAGCGCGCTGTGGCGACCGTTAAAACAATTGGGCTTTTTGAGTGAAACGCCGGTGGATGGCCTTGATGGTGAGGTTTCTCCATACCGGTTTATGCTCAAATATTTGGAACCTCTGCTGCAATATAAAGATAATGAAAAAGACCTGGTGGTCATGTTAAACATTTTTGAGGGAATTGCAGATGGTAAACCTACACGTATGACTACGCGTATGATTATCGAACGGGATTTGGAAACCGGCCTGATGGCCATGAGCAAAGGGGTCGGGTTTCCGGCCAGTATTGCCGCTCAGATGATTGCTGCGGGTGAAATCACGGATAGAGGAGTACTCACGCCCATGTTCGATATACCGTATCAGCAATTTACAGAACGTTTGGCGGATCGCGGAATCGTGATTGAAATTGAAATGGAACGCTTGGATTGACGGCGGTGCAAAGACCGTTTACAATTTTTGGCATCCTTCATTCGTCGGTTTACACTTTGTCCCGTCAGGGACATAATATCTATAGAAAAAAGCCTGCCTGATATGGCAAGTCCCGTAGGGACGAAATAGAAAAGTGTAAACTACTTTTAGCCTTATATGAAGGATGCCCAATTTTTTTATTATTTTAACATCCAATTCAAAGCTCAAAGGAGATAACAATGCGATTTAAATTCGATAACCCCCAAACTGAGCGCGTTGCCCAGTTTATCAGTAAAATTCCAGTGTACCGATGAAAGCATTTAACATTCACGCAGTTTTATTTGATTTTGACGGCACTCTTACAAATCCCGGTGCAATTGATTTTGCTGAGATTAGAAAAAAACTCGGTTACCCATCGGACTATGCTATCCTGGAGTTTATCGATACACTGTCGTCATCCGAACAACGCCGGCAGGCTATGTCGATTCTGGAACAGTTTGAAACTGACGCCGCCGAGGCATCCTATCCCAACAAGGGGGCTGAAAAGCTGTTGCACTGGCTCAAAGCGCAATCGATCCCTTTTGGTATTCTCACACGCAACAGCCTTCGGTCGGTTGAACAGGCTCTTAAAAACTTTAAGACGGTGGGAAAAGATGATTTCAGCGTTATTATCACCCGCGATGATCCGATACCTCCCAAACCCAGTCCTGACGGAGTGCTTTTAGCCGCTTCCAAAATTGGTGTCGCCCCAGCCGATTTACTGATGGTCGGTGATTATATTTTTGACATTCAGGCCGGTGCGGCGGCCGGTGCTTTGACTGCGTTAATCAATCCATCAGAATCCTCACATTCGTTGCCATGGAATCAGGATGGCATTGAAAGCGATTTTCAAATCACACGTCTGGATGAACTTAAAAAGATCGTTCGTCTAGGGTATCCCTTAACCGGAGGCAAACTTTCCAATGATTTGTTGGAAGATTTTCTGGAATCCTTTCACACAGACGATCCGGCGGTTCTGATTCACCCTCGCGTGGGCGAAGATACGGCGGCTGTTGATATTGCCGGCGAAGAAGTGTTGGTTTTAAAAGCGGACCCGATCACATTTGCAACCGATTCCGTGGGGATGTACGCCGTTTTGGTGAATGCCAATGATGTGGTAACATCCGGGGGCGTTCCGCGCTGGTTTCTGACCACTCTGTTGTTTCCGATAGGTACCACCGCTTCGGCCATTGGCGCATTGATGTCCGATTTGAACCGTATTTGTCATGATAATAGTATCACCCTTTGCGGCGGTCATACGGAGATCACCGAAGCGGTTAACCGGCCTGTGATTACCGGCATGATGGTGGGAACCGTCACCAAAAACCGCCTGCTTGACAAGCGCAATATCATTCCGGGCGATAAAATTCTGCTCACCAAAGCGGCCGCTGTGGAAGGCACCGCAATCATTGCCCGGGAATTTGGAGATCGCTTACAGTTGATGGGCCTGTCACCAGACGTGATCGAAGAGTGCCGCCGCTTTTTAGATGATATCAGTATCATACCGGAAGCCAAAATAGCGGCAGCTTCCCCCGGTGTTGTGGCCATGCACGATGTCACCGAAGGCGGTGTGGCCACAGCGGTGCGTGAACTGGGTATTGCCGCCGACGGACGCGGTCTGCGGATTGATATGGATGCGGTTCCGATTTTTCCGCAAACCCGGGAAATCTGCCGTCTGCTTGATATCAATCCGCTGGGGTTGATCGGTTCCGGAAGCCTTCTGATTTGCTGTAAGCCCGCGTATGAAAAACAGCTTTGTGAAGCGATTACCCAAGCCGGTATCGCCGTTGCCTGCATTGGCGAAGTGACTGAATCCGCAAGCGGTGTGGAGGCTGTCAGTGCTGAAGGTGATGTGACTTGGCCATCATTTGCAGTCGATGAAATCACGCGGTTGTTTGGCTGAAAACCGGATATCCGCTTTTGGACTGACGCAAACTGAAGTCAGCACTCCTCATCTGAAAATGGGGAAGTTAGGGATTTCCCAAAAAACAAATTACCTGAAATGTAGGGTGCGTTAGCGTAGCATAACGCACCATGTTAATATTAAAAGATTGATTTGAGGGCATCCTTCATTTGTCAGTTTACAATTTTCCGGAGTGCCGAACTTGTAGTTTGGCATTCAGTGCCCGCTACTGCCAAACTACAAGTTCGGCACTCCGGATAAAAGTGTAAACTACTTTTGGGCTATTATGAAGGATGCCGATTTGAGCTATAATTTGGATGTGATTCAAGCCATTTTCAGCGATGGCCTGATTTCTACGTTTTGCTCCATCAAATAGCTTTTCACTTCTGCGATGGGAACTTCACGACGGTGAAAAATGCCGGCCGCCAGTGCAGATTCGGCTTGTGTATTGTTAAATACATCATAAAAATGCGCCGCATTGCCGGCACCGCTTGAAGCAATTACCGGAATCGTAACCGCCGCTTTAACCGCATTGATCAGTTCCATATCAAAACCGGAGTTGGTTCCGTCACGGTCGATGCAGTTTAACAGAATTTCACCGGCACCCAGTTCTTCGCATGACCTGGCAAGTGTGATGGCGTCCAAGTCACGGCCTTCACGACCGCCTTTGACAGTGCATTGATACCAGCACCACGTTTCACCCTGAGGGCCGGGCAACGCTGTTTTAATAACCTGATGCTCGGTCGCATCCGGTGATGTTACATACACCCGGCGAGGATCAACCGAGATTACCACCGCCTGATTGCCGTAAACTGCGGATATCAGCTCAATTGAGCTTTGACCGGTTTTCTGGCCGGTTTTTAAATATTCTTCGACAATTAAAACAGCGTCACTGCCGATTGAAATTTTATCTGCGCCGGAGCGAAAATAAGCGTCAGCCACTTCCAAAGGCGTATAACGCCGCCCATCTTTATCAGTGTAATCCCGTATTCCGCCGCCAATGGTCAGAGGCACAAACACATTTTGAGATGTCAGTTTCAACACTTCGATCATCGGCATATCCTTGAGGGGAAAATCCCTGAATCCGGTGATATTCAAAAAGGTGATCTCATCGGCGCCTTCTTTATAATAACGCCGCGCTAATTCCACCGGTTTGCCGAGATTGCGCACATTCCCTTTTTCGCGCACATCATACTGGTCGCCTTTGGTCACGACCAAGTCTCCCTG
This sequence comes from Desulfococcaceae bacterium HSG9, assembly GCA_030378005.1. Classification (GTDB taxonomy): domain Bacteria; phylum Desulfobacterota; class Desulfobacteria; order Desulfobacterales; family JAUCGF01; genus JAUCGF01. Next base: position 6,157 of record JAUCGF010000044.1, on the reverse strand, counting down.
GTCGTCAGTTCTGACATCCAAGCAAGCGATGATGCGTTTGGCAAGATGTGTTTTGCCCTCTGCCGGAAGGGGTATATCCGTTTCTTCGGTTCCGGCCACAAAATTGTGCAGCAGCGTTAAACCGGCGTCACTGCTTTTTTCCGGATGAAACTGGGTGGCAATGATATTGCCTTTGCGAATACTGCTAACAAAACGAATGCCGTAGTCGGTTGTGGTCAATACCAAATCTTCATCTTCAGGGGCGATGTAATAAGAGTGTACAAAATAAAATTTTTCATCATTCCGTAGGCCGTTGAAAAGTCCGGATGGCTTACATCTGTTGACCCCGTTCCATCCGATATGAGGTACGGCCAGGTCAATATCGAAGCGTTTCACCACACCCGGAAAAATGTTCAAGCCCAGTTCATCCGGAGCCTCTTCGCTTTTTGTAAACAGGGCGTGCAGCCCCAAACAAATTCCCAAAAAGGGTCTGTCAGCCAGAAGATAATCTCTAAGCGGTTCGACATATTTTTTAGCGCGTAAAATACGCATCATACTGCCAAAACTGCCCACACCGGGAAAAACCAGTTTTTCAGCCTTTATGATGTCATTTTTGTCCGAAACGATTTTGACCGTTTCACCCAGTCTTTCAATGGCATTAATGACGCTGCGCACATTGCCGGCACCATAATCTAATAATGTAATCATCAGGTTTTGCCTTTCATATACACGTTTTTAATTTTCAGGGGTATTTCCTGAAGCTGTCCTGGCCAGTGTTTTTTGTTTTTCACCTTCGGCTTGCGCTTTAGCGGAATTAACCTGGCCTTGGGCACGATGTTCAAAGATATTGCCGACGGTAAAAGCTCCGCCGATAGCACCAAGCCCTAACACAAAATTCATATAAAACGATTCCGGCAATGGGTGGTTCATTACAAGGCTTAACACCATATATCCAAACGTACCGATTGAAAAAATGATTAACATCCATTTCGTTAAAATGACCTTGCGAGAGCCTGTTTCAGTTTTGTCATTCATAAATTTTTCCTTAACGTAGCTATTGTTGTTTACTTCTTTTGCCCGACAATACGTAACGCGCGGTCATAAATGGTCTTGCGTTTGCGACGCAATGCTTTGGTCATGGCAACACCCGTGCGGTTTTCACCAATCTGGCGGGTGAAGTCAGGCCCCATGATTTGGCGGTCTGTTTTGGTTCGTTGAATACCATTTTTAATCGCATCGCAAGTTGTCAGATGATCCGGAACATAATCAGAATCAAAATAAGGAGTTCCCGGAACAGTCAGGCCATCATATAAAATCCGTTTTTCGGCCTGATAACCCGGAGGCGGCGTTTCACCGTCGCATCCCAGCATAAACATAGCCGTATCCGGATTAAAAAACCAGCAAATCTGTCCGGGAATTGACTGTTTCATCTTATCATTCAAACATATTTTCATGGTATCAACACACTTATTATCCTTGCACTTCGGATCATCGTGAAAATAACATGCTTTATAAGCTGTTTCCAGAGCGCGCCGAGGCCCCAAAAAAGCGCTTCCCGCACCATATAACGTGCGTTCTTCGGAAAGACCGAATTGTTTGCGCATCACTTCCGCGCGCAACACATCCTTAGGGTTGTAGCCATCTTCAAAAACCACATTGATTTCCTTACCTTCATCCTGCAATACGGTCAGGTCGTGCATCCCTAATTTTAAGGTATCTCCGCTGTCCGGGCGTTCGGCAAACGGATGCGTATAGCCCTCGTTCAAAAGCTCTTGCAAACGCTCAAAACCATGCTCGTGGTCATACACATCCAGCAAAACCGTGCAATAAGGGCCTAACGGCGACTTTAACAACACTTTTAAGGCGTCTTTTAAGGTGTCAAATTGCTGATAATAACAATGGCCGGTGGTTCCGGAAGATTTAAACGGCGCGCCATTGATAAAGGCGCCCAGATCATTGGATGTTGAAATAATACCGCCGCCGATCAAAATTGCCAACAGCGCGTCATCACTTTCTTCACGGTTATGCAGCGCGCGAAACATCACTTCGATAAAGCGCCAGGGGTCTCCCAAAATCTCGGCAAATTGAGCGGCAATTGTGGCTACGTGGCACAAATGGCCGATCTGGATATATAGCGGTTCATTTAACCAAACCGCCGGCGTTTCACCGTAAATTTCCGCCAGAGGAAAAGGCACACCGGTAAATGTGGCACCTTCACCCACATAAGATATTTTGACAGGCAGGTAGCCATCATAATCATCGACAACATGCAGCCAGTAATCTTTATTGAACTGGCGCGGAAAATCATTATGTTTGCCTGAAAAGAAATCAGCAGTGAGCAACACCTCTTCCCGCGTGATCCGGTGGCTTAAAAATTCAAGCCATTTCCAAAAACCGCAGGCAACGGTGAAACCGCCGATCTGTTTACGGACAATCACATGTTGGGCCGCGTATTTTTTCCCTGGCAAACACGCCATAAAATGTTCATAGTTGTCGCTTAAAACTAACGGCAGATTAACGCCAATCAGTTTGCGCATCCATTGATCCAGTTTCAGAAAATCCGTATATGTTTGAGGCATTTGCTTGATGCCTTCCAAATTCAGCAAGGTTTTGATACGCGCGCTCATTTTTTGCCCGTATTGAAAGTAACTTTTCATAATTTCTCCTTTTGCTAAAAATTAGCGGGTCGTTTTAAATCGGCTCAAAATAGGGCAATTGAATGCCGGTATGTTTTTCAGCAATATCATAACCTTTGATAAAGGCTAATTCAACTGCGGCAATTCGACTGGTACGAATACGCATATATTCAATCTGTCCTTGGGGAACACCGTCAACATACGCGCGCACCGGTCTTTTGGCGATATTCAATGCTTTGAATTCAAAAACGGAATGAGGTGAAACGATGGTATTGCGCCATTGGCTGGGTTCGGCAATGCCCATGCCGACCAATAAAAGTTCACGAACATGGGTGGGTAGTGAAAAGCCTGCGATATTTTTAGCATAACCGGTTGAGCCGGCCGCAGTGGAAATAAGCAGGCCGTCGCCCACAACTTTTGGAATATGATCCCGATTGTTACGAATCAGCTCAATCCAAGCGGATTGACCGGTGGCGCGCTCGATCCAGGCTTCATTAAAACCGAATACAGTTTTCCAATTGCCATCCGCCGTTTTAATCCCGACATGTAAAAGCGGCAGATAGTGAATCACCAAGGCATCCCGCAAGGGAAAAAGCGTAGCGGCATCCACATCGTTCAAAAGGTAGCCGCGATGCCCGGCGTTAATCCCCAGAAAAGGCAGCCGCAAGCGCCAATATTTTCGAATCGCGTGTAGTTTGTTGCCATCTCCGCCGATGTCCACGATCAAATTGGGTTTCGTCGCGTCAATAAAAGGCCGCAATTGTGCTTTAATATCCCTGGCGCTGGCGTTATTTTCATCGGCAGCCACCAACAAACGAGGGGTGTCAATCCGAAGCAGTGTTTTTTGAAGCGGTAATCGGCCGCGATATAAGCTATATCTTTCAATATACCTGGCCACTTCAGGTGTTACCAGATTGTCAATGGGCTGATAGTTAAACACCAAATTCCTTATTATCGAACTGGCACCGGTAATTTCGGGTCCGAACGTTTGGCTTGTCGGTGGTAAATCGGCTCTGGAAAACAGTGTGCCATCGCGTAAAATGACAATAAAACGGCTTTTTTCCCACAGTAAACGGCCATTGGCCCATTCTTTCTGAATCGGAGACGCATTTTTCCGGCCGCCTTCCACCAAGTCAAAACCAACCACATGCCACACTTCACCTTGTGAGGCATAGCGCTGTTCCAGTTCGAAAGTGGTTGAAAAGCGATCTTTCTCCAGATCGTGCAAATCAATTTTAATTTTTTCCGAAATGCCCCTGAAAGTTATATCTAACATCGTGGCGCGATAAACCGGGTTAATATCGTTGACCGATTTTTTATCGGGACGGGGACCGCATGGAACCACAACCACTTGATCAAAAAAGTCTGTATTGAGCAGCATTTTGACAATTTCCAAATGGTGTTGCCCCACCGGATCAAAACTGCCGCCGAAAAGTGCGATTTTCATAGTGATGCTATCATAAAGGAACTGGCGCGGAACGCCTGCAAATTACGTTTCAAAATAGACGCGGAAACTGACCTAGGCCGATATTTTTAATATTTTACATATTATCTGGTAAAGGTCAAGTTATAGAGTTTCAGACTGAAGGATTATATAAAAGCCTGTTTGAAAAGATCGGATATGAATTCTGAAAGGAATTGTATAAATGAGGAAGGTTTTTAAAAAAGTAAGGTGCGTCAGACAATCGCCTTAACGCACCTCTGCACAACAATTTCTTTTGACAAGACACCTTGACTACTTCTTCTTTACTTTAGGATGACACTTTTTACAGGTCGTCGGTGCTTTTTCGGGTTTAGGATCCATTTTTTTGATCTTTTTATTATACAATTTATGGCAACCTCGGCAGTTATAGTGCAACGCTTCCCCATGAAATTCCAATTTCTTGGATTTAACTTCGGCCTTGGGAACCTTTTCTTTCTTCATCTTTTTCTTTTCCGCCTTAGGCATTTCACCGAGTTTTTTGTGACATTCGATGCAGTTTTCAACGGCGTCACCCTCTTTTAATTCGGTCAGCGGCTTATTATCTTTATCATGGTGACATTCACCACATCCTTTTTCATAAAGCTCAGGATGCTTTTTGGCATACTCGTCCTGATGCTTTTCATGGGTAAACATCACAATGCCTTTTTTATGCTTGGCATACGCTTTGTTTTTCATTTCAATGACCTCTTTCACTTCAGTACCCGCGTACAGACCCGCCGCTGCGAAGACCAATAAAAGACCGACAACCATTACGATTACACTTGACAACTTTTTGTTCATAACTTCTAATCTCCTTTGATTAATAGATAAAATAGAATAAAAAATATCGGTTACGATTAAATTATGTAAATATTATAGACTAATTCATATTATGAAAAGCTGTGCATGTCAAGAGTGTCTGTAAAAAAATCACTTCAGCGCTTCCCGTGTTTATAACTCTATTAACTGTCTTTTTAGCTACAACATTGCTACAAAATAAAAAAGGGCTTGCCGGCTATTGCCTGCAAACCCTTTTTTAAAATGGTGCCGAGGGACAGAATCGAACTGCCGACACGGGGATTTTCAGTCCCCTGCTCTACCGACTGAGCTACCTCGGCAAAAATCAAACTGCCATTTTCGATTTTAAAAACAACATTTAAAAACATCGTTACCAAAATCGTGCCGTATTTACATGAAGCTAAAATCTTTGTCAAGAAGATTTTAACAAATATCACCAAAATAATGTTGTAATAAGGTGCAAGCCGCCACCGTAGCGGTTTCCGCTCTCAGAATACGCGGCCCGAGAGACGCCGGTATAAAGCCGCCGGCCTTGGCGTTTTCGATTTCCTGGGTTGTGAAACCGCCTTCCGGTCCGATTAAAGCCATGATGATTCGTAATGTTGATGGTCGATTATGGTTTTTCAACAAAGTGGCAAGATGACCTGTTTCGTTAGTACAAAATATAATTTTCAGATCACAATCGCACTCTGATTTAAGAATATCTTTGAAAGGAACGGGGTGCCGGATTTTCATCAGGCGATTGCGCCGGCATTGTTTCAACGCTTCCCTGGAAATCATTTCCCACCTGGCAGTACGCTTGGCCAATTGTTTATCATCCGGTCGGGGAACTGAACGGGCCGCAAAAAAGGGTGTCCATTGGGAAACACCCAATTCAGTGATCTGGCGTACGATAAAATCCATCTTTTTATGTTTCAGATACGCCTGCGCAATTATGATTTCAACCGGTGATTCCCTGTTTGAAATAATACGAGCATCAACGGCTACATCAACACAGCCTGATGTCAGTTTTTCAATCGTTGCCAGATGTTCATTTCCACGTCCGTCCACGATACTGATTTTATCACCGGTTCGCATACGCAGTACATTTTTAATGTGGTTTGCATCCGTGCCGACAATAGAAATATTGCCGGATTCCGAATCTGGTTTTTCGATAAAGAAACGCCGCATCTTTCCTTTATAAATGATTATTGTGGTTGCGTAAATAAATTTTTTAATATAGCTTCCCATTAAGCATTCAAAATCAAAACGTAAATAAAAAAATTATTTCATCCTCATTCCT
>JAUCGF010000177.1 GCA_030378005.1 Desulfococcaceae bacterium HSG9 | reverse complement strand
CCTTTATCAGCGGGGAAAATGATGCAATTTTTAAAAACTCTGTTTTTTGGATGAGCTTACCTAACTATTTGATATATCAAAAATTACGTAAAATTAAAAGAAGTTTATGAATAATTCAGGCTAAGGACAAAGTCGATTTTATTCTAGGCCCGTTTACCAGCGGTTTTAATCTGGCGGCCAGTCTGATAACGGAAAAATACGGTAAGATAATGATCGAGTCCGGAGGCGCTTCGGATTCAATTTTTACAAGAGATCAGCATTTGACATTTGCCACCCAAACTTCCGCCAGTTGGTGGTTTAAAGATTTTTTTGATATGATATCCCAGGTAAAACCCGCGCCTGAAACGTATGCGCTGATAACGCCTGATAAGTTGTTTACCAGAAGCGTGGCCAAAGGCGTTCAAATATGGGCGGCAACCAAAAATATTCAAGAAGTGTATTATCAAGTGGTTGATAAAGAAACAGACAATTTTATTCCCTATCTGTTGGAGATGGCTCCCAAAAAACCTGATATTATCATATTGACCAGCCACTATCAGGACGCTGTCGATTTCAGCATCCAGCTATCAAAGGTAAAAGAACTGAGGCCGCAGGCGGTTGTTATGACCATCGGCCCGTCTGAAATAAATTATGTCAATGATGTCGGAGAAGGAGCCGAGGGTATGATAGGCGTCACCCAATGGGTCGCTAACAGTTCATTTAAAGGGCCGGTTTTTGGTACACCCCAGGATTATGTGAGAGAGTTTAAGCGCAAATATGGTCAGCTTCCGACCTACCAGGATGCCCAATCAAGCGCCACCGGGGTGATTTATCAGCTATCTTTGGAAAAATGCGGCTCCCTTAATGCAAAAGATGTCCTAAAAAACATCAAGTCCCTGAATGTGGTGACTTTTTACGGAAAGATAAAGTACGACTCAAGAGGAATGAATATCGGGCATAAAATGGCGCTTGTGCAAATTCAACAAGGTGAAATGAAAACCGTATGGCCTCCGGAAGCGGCTGAGAGCGCATTAACATTTCCTCTTCATAGCGATTGACCTCAAACTCACTTTAAGGAATTATCAGAATTGAATACGGGAAAAAACACATCTGAAAAACGAAGAGGCATTTTTGATAAACTTTTCATTCTACACCTTTGTTCTACATCCATTTTATTCCTTATCATCATCGTTTCCTATTATCATATTGAAAAGAACAGTTTTAGTAACACGCTGATTAAAAAATCTGTTCTGATAAATGATCTTCTGGAAATTTCGTGTGTTGATCCCACTGTCAACACAATCGCTTACGATAGAATCGACCGGGCTGTTAAAACTCTGTATAAAGAAAACCGGGAGATTGTTTATGTTGAAATTTACGATCCGACAGCGCACATTATCGCTTCCATCGGTGCACTTCCAAAGGTTCATCTTAGCGCAGAAGAAATCAATCGGTTGTTCAAGCAGAACTCTGATTCAGGTCCGCATTCGAATATAGATTTGGATTACAGTGAGCTGATAACTTATCTGAATGTAGAAGACCGCTACTTGGGATTGGTAAAAATAGGCTTTACTAAAAAATATCTTCAAAAGCAACTCAGGGGAAATATCTTGTATTTCCTCGGGATTTTCATCATCGCCATCGCAGTGACAAGCCTGATTTTCTATGTATTTACGAACCGTTGGATTGTATTGCCGATTATCAATGTCAGCAAGATAATGGAAAACTACGGGCAAGATAAATTACAAACCCTTTTTGATAAAATAAAAAATTACAATAAATCAATTACCAAAGATGAAATCGGAATTATGTCTGCCGCTTTTGAACGGATGATTTCATCAATCATACAACGTACAAGGGAAAAAGAAAAAGCGGAGGAGCGGTATCGGTTAATTGCGGAAAATGCTGCTGATGTAATCTGGACGATGGATATGGATTTTAATTTCACATACATCAGTCCTTCAGTTTATCATCAGAAAGGATACACGGTTGAAGAAGCGATGGCGCACTCTTTGGATGAGGTGATTCCAGGATCACTCGAAGAACTGCTGAATTTCTTCGGTAAAAAATTAGTGTCTATCCAAGCAGGCGATCCGGAAGGGTGGGAGCCGACCTTATTTGAGATAGAGCAAAATTGTAAAGACGGCACAACGATCTGGACACACAATAATGCAAGGATTCTTCCAGGTCCTGACAAGCAACCGCTAAACATACTCGGTATAACTCGCGACATCACGGCTCGGGTTCTGGCAGAGCAGGCGCTTAAAGAAAGTGAGAAAAAATATAGGAGTATTTTTGAATCTTCAATGGATGCCATTTTTCTGTCGGACCCGGAAAAGAGTTATATGGACTGCAACCCGGCCGCACTCAAGCTGTTTGGAATCGAATCAAAAAAACAGCTTACCCGATTGACGCCCGCTGATTTTTCCCCTGAATATCAGCCAGATGGCGCATTATCATCAGAAAAAGCCAGGCAGATGATAAGAGAAGCGTTGGAAAGCGGATCGAATTTATTTGAATGGACCCACAAACGCCTGAATGGTGAAGAATTTTATGCAAGTGTTCTTGTTACCCGTATAAAAATGGGCGGGAAAACCATCCTTCAGGGAACGATTCGTGACATATCAGATGATAAACGCACTCAGGAGATAATGGTGCAATCAGAAAAAATGATGTCTGTTGGCGGTCTGGCGGCCGGTATGGCGCATGAGATTAACAATCCCCTGGCCGGTATGTTACAAACCGCTAATGTCATGGAAAATCGCCTGATCAGAGATATTGCTATCCCGGCCAACGTAAAAGCCGCTGAAGCGGCAGGCGTCACTATGGAGGCGATTCAAAAATTTATGACTGTCCGAGGCATACCGCGTATGCTCGCAACCATTAACGAATCCGGCCAGCGGATTGCTGTCATTGTTGATAACATGCTCAGTTTTGCCAGGAAAAGTGAAGCCCAGGTCTCATCCCACCCCCTTTCCGAACTTATCGATAAAACGCTTGAATTGGCATCCACCGACTTTGATTTGAAGAAGCACTACGACTTTAAGACGATTGAGATTAAAAAGGAGTATGATGACAGAGCGCCCTTTGTACTTTGTGAGGCTGCTAAGATTCAACAGGTTTTGCTCAATATTTTTCGCAATGGCGCTCAGGCGATGCAGGAGGCTGAAATTGAAAATCCCTGCTTTATTGTCCGCACGAAGTTTGAAGAAAGCCAAAAAATGGTTTGTGTGGAAATAAAAGACAACGGACCCGGAATGGATGAAAAAACGCGCAAACGAGTATTTGAGCCATTTTATACCACCAAGCCGGTGGGCGTGGGCACCGGTCTTGGTCTTTCAGTCTCCTATTTCATTATTACTGAAAATCATGGAGGTGTGATGTGTGTGGAATCTGCCCGCGGTTCAGGTGCAAAGTTTATCATCCGCCTGCCGTCAGAAGGGAAACTGGCATGAGTGGCTTCATATTGATTTAAACTGTCTGATTTCCTATAAACATACAATGTGAATATCAAAAAAACGGGAGTCAGTTCAACTTTTGCCGTATGCAAAAATCTAACCGGACATTACTGATTGCAATTTGTTTTGTGAATAAATTGAAAATCACCAAGTATGGCCTTGTCCAGTATAAAGTGATCTCAGAATTACTCATAAAGTGTTTAATCCTGTTTAATATCAACAAGCGCTAATAAGTCACTTTCAATTATATCCCACGTTTGAGCGAGATTTATCGTTTCCCATCTTATTTCATGGCCTTGAATGTCAATTTTCTGTGGTAATTGTTTGTTTACTGTTGGGTATAACAACAGACCTGTTGATTTTTCATAATGTTCAGTCCTGTTTTCTTGCGACCTTAAATAAGCGTATATCTGAAACAGGTGATCACGATTAAATGTATAATTCCCCCATTGTCCCTGCACGATGCTTGACTTTGTATATTTTGTATCAAGAATAACAATTTGTTTGGTTTCTTTATGCTCAAGAATTAAATCTGGTTTCATTACCGGAAGATAATCTGATTTATACTCAGAAGGCCAATATATTGTAGGCTGTGGATTCACATTCCATTTTATCAAATGATACTTGTAAAATTCAGCGACAAATTTTTCATAAATAGCATACAATACCAATTCGTCACGGTTTATTTTCAAAAGAGAATGATCGCCTTTATTTTCCCGCGGCATGAAATGCAAGTATAAAAGGTAACAAATTGATAACATAAAACTGTAATCCATATCATTTTGTTTGAGTTGTTCTCGCCGAATTTCAGCAGGTTTTAACTCAATAATATCAATATCTTTCATCTCTTGAGAGATACAACGTAATGTGTTTTTAAGTTCTTTGGCTTTTTTCTTTTTAGTTCCGAAATCACCTGATTGAATCATACGGGCCAATGTGCTGCGGATTATTTGATTCTTCAGTACATTTTTTAAATAAAGCTGGTAGCGGGAACAAATTCGACCTTGAGGAAAGGACATTAATTTTAAACTCTTATTAAAATCGATACGCCCTCTTAGCCCATATATTTCATTTTCTATTCTACAATAATCCCGGCCAAGGCCGATGCGTATGCGTTGTTGAATTTGTTTTGCTAATATTGCGATAAGTAAGGAATTGATATTGGGGGCGTTTTCTATTTCTGACTTCCACCTGTACCTCAGATGCCGAGATTTATTCACATAGAGTAACATGTGCCATATATTTCTGATTGGTATTCCTGTGCTTGTTGTTTCTACATCTATATTTTTTTCTATAGCAACACTCATGAAGCAATCAGCCTGTTTTTCAGTTCTTCAACACGGTCTTGGTTATCAAACCAATATTCCTGAATTAATGGAACTATTTCTGTTTCAATAATATCTAAATACCAGTCTCGATTTAATTGGCTGAAATCTGATTTGTTTGGACAAAAGTAACTATGTCCGATCTGGTAATTTAACCCAAGTAAGTTTTCATTCGCAATTTCTTCATTTAGTCCATTCATTCGGGTTATAATCAAATCTATCATTTCATCATTCATATTGCGGGTTTTCAACCATTCATAATATTTTTTACTATTATATTTAGGCCTTAAAGTTATAAATGCAAAACGTCGCCTGAGTGCATAGTCAACCAAAGCAAGTGATCTATCTGCGAGATTCATCAATCCGATAATATAAACATTTGGAGGCACAAAAAAACGCTCTTCTTGTGTGCGTCTATACATAAGAGGTATTGCATACTTTTTATCTCTTTTATCCGCTTCTATAAGCATTAACAGTTCACCAAAAATTTGACTGATATTCCCCCTGTTAATTTCATCAATTATAAAAGCATATTGGTTCTCGGAATCTTTTTCCGCTTTTTTACAAAAGTTATGAAAAACTGCATCTTGAAGAACGAATTTACTGCCGTCTTCCGGTTTTGGTCTATAACCTCGGACAAAATCTTCATAGGAATAGGATTGATGAAATTGCACCATTTCAACGCGGTCGTCATTTTTTTCTTCAATAAGCGCATAGGCCAATTTTTGAGCGATAAATGTTTTACCAACACCGGGCGAGCCTTGAATGATTATGTTTTTCTTGATTTTTAATTTTTCAATAATTTGTTCTATTTCATGCTTCTCAAGAAATATATCAGACTTCACAATATCATCTATGCTATATAATTCATGGCTTATTATTTCTTTATCTTGTTCAACTGTTGTCGGTTTTTCACCATACCATCTTTCTACAAACCATTCATAATCCTGTGGTTTGTTTTTCCAAATGAAGTCAATAAGTTTACGAGAATATTCAATAAGACTATAATCATCAGATAATTTGATTTCCCATATAGTATTGCGCGATGTAAAGAAAAACCATTCCCTTGTCTTGAAATCATCATCCCATTCAACTTCGACTGTTCGTCCATCATGCCGGTTTGTTATAACTGTCCCACGGGCTTTTATTGTCATTTTTGAAACAGTGTTTCCCTGATTGTCAAAAGGAAGATTCAATTTTTGTGTGGTAGAAGCTTTGACGGCAATTTTATCTCCCGGTTTCATGGATTTCACTTTTTCCAGATATTTATCTTTATACCCATTCTGCCAAATTCCCTCATCAAGAAAACGTTGCGTTTGCTCATCTCCGACCCAGTAAGCGCCCACCAGCCAGTAATTATTTTCATCCGGATCAGGAAGTTGTTCCTTTGTTGGGTTATCTGCTTTTTTATCTTGGTAGGCATTTAAAGATAATTCCGGCAGTGATTTGTTTTGTTCTGCGATTTTTTCCAATGTTGAAAAGTAATATTCGGAATTGATGCCGGAAGAGGGAAGTTTTATGTTTAAATATGTTCTGTTTGTTTTGTCTAAATTTAAAAATTGTTTTGGGCGGATCCAATAAAGCCCCATCGTTAAATTAACATTAACACCCCATATTTGAAAAGCATCATCTAATGCGCTGTGAAATTCTTTATTGTTTTTGGCATCATTTTCTAATGCAAGCTTAAATACATTCCATAATTGGTGTATGTCGTCTTTTTTTCGCTTATACTGATAACCAAAAAACCAAGAACTTTGATTATGCACTGTTGGGATACCGTTGAAATCTTCAGGTAAAGGGCTTTTAATATTTAACTTTTTCTTAAATTCAGCCAAAATTGCTATTCGTTCTTTTTCTACAATTCCGCGGTTAAACACCCCAAAGATTGTAAAAGGGTCAATTTCAGTTAAAAGAAACCTGTCGTTCTGATCATTTCTATCTGTCATGGACGTGACTGTGTATTCTTTATTTCGAAGTTCTTCGATAAAATCAATCAGTTCTTTCTGGCGGTCTTCCCAGTCAACTAATTTATCCGCAAATTCTTTATAAAATTGAATCCATGTAAAATTGTTTGCCATATAAATACTCCGGTTTTCAGTCTATTCGTTAAGAACAAAAACATAAAGTTCTTTCGGGCCGTGAGCGCCATTGACAAGGGTTGCTTCAATATCCGCCGTTTTGCTGGGGCCGGTGATAAACGTCATGCAGTCTGTAATACCTTCAGTCTGTTCATCGGAGTCCCATTTCAGCAGCGTGTATAGCTCTTTCAGGTCGGAAAGAATCTGTCCCGGCTTTATGACAGCGATATGGATAGATGGGAGAAGTGAAACGCATCGGGGTTGGCCGACACGGGTTTTCATGGTCAGGGTGGCGGTTTGTGCGATACAAAAGTCGGCTGAAGTGATACCGATGAATGAATCGGCAGCCTGGGTGCTGAATTTTTTCAGCTGATTTGATCCGGATTTTAAATCGGGATAATGAACAGGGATATTACATGCCTGAAGGTGCGTGGAAAGTTCCAGGCTTCTGACAAGAGGATGATCCCACGCAACCACTGTTTTTTTATCTCCCCATTCGGAGTTTTTTTGGGCGGCTATCCTTGCGATGGATGCCGCTGCCGATTGCGCGTCTTTTTTCATGGTAACGACCATATTCAGCGATTTGCCGTTTTCAGCAAGCCTGTTGAACAGGGCCGCATGAATTTTGTTATCACGCCCTTTGATTTTTTCAAGAAGCTTTAAATCGTCTGAATTCGGAACGGTTTGGATGATATCTTCCAAAGTCTGCTTGCAGGAATCCTTGCGGTTCAGCGCTTTCTTTATATTGCCGATAAATTCGGCCTGCCCGATTTCAATCATTTTGTTTTTCCGCGAAATTATCTTTGAATCTGCTGATGAAACTCTGCTCTGCAAGCGGTTGCAAATCGCGGCTTTGGGTCCAGCCCTTGCCTGCAAAGGGAAGCCGGCTGATCATTTTGTTGTTTCGGGGCAGCAATTTTTGCCCGTGATAAGCTGTTTTCAGAAACAGATCGTAAAGCGGCCGGCTTTGTATCAGGCATGACCATGCGGCGAACGATACCTGTTCGACTCTGCTTTTTACCTTCACATCCCAGGTTTTATCCCCTTGGGCAAGTTTGGCACGGAGCAGAAGAAGCATCCGGGGAATATCGATATTGACGGGGCAAGCCTCCATGCAAGCGCCGCACAGGGATTCTCCAAGACAAAGGTCGCTTGCGCGGTTGATTCCCATAAGAAGGGGATTCACCACAGCTCCGACAGGTCCTGAATACGCATAACCATAAGAGTGTCCGCCTATTTTGCCATAAACAGGGCAAACGTTAAGGCAGCCTCCGCACCGGATGCAACAAAGCATTTCCCTGAAATCCGTATCTGCCAAAATTCGGCTCCGGCCGTTATCAATGACAATAAGGTGGAACGCTTCAGGGCCGTCTGTCTGTCCGCTTCTTGCGGGGCCTCCGATATAGCTGACATAGCCGGCCATTTTCTGTGCTGCGGCACCCATAGCCAAGAGCCTGAAAAGGATTTCGTGGTCTTTGAGATCGGCTGTGACTCTTTCCATGCCCATGAAAGCGACGTGTACTTTAGGCAGGGTCGTGGCCATCCTGATATTTCCCTCATTGGAAACCGTAGTGATATGGCCGGTTTCAGCACATGCAAGGTTGCATCCCGATATTCCCATGTCCGCTTGCAGAAATTTTTCCCTAAGGGCTTTTCTGGCGGCACGGGTCAAAGCAGGCGGATCATCAGTATATGCGATTCCCAACTTATCCTGAAAAAGACGGCCGATTTGTTCCTTTGTTTTATGAATCGCAGGTGCGATGATATGCGACGGTTTTTCTCCTGCAAGCTGGATGATATACTCGCCCAAATCTGTTTCCACAGTTTCGATACCGGCGTCATTCAGCGCATGATTAAGTCCGATCTCTTCGGTGAGCATGGACTTGCCCTTGACCGCCAGCTTTACATTATGCTTGCGGGCGATTTCAAGGCAATGCTTCAAAGCGGTCTTGCCGTCATAAGCAAAATGGATATGGCCGCCGTTTTTGCGTATCCCGTCGGCAAGTGCGATTAACAGAATATCAAGATTTTCAATAGATCGCATCCTGATAGCATGAGCTTTTAATCTGAGTTCCGGTCCTTCGGGCAGTTCGCGATAACCCTGGGCGGTTCCCTTGCCGATACGCTCCTGAAGATTTGCCAGAGCTTTTTGCAGCACGGGATTGTTTATAGCGCACTCGGCTTCGGATTTATAATTCAGAATGTTCAATATGTTCCTTTTAATCAGCCAACAACTGCGCGATATGCAAAGTTTTTACAGATGACCCGATTCTGTTGAGCCGTCCCTGGATATTCATCAGGCAGCTTATATCGCATCCTGTGACAATATCCGCTCCTGAAGCGATAATGTTATGCACCTTATCATCTACCATTGCCGTGGAAATCACCGGGTATTTGACGGAAAAAGTTCCACCGAAACCGCAGCATCTGTCGGATTCCAGCATCTCAATGAGTTCAGCACCTTTGATATTGCGTATCAGCCGCCGAGGCTGTTCACTGATACCCAGTCCCCTGAGCAGATGACAGGAATCGTGATAGGTAATTTTTCCATTGCAACAGGCGCCGACATCCTCGATTTTAAGAATATCTGTAATGTACTGGCTCAGTTCATAAGTTCTTTGGCCTGTCTGAACAGCGCGTTCAAGCCATTTCACATCATCTTCAAAGAGTTCCTGATAGTGATTTTTAACCATATTGACGCATGATCCGGAAGGGCATACGATTGATTCCGAGTTTTCAAATATTTTAATGAATCGTTTTGCCGCCGCTCTGGCAGCCTTGCGATAGCCGGCATTAAAGGCGGGCTGCCCGCAGCATGTCTGATCTGACGGGCAGTTCATGGAAATACCAAGCTTGTTGAAAATCGCAACCATAGCCTCTCCCACTTGGGGATAGAGACTGTCCACTAAGCACTGCACAAACAGGGTAACGGTTTTTGTAGAAGTCATCACTCAAAAATTCTGTCGGTTTAACGTAACGTATAAGGGATTTTCCAATACATAATCAGCGTCAGTTATTGTTTCGGCCATAGAAACATAATTTTTAAATCATGTCAATAACTCGTCAGTTATAAGTTTCAAGTTTCAAGTTATTTCATAACGACCTGAATTCATCGAAATCTACGCAAACGTGCATTTTTCGGCTATATACCTCCGGAAGTTGATTTTTGCACCAAGCTCTCTGCATTCGAGCGAATTATCAGGATTGAAATTGAAAAGGAAGTCACCTCTTTGACATATTCATCAGAGTTTTTTTCGACATGTCCGGCGCTCCTTGGCGTTTTCCATTTTGCGACTGTCTGCAATTATTTCTTATTGAGAAAGCCTTTTTCCTGAATTTGGGCGCACAATCCGGTAATTTCATTTTCTTTTCGCGTGTATTTGTATCTGTCGGCTATTTTTTGTATCAGAGACTCATCAAATCTTAAATTCATGGCGGTGTTTTATCTATCTGCACTTTCTATATATTCATAAACCAATCCGTTTTAATTGTGACTTTTTCAACTTCCACCTTTTCAGTTTTAACACCCAAACCAAGCTCTTTCAATTTATCTACAAGCTGATTTCTGTCGATCAAATCTATTACCGGCGCGCCGTCCCGGGTCGCTTCTTTCATAGCCGCTTTTGTATAATTCCCGGTTGTGATGAGTAACGCTTTGTCTGCCCGTCCGACCGTGGCACCACGAAAATCACGAACCTGGCTGGCTGTTACCGAGCCTTGGTAGCGCTTGCATTGGAAGATAACAGGAAAACTGAGCAGTCCGCCCAAACGCATAATTCCTTTGCCATCAATACCGCCGTCACCGCTTTGCCCTGTCACTTCTACTTGAGTGAAACCGGATTCACGGAGCAATCTTTGTGCGAGTCGTTCAAATGCTGAAGGTTCCATTTTCAAAAGCGTATCTGAAAGCTCTTCGCGCCAGGCTGTATCCGGTTCGATTTCATCAGGCTCTTCATCCTTTATTGTCGTCAAGGTTGTATTCAAATCGGTTTCAGCAGGTTTGTCTTTCACTGAACCTGCCTTAGCTTTCTTTAATAGTTCCAGTACAAACAGTCTGACTTTTTTCGGATCCACACTATCAAGTTTTCTTCCTTCGGCTGTCAATGCCCATATACCTCTGGCAGAATTTTCTAACACTCCGTACTTTTTAAGGTAGGTTCTTGCCCAGGCGAATCTGTATTCAACTTCGGTTTGTCCGCCTTTTTCCGGATTATGTAAAACTTCAAGCTGTTCATTTGAAAGCCTTGCGATTTCTGATGTTTTATTGTTAATTTCTTCAATTGCTCCTGAGCCGCCAAGGCTTTTAAGAGCCTGAAGTACAGGATTCATAAAGGTAATATAGTTGGGAAGATTCTTTTTCGCAATTTGAAATCTCTTTTGAATGATACTGTCATCATGTTCGAATTCTGTGGATTTTTCAACATAACCATCTTTGTAAATCGGTGAAGGATCTTTTCCCGCTTCATACAGTCGGTAAGTTTTACTGTCAAGCTGGTAAAACAGGTCATGCCCGCTTCCGGGCCTCACATTATTATGGTGAATTCTACTTTTCGCATTTGTTGACATTGCAATCAAGTGGGCTCTTACCGCATATGCATCAAGCTAAAAAACAATTCTATATTTAATTTTTTTAATATCAATATGTTATCTTGCAATTAACAAGTTTTCAACTGTGGAATTCAAAGCTTGTCTGATTTGTTATTCCCTTGTGAT
>JAUCGF010000176.1 GCA_030378005.1 Desulfococcaceae bacterium HSG9 | reverse complement strand
GATGAATTCAGAGGAATACTGTTAAACATAGCTAATAATATAAATAAGTATAAAATATTTTTACGCATTTTGTTTCAACCTTTAGACATCTCATTCATTTTATTAAATAAACCATAAGGCTGAAGTATTCAATGAGAGCTTTTTTGTCGTGTACAAAGGTCATTTACTTATAATCTGAACTTTAATAGCAAAAAATGCCATAACCGTCAAGCTATGGCATTTGAAATCGGTAGCTTGTTTATTTTTTTCTTTCAGCGATTTGGAGGGGAAAAACAAAAAAAGGCCACGCTGAAACAACGTAACCCTTTGATATATCTGGAGGCGGCAACCAGATTCGAACTGGTGAATAGCGGTTTTGCAGACCGCTGCCTTACCACTTGGCTATGCCGCCGGTAATTTTTAAAGTGGAGCGGGAAACGGGATTTGAACCCGCGACTTCGACCTTGGCAAGGTCGCACTCTACCACTGAGTTATTCCCGCTCAGAAAAATTAGCTTATAATCCGCTTTAAAATTTCTGTCAAGCAAAAAAAGCACTTAATAAAATAATTTTTTGAATCGGATAAAATAGTCAATACCTGACCAAATCGTTAAAATCAGTGCGACCCATAAATATAACGAACCGATGGCTTGAAAATCAATTCCCCAAAACGGATAATGAAACAGCAACGGAATAATGGCGGCAATTTGAAATCCGGTTTTATATTTGCCTAACTGTGATGCAGATACATCCAGTTGATTTTCGACAAGGAGAGTACGCAAACCGGTAACCGCTATTTCACGTCCGATAATAATACAAACTATCCAACCCGGCACCCATCCCAATGACACTAACATAATACAAGTCGAAGACACCAGCAGTTTGTCAGCCAGCGGGTCCATCAGTTTGCCGATATTGGACACCATTCCCCAGCGTCGCGCCAGAAAGCCATCAAAAAAATCAGTGATAGATGCCACCGAAAACAACAGAGCGGCCACAACCGCATTGAATCTGTTGGGAAATAAAAGTAAAATGATAATTCCGGGGATAGATAGCACCCGAAAAAGGGTCAGCGTGTTCGGATGAGTCAATAAAACCTGGATTTTTTGTTTAGATTTCATTTTATTCATGCGCCAGCATATATTGGTCTCGACATTCCTCACTACAAAAACAGAGTTCTTTACCGCCAATTCGATGGGACACACCATCTTTTCTTGCAAAATAAACCCCACACACCGGGTCTTGAATCATAACGTTTGCGGTGTTATCGTGATTGCCGTTCATCTGTGCCTGTCCGGCTTCGCCAAAACCGACAGTTTTTAGGGCTGTTTGTAATATCTTATAACCGCAATAGACAATCACACAAAAAAATAATAATTTAATCACCGTGGCACCACCTTTTGGCCGCAATTTTCCAGTTTATTTAAAAAATTCCTCATTGTATAACGTAATATCGGATGAATCATATCAGGGTCTATATCACAAATCGGACATAAAACAAAGCGTCTTTTGTGCATCCGCGGATGAGGGGATAGTCAATTGCGGTGAATTGAAAACGAGATCATCATACAAAATGATATTCATATCAAGAATACGCGGGCCATACCTTTATTGCCAAGCTTCATCCCATAGCTCTCCCTGATAAATCACCCGGGCATCGCCTTCCAGACAGGTATTTTTAAACACACCATCTATGATTTCAAAATAGATATTCAGGCAGCTTCCACTGCGTGTCATAATTTTAACGGGTGAACGTTTCTGAAAAGTATGCGCTAAAATAAGGGCGCTAGCCACCGTTCCTGTACCACAAGCCAATGTTTCCTCTTCGACGCCGCGTTCATAAGTTCGGATAGCGGCGAGACCATTTTCTTGAAGAGCGATAAAATTGACATTGGTCCCGGCTGGCGCAAATTCCTGATGATAACGAATTTTACGGCCCAGAGTAACGACATCAACTGTTTCAATATCATCAACCGGGATAACGACATGAGGTACGCCGGTGTTGATACTGCTGACCGCCAATGTTTCATTTTCCAGCGAAATGGTGTAATCCGGTTTGAAATCGAACGGATCTGTCATTTTGATTTTCACCAAATCATCATTGACAGTCGCGCTTACAATCCCTGCAACAGTTTCAAAGGCCATCTTATTATCGGCGATCTGATTTAAAAAAGCAAAACGAGCGGTACATCGTGCCCCATTCCCGCACATTTCCGCGATGCTGCCATCTTTATTAAAAAAGCGCCATTTAAAATCGACTTTATCGGAAGGTTCGATAAGAATCAAACCATCAGCGCCCACTGCCATTCCGCGGCGACAAGCACCTGTAATCAACTGTGTCAGGCGGGTTTCATCAACAATTTGAGCACGGTTGTCAATGATGATAAAATCATTGCCGCTGCCGCTCATTTTAAAAAAAGGAAGTTTTGTCATTATTATTCTTTCATCAAACTATCATATATAGATTATATCAGCGTTCATCCAAAAAACCCGGAACAGATTCGCCCGCACAAAGGTCTTCAACAGCTTGGCGTTTGCGGATAACATGAAACCGGTCGCCTTTAACCATCACTTCGGCGCACTTGGGCCTTGAACAGTAATTGGATGACATGGTAAAACTATAGGCGCCGGCACTCATCACCGCAAGCAAGTCTCCTCGGTACACACGGGCTATTTTCCGATCACGGGCCATAAAATCACTGGTTTCACAAATCGGCCCTACAATATCGGCAACGATGGCCGTATCCTGAGTTTGCGTAACCGGTTTTATCGCATGGAAAGCGTCATACAAGGCCGGACGCATCAAATCATTCATGCCGACGTCCGTGATGACAAAATTTTTTGTTTCCCCTATTTTGGTGTAAAGCACTTGGGCGACGAGGATGCCGGCATTACCTACAATCACACGTCCGGGTTCAAGAATAAGTTTCAGCGAAGAACCTTTTAATGATTGGATAATGGACTGGGCGTATTCATCGGGAGCGGGAGGCGTCTCATCATCGTAGGTGATTCCGAGTCCGCCGCCCATATCCAGATAACGAATGGAAATACCGATTTCCCTGAGTTCGTCAATCAGGTTTTTCAAACTTGCCAAAGTGTCTTTAAATGGCTGGACATCGGTAATTTGGGATCCGATATGGCAATCGACTCCTTTTATTTCAATATGATCCAATTTACGAGCGGCTTTATAGCCCAGCAACGCAGAGACGATATCAATACCGAATTTATTTTTTTTCAATCCAGTCGAAATATAGGGATGTGTTTTGGGATCAACATCCGGATTCACCCGTATGGCCACCGGTGCGACAGTATTAAAATGGGAAGCGCGCTGATTGATGATTTCAAGTTCCTCAAGGGACTCGATATTGAACATCAGGATGCCGCTTTTCAGGGCATAGTCGATTTCGTCCACACGTTTGCCAACCCCTGAATAAACAATTTTATCCGGTTCAAAGCCGGCTTGCAGACCGCGATACAGCTCACCGCCGGATACAATGTCAAGGCCGCCGCCTAATTGGGCAAACAGGTTCAATATAGCCTGATTGGTATTGGCTTTAGCAGAATAACATACCAATCGGTCAACGCCGTCAAAGGCGTTATAAAACGCATTGAAATGACGCTTCAAGGTTGCATGGCTGTACAAATAAAAGGGCGTGCCAACCTCTTGGGCAATTTGCTGAATCGGAAGATCCTCACAGTACATCTGATCATTTTGATATTGAAAATGGTGCATAATCGTATTTTTCCTGTCCCCGGTTTTATTGTTTTGTTTCCCCAGCCAACTTTTCTTCAGCCACTTTGATAGCGGCCATAACATTCGCGGTGGCCGTGCCACCATAAGATGTGCGGCGTTCGATCATTTGCTTCAGACTTAGGATATTGTAAATATCTTTTTCAATTCGGTCGGAAAAAGAGTGAAGTTCGTCCAAAGTCAGCTCGTAAAGTTCTTTTTTATGTTGCAACGCATAACTGACAGCATTTCCAACGCAGTGATGAGCATCGCGAAAAGCCATGCCTTTGCCTACCAGATAATCCGCCATATCGGTGGCATCCAAACAGCCTGCGGAAGCCGCTTGCCGCATGGTCGTAGCATTAAATTTTATTCCGGGAAGCAATTGCGTATAAACTTCAATACAAGCATTCAGCGTATCGGTTGAATTGAAAAGAAGTTCTTTATCTTCCTGCATATCACGGTTATAAGACAGTGGCAAGCCCTTTAACAGCGTCAGCATCCCCATGAGATCGCCAAAAACACGGCCGGTTTTACCACGCACCAGTTCGGGAACATCAGGATTTTTTTTCTGGGGCATAATACTGCTTCCGGTTGCAAAAGCATCATCAATTTCGATAAAGCCGAATTCTGTGGCAGACCATAAAACCAACTCTTCCGATAATCGGCTGAAATGCGTCATACATAGACTGGCACCCGCCAGAAATTCAACGATAAAGTCACGGTCGGACACAGCATCAAGACTATTTGATGTGATTTTCGGAAAACCGAGCAACTCAGCGGTATATTTTTGATCAATCGGGTAGGTTGTTCCAGCCAACGCAGCACTCCCTAATGGCATGACATTGATACGTTTCAAATTGTCTTTAAAGCGTTCAATATCACGGTCGAACATTTCATAGTAAGCCATTAAATGATGCGCCAATAAAATCGGTTGCGCCCGCTGCAAATGGGTGTATCCCGGTAAAATGACATCAATATGCTGTTTGGCAAGGGAAACCAAAACTTTTTGCATTGCAACGAGGCGTTCAATGATGAATCGCACCGCATCCCTGAGATACATGCGCACATCCAAAGCGACTTGATCATTACGACTGCGCGACGTGTGCAATTTTAAAGCTACTTTGCCCACATCTTGAAGAAGCGCGTGTTCAATGTGCATGTGGATATCTTCGAGGCTGTCATCAAATTCGAATTCATTATGTTCTATGTTTCTTTTGATACGCCCCAGCCCTTCAATCAATTGAAAAGCGTCATCATCACTGATAATTGATGTTTTGGCCAGCATTTTACAATGCGCGACACTGCCTTCAATATCAAAGGCGTATAAACGCTTGTCAATATCAATTGAAGAAGTGAACGCTTCAACGCTGACATCGGTTTTTTGGGAAAAACGCCCGCTCCATAGTTTGCCGTTTGGTTGTGTCATTGCTATGCTCCGTTTAAACAAAAGGGTTATGAACTGATTTTATCATCGCAATCATCGCCTATTTAAAAATTTCTTAATCAATTCCTGAATGTATTCCTTAGAATGTCCATAGCTTACTATTGCCACATCAAGACCTGTGTGTTTGTAGAGATTCAGGGATCGACGAATAGCATTTATTATCCATTCTGTTTTGTTACCAAAGGCCCCGCCACCGATAAGCGTAAGATATAATGTCTTGTTTCCATTGCGGAGATAATTCAAAGTACCTGCGCAAAACAACGCCTCATACGATGCTTCCAAAATAAGTTGCGCAAATTCCGACCACAGTTCCGATGAATGAGGTGAATATGCAACTGGCAGAGCTGAACAATATGCTTGTGATACTGTATGCCTTGAATCTGAAATTGTCACTTCAGTATTCCATTGAATACCGATACGCAATAACTGCCTCAATTCATCAATTTCAGATTCATTAGCTGATTTGAGTTTGTTTGAAATTTCTATCAAACCTTTTTCAGATGCCAGGGCATAACCGTTTCGCATTACCCAAAGACGATTATCTGAATTTCCCAAGGCCTCTCCGATATCAATAAGGCAATCTATTTGATTATCTGCTGATTGGCCTTTTTGCCCGTTCACATCCGCGAAGTAGTTTCGATAAATCGTTCCCGCCCCTGCCGCAACTGCACATGCCGGCCCCTGTGTCCGATCATATTCATATCTTCCGACACCATACTCTGGCGTTACATCCGGAGATACCATCTCAAGAAGATTAAACTGTGAAGCAACCTGAAATAGAGAACCGGCGTTTAATTCACTAACGTGCAATTGTTGAACATCTGCTATCACTTCACGAATAGAAATTTTTTCAGCAGGAATTTCATTAGAGTGAACTTGATTCCGCAATTCGATCAAAGATGGCGTTTCCAATATACCACTGACAAATTCCTTGCCATTTACATTAGATTTCAGCACTTCCCCATCAACTGAAATATTTTTACGAACCTGTTCAGGTGATTGTTCCTGAAAACCTGTGAGAGTTTCAAACCACATCCAATATTCTCCTTAAATCACTGAAGTAGCAAATTTGTTATATTATTGAATTTACAAAATTCCATTCATTTGAAAATCATCACAGATCAGTTAAATGTCAGCCAAAATTTTATCCAAACAACGAATCAAGTCGTCAATTTCTTTTTTTTCAATAATAAGTGGAGGAATAAAACGCAAGATATTATTTTGGACGCAGTTGATTAAAAAGCCGTTTTCCATACATGCCGTTACAATCGGCGCACCTTCGACTTTCAGTTTTAAGCCTAACAATAAACCAAGCCCGCGCACTTGTTGAACAACATCATATTTTGCTTTGAGTTCTTCAAGGTGGCCAACAAAATATTTGCTGGTTTCAGCACAACGATTTACGATTTTTTCTTCCTCAATCAGCTTGAGAACCGCAAGTGCGGCGGCCGCGATAACAGGACCGCCGCCAAAGGTTGACGCATGCGCGCCATAGCCGAACGCTTCGGCAATATGTTCGCGGGCTAACATCGCGCCCATAGGCAGGCCGTTGGCCAGCGCTTTGGCTAACGTCATAATATCCGGTTCGATTCCGAAATGCTGATACCCAAACAATTTGCCGGTGCGGCCGATACCGGTCTGAATTTCATCAAAAATTAACAGCGTACCGGTTTTATCGCAAAGGTGTCTGACCGCTTTTAAATATTTCGGATCGGGACAACACACACCGCCTTCACCCTGCACCGGTTCAATCAAAACCGCACAGGTCGTATCTGTGATCATGCGTTCTAAAGCGTCAGCGTCATTAAACGGCGCAAAGTGAAAACCTTGCAGAACCGGTTCAAAGCCTTTTTTGATTTTGGCCTGACCCGTAGCTGAAAGCGTGGCCATGGTGCGTCCGTGAAAAGATTGTTCCATGGCGATAATTTCATAGCGACGTGTTTCGCCTTTGGATTTAAAATATTTACGAGCCAGTTTAATCGCCGCTTCATTGGCTTCCGCTCCGCTATTACCGAAAAAAACACGGTCGGCAAAACTGTTGGCAGTCAACCAGGCGGCCAGTTCGGTTTGCGGTTCCGTGTAATAAAGATTGGAAACATGCACCAAACGATTCATTTGTTCTGAAACCGCCTGGGCAATACGCGGATGGGCGTGACCCAATGCGCATACGGCGATGCCGGCGACAAAATCGGTGTAAGCGCGTCCCTCCGAATCCCAGAGAGTTGCGCCGCGCCCTTTGGTGAATACGACCGGAAAGCGTTGGTAGGTCGCGGCGATATGCTGATCAGCTTTATGTATGACAGGATTATCAGGCAATTTTATTTCCTTTGATTTTGGCTTGAATTATGATTATGAAATAGGGAAATTATTTCATCCCCAATCCAAAGAACTCCTGTTTGCTACTGCCGGTATTTCTTTGCTTCTGCCGACAATGACTGCCATTCAGTATCAGAATATATGTATGATTGCAACAGCATTGTAGCAATGCGCTGAAACCATGGTCATCATGTAATCCTATCGTTTATGGCACAAAGAATTTGCTGATATGTTAAGTATCAATAGCATTCTGCATGAATCTTGCGTACTACAATAGCGGAGTCTAAAAGTTCCCCAGCTCACGGACGCTGCCTGAAAAAACTGAAATGCTATATAAAGCTTGCCGAAAAATTCATTCAATGATAAAAAGTTTTTGGGAGATGGGAGCGGCCGGTATGGCATCGCCATTTCGGTTTCGCGCGTTACCCTCCCACGGAATCTGTGTATAAAATACAACAGACCAGGGATCACTCCCGAATTTTCCGTCTCATCGGATCAGCGGCAACGCATTGAATCGACGGCCTTGCAGGTTAAGACCTCCGCTTTCGATTCGGGATCCTTTGAAGCGGCACTTCCTTTAGCCGAATTATTCATAAACCTATTATCTCGATTTTGGCTATTTTAAGTTCCATATTTCTTCTTGTGAGAGCAACTTTGTCAGTTTTTATTTGATATTGTAAATTTCTTAATATCAAACGGGGAAATTTCCTTTATACAATCTTAAACTTTATCATTCAAAGGATTGAAAGGAGACTTCATATTCATTGCTTACCCATTGAGATGCTGCTGATTATGTTAAACTTTGCCCCTATTTTTTCAAATCCTGTCAGGCAAAGCGCATTAGTGCAGACCATCAGTGCGATTCCAACTCCCGGTAAAAGAACCGTAACATCCTCTTCCTTCATTAAATGGTAAAAATGTAAAAGGACCGCAACAATGCAATATCCTTCTTTACGCGACTACCAAAACGCAATCGTCAACCAAAACAATTTCAATATTCCCTTCTTTCAAAGCGAATCTCTGGAAATTTTTCTGAACCCGCGCGGCTACCCCTTTATGTTCGTGGGCGGTTTCGGAGCCATCTTCAAATTCCGCGATAAAAACAAACGTGAATACGCTTTCAAGGTTTTCACCCGTGATGTGAAAGACCGCGCCAAGCGCTATGAAGCGCTGCACAAAACCTTGCAGATCACTCAATTTCCGTTTATGGCCGATTTTCATTATGTGCATGAAGGTTTTACGGTGAAAGGCGTACCTTATCCGGTCGTGGTGATGGAATGGGGACGCGGCCTTCAGTTGGACGCCGCCATCGAGCAGGACTTGGCCGATGACGGTATTTTCCAATGCGCGCCTCATTTTGCAGGCGATCTGTTCACCATCGTCAAAACACTGCAAGAGTGGAACATGGGGCATAACGATCTCCAGGAAGGCAACATCCTGGTGCGCGATGACAACAAATTGGTGCTGATCGACTATGACGGCATGTTTGTGCCATTACTTAAAGATGAACCGCCTTGTGAAATGGGGTTGCGCAATTACCAGCATCCTGCACGCGACAAGACGCATTTCAATAATAAAATTGATGATTTCGCGCTGATTTCGATTCTTTATCAGCTTTCCATAATCACACCCGAGCTATGGCAAAAACATCACGATGACCGGCGTCTGCTGTTAAAAGAGGCCGATTATAAAAACCCTGAACAAAGCGAATTGATTCAAAACGGGATGAAAGCGGAAGAGCCGCATGTCCGGGCATTGGCATCACATCTGGTCGAAGCCTGTTCGCTGCATCCGCTTGAAATAAATGCAATCGAAAAAATCGGCGCGTCTCCGGAAATAACCGACTGGCTGGTTTTACCGGAAAAACCGGACCCGATGCCCGATTTCAAGTCCGTCATTGAATGGGCGCTGGCTTTGAAAAGCGGCCAGGTGAAGGAATATGAAGCCGATCAGATTGAAAGCCCAGCTGCTGAAGTCGAAAAAATCAAGCCCGTCAAACCGCGTAAAGAAGGTAAAGGCCGTTGGAAACCGCTTAACGATTATATTGCCGCCGGCAAAAAAGCCGCAGCCAAAGCGGCGCGGCAGAGGAAAGCGGCTGTGCCTGAACCGCCTTCACCCAAGCCTCCTCCGAAAACAGTTCGCAGCCGTGTCAAACCGGTTCCTGTAACTCCGCCTGCGCCGCAAAAGAAGTCGTTTTTGTCTAAACTTGTCACTTTCTTCACGTTATTATTAGCATTAGCGCTGAGTCGCATCAAATCTTCCAAGCCGATTTTTCGTAATGCCATTATTTCATTCACTCTGATATCCTTGGCGACCTGTGCTTATATACTTGTCAGTGAAAAAAAAGTCACTCATCCGCGACGATCTGAACCCAAAGTGGTTTCAGGGGCTGAGTCTAAAAACGTCTTCAGGCTTGATAGAAAGGGGCGTCCTGAACAATACGTTCCTATTACCTGGAACCGCTTTCAAAAGATTAAAAACAGCCAGGTAGTTAAAGACCGTTCCACCGGTTTGATGTGGCAGAAGGCCGGATCCAAGTATATGAAATACGGAGCGGCACAGAAATATGTCAAAAAACTAAACAGTAACAATTTTGCCGGCTATAATGATTGGCGACTTCCCACAACAGACGAACTGACGTCCCTGTTGACAAAAACAAAGCAAGACGGTGGTCTGTATATCAGTTCGATATTTGATCAAAAACAACGATGGTGCTGGAGTTCTGATAGGGATTCGTCGATGTCGGCGTGGCTCGTCTATTTTGGCAACGGCAACGTCAAAGTCAGCTACTTCGGCGACAGCAACTACGTGCGTTTAGTACGCGCCGGACAAGACGTTCCCATTAAGGAACGTAAAAAGAGTGTTGAAAAGCCTGAACCGACTCCGAATAAAACTCGCCTGGTAAATTCCCTAGGCATTGAGTTTGTCTATATTCCACCGGGTGAATTTATGATGGGAAGCCTCAAAGACGAACCTGGGCATTACGGCAATGAAAGACGGCATAAGGTAGTTTTAAGTCATGGGTTTTACATGCAAACTGTCGAGGTGACCCAAGGGCAATGGAAAAAGGTGATGGATGATAACCCGTCACGATTCACAAAGTGCGGTGACAATTGTCCGGTTGAGAATGTTTCTTGGGAGGATGTTCAGAAGTTTATCAAAAAGCTGAATCATGATGCAAAGGGCGCTCAATATCGTCTGCCGACGGAAGCACAATGGGAGTATGCCTGTCGCGCCGGAACACAGACGCCTTTTGCTTTCGGAAAATGCCTTTCTGTCGATCAGGCCAATTATAACGGAAACCAGCCTTTATCCGAATGTGCCAAGGGTGAATATCGTCAAAAAACAGTGCCGGTCAGGAGTTTTAAGCCCAATACATGGGGCTTGTATGATATGCACGGCAATGTATGGGAGTGGTGTCAGGATTGGTACGGAGATTATCCGAAAGATGCGGTTATAACCGATCCGACCGGTCCGCCAAAAGGCACGGCCCGGGTACTCCGCGGCGGGTCCTGGTTCAACACGGATAGGAAATGCCGGACGGCTAACCGCGAGAGGCGCGTCCCTTCCCGCCCGTACGGCAACGTCGGGTTCAGGCTTGTCCGGCTTGCTGAATCGTAAAGCACAGTTTTTCGACCTGTACACCGGAAAACAAACCAAACTTATGGATTTTTTTATTGTAATGGGAGCCTTGATTTAAAACAGGTTTTGATTTAAGAATAAAAATAAGCTTAATCATCGGACAGTCAAAAATTGAAAAGGATTTTGAATCCGGTTCAGTCATCCATTTGTAAATTTTGGCTGCCAGTTTAATACTACTTTGTCAGATTAAATATAACTGATTGAAGCAATCAGACGGCCTGATTCGTTTAAATTCTTTAAAATCAAATAAATACATACTGTTATCGTCAATCAGATAAAGAAGAAGAATAACCTTATTTCAGTTTTTAAAACCTTAGTGGAATATGAAAATCGAACAGACTGAAACCTTATTACCTTATCAGATACCGCTGTTTTGTTATGAAACAGGATATTGTGCATAAAAATAAGGTAATAAGGTAAAGGATAGAACAGTATTTCAACTACTAAGGTTTAAAATTCTAAAATAAGGTCAGATGTCAGCCGGTA
>JAUCGF010000175.1 GCA_030378005.1 Desulfococcaceae bacterium HSG9 | reverse complement strand
TCCAAAAACCAACTGACGGGACTGCCAGAATCGCTGGGACAACTCACTCAGTTGCAGTCGCTAAATCTCTCCAAAAACCAACTGACGGGACTGCCAGAATCGCTGGGACAACTCACTCAGTTGCAGTTGCTAAATCTCTCCGAAAACCAACTGACGGAACTGCCAGAATCGCTGGGACAACTCACGCAGTTGCAGTTGCTAAATCTCTCCGAAAACCAACTGACGGAACTGCCAGAATCGCTGGGACAACTCACGCAGTTGCAGTCGCTGAATCTCTCCGGCAACAAACTGACGGCACTGCCAGAGTCGTTAGGACAACTCACGCAGTTGCAGTCGCTATATCTCTCCGGCAACCAACTGACGGCACTGCCAGAGTCGCTGGGACAACTCACGCAGTTGCAGTCGCTATATCTCTCCGGCAACCAACTGACGGAACTGCCAGAATTGCTGGGACAACTCACGCAGTTGCAGTCGCTATATCTCTCCGGCAACCAACTGACGGAACTGCCAGAATTGCTGGGACAACTCACGCAGTTGCAGTCGCTACATCTCTTCGGCAACCAACTGACGGAACTGCCAGAATTGCTGGGCCAACTCACGCAGTTGCAGTCGCTGAACCTCCGGAACAACCATCTGATGGCACTGCCAGAGTCGTTGGGACAGCTCACGCAATTGCAGACGCTGAATCTCTCCAGAAACCTCCTGACGGAACTGCCAGAGTCGCTGGGACAACTCACACAGTTGCAGTTGCTTAATATCAACATCAATCAGTTACGTTCATTGCCAGGGAGCATCGTGAACCTTCAACAAATGCAAGAATTGACTTTAGGAGACAATCCACTGGGCACAATTCCGATTGTTTTGCGGGGACTTAGAACTCTAAAAACACTTTATATACCAGGGAGTGATTTAACAACGATACATTATTGGATTGAAGAACTCTACAGTTTAGAAGAGCTTAGTTTTACTGGCAACTCCATCACCGACATCCCAGCCTCCCTCGCCCAACTTGAGCATTTGAAAATGCTCGGTCTCGACGACAACCCCCTCAATCCCGAACTTGCCGCGGCCTACGAACAAGGTCTCGATGCCGTCAAAGCCTACCTACGCGCCAAGGCCGCAGAGCAAATCACCCTCAACGAAGCCAAACTCATTCTCATTGGTGAAGGTGAGGTAGGCAAGAGCTGCCTGCTTGCCGCTCTGCGCGGCGACCCATTTGTTTCAGGACTCCCCACCACCCACGGTATTGAGATCAAACCCGTCAAAGTGACCGACCCCGAGAGCGGCACGGACATCACCCTTAACGGCTGGGATTTTGGCGGCCAGCGTGTTTATCGCCCCACGCACCAACTATTTTTCAGTTCGCCGGCCGTTTATCTCGTGGCCTGGAAACCGCGCGAAGGTCCCCAGCAAGGCTTTGTCAAGGAATGGATCACACTGGTCAAGCACCGCGAACCGGACGCCAAAATTATAGTTGTCGCCACGCACGGCGGTCCTCAACAGCGCCAGCCCGACATTGACCGCCAGGAACTTTGGGACATCTTCGGCAAGGATACGGTGCTTGATTTCTTCCACATCGAAAGCAAGCCCGATGAAAACGGGAACCGCCGCGGCATTGAGGAACTCAGGCAAGCTATCGCCCGCGTTGCCGCAGGTTTACCCGAGATGGGACGCTCAGTCCCCAAACGCTGGCAGGATGTTCGCAAGGCATTGGCGCAAACCGAAGAGGCTTACCTGTCGTTGGCGCGCGTGTTCAAACTTTGCCACGACCACCAAATGGATGATGACGAGTCGCGTCTTTTCGTCACCATCTCGCACCGCCTCGGGCATCTCATTCACTATGAACACGATCCCGCCCTGCGTGACATTGTGGTACTCAAACCGGATTGGCTTTCTACCGCTGTAAGTTTTGTGCTGGATGACCAAGAAACGCGCGAAAATCATGGCATTGTGAGTTTTGACCGCTTGGCAAAATTGTGGAATGACCCCGCACAAGAATCCGAATACCGTTATTCACCTGACTTGCATCCATTGTTTTTAAGGTTAATGGAGCGCTTTGACCTTTCTTATAAAGTTTCTCTACCCACAGAAGTATCTGACGCCATCGAATTTTGGCAGCAATTCAAAGGAATTTGGAATAAAGCGGTTGGCCGCAAAGATGAGCTGGCACATCTCCGCTACACCAGCCTCATCGCCCAACTCGTCCCTGATACCCGTCCCCAAGAAGATTTGGCAAAAGCATGGTCGCCTGATGTGGAATCAGGTGATACCCTTCAAATGCAGATTTGCCGTATCGTGGATGAAAGAGGTCAATCCGCCACGGCCGAGGGCTTGTTCTTTCAGTTGATTGTACGTCTGCACAAATACTCGCTCGGTCGTGAGGATTATTGTAACAGCATCCACTGGCAGCGCGGTCTCATGCTGGATGATGACTACAACGGTCGCGCCCTGTTGGAACATATTGCCAGCGACGTGCGTATCACCGTACGCGCTCCCTTTCCCCAACGTTTTCTGGCGATGCTGACAGAGGAAGTCAAATATTTAGTGGAGAGTTTTTGGGAAGGCTTGCGTTGTGATGTGATGGTTCGCTGTTTAAATCCAGAACCATGCGCCGGATTATTCGAAGTCAGAAAATTGATTGAAAACAAAAGACGAAATCATCCCGCACAACCCTGTCCGATTTGCAATGAATGGCAAAATATAGGTGAACTGTTGCTCAATGCCCCTGATGCCCGACCTGTCCCCACAGAAGAGATGATTGCAAGCCGTGAAGTACTTGATGAACTGCGCGGATTGCGTGAAATTTTGATTACGGGAAATGATAAAATGATGGGACGCTTCGATACTCTCGACGCGGGACAACGGGAATTGCTCAGTAAGGCGGACGCATCATACAACAACCTCATGCAAGCCCTAACCGACGAGGCGAAAGAAGGTCCGCGCCTGTTTAGCTTCATGCCTGTTGACCAAAGCAATTTCAATCCCAAGAAATGGTTGCGAGCCAAGTTCCGCCTGACGTTGTGGTGCGAGCATTCACGCCTGCCGCTTCCGAGTCTCAACAGCATCGACAGCAAGCAAGGAGTCTATGAAATTGAGCTTTCCCGCGATTGGTTCAAAAAAGCGGCCCCCTTTCTGAAATTGTTGACCGGCACATTGAGCCTGGTTCTGCCGGTCGCATCTTCGGGGGTTAAATTAGCGCTTGACGATACGGCCTATAAAGCCATCCAGGAACAACTTGATTTTGGCAGCAAAGCCATTGCCGCGTGCATCGGCGAAGGAGCCAAAATCGCCGAATTTATGGGCGCAGCCGATACAACTGCATTGAAACACGGCCAAGCTATCCACGCGCAAGGCTCAACTCTGCGCGAACTCCACGCCCTGCTCAAAGCAAAAGACCCTGGCTTTGGCGGCCTCGTCCGAGTGATGGACAAGCGTCAGGAATTCATGTGGGTGCATCCGCAGTTTGAAGAAAAATACTAACATAACATTTGTAGGGATTAGAAATCAAATAACTTCCACATATTAAAAAAGAGGAGTGTAAATACTTGGACATATATTTTCAGGTTACAAATTCTGCTGGAAATCGGATTTTTCTAAAAAATCCGATTTCTAAAATACCGGAAAACTTTTGTCCAGATACTTACTTATGGAAGGAGATAATAGATGAGTTCAACTGTCGATGTTCATTTATTCGGATCATTGCAAAAATGTTCGGAGGAATCTTATGTTCCTCCGATTCAATTGGATCTTAAAAAACCGACGCCTTTGCCGGAAGTTCTTGAAGACATACGGATTCCACCGGCTCTTGTGCAATTGATTATGGTCAATCATCGAGCGGTGCGAAACAATGCGGTAATTCACCCCGGTGACCGAGTTGCCCTGTTCCCCAAAGAATATATGGTATTTGTTGACTGGAGAGATTATCGGTTTTAAATAATCCCTGCGTTTCAAATCCCGGAGGCGTTTAATCGATGGCTGGAACATGTAAGGACGGCTTTAAGTGCGGGGAGATCCCCAAACTGAAAGATTGAAAAAAGGTTGTACTGAAATTGTATGGAAATTTATCATGACTGAATAAATTTGCATAATTCTTAATAAAAACAGATACTATTATGTCGAACTGACGTTATTTAGTAACCCCAAAGCGTATTGACCTTGACAAAGGTGTATCAATTCCGTTAATAGCTCCAATATAAAACAGGTGCCTTAGATCGGGATGAACTTTGTTTACCCTATGCTCACAAGAATGTTAATCTTTTGAATGTTTAAGATAAAAATTGGACTTCAACAGACTGAAAAACTTTTATTTAACAGCCCAACATGCCAGTTTGGATAAAGCGGCGGCTGAACTCGGTGTCACTCCGCAAGCCGTCGCATTTAAAATCAAACAGCTTCAGGCGGATTATGGTGTTAAATTTCTTGATTTTATTCAGGGCCATTTGGTTTTAACGGATGCCGGCCAGATGCTGTATATTATTGCTCAGGAAATATTCGATCTGGAACTGCAGGCCGAAAATCGGATTCGCGGATTTCAGCGAACACCTCATCCTCAAAAATCTGTTTCTCCTTCAACTTCAACTCCAACTCTGCAACCAACTCCAACTCCGCAACAAGCTGAAGATATAATTCGTATTCATGCCAGTGAGACTTTTGGCGCTTATTATCTTCCCGCTATTGTTAATGCGTTCAAACAACTGAATCCTCAAATTCAGGTTGCAGTGAAAGTTTTTCCCTTGAAAGCACTGGTGAACAATACGATTCAAGAAAATAACGATCTCGGTTTTATCCCCGAATATGTTGAAAATGATAATTTACTGATTCGTGAATTGATGGAAGACAAACTCGCTGTTATTGTTTCTCCGAATCATCCTTTAAAAGCTTTGCCTCAAATCAAGCCATTAAATTTCGAGGGGCAATTTTTAGTGATGCATGAAAACGACCCGGTTCAGCACCGCGTTATTGAAACATTTGTTAGGGATAAAAACATTCTGCTTTTCAAGCATCTTGAATTTTCCAATTATGAAGCGATTAAGCGGGCGGTGGAGGATAATGCCGGTATTGCGATAATATGCAACAAGATTGTCAATGATGAAGTCCGTAACGGAAAGTTGGCAGCTATCCCCCTTGCTAACCAAGCGATTACACAGCAATATTATATGATTCGTCCCAAAGATAAAATAATATCACCATCAATAGGGGCATTTATTGAAGTTGCGTTTAAATGGGCCGATTCTTACATACAAAGCATTTCTTTTTAAAAATGAAGTAAACTCCTAATGCTTAACTCAACCTACGGCCTCCTAAGCGTAATCATTTAGAACTATTCAGTTTGCTTATTTTTCGTCTTTAGCAGAGTTTCTTTGCGTTTCAATACTATTTTTAAACGTTTCGCCACATCTTCATAATTCGGATCTATTTGATTGATAATGGTATAATATTTAATTTGCTCTTGGAATATCTTGATAAACGGTGGGTTCGGTTCATTATATTTCTTTTCCAACGCTTTGGCTTTCCTATATAAGATGCCCTTTATTTTATTGATACCGGACTGGCATTCATCACAGTTTTGGTTATACTCCCAAGCTGTCATAAATTCTTCGAGCGCTTGCTGATAAGTTTTTTCCTCCCATAAACGATTTGCTTTTCTAAAATGCGCTAAATAGAGATATTCAAGCGTATCGCTATGACGAGGTTCTAATGCAAGTACTTTATCAAATTCGGCAATGGCTGGGTCGATTCGGTTAGCATTCAATAATTGTTTGCCTTTGTCAAAATGTACTTTAAGGGTATCAGTTTTTATCCGGGCATCACATTTTGTGACCAAATCATCAATTTGTTCACATTCAGATGGCAAATCAGTTCCTCGAAGGCGTTGGCAAATTTCGAGCGACCTATGAAACGTATCCCGCGCTTCACGGTAACGCTCCTTTTCCATTGAAATATGAGCAAGCCTGAAATGGCATTGTGCAAGTAAACGCAAGGATTCCTTTTTTTCAGGGCTTGTATCCGACACATTTTTGAGCAAGGTAATTGCATCATCATAGAGGCCTTTTCGGAATAACTCAGTCGCCTGATTGAAAGGGGGCACCGGTTCAGGTGTTGGCGTGGGCGTAACGTCCGGTTCAGATGTTGGCGTAGGCGTAACGGTCGGTTCAGGTGGTGGCGTGGGCGTTGGTGTTGGTCGCGATCCTTTGGGCCTGTATATATTCCCACTTAATTCAATTGACGGAAATTTGATTTTCTGACCTCTATATAGAGATTTAGCCTTTATTTTATTGTAATGTGTTACGATATGCACCAATTGATAACCTTTCGTCAGGCCATAATATTTTTGACAAAGTTTGGATATAATGTCTCCGCGTCTGATTTTATGAATAACAGGTTTTTCATTCAGGATTCGATAAGAACCGACATTTTGAGTTGAGCTGTCAGATTGCGTAGAGATAGGAGCTAAATTATTACACTCAGGGTAAAAAGGCCAAATTTGGCGCGCTTGATTTAAAGCCCTTTCAGCTTCAGAATGTTTTCCTGCTTTTATTAACCTTTTATATTCTTGGCAGTATCTTTTGGCTTCATTCATCTTACGTTCTATTCTGAGTACACTTTGATGGGCTTCAACCTGATTAGGACTTTTGCTTCGAGCCGCTATCAAAGCCTTGTTATAATAATCCAAGGCTTTGGCTAAGTCTTTTTTTGTTTCAGCATTTTTTCCTTCGGTCATATATCGGTCATATAATGGTGATTGCCCTTGCCTCTGTTGGGGATGACGAACATTCCCCGTCTTACATCCGCTTATAAGGAGCAACAAAAAAATCACACTAAACAGTCGGATCATATTTTTCATGGCTTGTTTCCTCAAAATGAATAACGATATTTCAACATACCACAACTTAATCTCAAACTTACCATTGTTACATAGGAAAAATGATGCAAAATAAAAATACTGGAAAACTTATGTCCAAATACTTAAAGTATCGTTCAACATGCCTTCCATATAATAGTTACTGGGAAATAGCAAGAAAGGAGATTCATCCATATCAGAAATATTTTCCGCTATTGACTTTTAATCCAATTACAGGTGTTTAATGCTAAAACAGAGTGCGACCGCTTATTGCACAAGTCAAAAATTTTCAATAATTCTGATTCAAATGCAGACTCAAAGGTATTAAAAATGCAAAATATTACAAAAATGATGAAAACCGGTTCATTTTCAACCGAACAATTGGCTGGCCAGCGTTTGATGGTCGGTTTTGACGGCCACGTATTTAATGGTGACTTGCAAACGCTTATTTGCGATCTGAAAGTTGGCGGCGTTATTTTATTTACCCGTAATTTGGGAAATCCAGATCAAATCCAAGCGCTTTGCACGGCAATTCAGGATTGTGCAAGGTCTGCCGACCAACCGCCATTGTTGATCTCGACAGACCAGGAAGGCGGCCAGGTTGCCCGACTGAAAGCGCCTTTCACACTGTTTCCCGGAAATCCGATGATAACTGCTGAAGCGGATGCCGAGCATTTTGCCAAAGTCACCGCCACGGAACTATCCGGCGTGGGAATCAATATGAATATGGCGCCGGTGTTAGATGTCGATTGCAAAGCGATTAAAAGCGTTATGGCAGGCCGTGCTTTCAGTGATGATCCGCGGCAGGTTTCAGATTTGGGCATGCAGGTGATTCGGCATTTACAGCAAAACGGAATTATGGCGGTTGCCAAACATTTTCCGGGAATCGGCCGCACCACCGCAGACTCCCATTTCACACGGCCTTTTCTGGATACAGAACTGAAAACATTAGAGCTGACGGATCTGACACCTTTTAAAGCGGCAGTGAATGAAACGGTTGCCGGTGTCATGCTTTCCCATATTGTTTATACGGGAATTGATCCGAATTGGCCGGCAAGCTTATCAGACCAGATTGTACGTATCCTGTTGCGCGAAAAATTGAGGTATGAAGGCGTTATAATGACTGATGATTTGGACATGGGTGCCATTAAAAAACATTATGACATCACTACTGTGATTCGGCAGATCATCAAAGCTGACATCGATATCGCCCTGATATGCCACAAAGGTCCGGATATTGAAACCGCTTATAATCTGATCCTGAAAGCATTGAATACGTCAACATCCGCTAAATACCGCGGACTTGTTGCGGTCGAACGAATTATGAAATTGAAACAAACGTATTTGGTTTGAAACAATGCTAAGGGCTGCTGTCCCGAAAGAAGGTTCTTGCAATTTGATGATGATTATTTTAAATTGAAAAAATTTTTTATCGGACAACATAAAACCGCATACTGACGGATTTCCCAAAAAATTCTTCATAACTGACAAAGACTGACCTTATAAAAAATAACAATATGATAAAAACAATTTCAAAATCAAATATAGCTATTATCGGTGGCGGCCGGTTTTGTAAAACCCTGCTGGAACTTTGGTATAGTGAGAATTTTAAAACACACCGCCCGCAAATATTGGGTGTTGCCGATAAAGACAGCAACGCTGTGGGATTCACTTACGCCCAGGAATTAGGGATTTCCACCACCACAGACTATCGCACGCTTTACGATCTGAAAGACCTGAACATTATCATCGAAATCACTGACAATAAAACCCTTTGCGATACGATCAAGAGAACCAAGCCGCCGGAAATCCGGTTAGTTGACCATATCGAATCCAGATCGTTATGGTGTTCTATCGAAATCGAAAAGGAAAAGATCAAAACGCTGAAATCAATATCCTCCTCTGATTCCAATCGAATGCAATTGCTCGACACGATTGAACAATACACGAATCGTATCGACAATATTATCTCCGCCAGAAATCAACGCTATCAGGATATTGAAAGAAGTTTAAGCCGCAGTGAAAGAGCGTTATCCCAGATTATCCAGGGAAGTACTCAGCCGACATTTGTGATCGATAAAGATCATATTATCACCCATTGGAACACAGCCATCGAAAATCTTACCGGCTTTCCGGCAGCTGAAATGGTGGGAACTGACCGGCAATGGTCGCCTTTTTGGGAAAAAGAACGGCCCACGATGGCGGATGTTATCCTTGACAAAATTGAGACCCAGGAGATACGCAAACTTTACAACGGGCACTGGAGCAGTTCCGCTCTGATTGAAGAGGCTTATGAGGCTGAAGCTTTTTTTCCTAAACTCGGTGATACAGGAAAATGGTGTTTTTTTACGGCCGCACCGATCAAAGCGCCGGATGACACCATTGTCGGCGCCATTGAAAGTCTTTGGGATACAACGGAAAAGAAGATTGCCGAAGAAGACCGCAAGCGCCACACCCGCGAGTTGGCACTTTTATGCTCCATATATAACGCACTCAATATTTCCGACAATCTGGATGAACGCTTACATGACGCCTGTTTAGAAATCAGCGGTTTTCTGGCTGCCGACAATATTTGTATATTCACTCTTGAAGCGGATGGCAAGTATCATCTTAAATATTCTTACAACGGCTGTGACCATGAAAATTTTGAGTGGTTGAAAACCGGCAAAGCCAGTCTGATCATTCAACTGACACAGACTTGCCAGTCTGTTTTTATTGATGATCTGGATATGGTGACTTGTGAAGAAACGGCCCTTTTAGCCTGCAAAGGGATACGGTCTTTGGCTTATATTCCAATGTGTACTAAAAACAAACGGGTGTTGGGTGTTATCCGGATCGAAAGTAAAAAGACGCATCAATACATCAATGAGGAAAAACGTGTATTGGAGCTTATCGGCAACCGCATCGGTGTGACCATCGAAAATGCTGTCCTTCAGAAACAATGCCAAAAATCGGAAGAAAAATACCGTTCGCTGTTTAATAATGACCCCAATCCTATTTTTATTATCAATGCCCGCACATTGAAAATTATAGATACCAATCAGCGCGCCCAGTATTGCTATGGCTATTCACGCAAAGAGATGCTTAACAAGCCTTTTTTAAGTTTGGGAGATGCCGAAGATGAAGAATTTTCATCGGGTTTGGAAAACATTGCCCATGGCGGTGCTGTCTTTTATTCAAAAAAAAGGCATTACAAAAAAGGCCATATCCCTTTCTATGTGAATATCAATGTTTCGTATGCCCAATACAGTGAGGGGGATTGTTTCATCGCCGCTACCACGGATATCACCGAAAGCGTCGAAAAGGAGACCCAGTTAATCCAAGCCAGTAAAATGACCACACTAGGCACCATGGCCGCCGGCATGGCCCATGAGATCAACCAACCACTGAATGTTATCCAGATATGCACCGATTTTATCACCAAAATGCTGAAAAAGGGCGTAACTCCCAGCCATGAAGACCTGCTGACACTGACCGATGATATCAGCGGCAACGTTCAACGCGCGACCGGCATTATCAAACACATGCGCGATTTTGCCCGTCAATCCGAAGTGGTAACAACTCGCGTGTGTATCAACGACCCGATTAAAGATGTTTTCAAGGTATTGGGACACCAGTTGCATGCCCATGAGGTGGATTTGGAATTGGACCTTGAGCCGAATATCCCGTTTATTATGGCCGAACACAACCGTTTGGAACAAGTCTTTATCAATCTGGTGACCAATGCTATGGATGCGATGGATGCAAAGGCGGCTCAATCAGAAGGGTGCAAAACTGAAAAGTTGCTGAAAATAAAATCTTCTAGCGAAAACGGGCAGGTGAAAGTAACGGTAACAGACACCGGAACCGGCATGCCGCCCGAATACATCGATAAAATCTTTGAGCCGTTTTTCACCACCAAAGAAGTCGGCAAAGGGACCGGATTAGGCGTGAGCATCAGCTATGGAATTGTCAAAGATTATAAAGGCGTAATCGAAGTGGCCAGTGAGATCGGTAAGGGTGCTGAATTTGAGGTGCGCTTTCCGGCTTGTGATTGAGTTATATATCCAGAGTGCGAGCTTCAGCTTGCTCCTTTCAAACTGAAGTTTGAATTCCGGGAGTGCGAGCTTCAGCTTATAACGCTTTGATGCGGTTGGTGGATTCCGCTGAAGCGCAAGACAGCATTCTGATCTATTTCGCCGGTCACGGAGATATCAATCGCCGGCTGAAAAGCGGTTGGTGGATACCGTCGGATGCGATCTCCGGCAAGCCGCGTACTTATCTGGATAACTCGCTGGTGCAGCGGGGCGGGATGAAAGTGTGTCAGTGCGTTTGGAGTGCGGTACATCAGAAAGCCTTAAAGCATCCGCTCAGTCTAATATCCTCCTTCGTAGTCTGCTGGCAAAGCTTTCTGCCAACGATGTCAAAGCCATGCTGAAGAAGTATAATTTCTTTGATAAATATAAGAATGAATCTGGAGATTTCAAAAATGATTTTAAGGATAATGGCGATGGCAGGCACGGTAACGGATCGGAATACAGGCTTGATGTGGCAGCAGTCAGGAACTGATAAGAGTATGTCAGACCATGAAAAAGATGATTATGTTCGCCGGTTGAACAGTGAAAGTTTGGGTGGCTACAATGACTGGCGACTGCCCACGCTTGAAGAACTGGCGTCTTTGCTTGAAAGGGTGTTGATTTCCCTTGATATTCTATTTAAGGTAAACTATCCCAAATTAACCATTAACATCTAAAGGAAAAAATCATGAGTAAAATTATAGCACACGATGAAAACGAATTGAGTGTAACCTTTTTCAGTTTTTTATCTCAACTATCAAAGCAGTATGAATTTTCACATTCATGTTGCTTTTTCAGTCAGAATTTCATCGTTATAGTCATCTGCGATGCCCAACGGTTCAAACACACTTCCATATAGCCTTCTCCTTTCCGGTTTCATATGCCATTCCCAATATAACTCCCAATCGCCACCGGTATAAACAGATTGGAGTGGAAGAGTCGATTCGGCTCCTTCTATCGACTGTCTACGGCCGGTTCCCTCCATTCGGTCTTTCACGGTGTGACCGCATGTTGACTCAACAACTCCGCCACCTGTTGGAAACCCCTTCTTCAGATAATAACCATATTTCATCCATTGCCTGTGATTCTCTGAATATCGTATGACCTTCTCTATAGCAGCCCGTTTACTTTCACTCTGCTTTTGATTTTTATTTGA
>JAUCGF010000174.1 GCA_030378005.1 Desulfococcaceae bacterium HSG9 | reverse complement strand
CAATTTCTCCCAATCAGGATAATGTGACAATTCAGACCGAATTATATAGTGAAATCAATGAATTCGTAAAAGTTTTTCAGCCGATTTTTCAAAAACATTTAATCGGAGAAAGACGACAGCGCCCTTTTTGTCGTCTCTCAGTAAGTGAAATTATGACAATTCAGGTCGCATATCAGATAATCAGGGGACAAAATTTTAAAAGTTTTTACAAAGATGTTATTTGGCAATTTCATCGAAATGAATTTCCTTCTTTGGTGACTTATCAAAGATTTGTTGAAGTGGCTCCCGTAGTTCTCATGCCGTTAGCCTTGTTTTTGAAGTTTCGTATGGAAATGAGTGATAATACCGGAATTTATGTAATTGACTCTACTCCTCTGAGAGTTTGTATGAATCTGCGTATTCCTCGTCACAAAGTTTTTAAAGACATCGCTCAAAGAGGCAAAAGCTCAACAGGCTGGTTTTACGGATTCAAACTCCATATGGTTATCAATCATGTCGGCCAGTTAATGTCAGTTCATATCAGCGCCGGTAATTCAGATGACCGGAAACCTGTTCTCAGAATGGTTAAAAATTTAGCAGGCAAAGTATCAGGAGACAAAGGTTATATCAAAAAAGCCCTTGCGGAAGTGCTTTTGAAACAGGGACCAGAACTCATCACCACTGTCAGAAAAAATATGAAACAGGTTCTCTCACATTTCAATCGTTTTCTCCTGAGAAAAAGAGCTGTTGTTGAAACAGCTAACGATTTGTTGAAAAATTACTTTCAAATTGAGCACTCACGACATCGTTCTTTAGCAGGGTTTATGAACAATGTGCTTACGGGACTCATTGCTTACACTTATTACCCTAATAAACCTGAAATGAGGGGGATTGACCTTGAAAAATCTCTTGTCATTGTAAAATAAAAACTCGTCGAACTCAGGTTATTTTAATTAATTTCCCTTTTTCAGCACGAATGATTCCGCCAAAATACGGATATAATTGTTTTCTGATTTTGGGTTTGATTAAATTCTGACGTATTTTCGTCGTGAATACGATATGAAATAATAGACATCTTTCCTAAATAATTCTTAGCCCTTGTATATCAAGGGTTTACAGAATTTTGCCAATTTGAAGGTTATTACCGAAAAACGTTGATAAATAGCAACCTTATAAGCCATCAGGATTTATTTAGGAAAGATGTCTAATAAATTTGTCAACGTGCTTGCCATCAGATTTTCATTTGTCCTACCGCGCCCTTCAGAGGGCAACCGGTTAATTACCGCAACCTGGGGTTAAAACCAGGCTTTATCACTCATCTCAAAAAATCCCGCACATCTGAGACACAACAGGCGATTCCGGCCTGCTCCGCGACAGCCTCCATACGACTGTTGCGCTCTCCGGTGCTTCCGGCCCGGTTACTGACCTGAGGGCAAGACAAGCCGAAAGCCGTAGAGAGCGAGCCGGTAGCCAGGCGTGCTCCTGCCGCGGCCCGCGGAACGGCAGCCCCTGGCGTAGTAGTTCCAGCCGCCGCCGCGCAGGACACGGTCAGCACCCTTATCCGGCCCGACAGGGTCTGTAACATTGCCTGAAGGATATTCACCATACCGATTCTGGCACCATTCCCACACATTGCCGTGCATGTCATATAAACCCCAAGCATTGGGCTGAAGGCTTCCCACAGCAACGGTCTTTTTACGATACTCACCTTTGGGACAGCCTTTCAGGGGATAGTTACCATTATAATTGGCTTGGTCAGTGGACAGACACTTCCCAAAGAAAAAAGGTGTATTCGTTCCCGCACGACAAGCGTACTCCCACTGAGCTTCAGCAGGAAGCCGGTAGTCTTTGCCTTCTTTTTCGGACAACCATCGGATAAAAGCTTGGGCGTCGTTCCATGATACGCAAGTCACCGGATGGTCGCCTTGTTGTTTAAAACCGGGGTTGGCCCAATAAATTTCCTTCTTTTTTTTCCAGCCGTTATCAATCCATGCGTATGCGCCATCGCCTTTTTCCGCATCGCTCTTATAATTTGTATCACCTGCAAACGCCCGCCAATGCCCTACCGTCACCTCTTTGGTTTGCATATAAAACCCTTTGGTCAGAGTTACCCGGTGTTGTGTTTCGCCTTCTTCCCGTTCAGGCTCATTCTTTGGGCTGCCCATTGTGAATGTACCGGGCGCGATGTAAACAAACTGCATTCCGATGGTATTGCTAAATGCTTCATCTGTTTGGCTGACTTTACCTTGCTTTGTTGCGGGGCTATCAGAAATTTTTGGCGTTCGATCAACCGATTCTTCCACCGTACTTGCTGTCTCTACCGGTTCGCTTTGTATGTTGATGTTGCCGGAGGCCGTAATTTTATACCACTCCTCAATAAACTGCCCGATTTTCAGTTCTTTATCTAAAAAGCGATTGAGCAGTTTATCATAAAGCCTTTGTTGCGGCGTCAAGGCGGATGTTTCCAATCCCATCACGGAAAACGCCCCGCTTAGAATCGCATCAGGGAGGATATCTTTATTGGCCCATTCCAGAAGCATTTTACGGATTTGTCGATAACGCTCGGCAGCAGGCGTCTTGCCGCTTCGCGCAATAATAAGGTCGCCCTTTATGTTCAGGCCCCATTTCATAGGTTCCTGGCATCCTTCCGCACACACCTGATCATAGACGTAGCTATAAAGGTCGTCTATGGTGATATGGCCGGCAGCTTTGGAATCGGCCCTGCCGCTTTTAATCCCGTCAATGAGATGCTTGGTAAAAACCCCATGATTTTTCTTTTCCATAGCCTGCTCATATTTTGCAGAAGCCGTCATAATATAAGTGCCGCGGCCTCTGGACATGAACTTCAACTGGTCTTGCACATCACCTCTTGCAACAAAGCTGTCTCCGGCCGCACCGCTGTAGCAGCAGTCCAGGATCAGGATTTTTTTCTTTGATAAAGAGCTGTCCATGAAATTTTTCAGGTCTTCCATACGGATGGAAGTGGATTCCAGCAGGTCTGCCTGTGTGTCGGACGTTGCCAAGTGCAACCGCCAACGATCATCCGGCTTTCCGTGTCCGGCATAATAGATCAGCACCAGATCATCTTTGCCCGCTTTCTTTAGAACCTGATGAACTTTTACC
The DNA here is from genome assembly GCA_030378005.1 of Desulfococcaceae bacterium HSG9. GTDB lineage: Bacteria > Desulfobacterota > Desulfobacteria > Desulfobacterales > JAUCGF01 > JAUCGF01. The sequence goes on along the minus strand of JAUCGF010000174.1, from coordinate 9,054 downwards.
CGTACTTCATAATTGGGTTTATTTTTCAAAACAACTGTCTCGGCAAACCGCCCCCGCGCTTTATCTGACAGCACTTCATTAAACCGATCCACATCATTTTCCGGAAACCTGAGATTATCAAGCCCCGATTCTTCCGAGAACCGGCTGTTTGCAATCAAAATGCCGTAGCGTTTTTCCGCCATGATCACTCTCCGGTAAAGTTTTTGGCTATCTCAAGGGTTTGATCGATTTGCTGTTTGCTCAGATTTTCGGCATTCAGCGAAAGTGTTTTGCCATCCTCGCCCTTGATTTCGATAATCAGGCTTTTTCTTCTTTCTATATATGATTTAAAAACGTTAAACATCGCCACCGCCGCGCCGCCGCTTAACGCTGTGAGCGCAAGCTGCCCCAAAGTGACGGCATCACCCCGGGCTCCCTTTGAGCGGATTCCTTCGCAAGGCTCGCCGTTACATCCGTTTCACGGTTTAAGACCCGCATCATCTCCATAGTGATTTCTTGAATATCTTCAGACGCAAGTTCATCGCAATTAAGTTTCATGGTCGCATTCATTCTTTATTCCTTTATTTACGGTAAGTTAATCATGTAAATCCTTTAATCCTGTGAATCATGGTTCAGACAATGTTTTAAAAACCCGCACCTCCGAAGCGCAATAGCTGATTTTAACATCCACATCAAGGGCGAGGGGTTAAAAGGTTTTTGTTCAGACATTATATAACGTATGTCGAACACCTGCTTTTATTCAAAAAAAAATTATCTGAACATATAGAAAATATTCGACAATGTCAAATGAATGCCCTTGATTATATTGGACGCTTGAAACGGCGAAGTTGTGGTTTACTTGAAATTTTGGGAACGCACTTTCTGAATTTATATGATCTTTATTTGCATTAAAACATTTGCCATGCTATGAAACATTTACTATCACTACATCAAACCTGAAAATTTTTTCTTAAAGTCAATAATTTTAGAAAATACACCCATAACCGATTAGGAGTTTTTATGACCGTTTTTAATTGCGCAGCATTCAAATATATCCAAATAACCGCTCAAAAGAGAGTGTTGCTCACCGTACTGAGTTGTATGATCTTCAGCTTGATCATTTTACTGACTTCCTGCCAAACGACGGCCCGTCGCCCAAAGGTGTCTGACGATCTATCTGAAAATTCGGTCATCCGGGTCAATGTCAGCCGGCAGAACTATAACACCCACAGCCCCTGGAAAAAATCGTCTCCGGCCAGCCATACAGCCATCGGTGTGGTTATTTCCGATCAGAGAGTGTTATTGACCGCATCCTTGCTGGCCAACCACCGATACGTTGAATTGGAAAAAATTAACACAGGTGAAAAAAGCCGCGCTGAAGTTCTGGTGGTTGATTATGAAGCCAATTTGGCGCTCCTCAAACCGACTGATCCCGATTTTATTAAAGACATACCGCATATAGACCTGACGACAGACGTTATGCAAGGTGATCGGCTGACTGTCTTGCAAGTAAAAGCCAATGGGGATATCGCACCGGCCGACAGCGTCATCACGGCGATTGAACTGGGACGTTATGCGTTAGCCAATCGGTTTTTAGTCTATCGCCTGAACGGGTCATTGCAATATCGTTCAAACAATTTCACTCTGCCGGTGGTAAAAAACGGACGCCTGGCCGGGTTGGTCATGCGCAATGATACAAATAAACTGACCATTGATGTGGTGGCCGCACCCGTGATTCAACATTTTCTTGAAGATGCTCGTGACGGAGCTTATGAAGGCTTTCCCAGAGCCGGTTTAAAATACGCATCCACAGCCGACCCGCAATTCAGGCGCTATATCGGCATGACGCAGCAAAGCGGGGGAATTTATGTGGAAAGTATGGTTAAACAAGGGCCGGCCGCCAAAGCCGGTATCCGGGCAGGGGATGTGATTTTAAAAATTAACGGGTATGCCATCGACAGCCGTGGCAATTTTGAACATCCGGCTTATGGCAAGGTCGCCCTGCCACACTTGATTCGATGTGAGTTTCATGCCGGCGCAAGCATTCCGTTCACTGTTTTCCGCAAAGGCCAGGTGATAACGATTCCTGTAACCGTTGCGCATCGACCTCCCGAATCGTTCCTTGTGCCGCCATATATAATTGATAAACCGCTGCGTTATTATGTCTTGGGCGGTTTGGTTCTTCAGGAACTGTCCGCGCCCTATCTGCGTGCTTATGGCAAAAACTGGCGGTCATCATCACCGGTTCATCTTTTGTATTATTATCTTAATCAGGACCGGATCAATAAAGAAGAGCGTTCTAAAATTGTCATTCTATCCCGTGTCCTGCCTGCTTCCTACACATTGGGGTATGAAAAATTATCCGATCTCGTGGTAACACGCATTAACAATCGAAAAATCGGGCGGCTTGAAGACGTTCCTCTGGCGTTGGAAACACCTGTGAACGGTTTTCATAAAATCGAGTTTGAACAACATCCGCGCGTTATCTATCTGGATCCGGCTGAAATTCCCCAGATCAATGTTCAAATACAAAAACGTTATCGTCTGCCCGCTTTAGAGTATTTAAATTAGGAGTCGGCTGTGGACTGCTGACAGCTGACTGAAAACTGTACACCGATGCTCAAATCCCGCCTACATGAAATCATGGAGCCGTATAAAGGCGGCCCTCAATCAAGCCGGATTAGCCTGCTGACCGATATCTTCATCCTTGTCTGTATCGTTATCTCATGTGCGTTGATTCCCTTGGGACATTATTATCCTGAACACGAAGCGTTTTTCTGGCAACTTGAAATCGTTTTTACAGTTATTTTCATTATTGAATACTTGCTGCGCTGGTACGCGGCCGAGAAACGCTGGCGCTATCCGTTCACTTTTTATGCGCTGATCGATCTGGCCGCTATTCTGCCTGCAATATTGATGCTGACCGCTGATTTGATGATGCTGAGGACGCTCAGAGGCGTGCGCTTGTTGCGCCTTCTGAGATTGTTGCGTTTGATCCGGCTGCTGAAATTTTTTCGATACGGTTTTTTGATATACCGCAGCTTTGTTTCTGTCCGAATCTGGCTCAGTTATATTACCGAACAATACCGTCTAACCGACCTCAAAAAACTGTTTATCACCTCTATGCTGATCTGGATTGCCGGTGCCAATGCACTCTGGTTCACTGAAGCTGTCCTTTTGGAACATAAAGGGCCTTATGGGAGTTACTGGCAATCATACTGGCATATCCTGATTGTGCTTGTGTCGGGCATTGAGGACAAAGAGCCTCTGTCTCTGCCGGGCCGCATACTGGTAACGGCGCTTCTCATTGCCGGAATCTGTATTGTGGGGATGCTCACAGCCGAAATCGTATCTGTGCTGGTGAACCGGATCAATCGCTCCGGCCGAATCGCAATCAAACCGTCACGCACCAAACTGGAACGGCATATTGTGATTATCGGACACAGCCGCCATCTGCACAATATCATTGTTCAACTTATGGCGGTGCTTAAAGACCGGCATTATATTCTGATTGTGAATCGCCGGGCGGACGAAACCCGTACAGACGGTTCCGAGCTATATAAAAAGGTGATGGCTCTGCCGGGGGACATTCTGAAACCCGCTATCCTTGAACAGGCCTGTTTGGATAAGGCTTTGCGGGTGATTATTTTATCATCCGGGCGGGCGTCAGACAAACCCGCTGACAGGGACAACCACACATTGATGAAAACGCTGGCCGCCTATTGTCATAATCGGAATATACCGATTGTGGCTGAGATTCGTGATCTGCAAAGCTGGAAATACACCCAGGCGCTGGAAGATGTCGAATTCATGGCCGCATTTGATTTTGGCGTTCGCTTAATCAGTCAAGCGGTTTTAAATCCCGGTGTAACGCAGATTTTTTACGAACTGATGACTCTGACCGGTGATTCCAATGAATTTTACACTCTGCCGGTTCCGGACGAATTGATTGGTCAAACCTTCAAACAGGCGCAACTTCATTTTTTAAATATGGATAAGGCGGATATAACGCTCATCGGAATCGACCGCTCGACGGAACGCCAGCCGAACACCACATTCTTTATTAACCCCGCCGGGCAAAAGAACGGATTATCCCCGCCCGATCCAGTTTTACAAAAGCGGGATAATCTGGTGGTGATCGCTTACATACGCCCGTCTTTCGCCAAACCTCGAAAGGAAGACCTATGGCAAGGCCGCATTCTATAGAAAATTTGACCGATCATGTGGTGATTTGCAATTGCAACGCCAAGGTCGGAAAGATTGTAGAGGAATTACACACCGGCACCCTATTCGAACCGCCGGACGTTGTGCTTCTCATTCAAGACGAGGAACTTTGGCGCTCTCATCCTGAATGGCATCCGCCGGCATCCGCTGGCGACCGTTTTTATACGGTAGAGGGCTGCCCGACCGACAAAAACGATCTTCGGAAAGTGAGCATCAAACATACTCGTGCAGCCGTTATATTGGCTGACCCGAATCACGGTGATCTGGCGGATGCTCCGTCAACGCTTACGGCCATGGCCATCGAAAAACAAAATCCCCAGGTTCACACGGTTATAGAACTAATTGCGTCAAGCAACCGGCGTCTTATGGAAGCCACAGATGTCAATGAAATAATCTGTATGCGCGAAATTTCAGAAAAACTGATTGTCCAAAGTTCTCTGAATCCGGGAATTAAAAATATCTTCGAAGACCTTCTCACCGTCAGACAAGGCACTTCCCAACTTTACACCATAACCGTTCCTTCGCATTTAACTCAATTAACCTATCGCCAACTGGCCGAAAAGATTATTTTAGCTGATGTGCCGTTTATTCTGATCGGGTTTGTAACCACGAATCACACGAATGAATCTGAAAATGGCGCAGATGATGAAGCCGCGCCGCGCTCCTTTCTTTCGTCACATCAGGATACCGGAGAATTGCACAGCGTATTCAGCCAAATCGTTATAAACCCCAAAGTGGATCTGAATCCCGGTAAAGACACTGTCTTGTCATCTCAGGATCGCCTGGTGATTATCGGGCATGAACATCCTGATTTTCAGGATGTCTGAAGCGATAAGCAAAAAATCCGATTTTTAAAATGCAAGCGATTAATCATTCTGAAAATACTCGACCTGCCCGGTGGGCAAAGGCTGTTTTTCTAACGAAGTTCGTCGCTTTGCATTGTTATCAGATGTGAATCTGGTGATTGACAAAACGTTGTCCACCCTACATTGATAGCAACCGAACAGGTTGAACGTTTTGAACCAAAGACCTTCGAGGTTTTGGCCTATCTTAACGTCAGTTCGATATAAATTAACGTCAGTTCGACATAAGAGTATCTGTTTTTATAGGGAATTATTACGATATTTGTTTAACATGATAATTTCCAGACAGATAATAGTTTCACTTGTACAAAATTCAAAATTTAATTTTAAATCAGCACAGGAGGTGATTATGACGTATCCGCCGATCACTTCGCTGTTTTGTGATGTCGATGATTTCAGCAATGAATTCGAACCCTGGTATAATCTGAGTCTTATAACTTTAGGAATGAAAAAACGAAATAAACCATCTTCAATGTCATTAAGCGTGATAATGACAATTGTTGTTTTATTTGATTATTCTGATTACCGTACGTTTAAAAAATTTTATACCGGCTTTATCAAAGAATATCACGCTAAAGCCTTTCCTGATCCGGTCAGTTATAACCGTTTTATCGAATTGAAAGGCTCGGCGCTTATCCCGCTTTGCAGCCACTTAAATCAGAAAAAAGGCTGGGCCACAGGTATTGCTTTTGTCGATTCGACTTCGATCAAGGTTTGTGATAATCGAAGGATCCATTCACATAAAGTATTTAAATCATCAGCAAAGCGAGGGAAAAATTCAACAGGCCGGTTCTACGGATTTAAGCCACACCTCATTATTAACGATCAGGGCGAATTGTCAGCTTTCTGATTAACACCCGGTAATGTCGATGATCGTAAACCGGTTCCCTATATGGCTGCCGACATATCAGGTAAACTTTTCGGAGACAAAGGATATATTTCCTGACCGCTTTTTGATCAGCTGCTTAAAAATGATGTTCAGTCAGTAACTAAAATCAGGAAAAATATGAAAAATGTACTAATGCCTGTCGTAGATAAAATTTTACTCAGAAAAAGGGCATTGATTGAAACCGTTAATGATCAGCTAAAAAATATTTCCCTGATTGAACATACCAGGCATCGGAGCGTTATCAATTTCATGGTGAATATTGTCGATGGCCTGATCGCTTATACATGGCAGCCCAAAAAGCCGTCTCTTAACCTAGTACTCCATCAACGCTGTATTGATGGGTAAAGTGATTTTAATTTAACTCGAGCATCATCAGTTGTAAATCGCCAGTTAACAACAGCGGCTTCCTGATTTCGTTGCTCTTGCCATGCCGCTATCTCGGTGCGTAACGTCTCTTGGTCTGGAATTCTCCTGTTCAGGCACTGACGGCTTGACACACCTGTTTCTATCTCCGCCATATCCTGCCGGCTTCCATGTTTGGGGGTATAATGGATTTCCGGACGTTCGGCAATTCGTCTTGCCTCTGCAGGTTCAAAGGTTGCATAGAGTGAACCCGGTTTATGGGTGTTCAAGTTATCCATCACCAAAACAATCTTTTTTCCGGGGTGACGCTCATCCACTGATTCTTTGATTGATTGTGCCCAATCTTGTCTTGTATGTCTATCCGTGACTTTTACATGCCGCCATCCCTCAAGTGGAGCCGATAACATGAATAGATTGCCGACTCCGTTTCTTTCGTACTCATAATCAAATTTTTCCGGCGACCCCGCTTTGGAAGGCGATGGAATTCGTGTTTCTTTCACTTGTCGCTTGCCGGTTTCGTCCATACACACCAAAACTTCATCTTCAGTGTAAACTCGGTGACAGACCTCAAGTATATCCTCCATCACACAGACAAAGTCTGCATTTTCCTTTGGCGGTATGACCCGGCATCTCTTCAGCCAAGGCTTGAGTTCGTTTTTTTTAATGTCTTCCTGACGGTTTCTCCGGATATGGTGTCGACAATATCACATTCAATCAATCGGTCTGCCAATAACCGCAATGTCCGGTCAGAACGCCCATCCGGTGCGGGTGAGCAGGCTGTCGCCACTGAAAAAGCTTCACCTTTTCCGTCCGGCTTTTCAGGGCGTCTGCGTTTTTGAACTTCAGGGTTGAGTGCGGACTCAAGACCTTCTGTGACAAAACGTTTGCGAACTCTTTCCACCGTAAGTCGACTGCAATGCACAGTCTTCGCAATGGCTGTATCCTTCAATGACCCGGTGCCGGATTCTTCATCTGCATGTAGTAGTATCTGAGCATGGATTAACTTCCGAGCCGTTGTTTTCCCACGGGAAGTCAATTGTAACAAATCATTTCTCTCTTCACGGGTGAGTTTTACGCGATATTTTTTTACTGTCATTCGTTTCTCCTAAGTATTATATGTTTAAATTCAATACATAAGAGCAATACACGCAAAAACACATCAAAGCAAGATTGCTACAGTACTAGTGTTGTGTCAATCTTGCATAGTCGTATAAAATGAGGTATATTTTTTCTCATAACCAAAACTAAGGAGGTTAGATATGAAAAAATATATTGTAACACTTGCAAAGAAAGAACGCGAAGAACTTATCACACTGACATCAAAGGGAAAACATAAATCGCAAAAAATTCTTAATGCGTTAATCTTACTTGCCTGTGATGAAGGCGAGTTCCAGAAAGAACGTTCTAAAAACGAAGTGATTGTAAAAGTGCTGAATGTCAGCATGAGAAAAATTGATCGTGTGAAAAAACGGTTTGTTGAAGATGGCTTTGATATTACGCTGAACGGTGGAAAAGGAAGCCGTATATACAAAAAGAAGACAGACGGTGATTTTGAAGCACATTTGGTTGCGATGAGTTGCAGCGAACCGCCGGAGGGTTTCGCCAGATGGTCTCTACGCCTATTAGCAGATAAAATGGTCGAACCGGATTACATTGAAAGCATATCCCATGAAACAATTCGCGGCATTTTAAAAAAAACGAAATTAAACCCTGGCTACGCAAGGGTCAGGTAATACCGCCCAAACAAAACAGCAGCTTTGTGGCTAACATGGAAATGGTGCCGGATGTTTACAAGCGTCCGTTCGATCCTCGTTTTCCGGTAATATGTATGGATGAGTCTCCCAAACAATCAATCGGGGAGGCAAAAATTCCTATTCCGGCATCATCCGGGAAGTGTGCTGAATACGATTATGAATACAAACGTTACGGTGTGTGTAATATTTTTATAGCGTGTGAACCCTTGTCAGGAAACCGAATCGTTAAGATTACTGAGAAAAAAACGAAGAAAGATTGGGCGTACTTTGTAGAAGAAATTGCTACGACATATAAAGGGGCTGAAAAGATAACTTTGGTTATGGACAATCTGAACACACATACTCCGGGCGCTCTTTATGAAGTCTTTACACCGAATAAAGCAAAGGTGTTATGGGATAGATTTGAGTTTGTATATACTCCAAAACACGGGAGCCGGCTAAATATGGCTGAAATAGAACTGAATGTTCTTATCGGCCGGTGTTTAAACAGACGAATCGATAATATTGAGATTGTAAGGAAAGAGGCGCTTGCATGGCAAAAAGCCAGAAATAATAAAAAATCCAAAATCAACTGGCAGTTCACAAATGAAAACGCTCGGATAAAACTAAAAAGGCTTTATCCGACAATTGACGATTGACATGACACTAGTACAACAACTTGTAAGTTCGCCCCCACCTTGATGTTAATAGATTCAATGGGTTATCCCAAGAAAAGTGGGGGAGGAACTTCCGAGTTGAAGTACTAGTGCTTTGTCAAAACTAAAAATTAGGATTGCGTTTACCTGAAAATGAGTGCATAATGCAGGAAAATACGGAGGAACATTATGCAAAAAAAATACATTGTTCGGCTGACTGTGGAAGAACGCGATCATTTACATGAAACTATCAGGAAACTCAAAGGTGGCAGTCAGAAAGTGCGCCGTGCTCAGATATTGCTGAAGGTGGATGCAGACGGGCCGTGCCGGAGAGACAAACAAACAGC